>NZ_DASYMU010000016.1:0-55076 GCF_036008905.1 Amycolatopsis sp. | reverse complement strand
GCACAGTTCCGGGCCCTGGTGACCCGGGACCGGGGCTGCGCCCGACCGGGCTGTCACCGCAGGCCCCGCTACTGCCAGGCACATCACGTGACGGAATGGGCCGACGGTGGCCTGACAGACCTGGGCAACACGGTGCTGCTGTGCCTGTTTCACCATATGGAGGTGCATCACGGGGGCTGGTCGATCCGGATGGTGCACGGGATCCCGGAGTTCATCCCACCCAAGTGGCTGGATCAGGAGCAGGTCCCGATCCGCAACCTCGCCCATGTTCTCCCGCATGAGCAGGCCGCCTGACCGCGACGACCTCGACCGTCATCGCGGCCACCGGCCCGCCCGGGACCTCTGCCAGTGCCACCCCGGGTCTGAAGCGCTGGCAGTACGGCGGCGTCACCACCGGCGGCGGGGTGAGCAGAGGTTCCATGCCGGATGGGTGTTTTCGCTGCCGCAAACCTCACCAAGGTAATGCGAGGAGCGAAAATATCCATCCGGACCACCTGAAACCCACCCACCCGTGACCACCCAAAGCCGAGCAGAACGACTACAGAACACCCTTGGTGGACGGGATACCACCGGCGCGCGGGTCAGGTTCGGTCGCAGTGCGCAGAGCACGGGCAACAGCCTTGTACTCGGCTTCGGCGATGTGGTGCGGATCCCGGCCGTGCAGCACGCGGACGTGCAGCGCGATCTGCGCGTGGAACGACAGCGAGTCGAACACGTGCCGGGTCAGCACGAACGGGTAGTTCCCGCCGATGGTGAACGCGTTGAACTGCTCCGGCTCGCCGAGGTGCACGCAGTACGGCCGCCCAGAGACGTCGATCGCGGCGTGCGCGAGGGTTTCGTCCATCGGGATCCACGCGTCGCCGAAGCGCCGGATGCCGCGTTTGTCGCCGAGCGCCTGCCGGATCGCCTGTCCCAGCACGATGGCGGTGTCCTCGACGACGTGGTGCGCGTCGATGTGGATGTCGCCGGTGGCCTCGACCTTCAGGTCCAGCGAGCCGTGCACGCCGAACGCGGTCAGCATGTGGTCGTAGAACGGGACCCCGGTGGAGATCTCCACCTCGCCCGTGCCGTCCAGGTCGAGCTGAACGCTGATGGACGACTCCTTGGTGGTGCGTTCCACTTTGCCGATGCGGGTCATCGCGGGACCTCCTTGCTCGCCTCGAGGAAGGCGTCGTTTTCTTCCGGCGTCCCGATCGACACGCGCAGGTGGTGCTCGATGCCGATGTCGCGGATCAGCACCCCTTGGTCCAAATAGGACTTCCAGCTCGCCGTCGGATCGGCGAACTGGCCGAACAGGATGAAGTTCGAGTCACTGGGAACGGGCGTGAAACCCAGTCCCTGCAACGACTGCGCGACCCTGTCCCGTTCGGACGCGAGCTTCGCGACCGATGCGAGCGTCGCGTCGGCGTGCCGCAGTGCCGCCCGCGCGGCGGCCTGGGTCAACGCCGAAAGGTGGTACGGCAGCCGGACGAGCTGCAGCGCGTCGACGAAAGCCGGTGCGGCGGCGAGATAACCGAGCCGCCCGCCGGCGAACGCGAACGCCTTGCTCATCGTCCGCGAGACGATCAGCTTCGCCGGGAACTTCTCCAGTAGCTCGACCGCGCTGGGCTGCGACGAGAACTCGGCGTACGCCTCGTCCACGACCACGATGCCCGGCGCGCTCTCCAGCAACAGTTCCAGCTCCGGCAACGGGATCGAGCCGCCGGTCGGATTGTTGGGACTGGTCACGAAAACCAGGTCCGGACGCCGCTGCGCGATGACCTCGGCCGCTGCCGTGGTGTCCAGCGTGAAATCCGCCCGGCGCGGCGTCGGCGCCCATTCCGTGCGCGTGCCGGACGCGATGATCGGGTGCATGGAATACGACGGCTCGAAACCGAGAGCCGTCCGACCGGGACCGCCGAAGGCCTGCAGGATCTGCTGCAGGATCTCGTTGGAACCGTTGGCGGCCCACACGTTCCGCTCGTGCACGAGCACCCGCGTCGACACCGAGAGGTAGTCCGCCAGGTCGTGCCGCAGCTCGACGGCGTCACGATCCGGGTACCGGTTCAGCGAAGAAGCCGCCACGCGCACGGCTTCCGCGACATCCGCGACGAGCGCGTCCGGCGGCGGGTACGGGTTTTCGTTGGTGTTGAGCTGAACCGGGACGTCCAGCTGCGGCGCGCCGTACGGGCTGCGGCCGCGCAGGTCGTCGCGCAGCGGGAGGTCCGCCAGCGTCACCTCATCGAGCGTGGTCACTTGGCGTCCCCCTCGAACCTCGCGGTGATGGCCTCGCCGTGCGCGGGCAGGTCTTCGGCGTTGGCCAGCGCGACGACCATCGACGCGACCTCGCGCAGCGCCTGCTCGCCGTAGTCCACGACGTGGATGCCCTTGAGGAAGCTCTGCACGGACAACCCCGAGGAGTGCCGCGCGAAACCGCCCGTCGGCAGCACGTGGTTGGAGCCCGCGCAGTAGTCGCCGAGCGAAACCGGCGCGTACGCCCCGACGAAGATCGCGCCGGCGTTGCGGACCTTGGCCGCCACCGCGCGGGCGTCGGCCGTCTGGATCTCGAGGTGCTCGGCGGCGTACGCGTCGACGACCTTGATGCCGTCCTCCACCGTGGACACCAGGATGATCCCGGACTGCTTGCCGCTCAACGCATCCGCGACGCGCTCGGCGTGTTTTGTCTCCGAAATCCGCTTCGACAGCTCGGCGTCGACGTCGTCGGCGAGCGCCTCGGAGGTGGTGACGAGCACGCTGGCGGCCAGCGGGTCGTGCTCGGCCTGGCTGATCAGGTCGGCGGCGACATGCACCGGCGACGCCGTTTCGTCGGCCAGGACGGCGATCTCGGTCGGCCCGGCTTCGTTGTCGATGCCGATCAGGCCGCGCAGCATGCGCTTGGCCGCGGTCAGGTAGATGTTGCCCGGCCCGGTGACCATGTCGACCGGGGTCAGCTCGGTGCCATCGGTGTCCGTGCCGCCGTACGCGAGCAGCGCGACGGCCTGCGCGCCACCGACGGCCCACACCTCGTCGACGCCGAGCAGTTCGGCGGCGGCCAGGATGGTCGGGTGCGGCAACCCGCCGAAATCGGCCTGCGGCGGCGAGCAGACGACAAGCGACTCGACGCCCGCGGCCTGCGCCGGGACGACGTTCATCACCACCGTCGACGGGTACACCGCGAGCCCGCCGGGCGCGTACAACCCGACCCGCTCGACCGGCACCCAGCGCTCGGTCACCGTGCCGCCGTCGACCACCTGGGTCGTGACGTCGGAGCGGCGCTGGTCGGCGTGGACCTTCCGGGTCCGCTCGATGGCCTCTTCGAGCGCGGCGCGCACAGCGGGCGCCAACTCGGCGAGGGCGCTGGTCAGCAGCTCACGCGGGACACGGACGGTCTTCGGGCGGACGTGGTCGAACCGCTCGGTGTACTCCAGGACGGCTTCGACGCCGCGTTCGCGGACCGCCTCGACCACCGGTCGTACCTGATGCAGCGCCGCGTCCACGTCGTACTCGGCGCGCGGCAGGGTGGCGCGTAGTTCGGCGGCGGACGGAACCTGCCCACGCAGGTCGGTGCGGTTCAGCATGGGTCAAGGGTACGAGGTGGCCCTCCGGGGCATACTCCGTGGGAGGACCGTCCCACAATGAAGGAGTCAGCAGTGCTGCGAATCGGGCTGTGCCAGCTCACGTCGAGCGACGATCCCGAGACCAACCTCAAGCTCATCCGTGACGGTGTCGCCACCGCCGCGGCCGACGGCGCACGGGTCGTGCTCTTCCCCGAAGCGACCCAGGCGCGCTTCGGCGGGCCGCTCGGGCCGATCGCGGAACCGCTGGACGGGCCCTGGGCGCAAACGGTTGCGGGCATCGCGGAGGAGTTCGGCGTGCTCGTCGTCGCCGGGATGTTCACCCCGTCCGACGACGGCCGCGTGCGGAACACGGCGTTGATCACCGGGCTCGGCGAGCACCGGGGCTATCACAAGATCCACCTGTACGACGCGTTCGGCTTCCGCGAGTCCGACACCGTCGCGCCCGGGACGGAACTCGTCACGGTCGAGGTCGACGGGGTCAAGCTCGGTGTCGCCACCTGCTACGACATGCGGTTCCCGGAGCTCTTCCGCGCGCTCGCCGACGGGGGCGCGGCCGCTGTCGTCGTGCCGACGTCCTGGGGTGCGGGCGAGGGCAAGGTCGAGCAGTGGGAGGTCCTCGTGCGGGCCCGCGCGCTCGACTCGGGCTGCTGGATCCTCGGCTGCGACCAGGCGGATCCGAAGGCGACGGACACCGAGGTCAACCCGAAGGCCCCGACCGGCATCGGCCACTCGATCGTCTCCGACGGCTTCGGGCACGTCCACGCACACCTCGGCGCGGGGCCTGAGGTCGTCGTCGTCGACATCGACCCCGAGCTGGCGACCCGCGCCCGCGCCGCCACTGGCGCCCTCACCAACCGCCGCCTCTGACGTTCCGAATATGTCGACAACTCTTGTTAGGTTCGCTAACAAGAGTTGTCGACATATTCGGAAGTTTCAGAGCTGGGGTTCGGGGACTAGGCCTTCTTTGATGGCGATCATGGTGAGGCCCGGGCGACGGCGTTCTCCGGTCTTGTCCCGGATGCGGTCGAGATAGGACCGGACAGTCCGGACGCTGATGCCGAGGATCGACGCGATGTCGACGTCCCGTTCCCCCGCCGCGACCAGCTGCAGCACTTCGCGCTCGCGCTTGGACAGGTCCAGCTTCGGCCCGGCGTTCGTCGTCTGGCTCGCGTTGAGGACCATCGACGCCAGCGTCGGCGACACATAGGTGTTGCCGACCGCGATCGTCCTGATCGCGCGCAGGATCTCCTCGCCGTCGGCGTCCTTCGACAGATACCCGTGCGCCCCCGCGGCTATCGCGCCGAGCACCTCGTTCTTCCCCGCATGCGCCGAAACCACCAGCACCCGATGTCCCATGCCGTTGACCTCGAGCACCGCGGCCGCGTCGGCGACCCCGCGCAGCTTGAGGTCGAGCACGATCACGCTGCCGACCGGCTGACGGCAGACCGCGAACCGCGCCACCGAGTCGGCCACCGCGCCCAACTCGATGTCCTCGGCCTCGTCGAGAACCCGCGCGACGGCCTCCCGATACAGCGGATGATCCTCGATGACCCCCACCTTGATACGTTCCACGATGCGTCCGCCCTCCTTCGCCTTCGTGAGCAGTTGCGTCATTTCAGCCCGCTCCACCGGCGGGACCCGCGAACCCGGCTGCCTTGACCGGGTCCAGCGCGGGGCCGGTCGGCACCAGTGCCAGCAAGCCACCGGAAACCGGTTGCTTGGCCATCGCGCCGTATCCCAGTGAGGTTAGCGCCTGCGAGTTCACCACCGGATACTTCATGCCCAAGTCAGTCACCAAATAAACCGTGCCCGTCCCAGATCGGTCCGCGACGATCGCGCCACCGGACGGCGGCACGTACACCTCGTCGGCCACGCGGGCGTCCGCCCGGTTGACCACCGGAATGCTCTTCGCGCCGTTCGGCAACGGCACCTGTCCTGACACGGTAATCCTCGAAGCACCCGTTCCGGTGCCTTCCGCGCAAACAGTCACTGTCGCACCGGTAACGGCGACGGCCGCCGGGATGCGCTCGGGGTAGTCCGCCGCGTCCGCGCCGCCGGCGCCAGGCCCGGGATCGCCCGCCCTGGCGACGTTCGCGATATTCGCCGCGGCGACGACGAGCGGCTCACCCGGCGCGCCGTCGTAGGCGTCGCCGTTTTCCGGCGTCTGCATGATCAAGGCGGCTTCGGTCTGGCTGATGACTTCGACACCGTCGCTGCGCACGAGGTAGTAGCCGGCGGGTGTCGGCGGCGAGGTCACCGAGTCGCGGACGACCAGCACCTGGCCGATCTTGCTCGGCTCGCCACCGATCCGCGGGCCCGCGCGCCCGGCGTCGGGAACCTCGATGAACCCCAGGTCACGCCCGGCGGGCACGGTGTTGATCCAGCGTCCGGAGACGACGACGGGCACGCGCTGGTCGTAACCGAGAGCAGCGCTCGCGTCGGCGCTCAGGCGGAACCGATGGCCGGCGGAGACGAGGTAGCGCTCGCCGGTGGGCAGGCGGACGAGGACGCCTTCGCCGCGGGCGAGCTCACGGCCCGTAGCCGCCGCGCCGAGCAGGACCGTCAACGTCGGTTCGGCGCCCGACGGTGCGTCCTGAGTAGTGCGGGAGCAGCTGTTCCACGGCGTCGTGACGAGACCGGCACCGCCGGGCAGCGAGTCCGGTGCGCCCACGATGCCGACGGTGGCGCCACGCGGCGCGGTGGCGAGATTCTTCGCCGGGACCGTCACCGTCCCGTCGCCGTTACCGCCCGCGAGCAGCCGGGCGGAGGCGTAGTTGAGGGCCGGGTGCAGCGCGTTGTCCTGCCCGAGGACGAACCGCGCGCCGGTGCCCTCTTCGACGATCACGTGCCCGCCGGAGAGCCAGTCCTTGCCGCCGGACGGCTTGAGCAAACCGATCACCCCGAACACGGCCGTGATCAGCAACGCCACCCCGACGCCGATGGAAGTACCGAGAATCAGGCGCCGGCTGGGCGAAACGGGATGGTTGGCGTCGGCCGCGACCAATGCGGAAACCAGCCTCCGGCGCAGGAACTGGTACGCCTGGATCTGATCACGCTGTGTCCACACCCAGTGCTCCCCGAGTTCCCAAACCTGACTTGGACCCCGATGCTAGGCGTCGCACTCATCCGATCGTGTGGGCAATTTTTCCGGCAGAGCGACCAGGAAGTCACCTATACCGTTGAATTCACGCGCGAAAAGGGGAGAGCTGTGTCCGTTGACGCTCGTATCGGCACCCAAGAGACAACGACAACAGGTCCCCAGCGCGCTTCGGCGTGGGCGTGGATCCTGCCGGTGCGGCCGCTGCAGCTCGCGATCTGGGAACTCGCCGGGATCGCGGTACTGCTCGCGATCGGGCTCGACCACGTCGCCCAGCCGCTGTGGATCACGATCTGCGCACTGGCCGCCGTCGCGTTCCTGACGACGTCGATCCGGATCTCCGGACGGCATCTGGCGGGGTGGGCGCTGATCTGGATCGGCCACCGCCTGCGCCAGCACGACAACCGCCGCGACAGCTCCGACCCGCTGCACCGGATCGTCGGGCCCGTTCGCGTCCGGCAGCACGTCGACCGCGCGGGCAACCGGTTCGGCGTCGCCGAGGTGGACGGCGGCTGGACCGCGATCGTGCGGCTGACCGGGCCGGTCACGCCGGAGCCGGACGCGTTGATGGCGATCCTGCGGGAGACCTACCGGCAGACCGACATCCCGCTCGCGACAGCGCAGCTGCTCACGTGGACGGTCCCGCGCGAGGACGGTGAGCCGTTCCGGGCGCACTGGTTCGCCGTGCGGTACCGGCCCGACGAAGCCCCGATCGCCGCGCTCGCCCGCGGGGGCGGCGAAATCGGCGCGCTGCGCAGCACCGCGTGCGCCGCGCTCGGCCTGATGGGCACGCTCGCCGAAGCCGGTTATGAGAGCACGGTGCTCGAAGCCGGTGAGCTCGGCGAGGAACTCCGGGTTTCGCTCGGCGTCGAGCGGCAGGGCACACCGGAGATCACGGACAGTTGGCGGACCTGGTCGGCCGGGGCGACTTCGCAAGCCTGCTTCGCGCCGCGATCCCGGCAGGACATCGGCCGCGCGTTGGATCTTTCGTTGCCCACGGCCGCTTTCACGGCGTGCTCGTACACGCTGCGCCGGACTCCCGCGGGCAAGGAACGGTCCGAGGTCACGCTGCGCGTCGGCTCCCGTCAGGGCGACCTGCCGAGCGCCGCCGACCTCGGCCTCCGGGTCGTCCCCCTCCACGGCCGCCACGCCGCCGCCATCCGCCGCACCCTCCCTCTCGCCCTGGACGTCTAGCCCCGGCCCTCCGCCATCTGTCGACAGAACGCGATCTCTCGGTTTCCAAGAGATCGCCACCTGTCGACAGATGGCGGGGCGGTCAGCGGCGGCGGGCGCGGAGGATGGCGTCGGCGACGTGGATGTTCTCGCCTTCGTGGGGGTGGGCGGGCCGGCGCCGTTCCTCGGCGACGACGATTTCCCACTGCCCGGGGTCCAACGACTTCGCGACCTCGTCGGCGGTGAAGAACATGTCCGGCGGCCGGTGCGCGGCGACGTGCAGGTCGTTCATGCAGTGGCCGACGATCAGCAGCGTCCCGCCGGGCGCGACGGAGTCGGCCAGCCGGGCGAACAGCGGTTCGCGGTCGGCCGTCGGCAGGTGCATGAATTGCGCGGTGACCAGGTCGAAGTGCCCCGCGGAAGGGGTCCATTTGGTCAGGTCGGCGTGCACCCACTCGACGCCCTCGGCCAGGTCTCCCAGATGGCCGGCGGCGCGGTTCAGGGCGACGGTGGAGAAGTCCACGGCCGTCACCTTCCAGCCGCGCGAAGCGAGCCAGAGCGTGTCGCCGCCTTCGCCGCAGCCGACATCGAGCGCGGTCCCCACCGGCAGGTCGGACGCCTCGTCCACGAGCTGCTGGTTCGGCTGCCCACTCCAGACGGCGGTCTTCTCGCGGTAACGCTCTTCCCACGACTGCTCGTCGAACATGCTCGAAACTCCTTGTCTAGGTGTGTTCACAGGCCGTGGCGGCGGTTGCCGAGTACCAGCTCGGAAACCTCGCGTTCGGTTTCCGCGGAGAAGACGCGGTGGGCGGCCACGGCGTCGCGGGTTTCCTCGTCGATGAGGTCCATGTTGATGGCGGCGGCCGTGGTCAGCCCAGCGGCGGCGGAAACGATCACCTGGGCCTTGAAATCCGTGACGTTCCCCGCCACCCAGACGCCGGGCACCGCGGTCGCGCCGGTCGGGTCGGCGGGCACGGTGCTGCCAAGGACGAACCCGTTGAGCTCCTGCACGACGGGCTCCAGCCCAAGGGAGGCAAGGACATCGGCACGAGCGGTGAACCGCGGCGCGACCACGAGTGCCTGTCTCGGGAAGACCTCACCGGAGGTCAGCCGGACGCCGGAGAGCCTGCCCCCGGCGGTTTCCACCGCGGCGACCTGCCCGTCGACGACGGCGATCCGGCGGGCCGCGAACTGCTCCGCCTGCTCGGCGGTGAGCTCGACGGCGGCGTTCAGGAACAGCGTCACGTCCGCGCTCCACTGCCGGAACATCAGCGCCTGATGGAGCGACATCGGCCCGGTCGCGAGGACGCCGATGGCCCGGTCCCGCACTTCCCAGCCGTGGCAGTACGGGCAATGCAGGACGTCGGTCCCCCACAGCTCGGCCAGGCCCGCGACCTCGGGCAGCTCGTCGGTCAGGCCGGTGGTCACCAGCAGGCGCCGCGCGAACACCGAACCGCCGTCGCCGAGCTCCACCCGACCGAGCTCCACCCGACCGAGTTCCACCCGACCGAGTTCCACCCGGAAACCGCCTTCGAGGGCGCGAGCCGCGGTCGCGGAGCCGGTCACGATCTCGCCGCCGTAGCCCTCGACCTCGCCGCGGCCGATGGCCAGCAGCTCACCCGGCGGCGTGCCTTCGCGGCCCAGGTAGTTGTGGACGTGCCCGGCCGGGGCGTTGCGCGGGGAGCCGGAGTCGATCACCAGCACCGCGCGCCGCGCCCGAGACAGCGTCAACGCCGCGCTCAGCCCGGCCGTCCCACCGCCCACGATCACTACGTCGTATTTCTCTCGTTTCGTCATGAAACCGACTGTGCACGACAATCACGAGAACTGGCAAACTACCTTGCCGAAGTAGCAACTCTCAGCCGCGGACGGCCTCGTAGATCCCCGCGATCATGGCGACCATCGGCACGAGCGAGAGCAGGCAGAGGAACTCGGAGATGTCGAGCAGCCTCGCCCAGTACGGCGAACGGTGTCCACGCGCCACCCGCCCCGCGTAGACCAGGCAGATCACCGCGGCGACGACGACCGTGAGCCCGGCCGCGAACAGCATCGAGCGCGCGTCGCCGGCGGCGAGCCAGATCCCGGCGCTCACCAGCGACGCCAGCCCGAAACCGACCAGCACCAGCCGCTGCACCGTGCCCGCGTACGAGCGCGACCGCAGCATCCAGGCCAGCCCGAGCAACGCGACGAGCCCGGCTTCCCACGCGCCACCGGACTCGACCAGCACGATCGACGACGCCAGCACGACGAGCCCGAGCGCGATCAGCAGACTGTTCAGCAGCCCCTGGGCGTGCGAGGTCTGGCCGACCATGTCGTCGCCGAGGGAAGGCTGTTCGTTGGCACGGAAGGAATCCATGTCGTCGGGCACCCGCGGCAGCGGCAGCCTGCCGAGCCGCAGCGCGAGCATCGGCGCCACCGCGGCCAACGCCGTCGCGAGCACGGCGACCACTCCGGCCGCGCTCTCGGGCCGCGTGCCGGCGAGCAAAACGATCGCGGTCGTGATCGCGCCCATCCCGGAAGACACCGAAACCGCGACGAACCACGGCAGCCGGTCGGCGACCGAAACCGCCGCGAGCACACCGTAAACCGTCACCGCCGCGAACCCCGCGGCCAAGGAACCCGCCGTCGTCGACACCATCGCGTGCGGCGGCAACGCCGACATCCCGGCGAGAAACGCGGCGCCGACGCCGGCCAGCGCTCCGGCCGCTCCAGCACCGGCGTCGCCGTACGCACGGCTCAGCGCACCACCACCGAGCAGCAACATCAGCGCGAGCAAGCCAGTCCCGATCGGCGCCAGCACGGTTCCCGCGTCGGCCGCCTGCAGAAGCGCCGCCGCACCAAGGAGAAGCACCACCGCCGCGCCGATTCCCGCCTGGCGCGCGACTTTCGGTCCCCAGGCGCCCGTGCCCGACTCGGCGACGCTGGCGATCGAGTCGATGACGTCGTCGAACAGCAGCGGGCCGCGAGGCCGTTCGCGCGGGGTCAGGTGGAGCACCTCACCGTCGCGGACCTGCGCGGCGGCGACGGTCAGTCCCAGCGCCAGCGGCGCGCCGCCGAGGCGGGACAGCACCCAGCCCGGATGGTCGGCCGCCGCCTGCCCGGACGCGGCCGCGAGCCGGACCAGCTGCGGGACGAGCTCGGCGAAAGTGCTTTGCGGGGGCAGCGCGACGTCGACTCGCGCGCGCGGGGTGACCACGGTGACCCTGCGCGTGGAGCCGGCGTGAACCGTGGCGGGAACCGTCATGAGTCGAGGGACCTCGCCGATTCGATCACCGGGGCGAACTTCGCGTTGCTGGCCTCGGCCAGTTTCTGCAGGCCGTTGTTCACCGCTTCCAGCACGATCTCGCCGAGGTTCCGGGCGTCATAACGGCGGATGGCCTCCGGGTCGATGTCGACGGCGCTGAACCGGCCGTCCCCGCGCAGCACCACCGTGACCTCGTTGCCGCGCGAATGGCCCTTGATCTCCATCGCTTCGACGGTCCGCTGGATGCGCTGCACCTCTTCGGTCTGCCGCCGCACCTGCGCCAGCAGCTCGTCCATGTCCGGCATCGCGTAGGGATCGACGTTCACTGTGTATCTCCTTGTGTATCAACAAAACTCAGGGTGCCGCCGGAGCGCACATGGAAGCTCGCGACGAACCGCTGGAACTCGCCGACGACCGGCTCCGACTGCTGAGGGGCCGAAGTGCAGGCGAGTTCGACGATCACGCGGTCGCGGCGCCCGGCCGTGCCCGGCACGGTCAGATGCACCTGGGACTGCACGAGTTCCTGCCCGCTCCCGCTCACTATCCGCAGCACCTGTGCCACGCCGTTGTCCGGCGGTGCGCCGACTTCCCGGCGGCTGAGGACATCGAGCTCGGCCATCGACCTGCCGAGACGTTCCACGGCTTCGTCGGCGATCTCGAGGATCGTGGCGGCGTCCGGGCGATGCCGGACGCTCAGGGTGATGTTCGGCGTGAAGTCGCCGCCCGAATCCGGGCGCACGGCGACGAACGCGGCCGAGGGCGCGCCGGCCTTCTCCGGGTCGACCGGGGTCCAGCCGTCCGGTACGTCGAAACCGAACGGCAGGGAGATCCGGTCCTGTCCATTGTCGACTGTCATCACCACGACTCCGCATAAGCCGTTTCCACAAAGGACGCCGCGCCGTCCCACATGGACCCGATGGCGGTGGCGGCGTCGCTCGCGGCGCCACTCACGCCGTCCACCACGGCACCGCCGTACTCCTCGGCGGTTTCGTACATCTTCGGGAGGTCGATGTCGATCTTCGCGCCGACACCGAAGCCCAGGCCGAGCGCGGCACCCGCCTTGAAGTCGACCTTGACGTGCCCGGCGTCGTACACGGCCTGCGCGTCGAGCTGCGCGCCGAGGCCGTACTGCAGTGTCCCGCTCGCGCCGACGCCGACACCGGCGACATCGGCCGCGACCTCACCTTCGACCTTGCCACCGACGAACCCGTTGAGATGCGCGCCAACACCGTCCGCACCGGCCTGCACCGCGAGATTCCCTTCAGCACCAACGAAAACCGACGCCTTGCCACTGGCTTCGGCGACACCGTATTCCAGTTTCCCGTCCACGCTCTCGTGGAGCGCGGCCAGTTCCACATGCCCGGCGGCCTTGGCGTCCCAGCCCTGGGAAGCGACCTTGAAGTCCCATCCCGGGGTGATCCCGTTCTGCTCGCCCCGCCACTTGGCGTAGGTGATTTCCGTGTTCTGCCAGGCTTTCCCGCCGAGCGTGGTCGGCTCCGGGCGTCCGAACGGAGTGTCCCCGGCACGCGGGGCGCGAGTGCCTTGGAGCCCGTCCCAGGTGAGCTTCTTCCAGCCCGAGTTCCCGAACCATGACGGCGAAGAACGCGGCCTGCTGCGGCCGTCGAGTGGTTCGCCGTTGACCCAGTGCAACGCGCCGGTGCCGTACTTGCCGAACTCGTGCTCGACCCGCCCGATTTCCACTGTGGACTCCGGAGGGAACAACTGCGCCAGCGTCACGCCCAGCTGGTTCGCCGCCGCTTTCGCCGCCGCCACAAGGGATTCACCGAGTTGACGGGCCGCCGTGACGAAGTCGTTCACCGCGCTCGCCGACGCCGTCCGCGCCGGGTTGGTCAGCTGGCGCGCGTACTGGTCGAACCGCGCGAGCGCCGAATCGACACTGGCGCGAGCCGTGCGCAACGCCGTCGCGGCACCGGTGAGCGCCATCGCCTGCGCGTCCAGTTTGACCCCGACGGCCCCGAGTTCGGTGCCGATCTTGCCGCTCGCCGCGGCATAGGCGTCGTACGCGGCACCTTCCCACGCCGCGTGCAATCCGGTCGCCGCGTCCACGACTTCGCGTGACTTCCCGGAAACCGTGCTCGCCTGCCCACCGCGCCGCTGTGCCACCGCGGTCAGCGCCCCGGGATCGCCGGTGACCCGCCGCTGGTACTCGACGCCGACGTTCCGGTAGCTCGCCAGGATCGAGGCGACGATGCCGGACGCGTCGACGACTCCCCCGCCGGTCACGCGCTACCTGCCCGCGACCGGTGCGTTGTCGGCGTCCGCGTCGATGTCGACGTGCTGCTCGTAGTGCTGGCCGTTGTAATCGATGTCGATGTCGACGTCGATGTCCTTGCCCGCCGGAGCTTCGATCGTCGAGGTGCCGGTGGTGAGGTCGGTCCGGATGATGACGTGGTCACCGCCGGTCGCCGGGGGCGCGACCGGCGCCGCGGGGGCGGGCAACGTCGTCACCGGAGCGTTCTGGTCCACCGGGATCCAGCTGTTCGACAGGTCGCCGGCACCCGCGCCACCACCGTTCCCGGCCAGCGCGGGCGGGACGTAGCTGGTGAAACTCGGCGCCTGGTTGCCGTTCTGCTGCCCGGCGACCTGCTGGCCGGACGCGCTCGCCACCGGCGCGGGCGCTACCGGCGCGGTTACCGGCGCACCGGCGACGCTCGTGTTGGTCGGTACCGAACCCACCGTGCCGGTCCCGCCGGTCGCCGGTGTCGTGCCGGTCGAAGGCGTGGCGGACTTCGAGCCGAAGAGCTTCTCGATCTCACCGATGATGGTCGCGATCTGGGAGATCTGGTTCGCGAGATCGACCACGCCGAGTGTCTTGAGCAGCGCGCCGATCGCCTGGATGAACGCCCGCAGCGACGCGCTCGTCGCCGTCGACAGCGCGACAGCCGCGCCATAAGTCCACGGGTTCGACATCAGCGAGGCGACCGTCGGGTTCACCGCGGCGACCACGGACCGGTAGGCCTCCTGCGCGGCCTTCACCAGCGTGCCGGAAACACCGAGCAGTTCGGCACCCTTCTGGACCACGCCGATGATCTTGGTCAACGAGGCCAGCGAGTCGTTGATCTTCTTGATCGCGGACTCCGAAGCGGCACCGGACCAGGTCTTTTCCAGCTGCTGCGCGGCTTTCGTGAAGTCGTTGAACAGCGTGGTGAACTCGGTCGCCTTCTTCAGGAGCTCGGTGACGTGCTTGGCGATCTGCTCGGGCTGGCCGGTGAGGATCTGCGGCAGCACGGTGATCGGCCCGCCCGAGCCCGCGGTGGCGTCCATGGCACTGGAATTGGGGAAGAACACGACTGAACCTCTCGGGTAGGGCTAAACCGACGCCGGGCGGTAAACGCTGAGGATCGCCAAGCCATGGATATCGGCGTTCACGGGACCGTGGTTGTAGAGCCGGCCACCGTCCCCCGCGATGCCGATGACGGATTCGCCGCGCGTTTGGGGCATCGGCTCGACCACGACGAGGTCGCCACCGAGCACCCCGCCCGGCACGTCGCCGAAACTCCGCGCGGTACCGGAAAAAACCTCGATGACGCCGACGCGGGCCTGGTTGTCCGCGTCGCCGCCGAGCCAGTCGTTGAAGTCCGCGACCCCGCGGAACCGGGCGTCGGTGATCGGGTGCGTACCGAGCTGCCCCATCCCCATGTCACCGAGGTAGCGCAGCATGTTGCCGACCGAACGGGGTTCGCCCGCGGCGCCGGCGCTGTCGTTGATCACGTGGGCGGCGAGCTCGGAAGCGCCCGCGTTGCCCCAGATCTGGGACAGCAACCCGCCCGGCGCCGGGCGTCCGCCGTAACCGCCGGACACGGCTTCGTCGGCCGCCTGGTACTCGTCGGCCGACTTCTTGACCTGATCGTTGACCTGCTGCAGAAGCGTCAGCAGCCGCCGCAGCGCGGTCACCTGCTGGCTCTGCATCGCGGTGTTCGCCGCGGCCACCGCCCCGCCGAAGGTGGCGAACGACGTCGGCGCGATGACCGTGCGTTCGAGGTCCGCGACCGCGTTGATGCCCTGGACGATGATGCCGCCGACGTTGCCGACCGTGGAGCGCATCGCCTCGGGCTGCGCCCGGTACTCGCCGCTCATCGCGCTCCCCTCTGCTGTCCGCGCCTTTTTGCGTTGACGGCCAGCGTAAATTCGGGCGGAACGTGCGGCGGACGGCAAAAGTACCCACTGTGAGTAGATAACCAGTAGCCAAAATGATCGGCAGAGTACCCACGCGCCGACCCGGAAAGTCCCGCCATGAGCCTGTCCCGCGACCGCCTGCCGATGCTCGGCGAGCAGCCGAGCGAGATCGTCCTGCAGTCGCCGCCGATGCTGCCCAAGGGCAGCTCAGGCGGGATGATGCAACTGATGATGTTCCTGCCGATGATGCTCGGCATGGGCGCCATGTCGTTCGTCTACATCGGACGTGACGGCGGGGTGATGACCTGGATCTTCGGCGCGCTGTTCATCACCGCGATGGGCGGCATGGTGCTGATGTCACTGGGCCGCGGCGGAGCGGCGAAGAAGGCACAGGTCAACGAGGAACGCCGCGACTACCAACGGTATCTCGCCGGGCTCCGCGGCCAGGTCCGCGACATCGCCGACGACCAGCGCGCCACCATGATCTCCCTGCAGCCCGACCCCGCCGACCTGTGGGCCTACGTCGAGGCGAGCAAGATCTGGGACCGGCGGCGCGGCGACCCGCATTTCGCGCAGATCCGCGCCGGCACCGGGCCGCAGCGGCTGATCACGCCGCTCAAGGCGCCGCAGACCGTGCCGCTGGAAGACCTCGACCCGGTGTCGTCGACCAGCCTCAAGTACTTCATCCGGACCTACTCGACCGTCGACGGCCTGCCGGTGGCGATCTCGCTGCGCTCCTTCTCTTCGGTGTTCCTCAGCGGCCGCCGACCCGACACACTGGGCCTGGCCAGGGCGTTGCTGGCGCAGCTCGCGACCTTCCATTCGCCGTCCGACCTGCGGATCGCGCTGTGTGTCCATAACGGCCGCCTGCACGACTGGGAATGGGCGAAATGGCTGCCACACGCCACCGCGGCGACGGCGTCCGACGCGACCGGCCCGCAGCGCCTGGTCGCCGACAACCTCACGACACTGGCCGAACTGCTGGGCAACGACCTCGGCGAGCGGCCGTCGTTCAGCCGCGGGAGCGCACCTGGCCACGACCATCCGCATGTCCTCGTCGTGATCGACGGCGGCCGGGCGTTCGGTGAGCCGCGGCTCGTGCGCGACGGCGGCCACCACGGGATCACCCTGCTGGACATCGGCGTCGAGGAGCCCAAGGCGTCGTCGAACGAGCAGACCCTGGCGCTGCACGCGGCGAAGGACCAGCTCGGCATGATCGTCGGCGACGGCTCCGAGCAGCGGCTCGGCTTCCTCGGCACGCCCGACACGCTCGACCGCGGGGCCGCCGAGGCGCTCGCCCGCATGATGACGCCGCTGTACCAGGGAACGGCCGTGGTCAGCGAGGCGCCGATGTCGGCGACCTTCGGGCTGGCCGGGCTGCTCGGCATCGGCGACCCCCGGGACACCGACACGGCCGTCACCTGGGCGCCGCGGGCCGCGCGGGACAGGCTGCGGATCCCGCTCGGCGTCAACCCCGAGGGCAGGCCCGTCGAGCTGGACCTCAAGGAGTCGGCCGAGGGCGGGATGGGGCCGCACGGGCTGGTGATCGGCGCGACCGGCTCGGGCAAGAGCGAGCTGCTGCGGACGCTGGTCACCGGGCTGGCCGTCACGCATTCGTCGGAGAAGCTGAACCTGGCGCTCATCGACTTCAAGGGCGGCGCGACCTTCGCCGGGATGACCGAACTGCCGCACACCTGCGCGGTGATCACGAACCTGTCCGACGACCTCGCGCTCGTCGACCGGATGGCGGACGCGATCAACGGCGAAGTGCTGCGGCGTCAGGAGTTGCTGCACTCGGCGGGGAACTACGCGTCGGTGCGCGACTACGAACGCGCGCGGGACGGCGGCGCCAACCTGAGCCCGCTGCCGTCGCTGCTGGTGATCATCGACGAGTTCAGTGAGCTGCTGTCGTCGCGGCCCGAGTTCATCGACCTGTTCGTGACGATCGGGCGGCTGGGACGAAGCCTCGGGATCCACCTGCTCCTCGCGTCGCAGCGACTGGAAGAGGGACGGCTGCGCGGGCTCGACTCCCATCTGTCTTACCGGATCGGCCTGCGGACGTTCTCCGCTTCGGAAAGCCGCGCGGTGCTCGGGGTCGCGGACGCCTACCAGCTGCCGAACGTGCCGGGATCGGCGTATCTGAAGTCCGACACCGACACGCTGATTCGGCTCAAAGCGGCATATGTGTCCGGCGAGCTTCCGCCGCGGAGCCAAGCCGTGGCCGCGGGATCGCCGGAGCTCAACGTCCTGCCGTTCACCCTCGCGAAGGTCGACGCTCCTAAGTGGACGGAAGACGTCGTCGACGCGCCTGCCCCGGTGTCGAATGGCACCGGCGAGACGATCATCGGCGCGATGCTCTCCCGGCTCGAGGGCAAAGGCCCTGCCGCACACCAGATCTGGCTGCCGCCGCTCAACGAACCGCCCACGCTCGACCAGTTGCTGCCGCCGCTCGGCGTCGACCCGGAACGCGGTCTCTGCCCGCTCGGGTGGGGCGGCAACGGCAAACTGATGGTTCCGGTCGCGCTGGTCGACAAGCCGTTCGAGCAGCGCCGCGACATGCTGTGGGCCGATTTCGCCGGTTCCGGCGGGCACGCGATCATCGTCGGCGCCCCGCAGAGCGGCAAGAGCATGCTGATGCGCTCGATCGCGGGGATGCTCGCGCTCACCCACACCCCGCGCGAAGTCCAGCTGTTCGTGCTGGACATGGGTGGTGGCGCGCTGGCGCCGATCTCCGGGCTGCCGCACACCTCCGGTTACGCGACGCGGCGGGACGCGCAACGCTGTCGCCGGGTGGTGGCGGAACTGACGACGTTGTTGGAACAGCGCGAGGAGTTCTTCTCCGCGCACGGCATCGAATCGATGACCGTGTTCCGCCAGCGCCGCGGCGATTTCACCGAAAGCACCGAAGGCCGCGAATTCGGCGACGTCTTCCTGTTCGTGGACAACTGGACCACCATCCGCCAGGAGTACGAAAAGCTGGAAGAGCAGATCACCGGACTGGCCGCCCGCGGACTCGGTTTCGGCATCCATGTCATCGTTTCGGTGAACCAGTGGATGGGCGTGCGCGCGGCGCTGCGGGACGCCATCGGCACCCGGTTCGAACTGCGGCTCGGTGATCCCGCCGATTCGCTGATCGACCGCAAGACCGCGCTGAACGTGCCCGCCGACGCGCCCGGCCGCGGGCTCACCGCGGAGAAACTGCATTTCCTCAGCGCGTTGCCGCGGATCGACGCGGACCAGCGCCCGTCGACGCTCGGTGCCGGTGGCATCGACCTGACCCGGCGGATTTCCGAGGCCTGGCATGAGCTCGTGCCATTTAAAGAAGGAGCTCCGGCTGTCCGGCTGCTTCCCGCCGAAATCCCCCGCGATTCCCTCCCGGCCGCACCGGGAAAGCGCGTCACGCTGGGCATCGCGGAATCCGATCTCCAGCCGGTGCACCTCGACTTCGCGACCGACCCGCACTTCCTCGCGTTCGGCGACGTCGAGTCCGGGAAGAGCTCACTGCTGCGCAACATCGCGCAGGGCATCATGGCCGCGTACACCCCGGACGAGGCCGCGATCATCGTCGCCGACTACCGGCGCGGGCTGCTCGGCACGGTCACCGGACGACATCTGCTGGGCTACGCGGGGTCTGAGAACGTGCTGACCGGGCTGATCGCGGAATGCGAGCAGGCGATGCGCGACCGGCTGCCCGGCGCCGACGTCACCCCGGACCAGCTGCGGAACCGGACCTGGTGGAAAGGCCCGGAACTGTTCGTGATCGTCGACGACTACGAGCTGGTCGCCGCCGTCGGCCGGAACCCGCTGCTGCCGCTGCTGGAGTTCCTGCCGCAGGCAAGGGACATCGGGCTGCACCTGATCATCGTCCGGGGCTCCGGCGGGGCCGGGCGATCGCTGTTCGAGCCGGTGCTGCAGCGGATCCGGGAACTCGGCTCGCCGGGGCTGGTCATGTCGGGCGCCAAGGACGAAGGCGCGCTGATCGGCGACGTCAAGCCCGGCCCGCAGCCCCCCGGCCGCGGCACGCTCGTGAGCCGCCGCCACGGCACGGGCCTCGTCCAAGTGGCCTGGACCAAACCGACGGAAAGCGACTAGTTGCCATAAAACGGACCATACTTTCTATGGGTAAGTTACCAACTTCGGTAGGTTACCCAGGTCGCCTTCGACGAATTACCGTCACATCACTGCTTCGAGCGAAGCGAATTCCCTTACCATTCGAAGGGTAATTTTCATGCGACTGTCGAGGGCAATTTCCGTGCTGGCCGGCGCCGCCGCCGTGCTGGGTCTCGCGACCACCGGCGTCTCCACCGCACAGGCGGCCGAACCGGCCATCATCGGTGGCGGAACCGTGAGTTCGGCGCCATGGGGCGCGCAGATCTACTGGAACGACGTGACCGCCAACGGTGGTTTCGAATGCTCCGGCACGATCATCGCGGCCCGCTGGGTGCTCACCGCGCAGCACTGCCTGAACGCGCCGGGCATGCACGTCAAGGTCGGCAACGTGGCACTCAACCAAGGCACCCAGGCCGCCGTGGACCAGCAGAAGGCCTCACCGAACGGTGACATCGCGCTGCTGCACCTGACGACGTCGATCAGCACCACGTACATGCAACTCGGCAGCGGCAACCCGGCCGTCGGCGCGACGAACCAGATCTACGGCTGGGGCCGCACCCTGAACAGTGGCCCGCCTTCGCCGACCCTCAAGACGGCGAACGTCCGCGTGACCGGCACCAGCTCCGACGCGTTCGGCGGCACGGCCATCGCCAGCAAGGGCATCAACGGCGCGTCGTGGCACGGCGACTCCGGCGGCCCGCAGCTGTCCGGCGGTGTCCAGGTCGGCGTCTGCTCGACCGGCAACAACTCCGGCAGCAACCCGCAGGGCACCCAGAACTACGCCAGCGTGGCCAGCAGCCGCTCCTGGATCCGCACCACCGCGGGCGTCTAGCCCCGGCACAACGCTATGAACGGACCCTTCCTCTCATTTTTCGGGAGGAAGGGTCCGTTCATAGCGTTGAACACCTCGTCAGGCCGCGCAGCCGAGCTCCGGGTTCAAGACCACCAGTGAGGCGACTTTGCCGCCCACGACGGTGAACTGGTAAACCCAGCCCGGCTTCTCGGCGACCGGAAGCTTGAAGCTCCCGTTCTCCTCGACAAGACCACGAGCGCCGTAAGCCGCCTTCAGCTCGTCCACAGTGGACTCCTGGCCGACACCCTCGGCGGTCTTGACGCCCACGGGAGCGGCCAGCGACACCAGGCCGCTCTTGCCGAACGAAGCCCCACCCGAGGCTCCGAAAGCGGCCGTCCGGGCGTCCCGCTTGACCGTCACAGCCTCAGCGGCCTCCGCCGACGCCGCGATAGCGTTCGCCCCATCGGCGAACCGTGCGGCCGAATCGGCGTACTCCTTCGCCCCCGCGTTCGCCGGCAACGGCTCGTCGGCTTTGGCGTTCACCTCGGCCGAAACGCGCTTGGCCTCAACGGCCTTCTTCTCCGCCTCGGCTTCCGCCGCCATCCGCGCGGGATCCGGTGCGGGACCACCGGCGAACGAATAGTCCGCGCACCCGTCCAGCTGAGACGTCGGCGCCGGTGCCAGCTCACCGGTCGCCAGCGCGGCTTCCGTCGTCATGCCCAGCGAAAGCTTTCCGAACTCCTGCGGCCCGAACACCTTCGCGGGCTCTTCCCCGCTCGAGAGCGACCAAACCAGTCCCCCGGCCGCCAGCGCGGCGGCCACCACCGCGGCACCGATCCCGATCCACTTCTTCTTCCCGGACTTGACCGGTACTTCCACTTCACTCACGTTGAGTACTCCCCCTTGTTCACGCACACCGTATCCAAGGGGCGCCTCTCCGTCACCGAGTTATCGTCTCCGTGGGTTGCCGCGCCGTGGCGACGGAAGTCAAGACCCCGATGCCGACCAACGCGGCGTCCGCGCCGACAGCGAGCAACGTCCAGACGTCCGGGGCGACGATCGACTGCCCGCGCAGCGCCTGCCAGGTCAGGATCGCGATCAGTCCCAGATAACCGAGTCCGCCCACCCGGATCAGCCTGCGACGCACCAGCGGGTCGCTCAGCGCCGGGAAACGGGTGGCCAGTGCGGCGAGCAGCATCGCGAACAGCGGCAGCAGCTGCAGGGCGTGCATCCCGACGAAATGCGGGATGCGGAGGTCACCACCGACCGTGCTCCAGCCCAGGATCGGCAGGCCGGGTCCACCGTCCGGCACGCCGACACTGTGCGCACCGACGATCGTCGGCTTCATCCCGGCGTCGATCAGGCCCTGCTGGCCCGGCGTCGGCATGAACATCAGCATCCCGAGCGCCAGCCCGACCAGTGCCACCAACAGTCCGATGCGGACGGCCGCGGCCTGCGCCTTGTCCTCCAACTTCTGGAACACCAGAATCAGCGCGAGCACGAGCGACGCCGTCCAGGCCAGGTAGGTGGCGGCCGGGAGGATTTCCTGTGCGAGCAACCTGTCGAGCGCGTCGGCGCTGTTGAAGTGCAGCTGCCGGACCCGGAAGACCGGCTGCCAGAAGATCAGCACCATGTCGACGGCGAGCCCGGCCGTCACGAGCGTGCCGAGCCACCAGCCCCACCGCCGCGCCTTCGGCAGCAGCGAGATCATCCACGCCAGTGTCACCGCGTAGAGCCCCATCGAGATGGTGAACTTGAACGGCTTGAGCCAGATCGACGCGTTGACGAGGGTGCGATCGTCGAAGATCACGCCAATGGCGGCAACCACGGAAAGTACCGCCATGACGGTAGCGAAACCGATGAGCGGACGATGCAGGGCAGCGGCCCGGCGGAGCACGGATTCGTTGCTGGACATGGCATCCAGTCTGATTCGCGGCCACTGTGGAGACACTGGCGCCGGCCACCGGAACCGGGGTAGGGCAGTCCCTACCAGGGCATGCGTGGGTAATTGTGCCGCCAGCCCAACCGGCAGTTGTGCCGTTTGACCGAACCGCGGTCTTTTCTAGCGTGACATTCACAACGAGACGCCAGGTTCGCCATGGCGTGCTCTCCAGGATTTTCAGCGATGAGAGGAGGTGGCCCGTCGATGAGTAGTCCGGGATTCCAGGCGGATGCGGCTGCGATGACACGCGCGGTCCAGGGCTTCGAGGAGACCGCGTCGAACGCCAAGACGACGATGGCCGGCTTGGAGTCCGAGCTGTCCGAAACCCTGCGCAGTTACAAGGGTGACCAGGCCGTGGCGTTCTGGGACCTCCAGCGCCGGCTGCAGGAGAAGATGGCGGCCGCCGTCAAGGAGCTCGACACCATGTCGAACCTGGTGAACCAGAGCTTCCACAACTACGGCAGTGGTGACGCGGACGTGTCGCAGCAGCTGCGCAACGTCTCCAACCTCGCCTCCGACGCCGGCGGGTCCGTTCTGGGCCGCCTTTCCGGTGCCAACTAGAAAGGGTCCCACCATGGCTGACGTCGTCGAAATCAACTTCGCCGCGCTGCAGCACAGCTCGGCGTCGCTGGCCGCCAAGGCCAAGGCGCTCACCTCGCAGCTCGAGCAGCTCCAGAGCAACCTCGCGCCGCTCAAGGCCAGCTGGTACGCCTCCGGCAGCTCCGCCGGTCAGGCGGCCGAGTCGTCCGAAACCCGGTTGCGGCAGGCGACCGCCGACATCATCGGCATCATCGCCCAGTTCGGCGGCAAGGTCAGCGAGGCGCACGACCTGCAGCACTCGCTGGAGAACAGGAACCAGGGCTACTTCTCGGTTTAGCGAGTCGGTGTCCGTCCAAGAACGTCGTTTGGCCGGTGTGAGCCTCCCCCACTCACACCGGCCAACCGGCTTTTCGCTCCCATCCTTCGGCGTTGACCCGGCATATTCAGGAGTCGGACTGTGCACGACCAGTCGTATTACGTTCATCTCGAGTCGCTGACCGATTTCATCCGCGAGCTGGAAATCCAGATCGAGGGGATGTCTAAGCCGCAGGACTTCCTGCACACCCTCAACGGTCATCCCCTGCTGTTCGGTGAGTTCGGCGAAGCCGGCTCGCTCGCCGACGCGCACAACGCGGCGGTGGCGGAGATGCAGGGTCTGCTCGACCAGGTCAAGGGCGCCATCACGTTCGCGCAGGACGTCACGCACACCGTCGCGGACGGCTACGAGCAGGCGGACCAGTCCGTCGCGGGCGATCTCCACAACTCCGGGCACGATCAAGGGGTCGTGGGCGGCGTGGTCAACGCCGTCGGCGGCCTGGTCTCCGGCGTGGGCGGGCTCGTCGGCGGCGTCGGCAATGTCCTTGGCGGGCATGGAAGTTCGGGGGGTAGCCACGGATGAGTCACACGCACCAGACCGCGCACACGAATTTCGCCGGGTACAACCACAAACAGCTGTACGCGATGCTCCAGGCCGGTGACCCGTCGACGGCACGGGCCGCGGCGGAGAAATGGAAGGCCACCGGGATCGGCCTCTACGAACAGGCCGACAACCTTTCGTCGGAGCTGTCCGACTTCGAAGGCAGCTGGACCGGCGGCGCTGCCGACAAGTACAAGACGATGATCACCGATCTGGTCACCGGTATCCGCAAGGTCGGGCAGACCGCGGACCAGATGCAGAACCTGATCGAGGACGCGGCCGACGCGCTCGTCAAGGCGAAGGCCGAAATGCCGCCGCCCGTGGACGTTCCCGACGTCTCCCCCGCTCAGTTCGAACTCGCGGTGAACCCGCCGATCCTGCCCGCCGACACCTCACCGGAAACGCTGATGCTGGCGGCGAGGCAGCGCCAGGATGCGATCACGACCGTCCAGGCGCAGCAGCAGGCCGCGGGCGCGGCGAGCGCGGCGCACGCGAAGGCGATCGTCGTCATGACGAACCTGGCCGGGGACTACAGCACCACCGAAGAGTCGATTCCCGCTTCCCCCAACGCGGCCACGCCGCCGCCCGCTGTCGTCGGTGGCGGCGTCAGCGGTGGCGGAGCGGCCGGCAACGGCCTGACCGGTGTTCCGCCGGCGGGGTCCACTGTGGTCGATCCCGGGCAGCCGCACCTCCTTCCCGGCGAAGACGGCACCGTGCCCGGTGCCGCGCCCGGCACGCCGGTGCCGAGCAACCCGTTGTTCGGCAACATGTTCACCGCCGGGCTCGCGGCCGCGTCAGCGGCGGCGTTCGGGCGGTTCGGCTCGATCATGCCGAAGGTGCCGTCCTGGGCCACCGGCAAGAAGCCCGACGAAGAGGCCACAAAGGACCCCAAACTCGGCGCGAACATCGGGGGCGGGGGTGGCGGAGTCGGCGGCGGTGCCGGAATCAGCGTCGGCGGCGCCGGTGGCGGTGTCGGCGGGCTGGACACCGGTTCGGTCGGCGGCGGTGCCCCCGGTTCGGATCCGGCCGCGCATGCCGGGCTCGCGGGCAACGGCGGCGGCAGCAACGCCTTGAGCGGCCTCGCCGGTGGCGCGGCCGGGGCGGCGGGAGCGGCCGCGGCCAAGGGCGGCATGCCGATGATGCCCATGGTGCCGATGGGCATGGGCGCCGGCGGCGACATGGGTTCCGGCCGGCGGATCCCGCCGTGGCTGGTGGAAACCGAAGACGTCTGGGGCCAGTCCGCCCCGGTGGCGCCCTCGGTGATCGGTGAAGAACCAGAACTGCGTTGATCACTTCGATGGGGGCGGCCCGGTGACTTCAGGTCTTTCATCCAGCGGTTACCGGGTCGCACCCGATCGGCTCGACGAAGCCGCGCGCGAACTGGCCGACAAGGCGGGCGCGCTGGACGTCGTCGACAAAGGACTTTCCGCGGATTCCCTTCCCGCGCAGGCCTTCGGGCAGGTGTCGCAGTCTCAGCAGGCGGCGGACGTATTCACGAAGGCCACCCGTGATCTCGGTGAGAAGCTCGAGAAGCAGATGAACCACGCGCACACCGTCCAAGCCGGACTGACCGCGTGCGCGGGCGGCTATCGGCGCACCGACGTCCAGATCGCCACGATGTACCGCTCGCTGCTGCCCGAGAGCGCGGTTCCCAGCGCGGGCACGCAATCCGGGACGCCCGGCGCTTGGTCGAGCGCCATCGCGGAGAACCGGCATCAGGTCGAAGAAGCGCTGCGGACCGAAACGGACCCGCGCCGAATCGCGCTGTACCAAGATATTATCGCCAACAACCGGCAGATCCTGAAGTTCGATCCCGCCGGCAACGGGCGGATCGCGGAGCTGATCGGCGAGATCGAACCGGGCACACGGCATGTCGGATTGTTCGTGCCGGGCGTGAACACCTCGTTCGACAACTACCAGAGCTACGCCGGCCTCGGGAACAGCCTGGTGGCCGCGGACTCGACCGGCCGCACGGCGATGGTCGTCTGGGCGGACGGCGTCTTCCCGCAGAACGTGACCACCGAAGGCTCTTCGGCGAGCTACGCGCGGGCGATGGCCCCGGACCTGACGGCGTTCAGCAACGACCTGCGCCAGCAGATCGTCACGCACGCCGGGGACGGCGTGCTCGTCACCGGCGTCGGGCACAGCTACGGCGGCGCGACAGTGGGGCTGGCAGAAACGCTGGGACTCAACGTCGACCAGGTCGTGCACGTCGAATCCGCGGGAATGGGCAACGGCGTCTGGTCGCCTTCGGACCTGCCCGCGAGCCAGGCCGGGGTGCAGCGGTTCTCGATGACGGCCCCGCTGGACCCGATCGTCATCGCGCAGGGCAACGCGCCGTTCGACTCCTTCACCGGCATCGGCCACGGCGCGGACCCGGACACCTTCCCGGGCGTGACCGAGCTCGAAACCGGCCGCGGCGCCGACGGCGATCAGCTGTGGGGCCTCAGCTCGCACAGCGATGTGCTCAAGCCCGGATCGGATTCGTGGAACAATATCTACGGTGTGATCACCGGAGGTGCGGTGACGCCGGAGGACAGCTTCGCGCCGCGGTCGATCGGTGAAGGCGCGGTCGAGGCGATCAACGGAAGGTGGCGGTTGCCGTGAGCCCCGATCTCGACGCGCTGGCCAAGGATCTCCGCACGGTGATCGACGGCGCGGCCGGGATGTTCGGCTCCGGCGCCGGCCCCACCATCGACGGGGATCTCGACTGCGACCCGGTCAACCCCGGCACCCTCGTCTGCCGGCAGTACGGCGTCCGGCTCGAATCCCCTGACAGCGCCGAGAATTCGCTGCCCGCCGTGGTACGGTCCTTCGCCGACACCGGTTGGAAGGCCATCGACCGCGGCACCGCCGGGGAGTTCATCGTCCAGTTCAGCCGCGAAGGCGCGAACGTCAACGTGCACGTGGCCCGGGACAGCGGCGCTGTCGCCATCGTCGGCTCCACCCGCTGCGTCCCCGGCTCCCCCTAGCCCTTCCCGGGGAACATGTCGACACTTCCCCGCCTAACGCTTCGCCATCTGTCGACAGGTGGCGGTAGTTGCGGACGCGGGGTATCACGACAGGTCGACATCTCGTGGCGTGTGCGGTGAGCGGGTCAGCGGCGGCTGGGGCGCCAGGAGCGGGCTCGGCCTCGCCGGACGGCGAGGACGGCGACACCGGCGGCCGCGGCCAGGCCGACACCGGCGAGCGCGAGGAACCCCGAGAACCGGTCCGTGGCAGGACGTTCGTCAGCGAGGGCGGGGACCATCGCACCGCGCGCCACGGAGTCCGGCAAGCCACCAGGAGCGACCGCGTCCGCGGGGATTTCCGCTGACACGGCGGCATAAGCGTCGAGCATGCCCCAGCCGCGTTGCGGGTCACGGCCACCGGACGGCGGCCGGTTCGCGGTCAAAGTCAGCCGGGTGACGACCTGCTCCGGGGTCAAGCCGGGGTGGTACGAGCGCACCAAAGCCGCCGCACCGGCGACATAAGCGGCAGCCAGACTCGGGTCGGTCACGGGAAAACGGTGGGCCAGCGCGCCACCAGCACCGGCCGAGGTGCTCACCAAATCGGCGCCAGGGGCGGAAATACCGATGTAGTCACCGGATTCCGCCTGCGCGGGTTCGCCGTTCTGCTTGGTCGAGCCGACGGCCAGCACGCCCGGTGTCGCCGTCGGATAGCTGCGGCGGCCGTCTTCCGTTGCGGCGGCTGGCGAAACGACCAGCGAACCGCTTTCGCGCGCTCTGTCCACGGCGGACGCCAGAGCCGGGCTGTCCGCCGCGGCGGGGACGGCGATCAGGATCACGCCCGCCCGGTCCTGGACCGCGGCATCGATGCCCGCGGCCAACGCGGCGGGATCGCCGTTCTCGGTGGACCGCCGATACCGCACCGGCAGGATCTTCACATCCGGTGCTACACCGGCGAAAGTCGTCTCGGAGTTCTGCTTGGCCGCCACGACACCCGCGGCGATCGTGCCCCGGCCGTCACAGTCCGCCTCCGCCGTACCGCCGCCGGGCGTGACGTCCCGCGCGGGAAGTACCTGCCCCGGCGCGAACTGCGCGTTGGCGGCGTCGACTCCCGCGCCGACGACGGCGACGATCTGCCCACTTCCCGTGGTGAGCGGCCAGATCCGCGCCGGATCGACCAGCCGCTGGCCCCAGGGCGACTGGCCGGTGTACGGGCCCGTCGGATCCGCGCACTGCGCGGCCGAAGCCCGCTGTGCCAACGGAGACACCCCGACGAGCGCGGTCACCACCAGACCTACGAAGACAGCTCTCACACCCTAGACACTAGTGGCTGAAAGGCTTTTAGCGAAGGTCCATCCCGAGATCCAACGCATCAGCCGAATGGGTCAGCGCGCCCACCGCGAGATAGTCCACGCCGGACTCGGCGTAGGCACGGGCGTTCTCCAGGCGCAGCCCACCGGACGCCTCCAGCCGCGTCTTCGGCGAGACCTCGTCGCGGCGCGCCACGGCGAGCACACACTGCTCGGGCGTGAAGTTGTCCAGCAGCACCTCGTCCGCACCCGCCGCGAGCGCTTCGTCCAACTGCGCCAGGTCATCCACCTCGACCTCGCACGCCAGCGCGGGCGCGTGCCGCCGGACGGCCAGCATCGCCTCGGTCACCGAACCCGCGGCGACCACGTGGTTGTCCTTGATCAGCACCGCGTCGCCTAGGCCCAGCCGGTGGTTGACCCCGCCGCCGCTGCGCACGGCGTACTTCTCCAGCAGCCGCAAGCCGGGCAACGTCTTGCGTGAGTCCCGAACCGAACATCCCGTACCGGCCACTTCGGACACCCAAGCCGCGGTGGCGGTCGCGATGCCGGACAGGTGACACAGCAGGTTCAACGCGGTCCGTTCCGCGGTAAGCAGACCGCGCACCGAGCCCCGCACGACCAGTGCGGGTTCGCCTGCCACCAAACGGTTTCCGTCTTCGCGGCGGCCGAGCACCTCGTACCGGCCCTTCAGCACCGCGTCGAACACGGCGAGCGCGACCGGCAGCCCCGCGACCGTCCCGGCGACGCGGGGCGTGATCTCCGCCAACGCCATCGCGTGCTCGGGCACGGTCGCCTCGGTGGTGGCGTCCGAGCCGTAGCGCAGGTCTTCGGCCAGCGCCGTCTGCACGACCCGCTGGACATCGGAAATGTCGAGACCGGTGACGACCAGTTCGGCGAGGACCTTGTCGGAGAGTTCGAATTCGGAGAGTTGGAAAGTCATGCCGCTCCTTCGACCAGGATGGGATCGGCCAGCACCGGTTGCCCCGACGGGCTGAGCCGGATCAGCTGACCGCGTTGCCAGTTGACGTCGTCGCGATCGGGGAAGTCCGTGCGCACATGGCAGCCCCGGGATTCCGTCCGGCGGGCGGCGGCCGAGACCAATGCTTGCGCGACCAGGGTCAGCGCCGCGTCTTCCACCGTTTCGTGCGTCCACAGCGGACTGTCCACTGTCGACAAATCGAGAACCGAGCCGATGACGGCGAGCCCCTCGGCGTCCCGGCCGATAGCGCCGTAGCGGCTCATCACGCGCTGCAGCGAATCCCGCTCGGCGACGCGTGCCGTGGTCTTTTCCTGGAGCACGCCGTGCTTCGGGTCGGCCAGCAGCCCGGCGGCCAGATCCGCGGCGACGGCCTCCGCGGCCCGCTCGCCGACGACCAGACCTTCCAGCAAACTGTTGGACGCCAAGCGGTTCGCGCCGTGCAGACCCGTCCGCGCCACTTCACCGGCCGCGTACAGCCCGCGCACGCTGGACCGTCCCTCGACCGTCGTCACCACGCCGCCGCAGGCGAAATGCGCCGCCGGGGTCACCGGGATCGCGTCGTGCGCCGGGTCGATCCCAATCACGGCGCAGGCCGCGTGCACGGTCGGGAACCTCGCCGCGAAGCCGGCGATTCCCGTGGCGTCAAGGAAAACGTGGTCGTCGACGCCGCCAGGGGCGAGCATCATCCGCCGGGTGATCGCG
Source organism: Amycolatopsis sp. (assembly GCF_036008905.1). Taxonomy (GTDB): domain Bacteria; phylum Actinomycetota; class Actinomycetes; order Mycobacteriales; family Pseudonocardiaceae; genus Amycolatopsis. The sequence goes on along the minus strand of NZ_DASYMU010000016.1, from coordinate 25,628 downwards.
GCGGACACGACGTCCCGCGGCGCCAGGTCACCCAGCGGGTGCACCCCGCGCATGACCGGCGCGCCGGTCGCGTCGAGCAGCGTGGCGCCCTCGCCGCGCACGGCTTCGGTGACCAGCGGGCACCGGCCACGCGCGCCCGGCGTGTACAGGACCGTGGGGTGGAACTGGACGAACTCGATATCCGACACCGCCGCCCCGGCCCGCAGTGCGAGCGCGAGGCCGTCACCGGTGGCGATCTCGGGATTCGACGTCGCCTGGTACAGCTGGCCGAGCCCACCGCTCGCGAGGACGACAGCTGAGGCACGAACCACGCCGGGCACACCGTTGCGGTCGAGCACGGTCACGCCGACGACATCGCCCAACGGCGTGCGCACGGCGTCGACGGCGATATGCCGCTCCAGCACGGGAACCCGGCGATCGGAGGTCTGCGCGACCAGCGTGCGCTCGACTTCGGCACCCGTCGCGTCGCCGCCGGCGTGGATCACCCGGAACGCGCTGTGCCCGCCCTCGCGGGTCCGCGCCAGCTCGCTTCCGGCCGCCGCGGCGAGGTCGAACGCGGCACCGCGCGCCCGCAACCGGGCCACCGCGGCCGGCCCGCCCTCGATGATCGCCCGCACGGCGTCTTCTTCGCAGAGCCCCGCACCGGCCGTCAGGGTGTCTTCGGCGTGACGGGCGACGGAGTCGTTGTCGTCGTGTTCGCCGTCCATCACCACCGCGACGCCACCCTGGGCCCAGCGCGTGTTGCCGTCCTCGACCGCCGCCTTCGTGACGACGAGGACGTGCAGCCCGAGCTCCTGCGCGCGCAACGCCGCCGTCAACCCGGCGACCCCGCTGCCGATCACCACAAGATCGGCCCGGGCTTCCCACTGCGGAGTAGTTTTCGCTTGATAGGCGCTAACCTGGTCCACTATTCACCGCCGCCAGGCTTGCCGATCTCGATCATCCGCTGCACGGAAGCCTTCGCGCGGGCGGCCGTTTCGAGGTCGACGTGGACCTCGTCGTTGCCGTCCCGCAACGAGCGCAGCAATGCCGCCGGGGTGATCATCTTCATGTACCGGCAGGACGCCCGGTCGTTCACCGCGCGGAAGTCGATCTCCGGCGCGGCCTTGCGCAGCTGGTGGATCATGCCGATTTCGGTGGCCACCAGAACCGAGGTCGCCTTGGTGTCGCGGGCGGCGTGGACCATGTCCCCGGTCGACAGGATCTTGACGCGATCGGCGGCCACGGCACCCTCGCCGGCGAGGTAGAGCGCCGACGTCGCGCAGCCGCATTCGGGGTGGATGAACAGGTCCGCGTCCGGGTATTCGGCGGCCCTGGCGGCGAGCTCGTCACCGTTGATCCCGGCGTGCACGTGGCACTCCCCGGCCCAGATGTGCATGTTCCGCCGACCGGTGATCCGCTTGACGTGCGCGCCGAGGAACTGATCCGGGCAAAACAGAACTTCCTGGTCAGCGGGGATGGAAGCGACAACGTCGACCGCGTTCGACGACGTGCAGCAGATGTCCGTCTCGGCCTTCACCTCGGCTGTCGTGTTCACGTAGGACACGACGACAGCGCCCGGGTGTTCGGCCTTCCAAGCGCGCAGCTGCTCGCCGGTGATGGAGTCCGCGAGCGAGCAGCCGGCCCGCGCGTCGGGGATGAGAACGGTCTTCTCGGGGGCGAGGATCTTGGCCGTTTCGGCCATGAAGTGCACACCGCAGAAGATGATCGTGGAGGCGTCGCTGCTGGCGGCTATCCGGCTCAGCGCGAGGGAATCGCCGGTGTGATCGGCGATGTCCTGGATCTCGGGAAGCTGGTAGTTGTGCGCCAGCAGGACCGCGTCGCGCTGTTTCGCCAGCCGGCGCACCTCCTCCGCCCAAGCGGCGTTCGCCTCGACCCCGCCGTACGGGACGAGGTTGTCCGCCCGCGGGATCTCGGTCGCAAAGGTCGTGGTGCCGGCCATGTGGCCCCTCCTAGACTGACTCCCGGTTTTCGCCTTATAATCGAAAACCGTGCGAAGTCATATTAACACCCACGCCCCCCTGGCACACGAGGTCTTGGCGGCGGTACTTCAAGTGCGTTCGGACACACTGCGCGTGCTCCTGTGGCGCCGCGCGCTCGATCCGCACCTCGGGCGCTGGTCCCTTCCCGGCGGCCGGCTGCGGCCCAATGAGGACGTCGAGACCTCGATCCGGCGTCAGCTCGCGGAGAAGGTCGACGTCCGGCAGCTGAAGCACGTCGAGCAGCTCGCCGTCTTCAGCGCGCCCGACCGCGTGCCCGGCCCCCGCGTGGTGGCGACGGCGTTCGTCGGGCTCATCCCGGCCGGGGTGGACCCCGAAATTCCCGAGGACACCGAGTGGCACGACGTCGCCGCGCTCCCCCGCACCGCCTTCGACCACGAGGCGATCATCCTGCGCGCCCGCGACCGGCTGCGGTCCAAACTCTGTTACACCAACCTCGGTTTCGCGCTGGCACCCGGCGAATTCACGATTTCCGCGCTGCGGGGCATCTACTCGGCCGCGCTCGGCTACCGCGTTTCGGCGACCAACCTGCAGCGCGTGCTGTCGCGCCGGGGCCTGCTCGTCGCGACCGGCCACACCTCCCCGCCGGGGCGCAGCGGCGGGCGTCCGGCGGCGTTGTTCTCCTTCGCCAAAGACAGCGTGCTGGTCACCGACCCCTTCGCGGTCTTCCGGCCGCCGCAGCGCTGAGCGAGGTCCACCGCCGAATCAGACTGCGCGGAAGTGGCGTTCCCCGTACGGTTGACGACGTGGCAGAACGAGCGGCGAGACGCGGTGAGACGGCGACCTTGCCTTTGTTCCCACTGCAAACCGTGTTGCTCCCCGAAGTGCACCTGCCGTTGCACATCTTCGAGCCGCGTTATCGGCAGCTGACCATCGATCTCGTGACCGACACGGTGCCGGGGCGGGAGTTCGGCGTCATCGCCATCCGCGGCTCGCTCGTGCGGGAAATCGAAACCCTGGACCATGTGCACCCGGTCGGCTGCACCGCGCTGCTGCGGGAGGCCAAACGGCTTCCCGACGGCCGGTTCGACGTCGTGACCACGGGAAAGCGGCGGTTCCGGCTGCTGGACATCGACACCCAGGCGGCGCCCTACCTGGTCGGGACGGTCGAATGGATCCCCGACGAGCCGATGCCCGACGGGAGCGCCGAAGCGGCCGCACGGCTGTCCTCGGTCGCGCGCACGGCCCACGAACGGTACTGCGAGTCGGCTTGGGACCACGAAGACTGGCACGTCCCACCGGAGGACGCGGCCACCGAAGCGCTGGCCTACCTGCTTTCCGCGGACTGCCTGCTGCCCCTCGAAGACCGGCAGCAACTGCTCGAGGAGACCCATCCGCTGCGGCGGCTGCGGATCGTCTGCCGGATGCTCACGCGCGAAGCCGGTTTCCTCGGCATGCTGCGGGCTGTCCCGGCTCCGCCCGCCGACCTCACCGAGCCCGCGAGCCTCAACTAGCGGTAGACCCCGCTGAGGGCGAAGAACTCCTGACGGGAGCGCGCGTCCTCGCGCAGGGTTCCCAGCAGCGTCGACGTCACCGTGCTCGATCCGGCCGCCTGGACCCCGCGCAGGGTCATGCAGCTGTGCTCGGCCTCGATGACCACCCCGACGCCCTTGGGGTTCAGCTGCTCGGACAGCCAGTCCGCGATCTGCTTGGTGAGACGCTCCTGGACCTGCGGCCGGCACGCGAAGTGCTCGACGATCCGCGCCAGCTTCGACAGGCCGAGGACGCGTTCGCCGGGCAGGTACCCGACATGCGCGACGCCGGTGAACGGCAGCAGATGGTGTTCACAGACCGACCGGACCGGGATGCCGCGGGCGAGCACGAGCTCGTCGTAGCCCTCGTCGTTGGGGAAGGTGGTCAGGTCGAAGGGCCGGGGCGTGAAGAGTTCGACGTAGGCGCGAGCCATCCGGCCCGGCGTGCCCTGCAGGCTTTCGGAGTCCAGCGAGATGCCGAGCGCCCGCAGGAACTGCTCGGCGGCACGCTCGGCCGCCACCAGGTCGACCCCGTCGCCGGGTTCGTGGATGACGCGGAGTGCGGTGGGGGAACGCATCGGCGGACTCTTTCCGGTTGATCACTATTTCGCCAATGAGTATTGGTCTTAATCTACCGCAAGGTCAAGGTTCCCGTATTTCGGGAGTTGCGGATACTTTGTTGGGCGTTATCCTGACGAAGGTGACGATCGACTCGAATACCCGGGATCCGGCCGTCAAGGCCGTCGCCGCGCTGGACGACGACCTCCGCGGCGGGATGTACGCCTTCATCCGCAAGGCCCGCCGCCCGGTGAGCCGGGAGGAAGCCGCCGCCGCCGTCGGCATCTCCCGCAAGCTGGCGGCGTTCCACCTCGACAAGCTCGTCGACGCCGGGCTGCTGCGGGTCGGCTCCACCGCGGTCCGCAAGGTCGGGCGCGCGCCGAAGGTCTACGAACCCGGCGGAACCGACCTCCAGGTCAGCATCCCGCCCCGGCACCACGACGTGCTCGCCGGGATCCTGCTCGACGCCGTCCTCACCGAAGGCGACGACGAGAACGCCCGCGAAGCCACGACGAGGGTCGCCGGGCAGCGCGGCGAAGACCTCGGCGGGGCCGAACGAGACCGGACCAAGCCGGGGCGGCTCGGCGCCGAACGCGCGTTGACGCTGGCGGAGGGCGTGCTCGCGCGGCACGGCTTCGAACCCAGCCGGGACAGCCCGACCTGCGTGCGGCTGCGCAACTGCCCCTTCCACCCGCTGACGGCGAAGGCACCCGAACTGGTCTGCGGGATCAACCACGCGTTCCTTTCCGGCTTCCTGACCGGACTCGAAGCGGGCGGGGTCAGCGCGGTTCTCGCACCAGCACCCGATGCTTGCTGCGTGGAACTGCGTGCCCTGACAAATTGACCTGAACCGTTCGCGGGTTCTCTCCGTGTGAGTGACGTTGCCCCCTGAACGCCACCGAGGAGAGTCCCCCATGAACCACGTGAAGGCCATCGCCGCAACGCTCGGCGGCCTTGCCATCGCAGGAGCACTCACCGCGTGTTCGACCGCGGACGCAGAGCCCAAACTCCCGGCGCCGGCCCTCTCGATCTCGGCCACCCCGGCCAAGCCGATCGAAGCCGCCCCGGGCTCGATCGACGTCCCCAAGGGCAACAAGCTCATCGCGACCCTCCCGGCGCGGGGAGTCCAGGTCTACCAGTGCATCGACAAGGCGTGGACCCTGCTGGAACCGGACGCGACGCTGACGCAGCACAACGAAGTAGTCGCGCTGCACACCCGCGGGCCGGTCTGGGTGTCCACAGTGGACGGCAGTGCGGTCAACGCCGCCGCGGTCCCCGGCGCGTCGGTCACGCGCGAAGGCGCGATACCGGAGCTCCTGCTGAAAGCCGCAGCGACGCGGGGCGACGGCCTCTTCGGCAAGGTGACTTTCGTGCAGCGCCTGGAAACCAAGGGCGGTCTCGCGCCCACCGGGACGTGCGCGCCCGGCACCCAGGTCAGTTCCAGGTACGAGGCGAGGTACACCTTCTTCGTCGCCGAGTGAGCCGGCGGGTTGACGTGCTCTTGTCGGGGGGAGCGCGTCAACCCGCTTCTATTTTTGAGCCGGGTCAGCTGGCGGCGCCTCCGGTTTCGGCGGAACCGTTGGTGTCCTTGGTGCCGAACTTGCTCCACACCTTGCCCGCCGCACCGGAAACCGCCTCGCCGACATCACTGAAGACTTTCGTCAGCGGATCGGACGACGTCGAGAACGAGTCCTTGTAGGACTTCGCGGCGGACTTCATGTCGTCGGACCACGAAGTCGTCGGGGTATCGCCGTCCCGGCGCGGGTAGTCGCCGGCCAGGATCGCGCGGTACTCCTCGGAAGCGGCCCACTTCTGCAGCTGCGCGGCGCGGACCACGGCCAGCGGATGTGACATGCCCTCGACGTAGCGCAGCTTGAGGAAGCTGTCGCGGATGTCGTCCACGGACTCGTATTCCGCGGCCTGCTGCAGGAACGCGGTGATGTCGACCTTCGACGGGTCGATCCCGCCCGCGGTCAGGATATGCGCGCGCAGCGCCACCGCCGGGTCCTGCGAGCACAGCAGCCCCGCGCGGTCGCAGGACAGCTCGGCCTTGCGGAACCACTCGTTGAGCGCGGCGACGACCGCGCGGATGCCCAGCGCGCTGACCGGTGTCCACGACATCGACAGCTGCAGGTTGATCAGCCGGATCAGCATCGTCCGGTAGACGGCGTGCCCGGAAAGCACGTGGCCCATCTCGTGGCCGATCACGAACCGCAGGGTCTCGGTGTCCATGAGCTCGACCGCGCCGGTGGTCAGCACGATGAACGGCTCGTCCATGCCGATCGTCATGGCGTTGACGTTGGGATTGCGCTCCACGAAGAGGTTCGGCACCGGATCGATGTCGAGGGTCTCGGCGCACTCGCGGCGCAGCTTGTCGAGCTCGGGATACTGCGTCGGCCCGACCCGGATCGACGACGCGAGCGCCATCAACCGCTCGCCGCGCTCGCTGTAGAACCCGGAAATGCTCTTGAGGACCTGGGCGAACCCGGGGAAGGCTCGCAGTGACGCCAGCGCACCCCTGTCGACGGGATGTTCGTACGCCCTGGGACTGATGCCCCGGAACCGCACACGACTGGTGGACTGTGAAACCTGGATCTCGTCCGGCACGCTGCCGCCCCTTTCGGTCCCAGGCAGCCTATGGCCTGTGCCCAACCCGTGGTGGCGGTTTGAATGTCTTGCGCGCGAGAGGCCGCCATCTGTCGACAGATGGCGAGCGGGCCAAGCTCAGCCCAAGCGGCGGCCGAGGTCGTCGCGGCCGTTCCACGCGGCGAGCAGGCCGTAGACCAGCACCGTGCCCAGCGGCGCGGTGAGCAGCACCCACGAAGTCTCGAGGACCGGCGCCTGTTCGAGCACGGCGCCGAGCGCGGGCGCGCCGGTGATTTCGTAGCGGCTGTTGGCGAACGCCGAGCCCATCTGCGTCCCGAGCCAGGCGGCGAGTGTCGCTCCCCCGGCGGCGGCGAGCAGCACGACGGGGCCACGCCGTTCGCGTAGCAGCCACACCACGGCGCCGATCACGATGCCGAGGCCGAGCGTGAGCAGGCCGTAGATCGCCAGGTCGTCGAAGCGATGCCAGCTCTCCAGCTCCAGCGGGATGGGCTGGTCGCCGGGCGCGGCCGAAACCACCCGCACCCGTTGCGGCGGCGCCATCCGCGACCACAGCCAGCCGAGCGGGATGCCCAGCAGGCCCGCGGTGGACAGCACGCTGATCGCGGGCAGCAGGTCGGCCTTGATCCGGACCTTCGGCCGCTCGTGTGGGATCACGAAGGACGGCGGCGTCCACGGATCGTCGATGGCCGAAGGCCGATGTGCCCCGACGGACGAGTCAGCCACGCGGCCTCCTTCGCTTGTGTCCACCGAGACTAACCGCTCACGGTGTAAAGCTAGGAGCTGGTCAGTTCACCGTGTCGGCTACACCTTGCCGACCACCCCGTGGGGGTCACCTGGACGACCATGCGCCGCGCGCACTGCGCGCAGAACCGAGGCGGCTCCAGCGCGGTGCGCGGGTTGTGGCAGGCGGGGTGGTCCCCGCCCGCCTCTGACTGTCCACAGTGGACGCAGAAGGGGTCAGATGGTGTCACTGAGCGCCTTGATCGGCATCTTCAGGTCCGCCAGCATCTCGATGTCCTGACTGGCCGGGCGGCCGAGGTTGGTCAGGTAGTTGCCGACGATGATCGCGTTGATCCCGCCGAGCATGCCCTGTTCCGCGCCGAGGTCACCCAAGGTCAGCTCACGGCCGCCGGCGAAGCGCAGCATCGTGCGCGGCATCGCGAGCCGGAACGCGGCGACGATCCGCAGCGCGTCCTTGCCCTCGATGACGTCGTAGTTCTCGTACGGCGTGCCAGGCTGCGGGATGAGGAAGTTCATCGGGACCTCGTGCGGGTCCAGCTCGGCGAGCTGCACGGCGAACTCCGCGCGCTGCTCGTCGGTCTCGCCCATGCCGACGATGCCGCCGGAGCAGACCTCCATGCCCGCCTCGCGCACCATCCGCAGCGTGTCCCGGCGCTCCTCCCAGGAGTGCGTGGTGACGACCTCGGGAAAGTGCGATTTGGCCGTCTCGAGGTTGTGGTTGTAGCGGTGCACGCCCATCTCGACGAGCTCGTCGACCTGCGCCTGCGTCAGCATGCCGAGCGAACAGGCGATCTGGATCTCGTTGCCGTCTTCACGGATCGCCTTGATGCCCTCGCGGACCTGCTTGAGCAGCCGCTCGTCCGGCCCGCGGACCGCGGCGACGATGCAGAACTCGGACGCGCCCGCGACGAGCGTCTGCCGCGCGGCCTTCACCAGGCCCGGGATGTCCAGCCACGCCGAACGCACGGGCGTCGGGAACCGGCCGGACTGCGAGCAGAAGTGGCAGTCCTCCGGGCAGCCGCCGGTCTTCAGGCTGATGATGCCCTCGACCTCGACTTCGGGACCGCACCAGCGCATCCGCACCTCGTGCGCGAGCGCGAGCAGCTCGGTAAGCCGCTCGTCGTCGAGCCGCAGCACCTCGAGCACCTGCTCCTCGGTGAGGCCGACGCCGCCCTCCAGCACCTGCGCACGCGCGACGGCGAGCACGTCCGTCCCGGTGACGGAGGGGCTCGTCTTCTCGGGGGCTGAAGTCACGGGGTCTCCTGTTCGTGGTGCAAGTGTTCTTCGTGGCGCAAGTGTGCGTGGTGCAAGACAGTCCGGCTCATCGTGCCTGATTTGCGGTCAAGCGCACAGCGACGGAAATCACGTCTGTGCGGACGCGCTCCCGACGAAGCATTCAGGGTCGAATTCCCCGCCGAACCACGGCGAGAGCCCCGCCCTGGCGTGTTCGAGGAACTTGCCGGCGTCGGTGTCCCCGATCCCCGCCGGCAGCGCGCCCAGCAGCGGCGCACCGGCCGCGACCGGCAGGTCTTCGAGGTTCGACACCGCGGCCAGGTCCGGATCGGCGTGCCAGGCGCCGATGAGCACCCCGCCCACGTTCAGCCCGCGCCTGGTGGCGACCTCCGCCGTCAACGCCGTCGCGTTGAGCGTGCCGAGGCCCGCTTCGGCGACGATGAGCACGAGCGCGCCCAGCGACCACGCGACGTCGGCGAGCGTGCTGCCCTGCGGGTCGAACCGCACCAGCAGCCCGCCCGCGCCTTCGACGAGCACCAGGTCGTGGTTCTCGTCGAGGGCGCTCGCCGCCTGCGCGATCTCGCCGGGCAAAACCGGCGGGATACCGCTGCGCCGCGCGGCCGCTTCCGGGGACAGCGGGTCGGGATATCGCCGCAGCTCCCGGACGGTGACGTCCCCGGCCAGCCGCCGGACTTCTTCGAGGTCACCGGGCTCTTCGGGGGACACGCCGGTCTGCGCCGGTTTCAGTACGGCGACCCGCTGGCCACGATCACGAGCCAGCGCCGCTATCGCCGCGACGGTCACCGTCTTGCCGACGCCGGTACCAGTGCCGGTCACCACCAGAATGCTCACGTGCAATTACGCTAGCAGCGACGCGGAGCGTCTCCGTTGAGGGTGGTGGTGGGAGACGGGTGGGCCTAGGCCTCGGTCAGCGTTCGGTCGCGACGGGCTGCTCCACGCCGACACCGACGAAGGACTCCGCTACCGGGTCGAACAGGTAGACCTGCGCGGCGCCGACGTCGAAGTACATCCCGGTGATGTGCAGGTCGCCGCGTGCTTCGGCCTCGGCGACCGCCCGGTACCCGCGCAGGTGCTCGAGCTGCTGGAGCACGTTGTGCAGGGCGAGCCGGTCGTGCCCGACCAGCGCGGGGCCTTCGAGCAGGACGGAATCGGAGGTCTCGAAGCGCCGGACACTGGGCTCGGCGTGGCGCAGCCAGTTGTTCAGCGACGGCATGCCCTCGGGCGGTCCCGACTTCAGCGCCTTCATCGCGCCGCAGTTGGAATGCCCGCACACCACCACTTCCCGCACGCCGAGCACGCCGACGGCGAACTCGATGGCCGCGCCGACGGAGTCGTCCGCGCGGGCGTCCGGGCCGTGCGGGGCGGGCACGAGGTTGCCGATGTTGCGCACCGCGAAGAGGTCTCCCGGGCCGCTGGTGGTGATCAGGTTCGGCACGATCCGAGCGTCGCCGCAGGTGATGAACAGCGTGTGCGGGTCCTGGCCATCAGCGAGCCGGGACAGCGTCGACTGCACGAGCGGGGCCGTCCGGCGCTGGAACTCGCTCGCGCCGCGGTGCAGCGCGCCCGTCCGCTGGCCGGGCAGGCGGACGTCCTTGGCCTGCCATTCCGACCACGGCGCCAGCCAGCGCGGCACCGCCCGCAGCCCCGGCCCGCGGCTCACCGTCGGCGCTTCGGACTTCCCACGCGCGAACCACGGATGCCCGACCTCGTCGACGACGACCGTGCCACCGGAGCGTTCGTAGGCTTGCTGCCAGTTCGACAGGCTCTCGAACGCGGCGTGATCCAGATAGTCCACGACCATCTCCAGCGTCACCCGTTCCGAGCCCGGGATCGTCGCGAGGACCTTCGACAGCCGTGGCACCGAAAGGAACGTCAGCGCGCCCTCGACCACCACTCGCCAGCCGTCTCCGTCACGCTCGGCGCGGATCCCCGACCAGACCGTGCGCTGCAGCATCATCGCCAGCGACAACGCGATCCCGAGCAGGACGCCGGTGAGCAGGTCGAGCAGCACGACCCCGGCCAGTGTCACCAGGTAGAGCGCCAGGTCACCGTGCTTGAACACCTGGCGGATGTGGTCGAGGTTCACCAGTTTCGCGCCGACGTAGACGAGCAGCCCGGCGAGCGCGGCGAGCGGGATGTTCTGGATCACCCCGGCGAGCAGTACGACGAACAGCAGGACCCAGACGGCGTGCAGGATCGCCGACGCCCTCGTCTTCGCCCCGGCGGTGACGTTGGTCGAGCCGCGCACGATGACGCCGGTGACGGGCAGCCCGCCGAGCGCGCCGGACGCCATGTTGGCCGCGCCCTGGCCGATGAGCTCGCGGTTCAGGTCGGTCCGCGCCCCGGTGTGCAGCTTGTCGATCGCGACGGCGGACAGCAGGCTCTCGACGCTGGCGATCAGCGCGATGGTCACCACCGCGACGGCGAAGGCGAACCAGCCGCCCGACGGCAGCCGCGGCATGAAGGTGGCCTGGAGCAGGTCGCCCGGCAACTCAACCCGGTCGAGATTCAGCCCGAAGATCAGCGACAACCCGGTGGCGACGGTGATCGCCGCCAGCGGACCGGGCACCTTGCGCACGGCCGCGGGCAGCCGCGGCCACAGCACCAGGACGGCCAGTGTCAGCAAGCCGATCAGCAGGGCTTCGTCGTGGTGCCCGACGATCTGGCCCGGCAGCGCGACGATGTTCGCGATCGCCGAGCTCTGGGCCGAGCCGCCGAGCAGGACGTGCAGCTGGCTCAGCACGATCGTCACGCCGATCCCGGCGAGCATGCCGTGCACGATCGCCGGGGAGATCGCCAGCGCGCCACGGGCTATCCGGCTCAGCCCGAGCAGGATCTGCAGCGCGCCGGCGGCGACGGTGATGGCACAGGTGACCGCCCACCCGAAGGTGGTGATCGTTTCGGCCATCACCACGGTCAGCCCGGCCGCGGGGCCGCTGACTTGGAGGGCCGAGCCGCCGAGCGCGCCGGCGACCACACCGCCGACGATCGCGGCGATCAACCCGGCGACGATGGGGGCCCCCGAAGCGAGCGCGATGCCCAGGGAAAGCGGGACGGCGACGAGGAACACCACCAAGGAGGCGGGCACGTCGTGGCGCAGGACGGTGGAGAGTTTCATGATCACCAGGTTCCCGGTAAGTACGTGAAATGTCCGCTATGCCAGAAGCTCTTAGCTTCGGTTAACCTGCCGTTGACGCGCCGACCAGCGATAGCCCCGAAAAGCACGCAACCGCCACTCGAAATGATCACACTTTCGAGTGAATCCCATTGGCGGACAAGAAACATTGCTTCGCATACTCGAACAGGGAAACCCGCGCCGCACCGACGTCGAAGTACATCCCGGTGAGACGTAACTCTCCCTTGGCCTCCGCGTCGGCGACCACCCGGTACTCCCGAAGATGATCCAGCTGCTGGACAATGTTGTGCAGCGCGAGCTGATCCGCTTCGGTCTCCGGCCGCCGACCGTCCACTAAGAACGGACGCCCGACGGCCCGACGGCGCAGGCTCGGCGCGGCGTGCCGCAGCCAGCTCGTCAGGTTCGGCAGCAAGGCGGGCCCGTCGCCCAGCATCGCCTTCATCGCGCCACAGGCGGAGTGGCCGCAGACGACGATTTCGCGTACCCGCAACACTTCCACCGCGTATTCGATCGCGGCCCCGACCGACGAATCCGGTTCCGCCCCGGCGGTTTCCGTTGAGGGCACCAGGTTTCCGATGTTGCGGACGGTGAAGAGATCTCCGGGCCCGCTGGTGGTGATCAGGCTCGGCACGATCCGCGCGTCGGCGCACGTGATGAACAGCGCGTGGGGCTCCTGCCCGTGCGCGAGCTTGCTCAGCGTCCGGCGCATCAGCGGTGCCGCCCGTCGCTGGAATTCCGAGGTCCCCCGGCACATCGCCGTCGTCGCCGGGCCGGAGCGTTGCGGCGGCACGTCGGCGTGGTCGGCCTGCCACTCCGACCAGGGCGCGAGCCAGCGCGGGACGACCTTCCCGACCAGGCTCCGGCGGACGGTCGGCGAGCCCGAACGGCCGTGCGCGAACCACGGATGGCCGATCTCGTCGACGATCACCTTGCCGCCGGAACGGGTGTAGGCGTTCTGCCAGCTGAAAAGACTGTCGAAGGCGGCGTGGTCGAGGTAGTCCACGAGCAGTTCGAGGGTGACCTCGCCGCCCTCGGGGATTTCGCCAAGGACCCGCGCGAGCCGGGGCACGGACAGGAAGGTCAGCGCGCCTTCGATGACGACCCTCGAACCCGTGTGGCTGAGTTCGACGTGGATTCCGGACCACACCATGCGGCGCAGCATGATCATCAGCGACACGACGACGCCGAGCGCCATCCCCGTCAGCAGGTCGACGGCCACGGTTCCGACGAGCGTCACGACGTAGACCGGCAGATCACCGTGCCGCCGGACTTCCTTGAGATGGTCGAGGTTCACCAGCTTGGCGCCGACGAAGACGAGCAGCCCGGCGAGCGCGGCCAGCGGGATGTCCCGCAGAAACCCCGCCAAGGCCAAAGTGAACAGGAGAATCCAGCCGCTGTGGAGGATCGCGGACATCCTCGTCCGCGCACCCGCTTCGGCGTTGGCGAGGCTGCGGACGACCACCCCGGTGACGGCGAACCCGCCGAGCGAACCGGAGGCCATGTTGGCCAGGCCTTGGCCGACGAGCTCGCGGTTGAGATCGGCGCGCGGGCCGTCGCGCAGGCGGTCCACCGCGACCGCGGAGAGCAGGCTTTCGACGCTCGCGATCAGGGCGATGGTCACCGCGATGACCGCGGCCTGGACCCAGCCACTGTCGGGTAGCCGCGGGGTGAACCTGATGGCGGTGAGATCAGCGGGGAGTTCGACGCGCGGCAGCGTCATTCCGGTGTGGACGGCCAGAATCGTCACGAGCACGATCGCGGCCAGTGGCCCGGGAACGCGGCGCACCAGCGGTGGCAGGCGCGGCCAGACCAGGAGAATGGCGATCGTCAGCACGCCGATCACCACGGCTTCGTCGTGGTGGCCGAGGATCTGGCTCGGCAGGGCGAGGACGTTGTCGACGGCGGAGCTGTGCGCGGTGCCGCCCAGCACCACGTGGAGCTGTCCCACCACGATCGTCACGCCGATCCCGGCGAGGAGCCCGCGCACGATCGCGGGCGAGACGCCCAGCGCGGCCCTGGCGATACGGCTGAGCCCGAACACGACCTGCACCGCACCCGCCGCGACGATGATCGCGCAGGTGACGGGCCAGCCGAAGGTGGTGATGGTCTCGGCGAGCACCACCGTCAGCCCGGCGGACGGCCCGCTGACCTGCAGCGCCGAACCGCCGAACACGGTCGCGACCACGCCGCCGACGACGGCCGAGGTCAGGCCCGCGACCATCGGGGCGCCGGCGGCGAGCGCTATCGCCAGCGAAAGCGGCACCGCGACGAGGAACACCACGATCGACGCGGGGACGTCGCGCCGGAGGTTCTCGCGTGCGGTGTCCCACCGGCTTTCGCCTGGGGGTCCGGTGGTCCGTTCGTCGCCTGCTGTCTTGATCATGGGGGTAGGAAACCGAACAAAACCGCAAAAGTCCGCTATGCAAACGAATCTCACGTTCTCTTGCGAAAAGAGGAACAAGGAACCCCTGGGACCAACCAGACATAAGGGGCATCGGCCGGCTCGGCAGCACTCGCCCGTTCGCGTCCAATAGGACTACGACCAACTACAGATGGTACGCACTGATGCACATTAAGTAGCGAGTGTTCGCAGTCACACTCTTTGTGGTGAATTCCGCCAGATCAAGCCTTGTGGGCCGCCGCGACCATCGCCTGGGTGATGGCCCGCACGTCGGCGTCCTCGCTGACGTACGGCGGCATCGTGTAGATCAGGTCCCGGAACGGGCGCAGCCACACGCCGTGTTCGGTCACCACTTGCGTGGCCGCCGCCATGTCCACCGGATGGTCGAGCTGGAGCACACCGATCGCACCGAGTACGCGGACGTCGACGACCGAGGAGAGCGATCGCGCGTCCTCCAGCCCTTCGGCCAGCCCGGCCTCGATGCGCCGGACGTCGGCCGCCCAGTCGCCGTCCCGCAGCAAACCGAGCGAGGCGTTGGCCACCGCCGACGCCAGCGGATTGCCCATGAAGGTCGGCCCGTGCGCGAGCACCGGCATTTCGCCGCGCGAAATACCCTCGGCGATCTCCGAGGTACACAACGCGGCGGCCATCGTGAGATAGCCGCCGGTGAGCGCCTTGCCGACACACATCACGTCCGGCGAAACGCCCGCGTGCTCGGCGGCGAACATCCGGCCCGTCCGGCCGAACCCGGTCGCGATCTCGTCGAAGATCAGCAGCACCCCGTGCGCTTCGGTGAGCTCACGCAACGCGCGCAGGTAACCGGGATCGTGGAACCGCATCCCGCCCGCGCCCTGGACTACCGGCTCGACGATCACCGCCGCGAGCTCATCCGCGTGCGCCTCGATGGCCGCGGCTAGAACGTCCACATAGGACTGATCGACTCCGGCGCCGAAGCCCGCGGGCGGCTCGGGCACGAACACCTGCTCGGTCAACGTCCCGCGCCACAACGAATGCATTCCGCCATCGGGGTCACAGACGCTCATCGGCTGGAACGTGTCACCGTGATAGCCGCCGCGCCAGGTCAGCAGCTTCCGCTTTCCCTTGCGCCCCAACGACTGCCAATACTGCAGGCACATCTTGATGGCGACCTCCACCGACACCGACCCGGAGTCGCACAGGAAAACGTGCCGCAGCGGTTCAGGCGTCAGCTCCACCAACGTCCGCGCGAGCGTGATCGCCGGTTCGTGCGTCAGGCCGCCGAACATCACGTGGCTCATCCGGGACGCCTGGTCCGCCAGCGCCGCGTCGAGCACCGGGTTCCGGTACCCGTGGATCGCGGCCCACCACGACGACATGCCGTCGACGAGCTCGCGGCCGTCGGCCAGCTTCAGCCGCACCCCGCTCGCCTCGGTCACCAGTAACGGCTCGACCCGGCCGGGCATCGGCGCGTACGGATGCCAGACGTGTTCGGCGTCGGCCGCCAGTAACTCCTCCGGACTCATAGCCGCACCCTACGACGTGCCACCCACCCAGCCGCGCCCGTCCCGGCTCAGTTGCAAGGTCGCCATCTGTCGACAGATGGCGACCTCTTGCGCGCGAGACATCGCGCGCGGACGCGGGTCAGCGGAAGCGGACGGGGAGGGTTTCGAGGCCGTGGACGAGGGTGCTTTCGCGCCACCGGAGTTCCCCGGGGTCACCCACCAGTGTCAGGTCGTCGAAGCGCGCGAGCAGGCGGCCGATGGCGATCTCTGCTTCCAGCCGGGCCAGCGGAGCGCCGACGCAGTAGTGGATGCCATGCCCGAAGGCGAGGTGACCGCCCGTGGCACGCGTGATGTCGAGGTCTTCGGGCTCTGGGAAGCGCTCGCCGTCGCGATTCGCGCCCAGCAACGAGATGACGACGAACCCGCCCTCGGGGATTTCGACGTCACCGACCTTGACCGGTTCGAGGGCGAACCGCAGCGTCGCGAGGTTGATCGGGCCGTCGTAGCGCAGGATCTCTTCGACGGCGTTCGGCAGCAGCTCGGGATCGCTCCGCAGCTTGGCCAGCTGGTCAGGATGCCGGAGCAGCGCGAGCACCCCGTTGCCGATCAGGTTCACCGTGGTTTCGTGCCCGGCGACCAGCAGCAGGAACGCCATCGCCACCAGCTCACCAGGGGACAGCTGATCGCCGTTCTCGGAAACGTGCGCCAGGTCCGAAAGCAGGTCTTCGGTGGAGGATTCCCGTTTCGCCTCGATGAGCGAGGTGAGATAGCCGTTCATCAGGAACCCGGCCTGCTGGATCTCACCGGCGGCCGCGGCCGACAGAATCGTGTTGGACCAGCCCGAGAACGCCTTGCGATCGGCCTCCGGCACACCGAGCAGTTCGCAGATCACCGTGATCGGTAACGGCGAAGCCAGCTTCTCCATCACGTCGGCCGAGTCCGCCCCGGCCATCGTGTCGAGGAGGTCGTCGGTGATCTGTTCGATCCGCGGCCGCAGCCTCGACACCGTCCGCGCGGTGAACGCCTTGTTCACCAGCTTGCGCAACCGCGTGTGGTCCGGCGGATCGCTGTTCAGCATGTGGCGGGCGAGTGCGGGGGTTTCCGCGCTGGTCACGCCGGCCTGGCGGGCGAACAGCTCGTGCGCCTTCCCGCTGTCCTTGCTCAGCCTCGGATCGGCCAGCAACGCGCGTGCGTCGGCGTATCCCGTCACCAGCCACGCCTTCAGCCCGCGCGGCATGGTCACCGGCCGCGCCGGTCCTTCGGACCTGAGCAGCTCCGCCACCGCGTGCGGACTCTGGAAAAACTCCTCGCCTAATTTCACTCGCGTCCCTCAGCGTTCGTCGAGCGCGGTGACCAAGCGTTCGGCCACGTCCTTCCAATACGTTCGCTGCAGCTCGCGCTCTTCGGCGCCGTTCAGCCATTCCTGGTGGAATCGCAGGGTGGTCTTCGACGCGGAGCCGGAGACGGCGACCTGCAGTGTCGAGTCGTGCTCCCAGTCCTTCGGCCGCCACGTCAGGCGGACCCTGTCCGCCTCGTGGAAGCTCCGGATCTCCCCCGCGGTGCCGTTCGCCGTCTCGTAGGTGGCGCCCTTCTTGCGCGGCAGCTCCGGGCATTTGCCGAGCCAGATCTCGACGCCTTCCTTGCTGACGAGGAACTCCCAGACGTCCGCGACGGGATACGCCACCGTCTTGGAAACGCCTATCTGCCAACCGGCATCCGCGGTACGCCCCACTTCGCTCATATATCCATCATCTCATCGGGTACCGACAGTTTCCCGGGTCGGCCCCAAGTGCAGGATCGTCAATGTGCGCTACCGCCCCGTTTCCTTCGCTCTTTTGGCCCAAGAACTGACCCAGCGCGTTCTGGAGGTCACGGACCGTCCGTGGACGACCGTGCTCGTGGACGGTGCCGCCGGTGCGACCAACACCACAGAGCTCGCGGACTCCCTGGTAGAGCCGCTGCGGGTGCACGGCCGCGACACCGTGCGCGTTTCCGCGGTGGATTTCCTGCGGCCGGCGTCGCTGCGTTTCGAGCACGGCAAACAGGATCCCGACGCCCGCTACACCGATTGGCTCGACGTCGGCGCGCTGCGGCGTGAGGTGCTGGATCCGCTGGTCAGCGAGGGCAGCGGCGAGATCCTGCCCTCGTTGTGGGACGCCGCACGCGATCGCGCGACCCGCGCGGAACGGGTCCCGCTCGCGCCGGGCGGAGTCCTGCTGCTGGACGGGGAAATGCTGCTGGGACGCGGCTTGGACGTCGACGTCAGCGTGCATCTGTGGCTTTCGCCGAACGCGCTGCGCCGCCGGCTACCCGAGGAAGACCAGTGGGCTATCCCGGCGTACGAACGGTATGAAGACGAGGCCACACCGGCGAAAACGGCCGACGTCGTCGTGCGCGTGGACGACCCGAACCATCCCGCGCAGCGCTACGACTAAGGATCACCCTGCTCCATCGCCACCGCGTCGAAGACCCCGACCTCGTCACCGAACTGGACGGCTGGCGCGAAATCCGCGCTAGGGCAAGCGGCGTGCTTCGATGGCCTGAATCGCTTCCCACGCCCGATCGGTCGCCACGATCCATTCCTCGGGTTCGTCGCTACGACTGTCGCTGAGGATCAGCAATCGCACCGCGGGGCCGTCGGTGGCGTGGGCCTCGTAACCGAGCCCGACATGGGTCTTCTCCTGCTCGCGGAGCTCGATCATCTCGAGCTCCCGGATCCCGGTGAAATCGACCCGGTCGTCGTGGTTGTCGTCCAGCTGACGGCGGACACGCCGCCGGATTCGCACCTGGACCTCGTCCTGGCCGACCAGGAACCAGCCGTCGTCCTCACCGCGCAGGGGAAACGACAGTTCGACCTCGGACTCGACCATCGCGGCGGCAGGCAACTCGATCACCTTCGTGGCCGCCCGGGTCACCACCACCCACGGGACTATCCCGCACACCACGAACACCGCCGCCCCGAGGCCGAACGCCACGCCCACCGGCATGTCGTGGACCACGAACACCGTCGCGGCCGCCAGCCCGGTCAGCGCGCCGAAGAAGAAGACGCTGACAGCGACGATCTTCGGCCACCAGCTCGGTGAATTCCGTTTCGCGTAACCGAACGTCAGGAAACCGAGGGAGACGGCCACCCAGAGCACCACGCCCCAGGCCGTGCCCGTCTCGATCTCGCCGGACGGGGTGTTCAGCACCAGGGACAGCGACAACCCCAGCGCGACCACGGGCCCCGGCACGTAGGCGATGAGGAACAGTCTTCGCCCGGCGGACAGCTCACGGTTCGTCATCAGCGCACGGCCGCGATCGGCCCACCGGACAGCAGCCCCGAAAGCCGTTCCGCCATCACGTCCCAGCGCCAGTTCTCGGTGACCCATTCGCGTCCGGCCTGGCCCATCCGCTGGGCGCGGACCGGGTCCAGCAGCAGCGAGGCGAGGGTTTCCCGCAGCTGGCCGACATCACGGCCGTCCACGACATGCCCGGTGACCTCGTCGAGCACGGCTTCCGGCGCCCCGCCCGAGTTCCCCGCCACAACGGGCAGCCCCGCCGCCGACGCCTCCAGATAGACGATCCCGAGCGCTTCGACGTCGAGGCCCTTGCCCCTGGTCCGCGCCGGCATCGCGAAGACGTCCCCGGCGTTGTAGTGCGCGGGGAGTTCCTGCCACGGCACGGAACCGGTGATCACGACGTTGTCGCCGACGCCGAGTTCGTCGACCATCCCGGTCAGGTGCTTGCGGTACGGGCCGCCGCCGACGAGCAGCAGCACCACGTCCGGCACCTGCTCGCGCAGCTCGGGCAGCGCCCGGATCAGCATGTCCTGGCCCTTGCGCGGCACCAGGCGGGAAACGCACACCACCGTCGGCCGGTCACCGAGGCCGTGCCGCGCGCGGATCTCCTCGCGGGCTCCAGGATCGGGCCGGAACAGCTCGGTGTCGACGCCGGACGGCAGCATCTCCAGGCCGGCCATCGGGCCGAAGGCCGCGGCGAACCGGGTGCGGGTGTACTTGCTGACGTAGGTGAGCACGTCGGCCGTGTCGCCGATGCGCCGCAGGGCCTGTCGTGCGCCCGGCAGCATCGACCAGCCGACTTCGTGGCCGTGGGTGGACGCGATGACCCGGCGGGCGCCCACGTCCCGCAGGGAGTGCCCCAGCAGGGCGAGCGGGGCCGCCGCGCCGAACCAGACGGCCTCGCACTCACGCGACCGCATGATCTCCTTCGCGCGGCGGAGCACGTCCGGCGTCGGCAGCATCAGCGAGGTCGGGTGCCGGACCACCTCGAACGGGGCCGCGGCGTCGAACTCGCCGTGCGAACCCGAACTGGCCTCCCACGACGGCGCGTAGACCACCAGATCGTCCGCGGGCAGCCTGGTGGCCAGCGAGTTCAGATAGTTCTGGATGCCGCCGGGCCGTGGCGGGAAGTCGTTGGTCACGAGAAGCGTCCTCAGCACAAGGGAAGGCTACTGGTAACGCACCACCCCCCGTGGTAACGCACCAACGCCCTGGTGCGTTACCACGGCTAGTGGTGCGCACCAGGGCGAGTGAACCCGTCCGCCCGTTAACCGGGGCGGCGGGCTCCGGCGTACTGAGCCTGCAGCGGCGAGATCTTGACGACGTCACCCGAAGTGGGCGCGTGCACCATCTGGCCGTTGCCGAGGTACATGCCGACATGCGAGACCGGCGAGTAGTAGAACACCAGGTCACCCGGCTGCAGCTGGTCCCGGGAGACAGCCTGGCCGAAGGTGGACTGCTCACGGCTGGACCGCGGCAGCGTGATGCCCGCCTTCTTGTAGGCCCACACCATCAGGCCGGAGCAGTCGAAGGTGCCGGGTCCGGTCGCACCCCACACGTAGGAGCTGCCGAGCTTGGCGAGCGCCGCGTCGACCGCGGCCTGCGCCGCCGGCCCGGGAGCCTTGACGTTGGGGATCGAGCCACCCTTGTCGCTCTGCGCCGCCTTGTCGGCCGCGGTGAGCTTCTTGTTGGCCTCTTCGATCTGCTTCATCTGGTCCTGCAGCGACTTCTGGCGAGCCTCGATATCGGCCTTCAGCTTGGCCGCCGCGTCCTTGGCCGCCTGCGTCCGCGCCTGCGCGTCGGCCGCCGTCTTCGAGGCCCGCGAGGCCTGGTCGACGGCGCCGGTCAGGTTGGTCAGCGCGCGGTTGCGATCGGTGGCCAGCACGTCCAGCGCCGACGCGCGGTCGAGGAAGTCCTGTGCCGAACTGCCCGCGAGCAACGCGGAAAGTTTGTTCAGCTGGACGCCGCTGGTGAACGAGGCACCGGCGAACTTGTCGACGTCGACGCGGTAGCGCTCTTCGTTGCCGGTGGCCTTGGTCCCCGCGTCGGTGGCGGCGGCCAGGTCCTGCGTGGCCTTGTCGAACTCGGCCTGCTTGGCGTTGAAGTCGTCCTGGGCCTTGAGGTACTCCTCGTTGATCTTCTCGGCCTGTGCCGCGAGGTCGCGGTACTGGGCGAGCGTGTCCGAGGTTTCGGTCGGGGGAACTTGAGGGGCTGGGGCAGCGGTGGCGGGGGACTGGACGAAACTCACTGCCGCGATAACGGCGGTGGCTGCCAATGCGCCCGAAACAACGCGCTTGATGGGATGCGACTGCACGTCGCGCGTGTCTCCTTTGCTGTCGGCCGCCGACGGGACCAGATCCGGGAAAAGGTCGGGGGCCCTCTTCCCGCCGCGTACCTGAGGCACCCGTTCGGTACGGCCCCGCCGTCAAGCAGAGCTCTACCGCAACTGGATTGGTGGCGCGGTGGTTCCGTTTCAGCTCCCCGACGAAGCTGACTCGGCGACAATCCCGCGTAGCCACCACTTTTTGTGACGGCTTACGGCCACGAGATCTCGGTAAGGTTACGAAACGATGGCCGGTACGTCCACCAGTGGGACGGGCAAAACTGTGGGTAATGCGCCGAAACACCATCGGACCTGGAAGGAAAGATCTGTGTGACTGATGGCACAAGCTGGGAGAAAATCGATTACCGACCGTTCACCTAACTCGAACGACCGCTCGGCGCGCCACCCGAACCGGGTGTTTCACGCGGGCCGCCGACGGGCATTCAACGGCCTCGATTCCGGCCTTTCAGCGCCCGGAACCATCGGCAGCAGCCGGAGCCCCGGCACGAGGCCGCCGGCGATCAACGCGTCTATCGCACGCTGCTCGTCCACGTCCCACTCGGCGACCGGCGGAGCGCCGAACAACACACTGATCACACAGTCGGTGCAGGCGTCACCACGGACTTCACACCGATCACAATCGACGAGGATCGTATCGACGTCGTCGATGTCCATAGCGCCGATGTCCACGGCGTCCGGCCTGAGCTTCATGGCTCGCTCCTCGAGCTCGTTGGCTTCCTCTCACGCACATTAAGTTCGACCACCGACAGTTTTGACCGGCACGGGTCCGATTGGGTATCGGTGCCGCACAACGGCGTCCCGAATGTGTTTCCACAGTGCCGTTCCACAGTGCGGTTCCCCATCGCCGTAAAGGACGGGAGCAAGGGACCTTTACTACCGCCAAACGGCAGTAAAGGTCCCTTGCTCCCGCTTTGCGTGACTCAGACCCGGCCCAGGCGGCTGACCAGCACCGCGGCGGGGGCGGGGTGGGCGCCGTGGCGGCGGACGGAGTCGGCGACGGCGCGGTCCGAGGTGGCGACCACCATCGGGCGGCCGGGCGGCTCGGCGGCGACGAGCGCCCTGATGACGTCGTCGGCGAGGACGCCCCGGTCGGAGAACAGCACCCGCACACCGCGCGGGGTGGCCGCGGGCACGGAGAGCACGCCGGCGCCGTCGAACACGACGGTGACCTCGGCGCCCGTCCTGGCCGCCAACGCCGAAAGCTGGTTGACCAGCCTGTCGCGCTGATCGGCGAGCGCGAGCTCCGGATAGCCGGTCTTGGTGATGTTGTAGCCGTCGACGATGAGATGGACCGTCGGCAGCGAGAGCAGCCTGTCCAGCGCGACGACGTCCTGCACCCGGCCACCTTCGGCCATGCCGACGCTCGCGCCGCGCACGGTGTCCGCGGGCCGCTGCCCGCCGTCGCCCAGCGAAAGCTCGCGACGCAACCCGTTGACCGCGCCGTCGATGGTGCCGATCAGCAACGCCAGCCGCACCTCGTCGGCCTGGCGCGCTTCCTTCGCCGACTGCCGGGCGACTTCTGCGTCCGCGACGGCCCGCTCGGCACGGACCCGCTCACTGGCCGCGCGCTGGCGTTCCCGCTCGAGCTTGACCGTCAACGCCTTCAGCTCGGCCGAGCGTTCGACCTCGCCCCGACCGGCGTCGGTACGGGCCAGCTCGGCCGCGTCCTTGGCCTGGCGCAGCAGCACGCCCTGCTCACGCAACCGGCCACGGAGCTTGTCGAGGTCGGCCTCACGCTCACCACGAACGCTCTCGGCGGCGGCGCGCGCTTCGACGACTTCGGCGCGGAGCCGTTCCAGCTCGGCTTCCAGGCGCTGGTTACGGGCGACCGCGGCATCGCGCTCAGCCCGCAAAGTGGTTTCTTCGGCGTTCTTCGCGACCAGGCGAACGCGGGTCGTGGCGCTCGACTCACCGAGCAGCACCGCCGCGGCCGCCCCGGCGACGGAGTCGGCCGAGTTCGGGTCGAGCGCGTCCGGCCGGTGGTCACGCAGCCATTCGAGCACCGCGGTGCGGAACCGGGAGGACTCCCCGAGCGTGGCTATCAGCGCGCCGGCGCCCAGCTTGGCGCGCTTGGCGGGGGCGAACTTCGCCACCGGCCGCAGCTGCCGCGGGACGTCGACCGTCTGCAGTTTCCCCAGCGCCGCGGCGGCCAGCTCGGCTATCCGGTCACGGACCGGTTCCGGCAGCTCCGCCCAGTCGACGGGTTCGGCCTCGGGCGCCGCTTCCGCCCGCGGGAGTTCACCCGAAGGGCCGGATACGGCGTCCTCGGGCTGGTCCTGCTCGGCGGGCTGCGGGTGCATTGGCACAGCGTAGGCCTCAACGCCGGACCGTGCGCTGGATGGGACGCCTTGCGCACGCCACGGCACCGCGCCTGCCGGAGATTGTCGGTGGTCGCGCCTAGGGTGCCGATCATGGATGCGGGGCGACGGCCGGAGACGCAACTCTCGTTCGATGAACTGGGAACACCGTTGCGGGACACGACATTCGTGGTTTTCGACCTCGAGACGACCGGGACCAGGCACGGAGCGGACGGCATCACCGAGATCGGCGCGGTCAAGGTGCGGGGCGGGCAGGTGCTCGGCGAGTTCGGCACGTTCGTGAACCCGGGGATGCCCATCCCGCCCCAGATCGTGACGCTGACCGGCATCACCACGGCGATGGTCCACGACGCGCCGCGGATCGAGCGGGTGCTGCCGGCGTTCCTGGAGTTCATCGCGGGCACGGTGCTGGTGGCGCACAACTCCGGGTTCGACACGAG
The DNA here is from genome assembly GCF_036008905.1 of Amycolatopsis sp. Taxonomy (GTDB): domain Bacteria; phylum Actinomycetota; class Actinomycetes; order Mycobacteriales; family Pseudonocardiaceae; genus Amycolatopsis. Next base: position 1,595 of record NZ_DASYMU010000016.1, on the reverse strand, counting down.
TTTCATGCGCGCGGCCTGCCAGGAACACGGGTACCTGTGGCCGCGGCTGGCCGTGGTGTGCACGGTCAAGCTCGCCCGCCGGGTGATTCCCCGGGAGGAGACGCCGAGCTACAAGCTGTCGGCGCTGGCCGCGCTCCTCGGCGCCCGCACGACACCGAACCACCGGGCGCTCGACGACGCCCGCGCGACGGTCGACGTGCTGCATTCGTTGCTCGAACGCGTCGGCGGCGTCGGCGTGCACTCACTCGAAGAGCTGCTCGACTACCTGCCCGAAGTCAGCGACGCCCAGCGCAAGAAACGCGGGATGGCCGCGGATCTGCCGGCCACGGCCGGGGTCTACCTGTTTCGCGGACCGAGCGAGGAAGTGCTCTACGTCGGCACGGCGTCGAACCTGCGCCGCCGCGTCCGGCAGTACTTCACCGGGTCGGAAAGCCGCGGCCGGATCCGGGAAATGGTCGCGCTGGCCGAACGGGTCGACGCGATCGAGTGCGCGCATTCCCTGGAAGCCGAGGTGCGGGAGCTGCGTCTGCTGGCCGCGCACCGACCCGCCTACAACCGGCGTTCGAAGAACACGCAGAAGTCATGGTGGGTCGGGCTCACCGAGGAGGCGTTCCCCCGGCTTTCGGTGGTGCGTATAGCAAAAGACGGGACGCTCGGGCCCTTTCGGTCACAGAGCGCGGCACGCGAAGCGGCCGACACTCTGTCGGGCGCTTCGGGGCTTCGCACGTGTACCCAGCGCATCTCGACGAAGTCCCCGGCGGGCACGCCGTGTGTGCTCGCCGAGATCGGCCGCTGCGGTGCGCCTTGCGACGGCCGTCAGAGCGCCGACGAATACTCCCCCGGTGTCGCCGCGGTCGCCGAGCTGATCGCCGGGCGCGGCGGCGATCCACTACGCGCTGCCGCTCAGCAGCTGGAGCTGCTCGCGGAGGCTGAACACTTCGAGCAGGCGGCGCGCCATCGCGACGAACTCGCCGGGTTGGTGCGGGCGGTGGACAGAGCGCATCGCTTGGCCTCGCTGGCGCGGATTCCGGAGCTGGTGGCCGCGCATCCGGACGGCAACGGGGGCTGGGAGTTCGCCGTGCTGAGGTACGGACGGCTCGCGTCCGCGGGCGTCGCGCGGCGCGGGACGCCGCCGATGCCGGTGGTGGAGGCGCTGGTGGCGTCGGCGGAGACGGTGTTGCCGGAGCCCGGGCCGTTGTTCGGTGCGAACGGTGAGGAAGTGGGCGTCCTGCTGCGGTGGCTGGGCCGGCAGGGGGTACGGCTGGTGCGGAGCTCCATGCCGTGGGCCGAGCCCGCGACGGCCGCGGGTGGCTGGAGCTCGTGGCTGGACCTGGCCTCCACCGCCACCATGCTCGAAACCGTGAACTAGGTCTGTCGCCATCTGTCGACAGCTTTGTGGGGCCCTGGGGGCCATCGTGAGCTGTGGAAAATGGTGGGTGGGGTGCCGGGGTGTGGGGGGATGATGGTGGGTGTCGTCTGGTCGACGTCGTGCCATCTTGACGCGGGTGAGCTCGTACGACAGCTGGACGTGGGGACTTCGGGCGTCGTGACCTGCTTCTACGAGGGCGTGCTACAGAATCCATTCGGTGAGGTCC
>NZ_DASYMU010000015.1:0-5351 GCF_036008905.1 Amycolatopsis sp. | reverse complement strand
GCGCTACTCGACGGTGACCGGTGTCGCGCGTGATGACCTGGATGACGGTGGCGCGTGGCTGTACGCGGAGACTGTCCGTCAGATCCATGCGTTGAACCCGGGTACCGGCGTCGAGTTGCTGATCCCGGACTTCAACGCGGATCCTGAGCAGCTCGCCGAGGTTTTCTCTTCGCGGCCTGAGGTGCTGGCGCATAACGTGGAGACGGTGCCGCGGATTTTCAAGCGGATTCGTCCTGGTTTCCGCTACGCGCGGTCGTTGTCGGTGATCACCGCGGCGCGGGAGGCCGGGTTGGTGACGAAGTCGAATCTGATCCTGGGCATGGGCGAGACGCCGGACGAGGTCGCTCCGGCGATGCGGGATCTGGTCGACGCGGGGTGTGAGATCTTGACGATCACGCAGTACCTGCGGCCGTCGCCGCGGCACCATCCGGTGGACCGCTGGGTGAAGCCGGAGGAGTTCGTCGAGCACTCGAAGGCCGCTGAGGCGATGGGTTTCGCGGGGGTCATGGCGGGGCCGTTGGTCCGCTCGTCCTATCGAGCAGGACGTCTGTACGCCCAGACGAAGGCGCACCGCGGCGAGACGCTCCCCGACAACCTGTCGCACTTGGTCGTCGAGGGCGCGTCCGCGCAAGAAGCCAGCTCCGTCCTCGCCAGACTCGCGAAGTAGCTACTTGGTCGGAGGGATATAGCGCCGGGAGAGGTTCTCCTCTGTCGACGCGCCCTCCTCCCAATGCGCGATCCACGGGCCGGTGCCCTCACTGAGGTCCAGCACGCCCTCTTCGAGCCAGGTGTGCCGTCCTTTGAGGACATCGGCCGTGAGCCGGAAGTCGAGGTCGTCGGTGTTGTCCCACAAGGCATCGAACAGCTTCTCGACGCGCAGGCGTGACTGCTGGCAGAACGCTTCGGCCAGTTCGTAAGCCGCCGCGCCGCGCGAAGGATCGTCACTGCGCTGCATCTCGGCACGGACGCAGGACGCGGACATCGCGAACAGTTCGGCCCCGATGTCGACGACCCGGCCCAGGAAGCCTTGGCGCTTCTCGAGTCCGGCCTGCCAGCGCGCCATGCCGTAGAACGTCGACCGCGCCAGCTTGCGCGCGGTGCGCTCGACGTAGCGCAGGTGGTTCGCGAGCGGCCCGAATTCGCGGAACGACGTCGGCACCTGCCCCTTGCCGCTCACCAGCTGCGGCAGCCATTTCGCGTAGAAACCACTGGCCTTCGCCGCCGCTTTCGCCTTGCTCTTGACGTCCGCGTCGGCGTCGGCCAGGGCGCCCGCCGCCGAGAGATGCGCGTCGACGGCCTCGCGCGCGATGAGCAGATGCATGATCTCCGACGAACCCTCGAAGATCCGGTTGATCCGGAGGTCCCGCACCATCTGCTCGACCGGCACCGCGCGTTCTCCACGCGCCGCAAGGGATTCCGCCGTCTCGTAACCGCGGCCGCCACGGATCTGCATCAGCTCGTCGGCGATCAGGCACGACATCTCGCTGGCCCACAGCTTCGCCAGCGCCGCCTCGATCCGGATGTCATTGCGGCCCTCGTCGCTCATATGCGCGGAGAGGTCGAGGACGGCTTCGAGCGCGTAGGTCGTCGCGGCGATGAACGAGATCTTGCTCGCCACGGCACCATGTTCCGCCAGCGGTTTGCCCCACTGGACGCGTTCCGCCGACCATTCGCGGGCGATCTTCAGGCACCACTTCCCGGCGCCCGCGCACAAAGCCGGGATCGACAGGCGACCGGTGTTGAGCGTCGCCAGCGCGATCTTCAATCCCTTGCCCTCCCCGCCGACGACGTTCTCCTTGGGCACGCGGACGTTGTGGAACCGCGTGACGCCGTTCTCGATACCGCGCAGGCCCATGAACTGGTTACGCCGCTCCACGGTGAGCCCCGGCGAGTCCGCTTCGACGATGAACGCCGTGACGCCGCCGCGGTGGCCCTCGCTCTTCGGCACCCTGGCCATCACGACGACAAGCTCGGCGACCACCCCGTTGGTGGTCCAGAGCTTCACGCCGTTGAGCTCGTACGCCTCGCCGTCCTCGGTCGGTGTCGCCGACGTCGCGAGCCGCGCCGGGTCGGATCCGACGTCGGGCTCGGTAAGCAGGAACGCCGTGACCGCGCCCTTGGCGCAGCGCGGCAGGAACTTCGCCTTCTGTTCCGGGGTGCCGGCGAGTTTCAGCGGCTCCGGGACGCCGATGGACTGGTGCGCGGACAGCAGCACCCCGAGCGTGGAGTGCACCGAGCCGACCAGCATCAGCGCCTGGTTGTAGGCGACCTGCGTCAGCCCGAGGCCGCCGTACTCCTCGGGGATCTTGACGCCGAAGCAGCCGAGTTCGGCGAGGCCCTTGACGTACTCGTCCGGGATGCGGGCCTCGCGCTCGATCACCGCGCCGTCGAGGGTCTCGCAGTACGCGCGCAGGTCGGTGAGGAATTTCGTGGCCTTGGCGGCGGCTTCCGGCGTCGGCCGCGGGTGGGGGTGAACGAGATCGAGGCGGAATCGGCCGAGGTAGAGCTCTTTGGCGAAGGAGGGCTGGTTCCAGCCGCTCTCGCGGGCTTCCTCGGCTACTGCCCGGGCTTCCTTCTCCGTCACCTTCGGCTGGTCGGCCACGGCCGCCTCCTCGCTGTGTGAGCCAGTGTGAGTCACATCACTACCCACGAGTGTTACCCATTGGTAGCGAATTCGGAAGCCACTGTCGGCACGAGGATTAGATTCGGCCGTATGCCCGAACTGAACCTTCCCGGCCCGATCGGTTTCGTCATGGGCGGTGGCGGCAGCCTCGGCTCGATGCAGGTAGGCATGCTGCGTGCGCTCGCGGAGGCCGGAATCAGCCCCGACCTGGTGACCGGCACGTCCGTGGGATCGCTCAACGCCGCGGTGCTCGCGATGCCCGGCGGCGACTCGGCGTCCCGGCTGCAGAAGATCTGGTCGTCGATGACCAAGCACGAGGCTTTCCCCGGCGGGGTGTTCAGCCAGGTGCGGACGCTGCGGCACAGCAAGACACATCTGTTCCCGAACACCGGGCTCGCGTCGATCATCGACGAGCACATCGGGCACGGCTTGCGCTTCGAGGACCTCGCGCTGCCGCTCGGTGTCGTCGTCACCGACGTCGACACGGCCAAGCCCGTCCTCCTCCGCGAAGGAGAACTACGCCCGGCACTGCTGGCGAGCGCGGCCATCCCCGGCATCTACCCGCCGGTGGAGCACGTCGGCAAGCTGCTCTACGACGGCGGCCTGGTCGCGAACGTCCCGATGCGCCAAGCGCTCGAAATGGGCGCCAAGTCACTGGTCGTGCTCGACTGCGCGTTCCCTGGCAAGATGCCGGGCGCGCCGCACACCTTCGCCGAGGTGCTGATGTTCACCGCCATGATCAGCATGCGGAACCAGGCCGTGCTGGAAGCGCCGATCGCCGCCGCGGAAGTACCCGTGGTCTACCTGCCGGGACCGGCGCCGATCCGGCTCAGCCCACTGGATTTCACCCGGACCGCGGAATTGACCAATCAGGCATATGAGACGGCCCGGACATATCTCGAAATTCTCGAGGTAACCGGCCCCGGACTTTATGGAAGCCCGGGGCTCGTGCTGTAACGGAACGGTGACACATCCCACGGGCGGGCAACAACGCCACGGAAAAGACGTCCTAAGTTCGCGTAGTTTTGAGGTTAATGGCCGCACACCCGATATTACAAAAAAGAGACAAAATGTTTCCCAAGAAGAATTTACTTTCTCCGGCAAGACCCCGTATCACGGGCGTCACCGGGTTTCTCGTCGCGGCGCTCGTACTTTCGGCGTGCAGTTCGGACGGCGGCAGTCCGTCGGTGGGCGGGCCCGCGCCGTCGGGCAGCAAGCCGAGTGAGCCGGCCGTGGCGGTGACGATCGATCCGGCGGGGGGCACCAACGTCAACCCGGCGACGCCGATCACCGTCAAGGCCACCAATGGCACGCTCGTCGACGTCACGGTGACGAACACGGCCAAGGGAAAGACCGTGGCCGGAAAGCTGGCCGAGGACAGTCTCTCCTGGGTGTCCACCGAGCCTCTGGGATACGGCAGCACGTACAAGGTCCTGGCGCACGCCAAGAGCACCAACGGAACGCCGATCGAGCAGCAGAGCCAGGTGACGACGCTCAAGCCGAAGCAGCAGGCGAACGCGAACCTGATCCCGGCGCCGTCCGCGGTCGCGAGCACCGGCGTCGGGGTCGGTCAGCCGATCGTGTTCAGTTTCGGCCAGTCGGTGAAGAACAAGGCGGATGTCGAAAAGCAGCTGTCCGTCGAATCGACGCCGAAACAGGAAGGCGGCTGGTTCTGGATCGACGACAAGAACGTCCACTACCGCCCGAAGGTGTACTGGCAGGCCGGCACCACATTGAAGGTCACCGCCAATATCTACGGCGTCGATTTCGGCAACGGCGTTTTCGGAGCCGAGGACCGCACCGAAACGTACAAGGTGCACGATTCGTGGATCGCGAAAGCCGACGGCAACACCGAGCAGATGCAGATTTTCCACAATGGCGAAATGGTGAAGTCCATGCCCATTTCGCTGGGAAAGGACGCCACGCCGACACATCTCGGCGCGCACGTCATTTCGGACAAGCACGAGAACTACACAATGGACTCGTGCACCTACGGCGTCTGCCAGGGGCAGCCCGGCTACTACAAGTCCAACGAGAAGTGGTCGCAGCGGATCTCGAACGACGGTGAGTTCGTCCACGAGAACCCGAACAGCGTCGGCGCCCAGGGCAGCTCGAACGTCTCGCACGGCTGCATCAACCTGAACTCCGCCAACGCGCAGTGGTTCTACCAGAACTTAGGCCTCGGCGACGTCGTCGAGGTGACCAACTCCGGCGGCCCACAGCTCCCGGTCTGGGACCTCTACGGCGACTGGACCCAAAGCTGGACCCAATGGCAAGCCGGCTCCGCCATCAAGTAACCCCCTCCGCTCGCTCCGAAGGCCACCTTGCCCCGCAAGGTGGCCTTCCCCATGTCCCCACCCGTCCCCAGCCTGCCCTCATCCGTGCACACCCCGCACGCACCCGTGCACAGACTGCACTCGGGCCGATCCGGGGTAAGTGCACTCTGTGCACGGGTGAGTGCACTCCCTGACCGCGTGAACGCGATCTGTGCACGGATAAGTGCATTCCAGGGCGAAAGGTTGTGGGCGCAGAAAAGCCCGGAACCCCGGGAGAACCATGCAGGTCCTCGACCGGGGTTCCGGGTCTTTTTAAATTGTGTCCGGCGGTGTCCTACTCTCCCACAATCCTTCGACTGCAGTACCATCGGCGCTACCAGGCTTAGCTTCCGGGTTCGGAATGGGACCGGGCGTTTCCCTGGCGCTATAACCACCGTAACTCTACGAAACAA
>NZ_DASYMU010000014.1:0-68114 GCF_036008905.1 Amycolatopsis sp. | reverse complement strand
CCAGAAGCGGCTGCACTGGCCACACCTGGCACCCACACCCGAGTCGCCACGGAGCGTGGCATGCCAGTCATCCAGGGTAATGATGATCTTGAGTCGAGCTTAAGTCAGTGGCATTGCTGTCGACAGATGGCGGTAGTTGCGCACGCGGGGTATCACGTCATGCCGACATCTCGCAAAGCGGATGGCCGCTGAGCGTCCCGACAAGGCGGACCGGCGCGAGCTGGACATGAATGTGGGCCTGACCCGCAGGTCAGGCCCACATTGGTCGGGATGACAGGATTTGAACCTGCGACCCTTCGCTCCCAAAGCGAATGCGCTACCAAGCTGCGCCACATCCCGATCCCCGCCCTCGGGGGGCGGTGCGTCAACAGCCTAGCGGTAGCCGCTAAGCTAGCTGAGCACCCGGTCCTCCGGGAGCACGCGGGTGTAGCTCAATGGTAGAGCCCTAGTCTTCCAAACTAGCTACGCGGGTTCGATTCCCGTCACCCGCTCAGCGCAAAAAACTGCAGGTCAGACGGCGGTTCCGGACTCCGGGGCCGCCGTTTCTGTATCCGCGACGACCCGCGCGGTCGCCATAGCGCGCTCCGGTTCCCAGTGGGCGCGCATCGAGCGGATCAGCCCGTCCTCCCCCACGCGGTAGATGAACACGCCGTCGGTGTCGACGCGGTAGTTGCCGGGCAGGAACGTGGTGATCGTGCCGATGTTCGCGACCTCGGCGCCGTTCGCGAACGAGTCGCGGATGACGAACTCGAACCGCAGCACGTGGGCGATGGTGGCGTCCCAGAACGCCGAGATGCCCTCGTGGCCATGGTGGCCCTTGCCTTCGGCGTCGAACATCGACGGGCCGACGGGGTCTTCGACGACGGCGTCGGGCGCGAAGAGCGCCAGCCATTCGTCCTTCTCGCCGCGGGAGACCGCGGTCATCGAGCACAACGCGGCCACCCGCGCGGCAGGCTGGTCGGCGGCGGTGTCCCAGCAGACTTCGACGTCCATGTCCGGCTCCTTAGATCTTCGAGATGATTTCGTCGCCGAACTTCTTGATCGCGTCCTTCTTCGGCCCCACTTCGGCGTCGAAGCCGATGCCGTCGAAGACCCACGGCATGGTCAGGATGTCGGTGACGCCGATGTCGCCCTGCTGCCGGTAGCCGTCGAGGCCGAACCGGTCGATGCATACGGCCTGGTACTCGAACGGGTCGTCGCCACGGCCCGCGTCGGCCAACATGCCCCGCAGCTTCGCGATGGTGTCGCGAAGGTCGTCGAACTTCATCATCGCCGACGTCCAGCCGTCGGCGACGCGGACCGCGCGCCGCAGGGCGACGTCGGTGTGGCCGCCGATGTAGATCGGCACGCGCTTGGCCGGCGTGGGGCTCATCCTGAGCTTGTCGAAGTCGAAGAACTTGCCGTGGTACTCGACCATGCCGCCGCCGAGGATCAGCCGCAGCACGTCGATCGCCTCGTCCACCCGCTTGCCGCGGTTCTCGTACGGCACCCCGCACCACTCGAACTCCTCGGGCGACCAGCCGACGCCGAGGCCCAGTCCGAACCGGCCGCCGGTCAGCGCCGCGACCGAGCCGACCTGCCGGGCGAGCAGCACCGGGTTACGCGAGCCGAGCTTGAGCACCGAGGTGTAGAACTCGATGTCGGTGGTCACCGCGCCCATCGCGGCGGCGGCGATCAGCGGGTCGACCCACGGGGTTTCCTCGGTCCAGAACCGGCTGCCGTCGGGGGTGTACGGGTAGTCCGCGGACACCGTTTCCGAGTAGAAGAGCGAATCGGGCAGCGCGATCGAGGTGAAGCCGTACTCCTCGGCGGTGCGCGCCAGGTCGGCGAGCTGGTCGAGCGGGTTCATCGCGACGGAGAGGGAGAACTTCATACCGCGGAACTATAACGTGTTCTAGTTTGATGCGTCCAGTAGAGCACGCAACGCTTTGCGGTACTCCCCGAAGGCGAGACGCCCCTTGCCGGTGAGCGACACATACGTCACCGGAGTGCGCCGCTCATGGGTCTTGACGATCTCAACGTACCCCGCTTCTTCCAGTTTTCGCAGATGCGTCGACAGGTTCCCGGCGGTCATGTCGAGCACCTCGCGCACCCGGGGAAAGGAAACCGAGTCCCCGTCGGGCAACGCGGCGAGCGCGACCATGACCCGGAGCCGGGCCTGGACGTGGATCACCGGGTCCAGCTCCGTCTCCAAGCTCATGCGGCGACTCGCAGCCCACGCCGCGCGAACACGGCCCGCATGCCGAACCCGACCAGGCCGCCGAAAGCGATCGCCAACGCCTGGTAGTCGACCCCCACGAGCACACAGGCGATACCGACCAGCAGTAGCCAGATGCCGAGCACGTACTGCCCGATGTCCCGGAACATCGCGCCGCCCGCCATCGAGAGCGCGCCCGCGAGCAACATCATCGACCCGATCCAGAGCGACGGAACGGCGTCGTCGGGCAATCCGCGCCCCATGATCGACAGGTTGATCGCGACAAGCGCGGCATAGCTGACTGTCCACGTCCAGCCGTACAACGCGCCGCTGACCATGCTCGGTCCGCGCCGCCCGCGGCCACTACGAACCCCGAGAACCGTAGAGACCACCACGCCGGCCAAGATCGCCACACCCATGATCACCGCGGCGACGCCGTACGAGTACCACGACCCCGGCCAGCCGTTCCCCGCGACGTGAAACGCGGCGAAAGCCACGAACCACAGCACCGCCCACATCGCGTTGAGCGTCACCACGAAACCCGAGAAGTCGCGGTCCATCTCGGCTTGCTGCCGGTCGATGAGATCCAGGGATTCCTTGGCGGACAAGGGAATCTCTGAGCCTTCAGTGTCGTCGGTTGTCATCTCCACCGCTCCCCCTTCGAGTTTGCGCCGCAAACCTCCCCTAGTTTGTACCGCAAACCAGTCTGCGCCACAAGCCTCACGATCGCTTCGAGCGGAATCCGTTGCCTACCGGGGACTTTTCCCACCAAGCTCTGAGGCATGGCACCTGTGCAGACCTTCGCCGGCGAAGTGGCCGACAACTACGCGAAGCACCGACGCGGCTACCGACCGGGCCTGATCGACTACCTGGCTTCGACCTTCGGCCTGGGTCCCCACTCACGCGTGCTCGACCTGGGCTGTGGCACCGGCCAGCTCACGATCCCGCTCGCCGCGAAAGCGGGCGCGGTCATCGGCATGGATCCGTCGCCCGACATGCTCGCGCTGGCCGGAACCGAAGCAGCCAACGTGACCTGGGTACTCGGCTCCGACCAACAGGTGTCCTCTTTGGACTCGTTGCTGGGCAAGGAAGGCCTGGATGTGGTGACGATCGGTCAAGCCCTGCACTGGATGGACGCCGCCCAGTTGTTCGCCGCGCTGATGCCGTTGCTGCGTCCCGGCGGCGGGATCGCGGTGATCTCCAACGGAACCCCGGTCTGGATCCAGGAAACGGCCTGGGCACGAGCACTCGCCGACGTGTCGCGGAAGTGGTTCACCAACTTGAGCTTCCCGACCTGTGGCTGCAGCCCCAGCGATCGCGCCCGCTACCGGATTCTGCTCGGCGAAGCGGGTTTCACCGTCGAGGAGCACGCGATCGACTACACCGAGGAATTCACCGTGGACGAAGTCATCGGGTCCTTCTACTCCGCCGCTCCCCTCGAACGGCTGAACCCGGACCAACGCGCCGGATTCGACGCCGACCTCCGCTCGGCGCTGCTCGCCGCCCAGCCCGACGGCCGTTTCGTCGAAGATGTCCCCGTCCGGACCCTCGTCGCGCACCGGACACAGCAGGTCACCGGCAGTGCCCCGCGTCACTAGGACAGCACTGGCCGGGAACATGCGGCGGTCGGTCCTCGTTGTCCGGTTCAAGACACCGAACAATCCGGGAGTGACTCATGGGCACCGCGATCACGCTGATCGTGCTCCTCGTCCTAGTCGTCGGAGGGGCGCTGTACTTCATCAAGTCGTCGGCCGCTGCCAAGCAACGGAAACTCGACGACGCGAAGGCGGACGCGCGGCGCCTGCTGGAGCGGCTCGGCGGTCAGGTTCTGAACCTGGCCGGGTCCAACATCGCGGCCCAGCAGGCCATGGCCGACGCCTCCGAGCGGTACAACGCCGCCGGCTCCCAAATGGAGCAGGCGCAGTCCATCGAGCAGGCCAGGCTGGTCAAGGACACCGCGGTCGAGGGCCTGTACTACGTGCGGGCCGCAAGGATCGCGATGGACATGGATCCGGGCCCCGACCTGCCGCGCGACGTCGAGCGCGAACGGGCGGGCGAGGTCACCGAGCACCGTCGCGTGGATGTCGACGGCCAGGTGTACGAGGCCTCTCCCGAGCCGGGCGAGCACACCCCGCACTACTACCCCGGCGGCCGCGTGGCCGGGCGTCCGGTTCCGCAGGGCTGGTACAGCGAGCCGTGGTGGAAGCCAGCACTGGTCGCGGGCGCGTGGGGCCTCGGTTCCATGTTCCTGTTCAGCGCGATGTTCTCCGGTATGTCCGGGATCGCCAGCGCTTCGGCCTGGGAATCCGGTTACGACGCCGGCCAGCAGGACGCCATCGACTCCGGTGACGCGGGCGGCGACGCCGGTGGAGACATGGGCGGCGACGGTGGCGGCGACATGGGCGGATTCGATGGTGGTGGATTCGACAGCGGCGGTTTCGACGGCGGTGGCGGGTTCGACTTCTAAGAACTAAACGGGCTGGCAGGTCGGGCACCAATACAGGTTCCGGCCTGCCAGTTCTTTGTGTTCGACCGGCGTTCCGCAGACCAGGCACGGCAGACCGGTGCGGCGATAGACGTAGACCTCGCCGCCGTGCCTGTCGACGCGAGGCGCCCGGCCGGTCGCCTCGGGCAGGTGTTCCGGCGCGACGGTGTCGATCCGCCCGATCCGGACACCGATGCGCATCAGCATGACCAGGTCTTCCCAGACGTCCTTCCACAGCGCCGAATCCAGCGCCTTCCCGGGCAGCGTCGGCGCGATCCCGTGCCGGAAGAGGACCTCCGCGCGGTACACGTTGCCAACGCCTGCGATGACGGCCTGGTCCATCAGCAGCACGGCCAGCGACGTCTTCGAGCGCGAAATACGCTCCCACGCGAGGTCGGGCTTGGCGTCCCGGCGCAGCGGATCCGGGCCGAGCCGCGCCTTGATGGCGTCGACCTGGTCCTCGTCGAGCAGCTCACAGCGCGTGGGGCCGCGCAGATCGGTCCACTGTGTACGGCCGACCATCCGCATCCGGACCTGCCCGACCGGCGCGGCCGGCGGCCCGGCCGTCTCACTGAAGGTGCCGTACAGCCCGAGGTGGACGTGCACTGTCCCATGTGGACCGTAGTGGTGGAACAGGTGTTTCCCGTACGCTTCGGCGCTCACGAGCACCTGACCATCCACACGGGACGCCTCGTCGGCGAACCGTCCCTGCGGGCTGGTGACCTCCACGGGAGAGCCGCCGTACTGACGTTTGTGCATCCGGGCGAGCCGGTGGAGCGTGTGTCCTTCGGGCATCAGGTCATCACCGCCCCGGCAGCCGCCGTCGCGCCGAGCAAACCGGCGAGACACACCACGGCCACAAGGAAACCCACACCCACCGCACCGACCGCGGAGCGATCGCGGCGACGCGCGATACCCGCCGCGACACCGACGGCGATCACCACCGCGGCCGCGCAGAAGAAGATCGACGCCAGCCCGCAGCCGATGAACGTCCGGCTGTCACAGGCCGCGAGCCAGATCGTCCGATCCGCCTGCACCTTGAACAGCACGATCGCGCCGACCATCGTGACCACGACCGCGACCAGCGGGGTGAGCAGCCAAACGCGAGAAGACCGTTCCATGCGCCCTGGTTACGCGGGCAGCGGCGGCGGCGTGCCGGTGCGCTCGTACTCGAGCAACTGGTCGATACGGCGCTGATGCCGCTCTTCCGGCGATGGCTCGGTCGCGAGGAACGTCTCGACGATCTCGACGGCTTCTTCGACGGTGTGCATCCGCGCACCGATCCCGAGCAGCTGCGCGTGGTTGTGCTCACGGGCGAGCTGCGCGATCTCCGGCTTCCAGGCGAGCGCCGCCCGGGCGCCAGGCACCTTGTTCGCCGCGATCTGCTCACCGTTGCCCGACCCGCCGATGACCAGCCCGAGACTGCCTTCGTCGGCCACCACGCGACGCGCGGTCTCGACGCAGAACGCCGGATAGTCGTCCGCCGCGTCATAGACGTACGGACCGATGTCTGTCACCTCGTGGCCCTGCTTCTCGAGGTGGCTCACCAGGTGGTTCTTGAGCTCGAAGCCCGCATGGTCGGATCCCAAATAGACGCGCACAGGCACGAAGTCTGCCATCCGGACATCGGCCCGGCATGCTCTGGGGGGTGGAGATCTGGGGACAACACGGAAGTGACGTCAGGCTCGAGTGGGGCGCCGAAGGGATAGAAGCACTCAGCGAAGACTGCGCTGTGCTGGTGATCGTCGACGTGCTGTCGTTCAGCACGACGACCGATCTCGTCGTCGGCCGAGGTGGGCGCGTACTGCCGCTCGCCTGGCGTGACGAGCGGGCCGCCGCCGCGGCGGCCGAAGCCGGAGCGGTGCCGGCCGGGACAGTGCCGGCAAAAGAAGGCGAATGGACGTTGCGGCCGTCCTCGGTCGTGACCTTCCCCGCCGGGAAGCTGCTCGCGCTGCCGTCCCCGAACGGCGCGACGCTCTGCGCGGCGGCGGCGAAAACCCCGGTTCACGTGCTCGTGGGCTGCCTGCGCAACGCGTCTGCGATCGCGGAAAAGGCACACGAGCTGGGGGATGGCAGGCCCGTCGGGGTAATTCCCGGCGGCGAGCGCTGGGGCGTGAACCTGCTGGGCGGCAAGACTTTCGGCCCGCTGCGGCCCTGTGTCGAAGACCACCTCGGCGCGGGCGCGATCGTGGCCGCGCTCCTGCGTCACGGCCGCTCGGCGTCCGCGGAGGCGAAGCTCGCGGCGACGGCTTACCGGGGCACCGATATCGGCGTCGCTCTGCTGGAGTGCACGTCCGGGCGCGAGCTGACAGTGGGGGGCCATGGCGGTGACGTAGCGCTCGCTGCTGAAATTGACGTGAGCGCGCACGCACCGACGTTGGACAAAGGGGTTCTCCAGTGACTAAACGGTGGATCAAGCTCGCCGAGGGCGTGTTCTCCCGGCGCTACGAAGAGCTGGACCTGACCGTCGGCCTGGTCATCGGCGAGACGTCCTGCCTGGTGGTCGACACCCGCGGCGACGTCGAGCAGGGCGCGGAACTGGCCGAGGCCGTCCGCGAGATCACCGACAAGCCGTGGTCGGTCGTCTACACCCACGCGCATTTCGACCACTGCTACGGCACCGCCGCGTTCCTGCCCTGCGACGTCTGGGCGCACGAGGACTGCCATGCCGAACTCACCGAGCACGGCGCCGCTTCCCGGGAACGCCGCGCGGAGTGGTACCGCGAGCGGGGCAAACCGGAGATCGCCGACGCGCTCGACCGCACCGAGATCCACCTGCCGGACAAGCTGTTCGCCTCGCTGGCCGAGCTCGACCTCGGCGGCCGGAAGGTGGTCCTCCTCCATCCGGGCAAGGCGCACACCGGTCACGACGTGCTGGTCCACGTGCCGGACGCGAGCATCGTGTTCGCCGGGGACGTGATCGAAAACGCCCCGAGCGGCTTCAGCGCGGATTCCTTCGGCGTCGACAACGACCTGGCCCACTGGCCGGCCGCGCTCGACGCGATCCTCGCTCTCAACGCCGACACCGTGGTCCCCGGGCATGGCAACGCGGTCGGCCGCGAATTCGTCGGTGACCAGCGGCAGAAGCTGGCCGAGCTGGTCGAAATCCACATCGCGGTGAAGGCGCAAGAGCTCTCCGAAGCCGAAGCTTTGGCCCGCTCGCCGTACCCCGAGGATGTGACGCTCGCCGCTCTCAAAGCTCCGTAGGCGTGCGCCTGCGAGCGCGAGAGCAGGAAGAAGTACGTTTAAGGGACCATGACTGCAGACAGCACCCTGGGCGTGGCGACGTCCGAAGTGATCCGCGAAGCCTCCCGCCGACGCACTTTCGCCGTGATCAGCCACCCCGACGCCGGGAAGTCCACCCTGACAGAGGCGCTGGCGCTGCACGCCAGGGCGATCTCGTCGGCGGGCGCGGTGCACGGCAAGGCGAACCGCCAGGGCGTGGTGTCCGACTGGATGGAGATGGAGCAGGCCCGAGGGATCTCCATCACCTCGGCGGCGCTGCAGTTCTCCTACGGCGACGCGGTGATCAACCTCGTCGACACCCCCGGTCACGCGGACTTCTCGGAGGACACCTATCGCGTGCTCTCCGCCGTCGACTCCGCGGTGATGCTCCTCGACGCGGCCAAGGGCCTGGAGCCACAGACGCTGAAGCTGTTCGACGTCTGCCGGTATCGCGGCATCCCGGTGATCACCTTCATCAACAAGTGGGACCGCCCGGGCCGTGACGCACTCGAGCTCTGTGAGGAGCTGCAGAACCGGATCGGGCTGCAGCCGATGCCGCTGACCTGGCCGGTCGGTGACGCCGGGCACTTCCGCGGCGTGCTGGACCGCGAGGACGGCAACTTCGTCCGCTTCCAGCGCACCGCCGGTGGCGCGACGGCCGCCCCCGAGATCCGCTTCACGCCCGAGCAGGCCGAACAAGAAGAGGGCGAGGACTGGGTCCGCGCCTACGAGGAGTCCGAGCTGCTGGCCGAGTCCGGCGGCGAGTTCGACCTCGAGAAGTACCACAACGCGACGGCGACGCCGGTCCTCTTCGGCGCGGCCGTGACGAACTTCGGCGTCCGGCACCTGCTCGACCTGCTCACCAAGCTGGCGCCGCAGCCCGAGCCACGGCTCGACGCGGAGGAGAAGCCACGTCCGCTCGAAGCGCCGTTCTCGGCCTTCGTGTTCAAGGTGCAGACGGGCATGGACGCGGCGCACCGTGATCAGGTCGCGTTCGCGCGGGTCTGCTCCGGGACGTTCGAGCGCGGCATGGTGGTCACCAACGCGACCACCAACAAGCCGTTCGCGACCAAGTACGCGCAGCAGGTCTTCGGCCAGCAACGGTCCACTGTGGACACCGCATACCCCGGCGACGTCGTCGGGCTGATCAACGCCTCGGCGCTGCGCGTCGGCGACACGCTCTACGACGGCAAGCCGACAGTGAAGTTCCCCGGCCTGCCGAGCTTCGCGCCGTCGCACTTCACCGTCGCGTGGCCGAAGGACCTCAGCCGGGTCAAGCATTTCCGTAAGGGCATCGAGCAGCTCGGCGCGGAAGGTGTCGTGCAGCTGCTGCGCTCGGACCGCCGCGGTGACGGGGTGCCCGTGCTCGCCGCTGTCGGCCCGATGCAGTTCGAGGTCGCCGCGCACCGGCTCGCCGTGGAGTTCAAGTCGGCCGCGCGACTGGAACCGTTGCCGTACAGCACAGTCCGGCGGCTCGTCGACCCGGCTCAGCGGTCCATTGTGGACGGTGGACGGCAGAGCGAGGTACTCATCCGCGACGACGGCGCCGTGCTCGCGCTCTTCGCCAACGACATGGCCATGCGCGTCATGATGCGGATGAACGAAGGCCTTCTGCTGGAGCCCCTGGTCGCCGAGGGCTCCTCCATGTGACCCAAGATGCTATGAACGGACCGTTCCTGGCGTTTTTCGCCAGGAACGGTCCGTTCATAGCGCCTTACCGCGTCACTCGAAGTTGAGGTCACCCGATCGGGTGCGCTTCAGTTCGTAGAAGTCCGGGTAGCTCGCGAGCAACCGGGCGCCGTCGAACACCTTCAGCGCGTCCTCGCCCTTCGGGATGGAGCTCAGCACCGGGCCGAAGAACGCGACGCCGTCGATGTGCAGGGTCGGCGTGCCGACATCCATGCCGACCGGGTCCATGCCTTCGTGGTGGCTCTTCAGGAGCGCCTCGTCGTACTCCGTCGACGTCGCGGCCTCAGCCAGCTCGGCCGGCGCGCCGACGGCCTCCAGTGCCTCCTTGATCACCACGTCGAAGTCCTTGTTGCCCTGGTTGTGCCAGCGGGTGCCGTACTCGGTGTAGAAGTCGCGCAGCACCGCCTCGCCCTTGAGCTGCGCGAGCGCGATGGCGACACGGACGGGACCCCAGCCCTTCTCCAGAAGCTCTTTGTACTCCTCGGGCAGCCCTTCACGGCCACTGTTGAGCACGGACAGGCTCATCACCCGGAAGTTCAGGTCAAGGTCACGCTGCTTCTCGACCTCGAGAATCCATCGCGAGGTGATCCAGGCGAACGGACAAACCGGGTCAAAATAGAAATCGACCTTCACGGTGTCTGAAGCGGTGGTCATCGAACACTCCCTGCTGGCTGAAGACGCGACAAACTTCGGGGGCGCACCCCGATTGGAGCAACAGCCACGAGATCGCGCTTGTTCCCCGTCGTCAGCCGATACCGCAGCATGATTGGATGCAAAGATTAGTTACAACCGACAACCGATACCAGTAACCAGAGGTGCCCGTGCCCGCCCCGAACCTGACCCGCGACCAAGCCAAGCAGCGCGCCGCTCTGCTGGACGTCGAGTCCTACGAAATCGAGCTCGATCTGACAGACGGTCGCGGTGGTCCCGGCGCGAAGACCTTCGAGTCGACCACCAAGGTCCGTTTCTCGAGCAAGACCGCCGGTGAGCGGACGTGGATCGACATCGTGGCGGAAGCGGTCCGCTCGGCCGACCTCAACGGCACCGCCGTGGACGTCTCGGCGTACGTCGAGGACAAGGGCATCGAACTGCCCGCGCTGGCCGAGGCCAACGAACTCGTCGTGCACGCGGACTGCCGCTACATGAACACCGGTGAGGGTCTGCACCGCTTCATCGACCCGGTCGACGAAAGCGTGTACCTGTACACCCAGTTCGAAACCGCCGACGCCAAGCGGATGTTCGCCTGTTTCGACCAGCCGGACCTGAAGTCGGTGTACCGCCTCGCGGTGACCGCGCCGAAGGACTGGAAGATCATCTCCAACGCACAGGTGGAGTCCGCGGAGGAAACCCCTGAGGGCGCTGTCCGCACGGTGTTCAAGGAGTCCGAGCGGATCTCGACCTACCTCGTCGCGCTGATCGCCGGTCCGTACTCGGAATGGCACGACGAGTTCAGCGACGAGCACCGCACGATCCCGCTGGGCATCTACTGCCGCTCCTCGCTCGCCGAGCACATGGACGCCGAGCGCCTGTTCACCGAAACCAAGCAGGGATTCGGTTTCTACCACCAGAAGTTCGGCACGCCGTACCCGTTCTCGAAGTACGACCAGCTGTTCGTGCCGGAGTTCAACGCGGGCGCGATGGAGAACGCCGGCGCCGTCACCTTCCTGGAGGACTACGTCTTCCGGAGCCGCGTCACCCGCTACTCGTACGAGCGCCGCGCCGAGACGCTGCTCCACGAGATGGCGCACATGTGGTTCGGCGACCTCGTCACCATGCGCTGGTGGGACGACCTCTGGCTGAACGAGTCGTTCGCGACCTTCGCCAGTGTGCTCGCGCAGGCCGAGGCGACCGAGTACAAGAACGCGTGGACCAGCTTCGCGAACATCGAGAAGTCTTGGGCGTACCGGCAGGATCAGCTCCCGTCGACGCACCCGATCGCCGCGGACATCGTGGACCTGCACGCGGTCGAGGTGAACTTCGACGGCATCACGTACGCCAAGGGCGCCAGTGTCCTGAAGCAGCTCGTCGCCTACGTCGGCCTCGATCACTTCCTCGACGGCCTGAAGGTGTACTTCGGCAAGCACGCCTGGGGCAACGCGACGCTGGCGGACCTGCTGTCGGCGCTGGAAGAGGCGTCCGGCCGCGACCTGTCGTGGTGGAGCGCGCAGTGGCTGGAGACGACCGGCCTCAACTCGCTCAGCCCGCGCTACCAGCTCGACGACGCCGGCAAGTTCACCTCGTTCGCCGTCGTGCAGAGCGGCGCGAAGCCGGGCGCCGGTGAGCTGCGCACGCACCGCGTCGCTGTCGGCGTCTACGACGACGACAGCGACGGCAAGCTCGTCCGCACGCAGCGGATCGAGCTGGACGTCTCCGGCGAGCGCACCGAGGTCCCCGAGCTCGTCGGCGTCTCGGCGGGCAAGCTCGTGCTCGTCAACGACGACGACCTGACGTACTGCACGATGCGGCTCGACCCGGCGTCGCTCACGACGCTCATCGACCGGATCGGCGACATCACCGACTCGCTGCCCCGGACGCTGTGCTGGTCCGCGGCGTGGGAGATGACGCGGGAAGCCGAGCTCAAAGCCCGCGACTTCGTCACACTGGTCGCGCGGGGAATCCACGCGGAGACCGAGGTCGGCGTCGTCCAGCGGCTGCTGCTGCAGGCACAGACGGCACTGAACTCGTACGCCGAGCAGGAGTGGGCCAAGACCCAGGGCTGGCCGGCGTTCAGCGCCCGCCTGCTGGAGCTGGCCCGCGGTGCCGAGGCCGGTTCCGACCACCAGCTGTCGTTCGTCAACTCGCTCGCGGGTTCGGTGCTCGACGACGAGACGGCCGCGGTCGTCAAGGGCTGGTTCGACGGTTCGGCCCCGCTCGAGGGCCTGACGGTCGACACCGACCTGCGCTGGCGGCTGCTGCACTCGCTGGTCGCGCACGGCAAGGCCGGGGAAACCGAGATCGACGCCGAGCTCAAGCGGGACAACACCGCGGCCGGCCGTCGTCACGCCGAGCGTTCGCACGCCCTGCGTCCGACGGCCGAGGCCAAGGCCGACGCTTGGCAGCGCGCGGTGTACGACGACGAGCTGCCCAACGCGGTGAGCGACGCGCTCATCTCCGGGTTCTCCCACCCGGGTCAGAAGGCGCTGCTCGGCGACTACGTGACCAAGTACTTCGAGGTCATCGACGAGGTCTGGCAGAGGCGTTCCAGCGAGCGCGCCCAGCCGACCATCGTGGGGCTGTTCCCGTCGTGGGCCGTCGAGCCGGCCACCGTCGAAGCGGCCGACGCCTGGCTGAGCGGCGGGGAACCGGCCGCGCTCCTGCGACTCGTCTCCGAAGGCCGTGCGGGCATCCTCCGGGCCCTGGCGGCAAGGGAGTTCGACTCACACAAATCCTGACGCCCGAAGGCCGCCATCTGTCGACAGATGGCGGCCTCTCGCGCGCAAGACTTCACGGCACAAAAACCACCATGGCCACCTTGGTCGCGTTGAACGCGACCAAGGTGGCCATGGTGGCACTTCAGGGAGTGCGGGAATCAGTGTTTGGGGGCCGGGCCCGCCTGGTCGGAGAGCATCCGCAGCGCGTTCACCAGGCCCCCGACGAGGTCGCCTTCCTTGAAGGACGCGACCATGCTCGCCACGGCCAGCTTGGCACCGCGATCGGGCAGCCGCTCGAAGGCCTGCGCACCGGTGACGATCTCGATGCGCCGCTCCCCCGGGGAAACCGCGACCAGGACGGCGTTGGTCGCGCCTTCACCGATCGACTCGTGCAGCTTCTCCGCGGTCGCCCGGCTGTCCTCGCCGAGTTCACCGAGGTACACGCTGTAGTCGAGGCCGGTTTCCCGGCTCGCCAGCGTCAGCGCCTCGTCGAGCCTGGCAAGCTGAACCGCCCCAAAGGGGCCATTCGGCCTATCAGGTTCGTACATCTTGGCTACCGAGCGCCGACCGGAGGCCGTAACGGCGACTCCGTATTCGGACTCGTTCTCGCGCAGGGCCACGTCGGTCGACGACGTCGTGCCGTGCGTGGTGTCACCAGTTGCCACTAGCGCCTCCTCGGGCAGAGGTACCGGACGGCGCGGCGCTGTCCGCGCCGGTGTGCCCGCTCGTAACAACATGGCCGGCGCCGACTCCATCAGGATTGGCGCTCCACCACATCGGCGGGTGCTCCCACGGCTGTCCCGACCGGTACCTAGGCGTACCAGCGAATTTCGACCTCAGCGTGGACAGACCGACCGCGCCGTAAATGGCCAAAGGGATCACCGCGAAGACCAGAATCGTCTCGACAAGGTTCACGGCGGCAGCGTATCCGATCGCCGTTCGGCCCACCCGCCGACCTCGGCCCCATGGCGGGGTGATTCCTACTCCGTTCGTGCCAACCACTCGGCCTGTCGGATCAGTGTCCATTCGCCGCGCGAAACCCGCCGTCCGCCGCTTGCCGCGCTGAGACTCCCACTTTGGGCCGAAGCCGATGGCGCGAAAGGTTGCAACTCAACGTACGGGCGGCCGCACCCGACGAGATTGCCTTGTCTGTCCGGTGAAATCCTCGTAGCTTTTTCACCTGTACGGGCCTTGCGCCCAGCGCCCCTTCCCCAAAAGTAACGCACCGGTCTCAGGAGGACACGCCATGCAGAGCTTCCAAGCACCCACTCAGGCGAACACCGAACACGTTGCGTCACTTAGCGAGGCCCCGATCGAGCCCGGCACCCGTGTGACGGCGGGCACACGGGTTACTCGGGGAACACGGGTTACTCGCGGTACACGTGTCACCGCCGGAACCCGGGTCACCCGAGGTACACGCGTGACGAATGGGACGCGCGTCACAAGGGGAACACGGGTTACCCGTGGCACCCGCGTCACGATGGGCACGCGCGTCACCCGGGGTACACGGGTCACCGCGGGCACCCGCGTCACCATGGGAACCCGAGTCACCATGGGCACGAGGGTCACGATGGGCACGCGCGTCACCAGGGGCACCCGAGTCACGATGGGGACCAGGGTCACGATGGGCACCCGTGTCACCTGCCAGAGCGCGTACGAACTCGCCGCCTGACACTCGACAGCACCGTAAGAACAGTCCTGAACCACCGCGTTAACCGGAAGCTCCATCGGCCCGCCCCGGCCGTCGACCGGCCGGGGCGCCGAAAAAACAGCCCTCAAGCGGCTGGCACGCCCAGATACGGCTGCCATAGCGGGTCGGCCTCGATCGAATGCGCCAGAAGCCGCCAATGCGGCCCGTGTGGCGCGCGCGGCACCACCCGCAGCCGCCAGCCCAGCTCCGAGAGCAGATGATCGGCCTTGCGATGATTGCACTTCGCGCAACAGGCCACGCAGTTCTGCCACGTGTGAGGTCCGCCACGGCTTCGCGGCTGGACATGGTCGATGGTCTCGGCCCGCCCTCCGCAGTAGGCGCACCTGAACCGGTCCCGATGCATCAGCCCGGCCCGCGTGAGCGGCACCTGGGCGCGATACGGGACCCGGACGTAACTACTGAGCCGGATCACCGAAGGCACCGGTAGCGAGACCGTCGCCGCATGCAGCGTCAGGCCCGCCGGATCGCCGTGGACGACCACGGCCTTACCACACATGACGAGCACCACAGCGCGCCTCAAAGGCAGGGCCGTCAGTGGCTCGAATGTGGCGTTGAGCAGCAGCACCCTTCGCCGCCCCCAGGAGGGTGCGGCTCCGGTCGCCGGGTCCCGCCCTCTACGCTGTCCGGGCGGGCGGGTTACACCCCCTGGCCGCGATCCGGGCCCACTCGAATGGGCACACAGAACGACCTCCGACGACTGCCCGACCACGGCTTGGCCGGGGACGCCGAGGGGGATGGGTTGTCGGTCTGGCACTCGACCACCTCCACCAATACATCCATAGTCGACCATAGATCTGCCCCAAAGCGCACGTGTGTTGGAAGACGTGTCACATGAAGGTCACTTAACGCCGCCCGAACCCACCCGAAACCGATACGCAGAGGAAGGCTTCACCCCGTGATTCCGCAGCTCACCGAACCGCCTGCCTGTATCAAGGACGCGGGCTCGTGGTGCGCGCAGATCTTCAGCTGGACCGGCAGCGAGTGGCTCGCCGGATCGGCGGCGTGGCTGATCGAAAAGCCCGTCCAGATCCTGCTGATCCTGCTGGTCGCGTTCATCATGCGGTACCTCGCGAAGCGCGTCATCGACCGGCTCACGACGATCCCCCGCGGCAACGGCGGCAAGATCCCGGCGCTGCTGCGGCCCCTGCGGGACCGCGCCCCGGACGTGCTCGGCAACGCCGTCGTGGAGCGGCGCCGCCAGCGCGCCACCACGATCGGGTCCGTGCTGAAGTCGATGAGCACGTTCCTCATCTACGGACTCGCCTTCGTGCTGATCCTCGGCGAACTGGGACTCAACCTCGGGCCGATCATCGCCTCGGCGGGGGTGGTCGGGGTCGCGATCGGTTTCGGCGCGCAGAACCTGGTGCGGGACTTCCTGTCCGGGATCTTCATGATGCTCGAAGACCAGTACGGCGTCGGCGACGTCGTGGACCTCGGCGGCGCCACGGGAACGGTCGAAGCCGTCGGCCTCCGGATCACGACTTTGCGTGACGTCAAGGGCACCGTCTGGTACATGCGCAACGGTGAAGTGCTGCGCGTCGGAAACTCGAGCCAGGGCTTCGCGGTCGCCGTCATCGACTTCCCGCTGAGCTACAGCGCCGACGTCGACAGGGCCACCGCACTGCTCGCGGAAGCCGCTTCGGCTGCCGCCGAGAGCGAGGAACTGGCCGGCCTCATGCTGGAGCCGCCGGAGGTCCTCGGCGTGGAAAGCGTTACGCCGGAAGGCATCCAGCTGCGGTTGACGGCGAAGGTGCGGCCGGGCAAGCAGTGGACGGTGCAGCGCGCGCTGCGCGCCAAGATCATGACAGCGCTCGAAGAAGCGGGCTTCGAACCCCCGATGGGCCGGTACCTTTCGACGCCGCCCGCCGGGAAGTAGCCCCGAGGGGGCAAAATGGAGATGTGTCAGACGTGAGCGGACCCGAAGAGCCACAGAGCTTCTACGACGCCGTCGGCGGCGAACCGACGTTCCGCAAGATCGTCGCGCGCTTCTACGTGGAAGTGGCCGGAGACGAAATCCTCCGGCCGCTCTACCCGGAGGCGGACCTCGGCCCGGCCGAGGAGCGGTTCCGGCTGTTCCTCATGCAGTACTGGGGCGGTCCGCACACCTACTCCGACCAGCGCGGGCACCCGCGGCTGCGAATGCGGCACGCGCCGTTCAAGGTCGGCCCGATCGAGCGGGACGCGTGGCTTCGGGCGATGGAGATCGCCATCGACGAGGTCGGTGTGGCCGAGCCGCACCGGCAGCAACTGTGGAACTACCTCGAGATGGCCGCACACAGCATGATGAACAGTTTTGAGTGAGGCCGGTGCGCAGGGCGTCCGAGAACCGGCGCACGGAGGCTCCCGGTTCCCAGTGGTGGCATGACGCCGTCTTCTACCAGATCTATGTCCGCTCCTTCGCCGACGCCGACGGCGACGGGGTGGGCGACCTGGAAGGGATCCGCAGCCGCCTCGGTTACCTGGAGTTGCTAGGCGTCGACGCTCTCTGGCTGACGCCATTCTACCGCTCCCCCATGGCCGACCACGGCTACGACATCGCGGACCCGCGTGAGGTCGACCCGATCTACGGCAACCTTGGCGATTTCGACGCGCTGGTGGAGGAAGCGCACGCGCGCGACATCAAGGTGACCATCGACCTGGTCCCCAACCACACCAGCAACACCCACGCCTGGTTCAAGTCCGCGATGGCCGCGCCCGCGGGCAGCCGGGAACGCGAGCGCTACGTCTTCCGGGAGGGCAAGGGCCCGAACGGCGAGGAACCGCCGAACAACTGGGTCAGCGTCTTCGGCGGACCAGCGTGGACGCGCGTGCCCGACGGCCAGTGGTACCTGCACCTTTTCGCGCCGCAGCAACCGGATCTGAACTGGCTCAACCCCGAGGTCGCCGCCGATCTCGAGCGCACGCTGAGGTTCTGGCTCGACAGGGGCGTCGACGGCTTCCGCATCGACGTCGCGCACGGCATGGCGAAACCGCCGGGCTTGCCCGACATGGATCCGCGCGTCACGGCGATGCACAGCGGCGATTTCTACGACCCGCGGTTCGACAACGACGGCGTGCACGAGATCCACCAGATGATCCGCAAGGTGCTCGACGAGTACCCGCAGACGATGACCGTCGGCGAGATCTGGGTGACCGACGAAGAACGGCTGGCGCGCTACCTCCGCCGGGACGAGCTGCACCTGGCGTTCAACTTCCGTTTGGTGCTGGCACATTTCGACGCCGACGCCCTGCGCACCGCCATCGATCGTTCGCTCGCCGTCCCGCTGGCCGCGGGCGCGCCCGCCACGTGGACACTGTCGAACCACGACGTCCGGCGCCAGGTCACCCGCTACGGCGGCGGCGCGCAGGGCGTGCGGCGGGCCCGCGCGATGGCGATCGTCGAACTGGGCCTGCCCGGCGCGGTGTACCTGTACAACGGCGAGGAACTGGGCCTGCCCGACGTCGACCTCCCGCCCGAAGCGCTCACGGATCCGCGCGCCCGCATCAGCGGCGCCGAGCACGGCCGCGACGGCGCGCGGGTGCCGATCCCTTGGGAGGGAACGGAAGCACCGTTCGCGTTCTCCCGCACCCCGCACACCTGGCTGCCGATGCCCCGAGACTGGGCCGCGTTGACCGTCGCGGCGCAACTCGAGGACGAGGCGTCGACGCTGTCGCTCTACCGGCACGCGCTGGAGATCCGGAAGGACCATCCGGCGTTCCGCGGCGACGAGATCGAGTGGTACGGCGCTCCCGCGGGCTGCTTCGCCTTCCGCCGCAAGACCGGTGGCCTCATCTGCGCGCTGAACACGTCGGCGTCGCCGATCCCGTTGCCCCCTGGCGAAGTCCTGCTCTCCAGTGAGCCACTCGTCGACGGCAAGCTCCCACCCGACTCCGCCGCCTGGCTAGGTCGTGCCTGACCCGCTCCAGGGCCCCAAACGCCTTCGCGGTGACGGGCGCGATCTGTCGACAGATGGCGGTACTTGCGGACGCGGGTATCACGAGATGTCGACATCTCGTGGCCAGCGGGATCGAGTGCTATGAACGGACCGTTCCTTGCACGAGACGCTAGGAACGGTCCGTTCATAGCACCGGACCGAGCTGCGTGACCGGATTTAGCCCCAAACGCTATGAAGGGTCCCTTCCTCTCAAGAAACGAGAGGAAGGGACCCTTCATAGCGTTGTTGGTTCAGCTAAGCGGAGATCCTCAGAACCAGCCGTACTTCGGCTGCGACTGCACGTTGAACTCGTTGAACCGCACCTGCTTCGCGGGCAGCGTCCGCCAGTCCGTCAGGTCGAGGACGTCGAAGCCCTTGACCAGGTCGGACGAGTAGATGTAGCCGTTGTAGTAGTACGCCGACCAGGTGCCGCCACCGCCGTTCGCGGGCAGCGGACCGCGCTCCCAGAAGCCGATCTCCTTGGGGTGCTTGGAGTCGGTGAAGTCCCACACCGAGATGCCACCCTGGTACCAGGACTGCACCATGATGTCGCGACCCGCCACCGGCACGAGCGAGCCGTTGTGGGCGACGCAGTTTTCGCTGTCGGCCTGCATCCGCGGGATCTTGAAGTAGCTCTGGAACTCGAGCTTCCGGTTGTCGCCGCGGCCGGTGAGGTCGTAGATGCCGTCGGCACCACGGGTCGGGCCGAACTTCGTGTTGCAGGTGGCGAGACCGCCGCCGCCGAGCTCGTCGGTGAAGATCACCTTCGTGCCGTTGTTGTTGAAGGTGGCGCTGTGCCAGAACGCGAAGTTCACGTTGTCCTGGACACGGTCGATGACGCGCGGCGCCAGCCGGTTGGAGATGTCGAACAGCACGCCGTCACCCATGCAGGCACCGGCCATGATGTCCTTCTCGACGTAGGTCGTGAGGTCGTGACAGCCGGTCGTCGCCGAGCGGTTGGTGCCGTCCGGGTTCGGGCCACCGACGTTGCCGCCGTCCGGGAACAGGACCGGCGTCGCGACGACGGCGGCCTGCTCCGGGTGCTTGATCGGGACCTTCACGATCGAGATCTTGTCGTGCGGGGGCTGGCAGTCCGGCAGGTTGGCGGCCGGGGAGTACGAGGAGACGTACAGGAGGACCGCGTCGCGGTTCTTGTCCGGCACCATCGTGTGGGTGTGCGAGCCACAGGCCGTCTCGACCGACGAGACGTACTTCGGCTTCGCGAGGTTGGAGATGTCGAAGACCTTGATGCCTTCCCAGGACTCCTTCACCGACGCCGGCTGCGCGACGCTGGAGCAGGAGTCGTCACTGCGCGACGAGTCCGTCGACACGAACAGAAGGTCTCCGGAGATCGAGACGTCGTTCTGCGAACCAGGGCAGAGGATCCGGCTGACGACCTTGGGCTTGTACGGGACCCGGACGTCGTAGATGACGAAACCGTTGTAGTTACCGACGATCGCGTGACCCTTGGTGAAGGCGATGTCGGTTCCGGTAGCGTCCACCGGCGCGACATTGGGCAGGTTGGCGATCTGGCGGAGGTTCGGGCTGTGCACGATCTCGTCCACGCCAGGGATATCGTTCTGCGCGGGCTGGGCGATCACCGCCGGGGCGGCGAGGGCACTGGACGCGGCGAGGCCGACGACGGCGACCGCCGTGGCGAAGATCCGAGGCAAACGGCTACTGCGGGGCTTCCACACGATGTGGATCTCCTCTCGACACAACTTTACTATCCGATTATCCAACCTTTGACCTAGTGTCGGTAGCAACCTTAGGAGGGTTTCAAGATGCGAACCAGCATGGCCGCGCTCATGATCGTCGCGCTGGCGGCGGCCGGCTGCTCGAGTCCGCCCGCCGAGTCCCCCGCCCTCGAAGCACCCGTCGTGCTGCCTGGCAGGCCCGGGGAAACCGGTGACGTCGTCCGGCCGGACCAGGTTGATCCAAATAGGACAAAAGAGACACCGAACAGCGCCGACGTCGACTACATGACGATGATGATCCCGCACCACCAGCAGGCCGCGGTGATGACTCAACTGGTCGCCGAGAAGGCCGCCGACGAGCAGGTCCGCGCGATCGCCGAGCGAATCGCGGTCAGCCAGGACGCCGAGGTCAAACTGATGGGCACCTGGCTCACGAAGTACGGGAAACCGGTGCCCGGCAACGACCCTTCGGGACACGGGGAGCACGGCGGGCACAGCGCGGCCGAGCACGCTTCGATGCCGGGAATGGCGACCGCGGAGCAGCTCAACCAATTGCGCGCGGCCACCGGAGCCGAATTCGAGAAGATGTTCCTGAAGCTGATGATCGCCCACCACCAGGGCGCGCTGACGATGGCCGAAGCGCAGCTTTCGGGCGGCGTCGAGACCAAGGCGCAGGAGCTCGCCCAGGAGGTCATCACCGGTCAGAGCGCCGAAATCGAGCGGATGCGGGCATTGAGCGCCAAGTATTGATTGCCCGCCCGGTTAACTATAACTGTTGACCATTCTGTCCGCCGTTCTCGCCACGGCATCCTGTTAACCGTCGTCGGAACTGTCGCCGCCGTCGAAACCGTCGTCGAAGGATCCGGTGGCCAACCAGCCGATCAAGGCCGCGGCCTGCACGTACGGCGCGGCCTGCCCGGCCACGCGGCCGACGGCCTTGGTCTTGCGCCACTTCTCCGGCGGGCCCGCGACGGCCGGACCGGCCTCGACCTCCGGCACGGGCGGCCGCTCGGTCCGCCACGGCGTTTCCTCCGGCCGGACCTCGGCCAGGAAATCCGCCGTCGGATCGTCGTCAGGCTTCTTGTCCCGCTCGGTCATGACCCCAGCCTGGCACCGAGGCGGCCCGGAAGCCACCTCCGCGCCGGGCTCGTGTTCAGAAGAGCAGCGGAAGCAGCGCGTGCCGTCGCTTGAGGACCGCACCGTACCGGGCGTCGAGCCGCAGCCACGAGTCGTTCGCCGTCACGCGGACGACGTCGTTCTCGATCGACGAGTCGAGGAAACCCATACCGGACAAGGCGAACAAACACCTCAGCTGGACCTTGATCTCCATGCTCTCGCCGGTCACCGTCAGCACCGACTGGTCCATCAGCGACGCCGGTGGCGTGCCGTGCGGACCGACGTTGTCCTTCGCGAGCGTGACCCCGCGATCGGCGAGGTCGGCGACGACGATCACCGGCAGTTCGTCGACGAGCTGCCAGCCGCTCGACATCGGCAGCTCGGAGTGCCACATGATGTCGCGCGCCGGGCCGGGATCCATCTTCGGACCACCGGCCACGGTCAGCGCCGCGAGCAGCTCGTTACCCGACACCGTGATGTCGGACGGCGTGACGCTGCCGGGAACCGCCCTGGTCGCCAGCACCTCGAACGGCGTCGACGTCCAGGCTTCGACGATCCCGGCACCCGGGCGTTCGCGCAGCCGCACGAACGTGGAACCGTCGAGGCGGACGGCGCGGGCGACGAAGGCACCCAACGTTTCCCGGTCCGCTTCGTCGGCGATGCGGAGCTCAGACACCCTTAGTCCCCCGTTACGGCTGGTTCAAATTGCCGCAGGAAATCCCGTTCGGCTCCACTCAATCTACGCGGCCGGCCGGTGGTCGTGTCGTAAGGAGCCAGCACTGTCTCCGCCGTCACCGCCACCTTGTCCAGTTCGGACGGTCCACTGTGGACCTTGTAGGAGAAGGTGCAGGACGCGAACCTCAGCTGAGTAACGGAAATCGCGATCCGGACGTCCTGTCCGTCGGCGAGCACCGGGGCGTGGTAGTTCACCGTGAGACGTACCACTACCACCCCTTTCACCAGTTCGGTGAGACCGGCTTTGAGCCCGTCGACGAACAGGAGCGGCACGCGGGCCTCTTCGAGCAGCGTCACCATATTGGCGTGGTTGACGTGCCCGAAGAGGTCCTGATCGGACCAGCGCGGCCGGACCAGCGAGACGTAGTCAGCCACGCGCTACCTGACCGTGCTTCGGATCTGCCGCGCCGCGACCGAAAGCGTGGCGAGGTCGAGCCGGCCGGAATTGTCGATCTCTTCGAGCGCGACGCGCGCCCTCGACAGCCTCGACGAGTTCGTCTTCTCCCACTGCGCGATCTTCTCCTGCGCGGAATCGCTGGGCTCGCTGTGCCGCAACGCGTCCAGGGTGATCGCCCGCAGCGACGCGTAGACGTCGTCACGCAGCGAAAGTCTGGCGAGCGCGTGCCAGCGGTTGCCCCGCTCGAGCGCGCTGATCGAGGTCAGCATCTTGTCCACGTTGAGGTGGTCCGACACCGCGTAGTACAGCTCGGCCGTCTCCTCCGGGCTGTGCACGTCGTCCACGCCGATCTGCTGCTCGGCCAGTTCCGCCACCTCGGTGACGTCGAGCAGGCCATAGGTGTGCAGCAGGACCGCGATCCGGCGCGCCAGCTCCAGCGGCACGCCCTTCGCCACGTAGTCGTCGATCTGGTTCTGCAGGGTCTCGGCCTCACGGCCGTGCAGCATGTCGCCGACCTTCGGCGCGAGCTCCGCGACGACCGAGCCGAACCGGTTGATCTCCGACAGCGCGGCGAGCGGCTGCGGCCGGTTGGTCAGGAACCACCGGGCCGCCCTGTCGAGCAGGCGGCGCGTCTCCAGCATCATCGTGTCGGCGACTTCCGTGGTGACCACGTTGTCGAGCTTGGAGATCTCGGCCCACAGCGACGGCAGGTCGTAGACGTTGCTGACCACGGCGTACGCCCGCACGGCGTCGTTCGCGGTCGCGTTCATCTCTTCGCTCAGGCGGAAGACGAACGAGATACCGGCGCCGTCGACGACCTCGTTCGCCACCAGTGTGGTGATGATCTGCCGCTCCAGCGGGTGCTCGGAGATCGCCGTCTCGAACCGCTCACGCAGCGGCTTCGGGAAGTACGACGGCAGCAGGCGCGAGAAGACCTCCGACTCGGGGAGATCGGTGGCCACCAGCCTGTCCTTGAGCTCCAGTTTCACGTGCGCCATCAGCGTCGCGAGCTCGGGCGAACTGAGGCCTTCGCCCGCCTTCTCCAGTGCTTTGAACTCGGATGTGCTGGGCAGCGCTTCGAGCTTGCGCTCGAACGCGCCCGCCTTTTCGAGCGCGGCCACCTGGCGCTGATGCACCGAAACCATCGGGCCGTTGTGCGCGCGGCTGACGCCGAGCACCGCGTTCTGCTTGTAGTTGTCCGCCAGCACGAGCGCGGAGACCTCGTCGGTCATCTCCTCGAGCAGCTCGTTGCGCTTCTCCCGCTCGAGTTTCCCGCCGTTGACCAGGTGGTCGAGCAGGATCTTGATGTTGACCTCGTGGTCGGAGCAGTCGACCCCGGCGGAGTTGTCCAGCGCGTCGGTGTTGATCTTGCCGCCGCCCCGGGCGAACTCGATCCGGCCGAGCTGGGTGAGCCCCAGGTTCCCGCCCTCACCGACGACCTTGACCCGCAGGTCCTTGCCGTTGACGCGCAGCGAGTCGTTGGCCTTGTCGCCGGCGTCGGCGTGGCTTTCCCGCTCCGCCTTGACGTACGTGCCGATGCCGCCGTTCCACAGCAGCTCGACCGGCGCCTTGAGGATCGCGTTCAGCAGATCCGCGGGCGCCAGCTTCACGACGTCCTCGGGCAGGCCGAGGGCGGCCCGGACCTGCGGGGTGATCGGGATCGTCTTCGCACTGCGCTTGTAGATCCCGCCGCCTTCGCTGATCAGCGAACGGTCGTAGTCGTCCCACGACGAACGCGGCAGATCGAACAAGCGGCGGCGCTCGGCGAACGTCGAGGCCGCGTCCGGGTCCGGGTCGAGGAAGACGTGCATGTGGTTGAAGGCCGCGACGAGCCGGATGTGCTCCGAGAGCAGCATCCCGTTGCCGAAGACGTCCCCGGCCATGTCGCCGATGCCGACGACGGTGAAGTCCTCGGTCTGGGTGTCCTTGCCGAGTTCGCGGAAGTGGCGCTTGACGCTCTCCCACGCTCCCTTCGCGGTGATGCCCATGGCCTTGTGGTCGTAGCCGACCGAACCGCCCGACGCGAACGCGTCACCCAGCCAGAAGCCGTAGCTCGCCGAGACCTCGTTCGCGATGTCGGAGAAGGTCGCGGTGCCCTTGTCCGCGGCGACGACGAGGTAGCTGTCCTCTTCGTCGTAACACACGACGTTGGGCGCGGGCACGGTCTTGCCCTCGACCCGGTTGTCGGTCAGGTCCAGCAGACCGGAGATGAGCATCCGGTAGCAGGCGATGCCTTCCTTCAGGGACGCGTCGCGATCGAGACCGGCGTCGCCTGTGGGTATCGGCGGCCGCTTCACGACGAAGCCGCCCTTCGCGCCGACAGGCACGATCACGGCGTTCTTCACCGCCTGCGCCTTGACCAGGCCGAGCACCTCGGTGCGGAAGTCCTCACGCCGGTCCGACCAGCGCAACCCGCCTCGGGCGACCTCGCCGAACCGCAGGTGGACACCTTCGACCCGTGGCGAGTACACGAAGACCTCGAACCGCGGCCGGGGCTTCGGCAGCTCCGGCACAGCGGCCGGGTCGAGCTTGATCGCCAGGTACGGGCGGGGATTCCCGTCGAGGTCGGTGACGTGGTAATTCGTGCGCAGGGTCGCGCCGATCACCGCGAGCAGGCGCCGCAGGATGCGGTCCTCGTCGAGGCTGGTGACCTCGTCGATCAGCGCGCTGATCTCCGTGACGAGCGTTTCGGCCCGCGCGAGCCGCTCGACCTCCTGGCAAGCCGGGTCGAAGCGGATCTCGAACAGGTGCACCAGCGCGGTGGCGATATCGGTGTGCGCGAGGACGGCGTTCTCGATGTACTCCTGCGAGTACGGGCTCTTCGCCTGGCGGAGGTAGCGCGAGTACGCCCGCAGGATGACGGCCTGACGCCAGGTCAGCCCGGCACGCAGGACGAGCGCGTTGAACCCGTCGACCTCGGCGAGCCCGGACCACGCGGCACTGAACGCGTCCTGGAACCGCACCTGCAGATCGGTCTCGGAAGCCTGGGCGATCCCGTCGAGCACCCGCTGTTCGATGCGCAGGCCGAAGTCATAGATCCACGACCTCCTGCCGTCTTCCCGCCGCAGCTCGTACGGGCGCTCGTCGACGACCTCGACGCCCATCTTCTGCAGCATCGGCAGCACCTTGGACAGCGTCACACCCTCGCCGAGGAGGTACAGCTTGAAGCGCCGCTCCCCCGGTTCGGCGTCGGCCGGCACGTAGAACGACATCGCCAGGTCGCCGTCACCGGACAACGAGTCCAGCTTCCGCAGGTCGGCAAGTGCTTCGGCCGCACTGAAGTCCTCTTTGTAGCCCTCCGGGAAGACCGACGTGTAGCGCTGGCCCAGCTCGGTGGCGGACTCCTCGCCGAGGACCCCGAGTGCCGCGCCGCCGTCACCGGCCCGCTCGCGGCGTTCGGCCAGGATCGCCTCGGTCATGAAGTCGTCCCAGCTGCGGACGGCGGTGTTCAGGCGCTCCTGGATGTGCAGCGTGTCCGGCTCGATCCGGCGAGCCGGATCGGTGTGCACGACGAAGTGCACCTGCGCCAGGACGGTTTCGCCGATCCGCGCGCTGTACTCGAGATTGGTGCCTTCGAGCTCTTCGAGCAGCACTTCCTGCATCGCGAGCCGCGAGCGGGTGGTGTAGCGATCCCGCGGCAGGAACACCAGGCAGGAGTAGAAGCGGCCGTACGGGTCGCGGCGCAGGAACAGCCGGAGCCGGCGGCGGTCCGACAGCGCGATGGCGCCGGTCGTCGTCGTGTACAGCGAGTCGGAATCCGCCGAGAACAGGTCCGACCGCGGCCAGTTCTGCAGCACCTCGAGCATGCGCTGGCCGGAGAAGGACTCCATCGGGAACCCGGCGCGGTGGATGACCTCGCGGACCCGGCCGGAGATCACCGGGATGTCGAGGACGTTCTCGTGCAGCGCGGTGGTCGTGAACATGCCGAGAAAGCGGTGCTCACCGGTGACGACACCGTACTCGTCGAACGTCTTCACGCCGACGTAGTACGGGTAGATCGGCCGGTGGACCGTCGACCGCGCGCTGGCCTGGGTCAGCACCAGCAGCGTCGGCGCCAATGCGCTCGCAGCAGCGTCCGGGCCCGCTGTCAGGCTACGGGCGGCGAGGCTGTCCTGGCGGAGAACACCCAGGCCGGACGCGAGAACCGCGCGCAGGGCGGGCTCGTCGGCGTCGGGATGCGGGTTCTCGACCAGTTCGTAGCGGCGGTAACCCAGAAAGGTGAAATGCCCGCTGGCGAGCCAGCGCAAGAGCCGTGCACCCTCGGTGACCTCGTCCTCGGGCAGCTGGGGCGGGTCGGCGTCGAGGCGGTCCGCGAGCTGGCAGGCGGTCTCGCCCATCTTGTCGGCGTCTTCGACGACCTCGCGGACGTCCCCGAGCACCGAGGAAAGCCGGGTGTCCAGCTCACGGGCGCGGTTCGGGTCGGTGATCAGGTCGATCTCGACGTACATCCACGACTCGGCCGCGGCACCCTCTGGCGGCTCGGCGGCGTCGGCCGTGGGGTAGACCGCGCGCAGCTCACCGGTCAGATCCCGGCTCACTACCACGATCGGGTGGACGATCCGCTGCACCTGCACGCCGTCGCGGGCGAACATGGCGGCGACGGAGTCGACCAGGTACGGCATGTCGTCGGTGACGAGCTGCACGACGGTGGCCTCACGGGTCCAGCCGTCCTCGGCGGTCGTCGGGTTGAGCAGCCGCACCGCGGGCCGTCCGGGCACCCGCTGCTTGGCCAGCTGCTGGTGCGAACGCACCGCGCCGACGAGATCCACCGGATCGTCGCCGATGATTTCTTCAGCCGGAATATGCCGGTAGTACAGGCGAATCAGGTCGCCGATCTCCGGCGCCTGGGCGGCTGCGGCGTCGATCAGCTCGTCCCGGATCTGTTCCGGGCTTGCTGACCGCCGCTGGCTGCCACCGTTTTCGGTGCCGACGCCTTTTGCGGGCGGGGACGAGACTCCCGTCGAGCTCATTGAGCAACTCTCCACTGTGCGTGATTGACACCGCGCTGGACACAACGATGTGTCGAACGGTCTCCACCCTAGTGCGCGGCTCCCGGGCGACTCGCGAATGCCCCAGGACTTAAGAAAGGTTTAGTACAAAAGGGTTTTCGTGATGGATTCAGCTACTCGCCAGTTCGGTGACGGCCGCTGTCCGGGCCCATCGCGCCCGAACGGCGATGCCCGTTGACCGGATGACTGCCGGCCGGTTCGTCACTCTTCGAACCCAGCCGCTTGACCAACGCGGCCGCGCTGGCCGTTCCGGCCTGGTGCTCGGCGAGTGCCCGCGCGAGCAATTCGGCGAGTCCCGCGTCGGGCGCGGGCTCGTCCTCGGCGATCGCCCGGGCATAGCTGCTGTCGGAGAAGGGCGAGCCGAAATCGGCTTTGCTGTCGCTGTAGTTCTCCAAAGGCGCCCAGGCCGAGGCCTGCTCTTCCAATGGTTCGAGGGACGGCGGCATCTTCAGCCGCGGCAGCCAGGGATCGGCCACCTGATCGCGGTACTCGTCGTCGGTCAGCCGCTCGGCCTTGGCCGGCCGCTCTTCCCGTACCGCCGGCGCGGGTGGCGGTTCCGGAGCCGGCTCGGGGGCCGGTGCGGGCGCCCACGACTCGGCCACGGGCGGCTCCGGCTCACGCTGCACGGGTTCCGGTTTCATGGGTTCGGGCTTCGGGGTTTCGCTCTTCGGGGGTTCGCCCGGTGCGTTTTCGTCGGTCGCGCGGCGGCGGCCACCGCCTCCACCGGAGGAGATGCCCAGCCTGTCGAGCACCGAACGGGCCGCTACCGAGCCGTGGTCGGAATCGTGCCGGGTGGTCCGGCCGGTGATGTTGCGCTGACGCTCGCGCCGAGCCGCTTCGCCGGTGTCCCAGCGCTGCGCACTCGACTCCGTGGGTTCGGGTGGCCGAGGTGGCTCGGGGTCACGCGCGATGGTGACCCGCGGAGCCGGTTCGGCGGCGGGTGCCGGCGCCAGCTGCAGCTCGGGCAGCGCGGAGATTTCCGGGGCGGGGCGCTCCACCAGTCGTTCGGCCGGACGCTCGGCCTGTCGTTCGACGGGACGCTCGACCGGCGCTTCCACTGCGCGTTCGACCTTGGGTTCGATCTTGGGTTCGGCCGGCTTTTCCACCGGACGCTCCGCCGGGCGCTCGGCTGCTTGTGCCGCGCGTCGATCCGCTCGCCGTTCGGTCGGTCGTTCGACCGGCCGGACCAGCGTCGGAGCCACCCGCTTGGTGTTCGCGGCAAGCACCTCGTCGAGGTCGACCGGAGCCTGCTGCCCCGAGCCGAACTCACCCGAAAGCAGGCTGAACGCCTGGCGGCGGACCCGGCCGTGCAGGTGCTCGGCGGCCCGAGACCGATGCAAGCACTCGATGGCCTCACTCGGCCTGCCAAGGCGTTCTTCCAGTTGGGCGAGTTCCAGCCACAGTTTCGCCGTCAACGCGTTCAGCCCGTGTTGATCGGTGCTGTACACCGCCTCGCGTAGCAGCATGGTCGCTGCTTCACCCGAACCGGCGGGCAGATGCACCCGGGTAGCGATGGCGAGCCGAAGCCACCCCGCGGGCCCGACGCCGGCCGCCCTCGACGGCGCGGCGAGCAGCGGCTGGCTGATCTCCATCGCCATCTCGGTGTCACCGCGATCGAGCAACGTGCACGCCAGCTGGAGGATCAGCCGGATCCGGACGAGACCGCCGTCGTCTTCCGGATTCTGCATCCTGTCGAGAAAGGCGATCCCCGACCGGGCCGCGTCGGCGGCGGCCGTGAGGTCGCCGTGGCGACGGCGATGCGCCGAAGTCCCGACCCGTAGCAGCGCTCGCTGAAGCAGCAACGCGTCCGCGTCCATGCTGTCGTCCGACGAACAGAGCCTGTCCGCCTCGACGAGCACCCTGTCCAGTTCCGCCTTGCGGCCGAACTGGGCCATGCAGCCGACGAGATGGCACAAGGCTTCCGCGCGCTGTGCCCCGGCGAGTTCCGTGTTCGCGAGTACCGGGCGCAACGCGGCAAGGGCGTTGAGCGGCGCCCCGACACTGCGCGCGCACACCACGAGATCGATCCGCAGCCGGGCCGCGATGGCCGTGTAACCCGCGTCTTCCGCGGCACGCAACGCCGCCACCGCACGGCCGACCGTGCCGGGCCGATCCCCGAGGCGCACCTTGGCCGAAACGACCAGGCTCTCCGCGTGGATCCACAGCTCGTCCGAACCGGCCGACTCGGCGAGCGCGGCGGCCCGCTCCCCCAATACGAGAGCGAGTTCCGGCGCGCGCAGGTACAACGCCTCGGCCTGGTCGACGAGCTGGCGCACCGCGTCGAGCGCCCCCGGGGCAACAGCAGCACCGTGCGCGCCCGCCGGGTATCCGGCGGGCGAGCTCGGTGGGTAATAGTTGCTGCTGGCTACCACGAGGGGACTCCGCTCAGTGTCGTCTAAGGCGTGCTCGCTCAGCGGTGCTCAGACCTACCACAGTTTTCTCCATGTCGTCGTCACTGAACATCGTCGCAGGAACACGCAGGCCGCGGGGGGAAAGTCCCTAGTCTCGCGTCAGCTTGCGGTGGGTCACCCGGTGCGGGCGCGCCGCGTCGGCGCCGAGCCGGTCGATCTTGTTCTTCTCGTACCCCTCGAAGTTGCCCTCGAACCAGTACCACGCCGCCGGGTTGTCGTCGGTGCCTTCCCACGCCAGGATGTGGGTCGCCACGCGGTCGAGGAACCACCGGTCGTGCGAGATGACCACGGCGCAGCCGGGGAACTGTTCGAGCGCGTTCTCCAGCGAGCCGAGGGTCTCGACGTCCAGGTCGTTCGTCGGTTCGTCGAGCAGGATCAGGTTTCCACCCTGCTTCAGCGTCATCGCCAGGTTGAGCCGGTTCCGCTCGCCACCGGAGAGGACGCCCGCGGGCTTCTGCTGGTCCGGACCCTTGAAGCCGAAGGCGCTGATGTACGCCCGGGAAGGCATCTCGACCTGCCCGACGTGGATGTAGTCGAGCTTGTCCGAAACCACCTCCCATACCGTCTTCTTCGGGTCCAGCCCGGCGCGGTTCTGGTCCACATAGGACAGTTTGACCGTCTCGCCGATCCGGACGCGGCCGTCGTCCGCCTCTTCGAGGCCGACGATCGTCTTGAACAGCGTCGTCTTACCGACACCGTTCGGGCCGATCACACCGACGATGCCGTTACGCGGCAGGTCGAACGACAGGCCGTCGATGAGGACCCTGTCGTCGAAGCCCTTGCGCAGCTTGTCCACCTCGACGACGACACTGCCGAGCCGCGGGCCCGGCGGAATCTGGATCTCGTCGAAGTCGAGCTTGCGGAACTTGTCCGCCTCGGCCGCCATCTCCTCGTACCGGTCCAACCGCGACCGGGACTTCGTCTGCCGTGCCTTGGCGTTCGACCGGACCCATTCGAGCTCGGTCTTGAGCCGCTTCGCCAGCTTCTGGTCCTTCTTGCCCTGGACCGCGAGCCGTTCCTGCTTCTTTTCCAGGTAGGTCGAGTAGTTGCCCTCGTACCCGACGACCCGGCCGCGGTCGAGTTCCATGATCCACTCGGCCACGTTGTCCAGGAAGTACCTGTCGTGCGTCACGGCGAGGACTGCGCCGGGGTAGGTGGCGAGGAACTGCTCCAGCCAGAGCACGCTCTCCGCGTCCAAATGGTTGGTGGGCTCATCGAGCAGCAGCAGGTCGGGCGACGACAGCAGCAGCTTGCACAGCGCCACCCGGCGGCGCTCACCACCGGAAAGGTGGGTCACCCCTTCCTCGGGAGGCGGGCATCGGAGCGCGTCCATGGCCTGTTCGAGCAAGGAGTCGATCTCCCACGCGTCGCCGTGGTCGAGGTCCTCCTGCAGCTTGCCCATCTCTTCCATGAGCTCGTCGCTGTAGTCCGTGGCCATGAGCTCGGCGATCTCGTTGAACCGGTCGAGCTTGACCTTGATCTCGCCAAGGCCCTCCTCGACGTTGCCGCGTACCGTCTTTTCCTCGTTGAGGATCGGCTCCTGCATGAGGATGCCGACCGACGCGCCGGGCTGGATGAACGCCTCGCCGTTGCTGGCCTGCTCCAACCCCGCCATGATCTTGAGAACGGTGGACTTACCCGCACCGTTCGGGCCTACCACGCCAATCTTGGCGCCGGGGTAGAACGCGGTGCTGACGTCGTCGAGGATGACCTTGTCCCCGACGGTCTTGCGCACCTTTTTCATGGTGTAGATGTACTCGGCCATACGAGCGATCGTAGAGCGAGCTCACCGGCGGCCTAACGGCGGTCACCACAGCCACACCCACCGTTAGCCCACCGGGACCGCCGGGCGTCCCTGATAACGGGGCGGCGCGTCACCGCGAGCTCACGCCGCCGACCGGGTTTCCGCCGCGCTGACAGGCGAATTCGCCGGTGGCCTCGGTACCGGGCGCGGCATCGGCCGCCAGGCCAGGAACTCCGGGCGCTCCACCGCCCGGGCCTTCCGCGTGCGTCTCAGCGTCGCCGTGCACAGGTTCAGATTCGGTCCCGCCGCCGAGGCCTCAAGCTCAGGTATAGACCGAGGTTCGCCGGTTTCGTCTTCACCGGTGTACATCCGGCCGGTCACGATGACCGGGTCGCCCTTGCCGAGTGAGGTGAGCACCGACTCGGCGAGCTTGCGCCAGCACGTCACCCTGACCGACAACTGCCGCCCGTCGACCCAGGTCCCGGTTTCCTTGTCCCGCCGCCGCTCCGTGCTCCTGAGCCAGAAGCTGACGACGTCATGCCCCTTCGTGGTGCGCCGGATCAGGTCGCTGGCCACCGTGCCGACCATGGTGACCGTGGTTTCCCCTACCGCCATGACTTTGCCTTTCACTCGCCGGTTCCGCCTCATCCCGGGCCCGCTGCCCGTGACGTCCGTGAAACCAGCTTGCCGCGTGAAAGCCGCCAGGGAAGCGCCCCTCCGAAATCTGTGGACAACCCGGACCCCTGTGCACAACTCGGCCCGATTCGCGCCCGGAAGCCCGAATCTGTCAGTCCCCTGTGCTAGGCCCCTACTCGCGTTTCTCGCCCTGCCCGGACATCTGCTTGAGCATCGCGTTGTAGGCGGCCAAATCCTCGCCACCGGTGGCGTCTTCGCGACGATCGGATCTCTTGGCCTCGCGCTCGTCGGTCCTGGCCCACTGCACCAGCAACGCGATGAGCACGAGCAGCACGGGAACCTCGCCGGACGCCCACGCGATCCCGCCGCCGAGCCGCTGGTCGGTCAGCAGGTCACTAGCCCAAGGCAGTTTCAGCCCGCGGTAGAACGTCTCGCCGATGACTGTCTGCATGCTCATCAGGATCACACCGAAGAAGGCGTGGAACGGCATCGCGCCGAACATCATGCCGAGGCGGCCCAGATGCGGGATCCGCCGCGGTGCCGGGTCGACGCCGATAACAGGCCAGTAGAAGACGTAGCCGACGAGCAGGAAGTGGGCGTTCATCGCGAGATGCGCCCAGTGGTACTTCAAAGCGGAGTCGAAAAGCCCGGAGAAGTAGAGGCCGTAGAAGGAACCGACAAACAGGGCGAGCGCGACCAGCGGATGGGTCAACGCCCTCGACACCGGCGAATGCACGAACGCGACCAGCCACTCACGAGGTCCCGGCGGGCCGTCCTTGCCCGACGTCGGCAGCGCGCGCAACGCCAGCGTCACCGGCCCGCCAAGGACGAACAGCACCGGCGCGACCATCGACAACAGCATGTGGCTGCCCATGTGGACGCTGAACATCGCCGGCGAATACCGGCCGATACCCGAAGAAGTCGCCATCAGCAGGACGAAACAGCCGCTCAGCCACGCCACCGTACGGCCCACCGGCCAGGCGTCACCGCGCTTGCGCAGCCTGCGCACCCCGGCGATGTACAACGCGGCCAGCACGATCGCCGCGGTGCCGTAGATGAGGTCGAAACGCCAGTCGAACAGCAGTCTCGCCACCGTCGGCGGCCCGGAAAGGTCGTAACCGATGAGGAGTTCGGTGTTGGACGGCTGCTGGAACACCTCCTGCGGTGGCGGGGTGCGGGCCAGCGCCGTCGCGATGCCGATGGTGACGAACATGATCAGCACCTCGACCGCGGCGAGCTTGACGAGTTGCCCTCCCCCGCCACCGTCGGTCAGCGCACGAACGCCGCGCTGGCGTTGCTGGTTACCGAAAACCCCGAGCAGCAGCAACGCGACGATCTTCGCGACGACCAGTAGGCCGTAGTCGGTGGTGAACAGGTCGGCGATCGAAATCCGGACCAGCGCGTTGACCGTGCCCGAGATCGCCATGACGATCCAGCAGACCAGTGCGAGCCGGGAGAACCGCGTCGCCGCGAGAGTCAGATGACTGCCTCGACGCCAGCCGAGAGCGAGCAGCGCGACCAGCCCACCGACCCACAGCGAAGCCGCGACCAAATGGAACAGAAGACTGTTGGTGGCCATGTCGTGCGAGCCGCCGCTGGCCGAGTGACCGGTCACCGCGACCGGGATCAGCCCGCCGACCGAAAGCAAGAACAGCGTCGCCGTCCAGCCCCAGGTCAGCGCCAGCCGGCAGCCGAGGGCGAGCAGGAGCGCGATCAACGCGGTGAAGACCCACGCCTTCGGCTGCTCGATCGCGTCGACGAGGTCGATGAGCACCCTCGGTGACATCAGTTCCGACACCGGACGGCCAGCGCCATCGGCCGCGGTGAACACCACGGACGCCGCGGCGGCGACGAACCAGACCCACGCGGCGGTGCCCGCTGTCCGCAAAGCGGCGTACCCCTCGGCCCCGAGCGTGCCGGATTTCTGTGGCGGAACCAGGAAGGCCGCGAGCAGCAACGAGCCCACGCAGACCACGGACGCCGCCTCGGCGAGCACGCGGACCACGACGATCCCATAGCGCGTGAGCAGACCTGGGTCGACGAGTCCGGGAATCACGTAGCCGCTGCCGCCGGCGATCACGATCAAGCCGACGGCCACCAGCGCGGCGAGCACGACCCCCACCGACAGCAACGGAAGCAGGCTGACACGCCGGAGCGGGGTTTCCGTGGGCGTCACCGCAGGGTCTGAATCCACTCGACGAGGGTAGGCCGAGCCCGGCGGCTTCGGTACGCGGGATCGGCGGGCAAGATGGATCGTGTGCGGATCATCCTGCTGCGTCACGCCGAGTCACTCGGCAATGTGGACGAACTGGCCTACACCCGGATCCCCGACCACGCGCTGCCACTGACCGACACCGGTCGCGAGCAGGCCCGTGCGGCGGGGGCGGGGCTCAAGGAACTCCTCAACGGCGAACAGGTGGCCGTCTATGTGAGTCCCTACCTGCGGACCAGGGAAACTCTGAAGCTGCTCGACCTCGGTTCGATGTCGGAGCGGGTCGTGCCCGAGCCGCGGCTGCGGGAGCAGGACTGGGGCAATCTGCAGGACCCGCTGGACCAGGAAATCCAGAAGCGGCGACGGCACGACTTCGGGCATTTCTTCTACCGGCTGCCGTTCGGCGAGTCCGGCGCCGACGTCGACGACCGCGTGGCCGGGTTCCTCAGTGACCTCAAACACCGCCGCCGCGACCACCCTCACACTGTGGTGATCGTCTCGCACGGGCTGACATTGCGCCTGCTGTGCCGCCGGATGTTCGGCTGGAGCGTCGACCTGTTCGAGTCACTGTCCAATATGGAGACCTGCGAATACCGCATCGTGGAGCAGGTAGACGGCGAATGGACGCTCGACCAGCCCTTTCGCCAGTGGCGCGATTCGCCGGACGGGGAAACCCAAGGCAAATCAGTGGCGCGAAGCGTCTCAGTTGAGGGTGGTGGGTGACGGTGTGGGGCAATGCGCGGGCACACGTTCCCGGTCACGAGCCCGCCGAGCCCCAATGGCAGCAGCGGCGATCAGCGCGCTGACGAGCCCGACAGCGATGAACGAGACTGACAACGACGTGACCTGCGCGATCGCCCCGATGGCGGGCGGCCCCGCGAGGAACCCGCTGTAAGCGACCCCCGCGACGAAAGCGATCTCGCGCTCGCCGCCACTATCGTCGGCCCGTTTACCCGCCTCACCAGCCAAACTGAGCGCGATGGGAAAGGCCGCGGCCAACCCGGCTCCGCCCAACGCGAACCCGATGTACCCGGCGATCGGCGACGGCACCAACGCAGCCGTCCACAACGCGACAGCCGCGACAGCAGCCCCGCCGACCAGCGTCCGCGTCGCGCCGAACCGCTGCTGCAACCACGCCCCACCGAGGCGCGCCAACGCCATCGCCAGCGCGAACCCGGAGAACGCCAGCGCCGCGGCCCCTTCGCTGAGCCCGTGCTCGGTGACCATGAACAGCGCCGACCAGTCCGAACTCGCTCCCTCCGCGATCGCCGAACACATCGCGACCCCCGCCAGCAGCCACAACACCACCCGCCGCACCGGCACCGCTCCCCCCGCCGGCGCCGCCTCCGACGACCGAACCGGCGCTCCCCCGCCCGGCAACCACCGGGTGAACGCCACCAGCACCACCACGCCGACAACTCCGGCAAGCGCCAGATGTCTCAGCGGCGAAAGCCCATGACCTGCGGCAACACCCGCCCCAACGGACCCCGCAAGCGCGCCAAAACTGAACCCGGCATGGAAGACCGGCATGATCGGCTTGCCCACGCGACGCTCGACGAGCACCGCCGCCATGTTCATCGCGACGTCCACCATTCCGATGGCCGCACCCAGCCCGACCAGCGTGATCCCCAGCCACAGCACGGACCCGGCGACGCCCAGCAACGGCAGGATGACGAACGCGGCGACCGAGGCGATCACGATCAGCGCCCGGCTCCCCACCCACTCGAGCAGCCGCCCCGAGACCGCCGCCGCCAGCACCATCCCGACACTGCCGCCCAGCAAGGCCAGCCCGAACGCCCCCGGCGCGGCCTGGACCTGCGCCGTCAAGGCCGGCACCCGCGGTGCCCACGACCCCAGCACCGCCCCGTTCAGCGCGAACACGACGAAGACCGCCACCCGCTCCCGATCCACCCCAGACTCCCTTCACCTGTGCCTTCAGGATGACTGAAGCGCTTCAGAAAGTCCACCGATCTT
The DNA here is from genome assembly GCF_036008905.1 of Amycolatopsis sp. GTDB lineage: Bacteria > Actinomycetota > Actinomycetes > Mycobacteriales > Pseudonocardiaceae > Amycolatopsis. The sequence continues at coordinate 31,591 of NZ_DASYMU010000014.1, read as the reverse complement.
CCTTAGCAGCCACCTGCCGGAGAGGCAAGACCGTCCAGCTATCTGTGGACAAATCGCCCCTTTCGAGCGATCCAAAACTACTTATCCACAGAAGTAGAAATACGGGCTGACAAATCGATCACGAGACGGCATTGTCAAATGCAGTGGAACTCCACACCACAATTCATAAGGGGAGAAGAACCATGTCACGACGCATTCTGAACCTTCGCTCGCGCCTGCCGCAGATCCTCCTGCTCGCCACCGTCAGCCTCCTCGGCGGCGCCGGATTCGCCCAGGCAGCAACGCTGAACCCGGCCCCGCACCCGCCGGAGTTCGCCTGCCTGAAAGGGGAATTCTGCGCCTGGGACGGCGAGTTCTACAACGACAGAGTCGAGCGGATCGACCTGCGAACGGCGAATCCGGGAGACTGCATCCCCTTGCCGGAAGACTTCGACGGCCTTTCTTTCGCCAATAGGACAGACCGCATGATCACCGTTTACCAAGGCCGGGACTGCTCCACCGAAGGCGACTTCACCACCTACCCGGGCGGCGGCACCTTCGTACCCCAAGCCCCCTTCGTCGCGCGCGGCATCCAGATCTGGGACTGACCGCCACCACTGGCCGGGTTCGCCCACCGTCCACTCCTGGGAGACGGGGACGAACCCAGGGGTCGCGCCCCGAGGCGACCCCACCCGTGGGCGGGCCGGCAGTGCCCCTGCCGGCCCGCCCACGGACTCGATTCAGTCACCATGTGAGCGAACCTGAAACGATTCGCCGGTATCGAACGATCGAGAGAGTGGCGGTCAGTAAACTGCTGCTGGTTGCCCAGCAGCAGTAGCCGGCGCCACGCCCTCATAGCTCAGCTGGATAGAGCAAGAGCCTTCTAATCTCTAGGTCGCAGGTTCGAGTCCTGCTGGGGGCACCCACACCCCTGGTCACATGGTTGACCAGGGGTTTTGACGCCGCCGGACTGATATCGGGGCAATCCTGCCGAGCTGAGAACACGCCACCGGCAAGAGATTTCCGAACCTCGTTCGAGTCGCCTTCGATAGACCGACTGGCGTAACGAAGCACGCTATGCATACGAAGCCGCACGCGCCAATGCAGACTTTGTGGACAGTCCACCCTCCGATCCAAATGCCAAGCGTGAGCGCTCCACTACGGGTCCAGATCTTCGGTGAACCTCCACGCCGATCGTCTCGCTCGCCGAGCCCGAGCACTGACATTCAGGCACTCGTACCGCCCTTCACATCGATGTGACTCCAGACACAGCTGGACCCCACATCCCGTCGCCAAGAGGTGGACGCTGCTCGCAGCGCCGAGACCGGCTGGTCAGTCCAGGCCGTGATGGCCACGCGGGATGCACAGGTCCGATCCATAGATGAAGAATTATCCGAGAACCTCTTTAGGCTGTGGCGAATTGGCCCATTAACGCCAGAATGGAGATCCACTGACAAACTGAGAATGAACGCGCGGACACATTTCCGAATACCGGCCGAGCTGACGAGTCGGTCTGACCGCGGTTTCCGAAAAAGTCGGCCACACGATGTCCGGACCGGGTGAGTGGCCTCGACGTCTCGGGTGAAAGGCACTACGAAGGTGCCAGCCGAGAGGAGAACCCCATGAAGTACATGATCTTGAGCTACGCCTCCCAGCAGGACTACGACGGCATGGCAGGGAAGCCGACGGACAAGCCGGCCTGGGCGCCGGAGGACTTCGCGGCGATGGGGGCGTTCATGGAGGCCTTCAACGCCGAGCTCGAGGCGTCCGGGGAATTGGTGGAGACGCGGGGGTTGACGGCGCCGGTGCATACGCGGCGCCTGGGGTCGAAGCACGGGGTTTCGGTGGTTACGGACGGGCCGTATGCCGAGACCGAGGAGGTGCTCGCTGGGTACTGGATCGTGGAGTGCGAGAGCTTCGACCGGGCGACGGAGATCGCGGGGCGCCTGGCGAAGTGTCCGGCGCCGGACTTCATCGCGGGCAGTGCGTACGCGGACGTGCGGCCGATCGTCGAGTCCCGGCACGAACTGGATGTCTGACACCGAGGTCGAGGGCCTGCTGCGCCGGTTGGCGCCGCGGGTGCTCGGCGCGGTGGTCCGGCGGTTCGGGAACTTCGACACCGCGGAGGACGCGGTGCAGGAGGCGTTGCTGGCGGCGGCGACGCAGTGGCCCGCTGAGGGCCTTCCGGAGAGTCCGCGTGGGTGGCTGATCACGGTCGCTTCGCGCAGGTTGACCGATCTGCTGCGCGGTGAGCAAGCTCGTCGACGTCGTGAGGACGCGGTCCGGGCGCTTCCCGAGCAGACTGGCCCGACCGAAGACGCCGACGACACGTTGGTGCTGCTATTCCTGTGCTGCCATCCGGCGTTGTCGCCCGCTTCGCAGATCGCGCTGACGTTGCGGGCGGTCGGCGGGTTGAGCACGGCGGAGATCGCCCGGGCGTTTTTGGTGCCGGAGGCGACGATGACCCGGCGCATCACCCGCGCCAAGCAGAGCATCAAGGCCAGCGGGATTCCGTTCCGAATGCCGCCTGAGCAAAGCAAGCGGCTCGGGGCGGTGCTGCACGTGATCTACCTGGTGTTCAACGAGGGGTATGCCACGACGTCAGGGCCGAGTCTGCATCGCGTAGAGCTGTCGGCGGAGGCGATTCGGCTGGGGCGCATCGTGCACACGTTGCTCCCTGACGACAGTGAGGTGGCGGGGTTGCTCGCCCTCATGCTGCTGACCGACGCGCGCAGGGCGGCGCGGACGGACACGAACGGCGAGTTGGTTCCGATGGCCGACCAGGACCGGAGCCGGTGGAACGCCGCCGACATCGAGGAGGGCGTCGCGCTCATCACGGACGCGCTGCCCAAGGGGCCTGTCGGGCCGTACCAGCTTCAGGCGGCGATAGCGGCTGTCCACGACGAAGCCCCTACCGCCGCGGAGACCGACTGGCCGCAGATCGTCGCTCTGTACGGGCTTCTCCTGAACCTCTCCGACAACCCGATCGTGTCACTGAATCACGCCGTCGCGGTGGCGATGGCCGAGGGGCCGCTGGCCGGCCTCGAACTGCTCGGTGAGCTCGAGGCCGACGAACGGATCGCGGAGGACCATCGCTTGTACGCGGTCCGCGCGCATCTGCTGGAGCTGGACGGAAAAGACACAGTCGCGCGGGAGGCTTACCTCGCGGCGGCCGAGCGGACGACGAGCCTGCCCAAGCAGCGCTATCTTCACGCCCGGGCCGCCCGGCTCAGCGCTCTTCCGGCAGCGCCACCCACAGCACCAGATAGAGAATGAACTGCGGCCCGGGCAGGATGCAGGAAAGCACCGCCAGCAGACGGACCGTGTTGGGCTTCATGCCGAATCGGTGGGCGATCGCGGCGCAGACCCCGCCGATCTTGCGGCCGTGACGCGGGCGGGCGAGCGTTGCGGTCTTCATGGTTTCCCTCCTGGGATTCTTTCGGTAAGACCAAGCTTGCCGGACCGCCTCGAAAGCCGCATCGGGCTCAGTACTGATCTTTCCCCTTAGGGGTCAAGCGATCCAGACGGTCTTGGCGTTGACGAACGAACGCGGGCCGAACGACGCGAGTTCCCGGCCGTAGCCGGAGTTCTTGACCCCGCCGAACGGCACCTCGGGGGTCGACTCGGTGAACTTGTTGACGTAGATCATCCCGGTCTCGACCTCGTGGACGAACCGCTGCTGTTCGGCCGGGTCCGTGGTCCAGGCGCTGCCCCCCAAACCGAACGGCGAGTCGTTGGCGATCCGGATCGCCTCGTCCGCGTCGCGAACCCGCCACAGCAGCGCGACCGGGCCGAAGAACTCCTCGTGGTGTCCCGGCGAGCCGTCCGGGATGTCCGTGACGACCGTCGGCGGGTAGAAGTTGCCGGGGCCGCCGAGCGGTTTCCCGCCGGTCAGGAGGGTCGCGCCGGCCGCCACGGTGTCGTGGACCTGCTTGTCCAGGGTTTCGAGGGCATCTTGCGAGGACAACGGGCCCATCTCGGTGTCGGAGTCCATCGGGTCGCCGACCTTCAACCCGGCCAGGCGCTCGACGAACCGCCGGGTGAATTCGTCGGCGATGTCTTCGTGCACCACGAATCGCTTGGCGTTGACGCACGATTGGCCGTTGTTGAGCGTCCTGGAGGTCACCGCGCCGTCGACGGCGGCGTCGAGATCGGCGCTGGGCATCACGATGAACACGTCGCTGCCACCGAGTTCCAGCACGCTCGTCTTGATGTTGCGCCCGGCCGCTTCGCCGACCTTGCGTCCGGCCGGTTCGCTACCGGTCAGGGTCACCGCGCGCACGCGGTCGTCGCCGACGATGCCTTCGACAGCGGAGGACGCGATCAGCAACGTCTGGAACACGCCGTCCGCGAACCCGGCGCGGCTCAGCACGTCTTCGATGGCGAGCGCGACCTGCGGAACGTTGGAGGCGTGCTTGAGCAGGCCCACGTTCCCGGCCAGCAACGCCGGCGCGGCGAACCGGAAGACCTGCCAGTACGGGAAGTTCCACGGCATCACGGCCAGCACCGGGCCGAGCGGTTCTTAGTGGGTATACGCCGTCCCGCTCTTCACCGGCCACGGCTCGTCGGCGAGCATCTCCTCGCCGTGGTCGGCGTACCACCGGCAGCCTGTCGCGGATTTGTGCACTTCGGCGACCGCGGAGGCGAGGGTCTTGCCCATTTCGAGCGTCGCGAGCCGCGCGAGGTCCTCGGCTTCGTCGTCGAGGATGTCCGCGGCGCGACGCAGCAAGCGGGCACGTTCGGCGTAGGAGGTTTTACGATATTCGCGAAACGCTTCGGCCGCTTTCGACAGTTTGGCGTCCACCTCGGCGTCGGTGAGCGCGTCGAAGGAGCGCACCTGCTCGCCGGTAGCCGGATTGACCGTCGCGATAGCCATGCACTGCTCCGTTCGTGGTGTTCGAACCCTCCTCGGAAATGTTCCCTGGCCACTTGTCCCTCAAACCGCGATTGACTCGGTCGCGTAGCGGGTACACCGTCAGCGGATTCCCCAGACGGCGATGGTGGGAGGCAGTACCGCGTATGCACCTCGAACGAGGTGACGATCCCTCTCCGCAGCTCCGGACAGTCGACCTGCGCTATCGCGATGTTCCGGCTGACGCGCACGGCTTGATCGCACTCCGCCACTCCTTGTCCCGTTGGGCCGCCCAGGCCGGCCTGGATGTCGAACAGGTCGAAGCGCTCACTCTGGCCAGTTACGAAGCGCTCGCGAACGTCGTCACCCACGCGTACCCCGACGGCGAAGGCGCGTTCGACCTGCGGGCCAAGGTCGGCACCGAGCGCGTCGAAGTCACCATCACCGACCACGGCCAGTGGCACGCACCGGCACCTGACCCCCTGGGCCTGCACGGCCGGGGCTTGCCGTTGATCCACACCCTGACCGACTACGCCGAGATCACCTGCGGACCGGAAGGGACCGTGGTCACGCTGGCCTGGCTGATCCGGCAAGACAGCCTGGCCTGAGTGTTCCTTCCCAGTTTCCCGGGAAGACAGCGACGCGGCCTATAACAACAAGGGTGGATCTCACCGAGTTGGCCCGGCGACTGCTCGAGCCCATCCCCGCCAACAAGTCTTTCGGCCTTCAGGTCACGCGTGCCAAGAACGGGGAGGCCGAGGTCGCCCTCGACGCCCCGCCGCAGCTGGCGAACGTCATCGGCTCGCTCCACTCCAGCGGCTTGATCGCGCTGCTCGACGCCGCCGGCCTCGCCGCGATCATCGCGACGGCACGCACCGAGAAGGAGTTCGACGGCGTCATCCCGCTCGGCGCCGCCGCGGAGCTCCAGTTCCTCGCACCGGCCCGGGGCCGGTTGGTCGCGCGCTGCAACCTTCGCGAAGCTGATATCACGACCGTGCGCTCGCTGCTCGACGGCGAGACGGACAAGATCAGCCTGAAGACCACTGTCGACGTCAGCAATTCCGCCGGTGCGGTCGTCTGCACCGGCGGTTTCCGCTGGAGCGTCCGACGCGTGAGCTAGTGCTCAGCAGGCCCTGCCGGTATTGAGACAGCCGACGACGGTCGACATCAGGGTTTCCGGCATGACGTTGATGAAGTCACCGTGGTCCGCGAGGGCGCTGTGCCGCTCTTCGGGGAAGGTGTCGATGGTGTAGTCCACATCGGACGGTGCCGAATAGCTGAGTTCCATGTGCAGCTGCGGCACCGGGAACATCCCGGCCGGGCAGGCGCCCAGCGCGTTCGGGAAGACGACGTGGGTGCGGTGGCTGGCGCTGTCGGTGGTCAGCCCGTTCCAGCAGCTCGGGAAGTCGAAGATCCGGACGACCTGCTGGCCGTCGGCGCAGCGCGGATAGGTGTTGACCACCTTCTCGCGGCTGCCGGAGCAGCTCCATTGCACACGCTCGGTGTTGACGCCACCACTGGAGAACCCCTTCGCGTTGCCGGTGCTCGCCCGCATGAACCTCGGCATGCTGATGACGTTCCCGACCGGGCTGCCGCGGAACTCCAGCAGCACGGCGTCGGGCGTCAGGATCCGGCCGTGGTTGCCGTCGGCGATGTCGTGGGGCGCGATGACGTCCCCGTTGTCGTCGGGCACCCGCAGGACCGGCCAGTAGTACGTGGACCGATCGTCGTCCTGGCAGGTGGTCTCCGCCGCGGCGAGGGTCTGGTCGGTGGAGAACGCGTTGGTGGACACGTTTCCGACGTAGTCGTGGACGTGATGCGCCTGCCCGGGCTGGCCGGGGCTGGCGACAACGTTGTCCGAGTTCCGGACACCGCGCTCGTTGCGGCCGCATTCGGCCCGCCACGTGCCTGTCGACGCGCCCGGGAGCACCGGGGGCGGCACCGGAACCGCGGGGGCCTGCGCGATGTCGACGTAGACAGCCGCCGACGTGACGGTGTGCCCGCCGGTCAGGAATCCGTAGCCCACGACGCCGAAAACGACCGCGCCAACAGCCAGGACCGCGGTACCCACTACCCAACTGGACGACCATCGGCGCCCGCCTTGCCACATCACCCCCGAAGCATGACAGAGGCCATTTGGAGGCAAAACACGAGTTCAGGCGCCGACCAGCGTATTCCCCGCCAGATACCGGGGATTCGGAACACTTCGTGCCCGAGTGCGCACTGTTGCTTTCCCTGGAAGACTTCTTCACGCGAGAAAAGTGACACCGATCACCGGGAAATCGGCCCGCCGAAGAACCTTCGCATCGCCGAAGCCGTCGAGCCGGGTTGCTCCTCGGGCAGATAGTGATCGCAGGGAAGGGCTTCACCGACCGGCTCGGCGGCGTACTCGCGCCACGCGGCGAGGACGTCGTAGTTGGTGCCGACGAAACTGTGCTCGCCCCAAAGCACCAGCGTGGGGCAGGTGAGTTTCCGGCCGGCGTCCACGGCGTCGTGCTCGAGATCGATCGACGCCGCCGCGCGGTAGTCCTCGCACGAAGCCCGGATCGCGGCCGGATCGGAGAAGCCCAGCCCGAAGGCCTTGTCCGCGTGCTCGAACGCGAACCGCGTCGGCACGATGTCGAGCACGGCCAGCGCCGTCACCGCCTCCGGGCTGTCCAGTGCCAGCCGGTGCGCGACACGGCCGCCGCGGTCGTGCCCGGCGACGGCGAACCGCTCGAACCCGAGCGCCCGCATGACAAGCAGCTGGTCCCGCGCCATCAGCCGCTTCGAGTACCCGGTGTCTGGTTTGTCGCTGTCGCCGTAACCGCGCAAATCGGCGACGACCACGGTGAACTCGGACGCCAGTTCCGGCGCGACCCGGTGCCAGATCAGGTGGGTCTGCGGATAGCCGTGCAGCAGGAGCAACGGCGGGCCATCCCCGCCGACGGCACAGTTGATGCGAACGCCGTCGGCGTCGATAGTCCGATAGCGGAAACCGCTCGGCAGCGGGACGCTCATCGCAGTGCCTCCAGGACGGCTTTGGTGAAGTCCTCGGTGCGCGCGGTGCCGCCGAGGTCGGGCGTACGCACCTCAGTCTTCGCCAGTACGGCGGCGATCGCCTGTTCGACGTCGGCGGCGGCCTCGGGAAACCCGAGGTGGCCGAGCATCATGGCGGCGGTCCAGATCGCGCCGAGCGGGTTCGCGATGCCCCGCCCGGCGATGTCGGGTGCGGAGCCGTGGACCGGTTCGAACATGGACGGGAACTCGCGTTCCGGGTTGATGTTCGCCGCCGGCGCGATGCCGATACTGCCCGCGACGGCCGCGGCGACGTCACTCAAGATGTCCCCGAAGAGAGTGGACGCGACGATGACGTCGAACCGTTTCGGATCGAGGACCACCTTGGCGCACAAGGCATCGATATGTTCCTGGTCCCAACAGCTGATGCCCGAGATCCCGCTGCCGGGCATCCACGCCGTTGTCCCTCCGCCGTTCGCCGGACGGTAGCTCACGACGATCACCGGCGCGGCGCGCGAGCCGCTCTGACCGGCGTTAGGGTCTAGGTCTTGTCCTCAGCCCCGACCGAGGAGGCCCAGTGACCCCGTCCCTGAAACTGTCGGGCATCGTGCTCGACTCGCCCGATCCCCGCGAGCTGGCTGCCTTCTACCAACGGCTTCTCGGCTGGAAGGTGACGCAGGACGAGCCGGACTGGGTGAAGATCATGCCGCCCGGCGACGGCCCCGGATTGTCGTTTCAGACCGAAACGACGTACGTCCGGCCGACCTGGCCCGCCGGTTCAGGCGATCAGCAGATGATGATCCATCTCGACTTCCACGTCGACGACCTCGACGTCGCGGGAGCGCACGCCATCGAGGCGGGCGCGGTGCTCGCGGAGTTCCAGCCGCAGGACGACGTGCGTGTCTACCTGGATCCCGCGGGGCACCCGTTCTGCCTGTTCTTATGACGCCGTCACGACTTCGGGCGGCAGCGGGTCGGCGTACAGCAGCTCGACGAGATGCTCCCGGTTCGCCAGCACCTTGCGCTGGTTGACGTAGCCCTTGTCGGTGATCTCACCGGCGTCGAGGTCCGGTTTCCGGGCGAGCACAAGCAAACGCTCGATCCGTGACGCCGACCCGGCGCTCCGGTTGAGCTCGGCGAGTATCCCGGCGAGGTGCGCGGCCAACGCCGTGTGCGCCACGAGGTCGCCGGTGCCCGCCGGTTCTTCGCCCAGCAACGTCACGGTTTCGGCCTGGTTGAGCCAAGCCAGCGCGCAGACCTGCGCCCGGTCCTCGCCGACGACAACGACGTCCGCCAGCACTCGCGCGGCTGAAAGCAACGTCGTCCGCACGGCGCCGACACGGACGAAGGTCCCCGTGCTGAGCTTGAAGTCCTCCGCGATCCGCCCGCGGAACACCAGCCCGGCGTTGAGGTCTTCGGGATCGGCGAACGCGACGGCGTCACCCGTGCGGTAGAAGCCGTCCTCGTCGAAAGCGGCGTCGGTCAGGTCTTGGCGGCCGAGGTAGCCGGGTGTCACCATCGGCCCGCGGACGCGGATCTCGTAGGCGTCCTGATCCGGCACCAGCTTCACTTCGGCGCCGGGCAAGGGAACGCCGAGGCACCGGGCGTCGGCGAAGTCGTAGTGCGCGCTCGTCACCGCGGGCGCGGTTTCGGTGGCGCCCCAGGATCCGGTGACCGGGATCCGCCTGCCGGTCACCTCCGCCGCCAGTGTTTCGAGCCGGGTCCGCAAGGTGGCGGGCAGCGCGGCGGCGGCGTTGAACATCAGGTCCAGGCGTGCAAAGAACCGCGCGGCGAACTCGCGATCGTTTTCCAGCGCGGGCACGAGCTGCGCCCAGCCGGCCGGGACGTTGAAGTAGACGGTCGGCCGGACTTCGGCGAGATTGGCGATGGTGGTGCCGATCAGGTCCGGACTCGGCCGCCCGTCGTCGACGTACAGCGTTCCGCCGTTGGTCACCACCAGGTTGACGTTGTGATTGCCGCCGAAGGTGTGGCTCCACGGCAGCCAATCGACCAGCACCGGGCGGCTCCGGCCGAGGAACGGCCACGCCCGGCGGATCGACTGCTGGTTGGAGCTCAGCATGCGATGGGTGTTCAGCACGCCTTTCGGGGCGCCGGTGGACCCGGAGGTGAACAGGATCTTCGCGATCGAATCCGGGGTGAGCGCCCGAAAAGCGCGGTCCAGCTCCTTGCCCGGTTCGGTGCGCAACAACGTGCCGAGTTCTTCACCGTCCACTTCGGACGATGGCACCGACACGATCGCCGGGATACCGCCCAGCGCGCGCAACGCGGGCGCGAACTTGGCCGCGTCGTCCGCGAACACCGCGCCGGGTTCGGTGAGCAGCGCTATTTCCTTGACGCGGGCGTGGTCCTTGCTCTGCAGCGAATACGCCACGCTGACCGGGATCACCGGCACGCCCGCGGTCAGCGCGCCGAAACTCACCACGAAATGCTCGAGCGAATTACCGGACAGGATCAGCAACGGCCGTTCGGGACCGAGTCCGCGATCGAGCATCGCCTGTCCTACCGCGTTCGCCGCTGAGACGACTTCGCCGTAGCTGCGCGTCTCCCACTCGCCCTCGACGCGACGGGCGATCAGGGGATGCCCGGGATCGACGTCGGCCCAGTGTCGTAACGCGTGGACGACACTGACCGGATAGTCTCCGAGTTCGGCACGCGCGGTCAGCACCACACTGCCGTCCGGGCCGTCTGCGACGACGCTGACGTCCGGCGAAGCGAACAGCTCAGGCATCTCCCAATCTTCTACAGTGACATGACGTTACGTCAAGTGTTTGTACAGTTTTCGCCGACTGGACCCAGCGGTCCATTCGCGCGTACCGTGGACGGTATGTCATCGTCCACCGCCGTCAAGCCCTTAACCAGCCGGGGCGAGGTGACCAGGCAGCGGATCATCGAGGCCGCGGCCGGCCTGATCTTCGACCAGGGCATCACCACGACCACCCTGGACCAGGTGCGCGAAGCGACCCGGACCAGCAAATCGCAGCTCTACCACTACTTCGCGGACAAGTCCGACCTCGTCCGGGCCGTGATCGCGTTCCAGACCGACCGGCTGCTCGACTCGCAGCGTCCGCTGCTCGACAACCTGGACAGCTGGGAGAACCTGCGCGACTGGGCCGACCGGATGGTGCAGCTCGGGCAGCAACGCAATTGCCGGCACGGCTGCCCGATCGGCTCACTCGCCCGCCAGATCGTCGACCACGACGAAACCGCACGGCTCGACATCGTCCGCGCCTTCGACCGGTGGGAGCGCTACCTGTTGGACGGCTTCACCGAACTGCGGGCCCGCGGCGAACTGATACCCGGCGCCGACCCGGCCGACATCACCACCGCGTTCATGTCCGCCATGCAGGGCGGCCTGCTCCTGTCCCAGGCCCGGCGCGACCCCAAGCCGTTCACGCTCGCCATGGACGCGGCCGTCCACTACGCCGAATCCTTCCGCCCCTGACCCGGGAAAAGTGTCGACACATTCCCCCAGGGCTAGCGAGAAATCGCCATCTGTCGACAGATGGCGGCCCAGGGCTAGCGGGGTTCGCCGGTGTGGTTGGTGTCGGCGATGGCGGCGGGCGCGTCGCTGAGGCCGAACCGCTGCCGCAGGCGCGAGTAGAAGTTCGCCGGGCGCAGCCTGACCAGCCGGATCAGCCACTCCGCCGCGAGCACGCTCACCCAGTCCCCCGGGTCGAGCACGCCGCGCAGCTGACCGTCCACACTGACCGCGACCTGCCCCGACCCCTCCAGCACCCGGACGGCCACCGTCTCGTCCGGCGCGACGACGACGCTGCGGTTGAACACCATGTGCGGCGCGACCGGGGTGAACACGATCCCCCGCATCCGTGGTGAGAGCACCGGCCCGCCGGCGGCGAAGTTGTACGCCGTCGACCCGGTCGGGCTCGCGACGATCAGCGCGTCGGCCGAGTAGGACGCGAACAGCTCGCCGTTGATATAGACCCCGAGACTGGCCTGCCGATCCCGGGCGAGCTTCTCGAACACGACGTCGTTCACCGCGGTGACGTCGAGCTGCACCCCGGCGGACGATCCGACCCCGGAATAGGGCCTGAGCTGCGGCGGAGGCAACAGCGGACCGCGGCTGTAGCAGAGCAGCGCGCCCATCCCGCCGGGAATCTCCAGCGGCCGGGACGCCTCCATGGTGAGCACCTGCCGCTCCTCGATAACGGCTTCACCGGCCTCGAACGCGCTCAGCGACTCCGCGATCTCCGACGGCTCGATCTCGGTGAGGAACCCGACGCGCCCGGAGTTGACCCCGAGTACCGGCACCCCGTCGACGGCGGCCACCCGGGCGCCGCGCAGGAACGTCCCGTCGCCGCCGATGGTCACCACGAGGTCCGGATGACCCGTCGAGCTGACCTCGTCCTTCGCGTGCCGCCGGATGCCGGGGTCACCGTCGGTCTTCCAGACGTCGACGTCGCGGACGTCGATCCCGCGCTCGCCCGACCAGCGGCGGACGACCTCCGCGGCAGCGACCGCGGCGGGCCGACCTTGGTGTACAACAAGCCCGATCCGTCGGCAGGACATCCGGTTCTCCCTTTTCGTGCGTCCCCTGACGCTACTCAGGAGACCCCGTGACCGCTTCGTCGACCTCCTCGCCCTCGGCGACCTCTTCCTCCGGCGCAACCGTTTCCGTTTCGAAGCTCAACCGGACGGTCATTTGTCGCTCGGCCCCATGACCTTGACCTCGCATCGCTGCTCGATCGCCGGAGCGTCGGCGGGCTGCTTGCCATCCCCGAAGTGCCACGGCGACTCGGCGTCATCCGGTGTCTCGACGACGTCCATCCCCTGGTCGGTCATGCATTTCACCCAGTTGTGGACGTTGTCCCGGTACGCCGGGTTCTCGCGGTCCTCGCCCCAGGGCAGCAGCGGCAGCTTGCCGATACACGCGTTCCTCGCGTCCTGGTGCGCCGCGCTCCACTCCTCCGCGGCCTTGATCGACGAGTTGGGCTGCTCGTCCATGTCCGCGCCGTTCTTCTTCATGCAGGCGAGCCACGGCTCGATCAGCCGCATGGACTCCTCTTTCGTCTCGTCCACCCGGTGCCGCGGCCGCTCGTCCTCCGGCGTGGCCGTCGGCGAACCGGATGAACTGGGCGAACTCGGCGAACTGGCGCTGGGCGTGGCGAGCGACGCCACCTCCGGCGCCTTCTGCTCAGCGGTGCCGCACCCGGCGAGCAGCGCCAGCAGCACCCCGCCACAGACGAAATACCTCATCGTTTTCCCCCTTGTCATGTCGATGCAAGCGCTTGCGTAGGCGTCAGCCGCGCGGCCCGGATCGACGGATGGATCCCGGCCACCACGCCGACGACCACCGCCCCGAGCACCCCGCCGACCACGGCGAGTGGCGGAATCACCGGCGGCCAGCCCTGGTACGTCGCGTAGCCGAGCGTCACCACCACCCCGAGCACGGTCCCCGCGAGCCCGCCGAGCCCGGACAACGCGACCGCCTCGGTGAGGAACTGGCTCCGGATCTGCCCGCGGGTCGCGCCCAAAGCCCGTCGCAGCCCGATTTCGCGACGCCGTTCGAGCACCGAGATGAACATCGTGTTGGCCACCCCGACCCCGCCGACGAGCAGCGCGACCCCGGCCAAACCCAGGAACAGCGCGGAAAAATTGCTCTCCGACGCGCGTTTCGCGGCGAGCGCGTCGGACGGGCGGCTCACCTGGACCAGTCCCGGAAGCTGCGCGTAGAGCGTGTCGGGCAACACCGCGCGCACGTCCTCGATCGCGTTTTCCCTCGCCTTCACGTACATCACCGTCGGATGCCCGTCGAAGCCGAGCTGACTCTTCGCCGCGCCCCAGCCGACCATCACCGCCCGCTCGACGTCGGGCGCCAGCGGCATCGGGTCCAGGATCCCGATCACGCTGAACCAGTGGTTCGCGATGTACACCTGCGGTGCCTGCTGCCCGGGAACGAGCTGGTTGATCCCGAGCCGGGTCGCGGCCACGTAACCGAGAACCGCGGTCGGGAAGTCCTGTGTGGACGGATCGAGGAACTTTCCGGAGTGGACCTTCCCGTTGATCGCGTCGAGCAATCCCAGGCTGCTGGCCAACACGGTCAGCCCGGACCCGTCGTTCGGATCGGTCCGGTCGGACCGGCGGACGACCGTGTGCGTGTTGGCCACCATCGCCGCCCCGGTCACCGGCCCGATCCGCTCGACGCTGCCGAGCGAGCTCTCCGGCAACAACACCGGCGGCGTCTGGTTCGGCGCGGGTTCCGCGCGCAACATGTTGGTACCCAACGCCGAAAGCTCTTCGAGTAGCGCTGCCTGGCTCGACGCCGGGATGCCGGTCACGATGATCATCGTCGCGATACCGATCGAAATCCCCAGCGCCGAAAGCGCCGCGCGCAGTTTACGGGTGCTGATGCCCAGCATGCCGAGCCGCAGGATGTCGGTCAGGGCCAGCCGGACGGGCTGTGTGTCCGTCATACCGGGCTCCCCGCGTGGGTGTCGGAAACGACGCGCCCGTCCCGGAATTCGACCTGCCGCGGCAGTTGCGCCGCGATGTCGCGGTCGTGGGTGATGATCGCGATCGTCGTGCCCTCACCATTCAAAGCCATCAGCAGGTCAAGAACCGCCTGCCCGTTGGCGGTGTCCAGCGCGCCGGTCGGCTCGTCGGCCAGCACCAGCGCGGGGTCGTTGACCACGGCCCGCGCGATGGCCACCCGCTGCCGCTCGCCACCGGAAAGCTGGTGCGGCAGATGGTCGACACGGTGCGAAAGCCCCACGCGGTCCAACGCCTCCAGCGCCAGCGGACGGCGTTGTTTGCGGGGCACCCCGGCATACAGCAACCCGGTCGCGACGTTTTCGGTCGCGCTGAGCCCGTCGGTGAGGTGGAACTGCTGGAACACGAAGCCCAGCCAGCGCCCGCGCAACGCCGAAAGCCGCCGGTCGGACAGCTGGGTGACGTCCTGTCCGCCGATCTCCACGACGCCGTGGCTCGGCAGGTCCAGCGTGCCGATGATGTTCAGCAGCGTGGATTTGCCCGACCCCGACGGCCCGACGATCGCGAGCAGCTCGCCCGCGTGGACAGCCAGCGAAACGTCGTCCAAAGCGGCCACGTCACCGGGGTAGATCTTGCTCACCCCGTGCAGGGCCAGGACCGGAGTCGTCACGACGTCGTCACCACTTGCATCCCCGCCGCGAGCCCGTCGCCGGTGATCTCGACCAGTTCGCGGGAGAACATCCCCGTCTGCACCGCTTTCAGCTGGCCTCCGGGCAGCTGCACGGCGTATCCGCCCTCCCGCAACGCCACGAGCGCGCCGACCGGCACCGCGAGCACCCCGGGATGCGTCTGCGTGGTGACCTGGACCTGCACCGACGCGGAATCGAGGTCGGCGACGGCCTGTTCGTCGTCAGGGGTGACCAGGATGTCGACCTTCGGCGGCCCCTGCGTGCCCAGTCCGCCGGTGGGATCCTTCGCACCGTTCACCGTGGTGCTGATCGCGGTCACCTTCGCCGGGATCTCCTTGTTGTCGGGCCGCACGATCGTCACCGCGGCCCCGGTTTTGATCGAGCCGACCTCGGTGGCGTCCACCGGTACCGTGACGACCTTGTCCGTCGGGGTGACCGTCATCAGCGGCGCGGCGACGGAATCGCCCAGCAGCACCGAAACCGCGTTCACCCGCACCGCGCCCGGAAGCACCACGACCTGGCCGACGTCGAGCGTGCCCGTGTCGTCGAGCCCGGCTTTCTTCTGCCACCGCTTGAGCGCGTCGGACACCGCCGCGGTGAACTTCGCCTTCTCGGGATCCTTGGCGCGGGTCCCGGATTTGTAACCCAGCGCGGCGAGGTTGTCCGCGACCATCGCGACATCGGTGCCCTGCAGATCCGGGTTGTCGAGCTTGCGGAACAACGGAGTGTCCCCGAAGAAGACCGGGACTTCCTTGCCGTTGACCGAATACAGCGATTCGCCGCGCTGGGCGATATCCCCGGTCTTGGGCAGTTTGGTGACCACGCCTTCACCGGCGCCTTTGAGTGTTTGCGGGGTGCCGAAACCAAGCGTGCCGGAGAACGACTGGGTGTCGGTGAGGTCGGTCTTCTCGATCGCGACCGTCCTCACCGCGGCCGGTGGGCTCGCGGCGGCCTGGGTGGCCTTGCCGTGGCTGATCACCACGAACGCGCCCACCGCGATGGCGGCCACGACCGCTACCGACAGGACCACGACGACGGCCTTCTTGCGACCTGCGGAGTCCTCACTTTCCACTGAAGGCCTCCATCTTGCAGTCCAGCTCGATCTTGCGGCTCGCGGTAGCGGACATCTTGGGCTGCGCGGTGTACGTCCAGCCGCTGCCGGGCGGGTCGGTGGCCTTGACGGGCACGCCTTTCTGGTTCAGGCAGGTGATCCAGTCCCGGTAGTCG
The DNA here is from genome assembly GCF_036008905.1 of Amycolatopsis sp. Classification (GTDB taxonomy): domain Bacteria; phylum Actinomycetota; class Actinomycetes; order Mycobacteriales; family Pseudonocardiaceae; genus Amycolatopsis. The sequence continues at coordinate 15,379 of NZ_DASYMU010000014.1, read as the reverse complement.
TCGAGGAACCGCGGGTTCTTGCCGGCGTCCATTTCGGGCGGCTGCAGCGGGAGCTTTCCCTTGCAGGCCACCGTGGCCGCTTTCCCCGCAGGACTGTTGTCGTTCTGGTCGGGACTGTCCCCGCGAGCCGCGATCACCTTGTGCCCGTGCTCCTTCAGACAGCTGTTGTAGCCAGCCCACGCCTGCTTGATCTCCTCGTCGGTGTCGTCCAGCCGCAACTGCGGCCGCTGTGATTCGTCCACTGTGGACGACGTCGGCGCAGGGGCCGAAGCACTCGGTAAGGAGGCCACCTGGGGCTGGCCGGCGGGCTGGCCGCCGCAAGCACTCAGCACCGCGATGGAAGCGAACAGCACAGCGCCCCAGCGAAGGCCGGCGCTGTCGAGGAAGAAGGTCATGACGGCCACTATCACCAAGGATTGTCAGGAAGCGGTCAGGAGCCGGTAGTACTCCCATGACGGCCGGGCCGAGACCGCCGCGCCGACCTATGATCAGCGGCATGTGCGCGCATATCGTGGTGGCCGAAGACGACGAAAAACAGGCCGAACTCGTACGCCGGTATCTCGAGCGCGAGCAGCATTCGGTCATCGTCGTCTCCGACGGGCGGGCCGCGCTCGACGAAGTCCGCCGGACGCCGCCGGACCTGCTCGTGCTCGACATCATGCTGCCCAAAGTGGACGGTCTGGACGTCTGCCGCATCCTGCGCCAGGAAACCGATCTGCCGGTGCTGATGCTGACGGCACGCTCCACAGAGGACGATCTCCTGCTGGGTCTCGACCTCGGCGCGGACGACTACGTGACCAAGCCGTACAGCCCGCGCGAGCTCATGGCCCGCGTCCGCACCCTGCTGCGCCGCACCCGTGTGGCGGCCACCCCGCCCGATCCGCTGCTGCGCGTCGGCACGCTCACCCTCGATCCGGTACGCCACGAGGTGACCGTCGACGGTAAGCCGATCGAGTGCACTCCCGGCGAGTTCCGGCTGCTCGAGGTGATGGCCGCGCATCCCGATCGGGTGTTCACCCGCGGCCAGTTGCTCGAGCACCTGCACGGGTTCGACCGGTACATCACCACCCGCGCCATCGACGTCCACGTGATGAACCTGCGCAAGAAGATCGAGACCCGGCCGCGCAAACCCGCCCGGCTGATGACCGTCTACGGCGTCGGCTACAAGCTCACCGCGGGCGAGGAAAGGCAGAACGGTGCATCGTAGTCTGCTGGTCAGGCTGCTGGCGGTGTCCGCGCTCGTAGCCGTGTGCGCGATCGCGGCCACCGCGTGGCTCGCGGCGCGGACGACGTCCGGCGCGATCCAGCAGGAACAGGGCCAGGCGCTCGCCGACGACAGCAAGATCTACCAGGGCCTGCTCGGATACGCCTCGAAGCACCAGAACTGGGCCGACGTCGGCCCGCTCGTCGACACCTACTCGCAGATCACCGGTCGCCGGGTCGTGCTGACCACCCCGGAGCGCGCGCCGATCGCCGACTCGGCGAAGAGCCCCGGCCCGCTGCCGATCGAGGCGTCGGCGACGGTCGATCCGCTGTCCGTGGACTCCAGCCTGGTCGCGGACTCCGCGGCCGACCGCATCGATCCCCAGGCCGTCGGCCCGTTCGACCTGTCCCAAGCCGAACGGGACGATCTCCAGGCCCTCGCCACGCGGGTGCTGAAATGCGTCCAAGACCGGGCCGGTTTCGGGAACATCGTCACCTCGCCCAGCGGCCATCCCACGGTCGTCAGCCCCGACCCGTACGTCGACAACACGTGCAAGGCGCGGGTGCTCTCCCAGCCGACCAAAACCGAACAGGTGGCGCTGAACCAGCTCAACCAGCTGGTCAACGACTGTCTCGCCCGCAGCGGCCAAACCGCCATAGCCGTACAGCTGGACCTCAGCTGGTTCACGAAGGAGCCGGCCGGCCCGGACACCGACCGGCTGGTCCAGGGCTGCATCACCTCGGCCCGCCACGAGCAGCTGACGCCGTTCGTCGCGCCGCCCGCGCTGCTGTTCATCACCAACCCGAGCGGTGTCCCGCCCAGCGCGTTCGACCTGTCGTCGCAGAACTGGTCGCGGATCGCGGGAGTGGCCGGCGGGGTTCTGCTGCTCACCATCGTGGTGACCGTGCTCGCGGGCTCGCGGCTGATCCGGCCGCTGCGCGCGCTGACCGGCGCGGCCCAGCGAATGGGTGAGGGCGACATCGGCGCGCGGGTCGTGGTGAAGAGCAAGGACGAGATCGGGAAGCTCGCGGCGGCGTTCAACGCGATGTCCGAAAGCCGTGAACGCCTTGAGGGCACCCGGAAAGCGATGGTCAGCGACATCGCCCACGAGCTACGGACGCCGCTGAGCAACATCCGCGGCTGGCTCGAAGCCACCCAGGACGGCGTCAGCAAACTCGACCAGACGCTCGTGTCGTCCCTGCTGGAGGAGGCCCTGCACCTCCAGCACATCATCGACGACCTGCAGGACTTGGCGATGGCCGACGCCGGAACGCTGCGCCTGCACCAGGAGGCGATCAGCGCGTCGGACATCCTGCACCAGGTCGCCACCGCGCACAGCCCGCGTGCCGCCGCCGCGAACGTCGAACTCGTCGTGCACTCCAGCCCGGAGCTGGACCTGTCGGCCGATCCGGTGCGCCTGCGGCAGGCCGTCGACAACCTGGTGTCCAACGCCATCCGGCACACCCCGGGCGGCGGCACCGTCACCGTCCAGGACCGCCGCGAAGGTGACGACGTCGTGTTCGAGGTCATCGATACCGGGGTCGGCATCGACGAGGAGGACCTGCCGTACGTGTTCGACCGCTTCTGGCGGGCGGACAAATCGCGTAACCGGCAGTCCGGGGGCAGCGGTCTCGGCCTCGCCATCGTCCGCAAACTCGCGGAAGGCCACGGCGGGACCGTGACCGCCACCAGCGTCCCCGGCCAGGGCTCGACGTTCATCCTGCGCCTCCCCGCCGAAAGTGCCGCTACGGCTTGAGCGTGCCGGGATAAAGGTATTGCTCGGCCGGGATCGTGGTGCCGTGCGCCCAGGCCTGGAAGAACCCGGTCAGGTTCTGGCCTGATCGCTGACCCGCGAACGTCTCGAAGTCGGGCCAGGAGGCGTTGCCGTACTGGTGCTGTTTCGTCCAGCCCTGAAGGATTCCGAAGAACTTGTCGTCCCCGACGGTCCGCCGCAGCGCGTGCAGCATGAGCGCGCCACGGTCGTAGATGGCGGGAGGGAGCGGCTGGTCCTTGCCCGGGTCGTACAGCGTGACGTCCCAGAACGGCGCTGTGTCCTTGTTTTCCGCGACGATAGCGCGATAGCTCTCGTCCAGGTTCGCGCCGAACTTGTACTCGTCCCACAGTTGCCCGGCGTACTGCGCGAAGCATTCCGCGAGACAGCCGTCGCGCCAGTCGGAGAACGAGACGCTGTCGCCGAACCATTGGTGCGTCAGCTCGTGCACGGCCGAGACGTCGAAGAACGCGCCTTGGTAGGTCGGCCGGGTCTGGGTTTCCAGCGCGCCGATCACGTTCGCGTCCGAGGAGCTCACGACGATGGATCCCGTGGAGGAGAACGGATACTTGCCGTACTTCGAGGACAGGAAGCCGAGGATCTCGGGCAGTTGCCCTTCGGAATCCGGGATGATCGAGGTGCCTTGGCCGTAGGCGTTGACGACCGGCGTGCCGTCGGCGAGTTTCGTGGTGTGCACGGTGAACTTGTCGATGGCCATGGTGCTCGCGTACGAAACCATCGGCCGGTCTTCGTTCCAGCGGAACGTCTTCTGCCCGTTTCGCTCGGTCGTCGGTCCCGGCAGGCCGTTGCCGATGACCGTCCAGCCGTCGGGCACGGTCGCCGTCAGGTGGAAGGTCGCCTTGTCCGACGGGTGATCGTTGAGCGGGTACCAGGCCGTCGCGGAGTGTGGCTCGCCGGTGACGCTCACCCCGCCGCCGGTGAGCTTGTGCCAGCTCGGTCCCACCGGTTTGCCGTGGTAGACGACCCGGACGTCGAGCTTCGATCCTTTGTGGACCCGGTTCTTGGGCGTGATCACCAGCTCATGCGCTCCCGCCCGGCTGAAAGCCTTGGCGGGCACACCGTTCACCGTGACACTGGCGATCTCGAACCCTTCGAGATCGAGGTTGAACCGGTCCAGGTCCTGGGTCGCGATCGCGTTCACCGTGGTGTCCCCGGCCAGGAACTCGGGCTTGGCCGGGTCGAAGCCGACCTTCACGTCGTAGTTCGACACCTGGTAGCCGCCATTCCCGTCCTGCGGGAAATAGGGATCACCCAAGCCATCCGACCCCGCCGAAAAACCGGCCGACGCCGGAGCCGCGTTCAGGGCGATGCCGGTACTGACGACCACCGCCGTGGTGACGAGTTTTTTCCACATGGACAACACTTTCTATGAGCTGGGATAGAGGAATTCGTCGGCGGGCACCTTGTCGCTGTGCGCCCAGGCCTGGAAGAACGCGGACAGATTCCGCCCGGATTCGTGCGCCACAAGCTTCTCGAAGTCAAGCCAAGAAGCGTTTCCGTACTGGTTCTGCCGCAGGAAGTCCTTGAGCGTCCGGAAGAAGACGTCGTCACCGACTGTGCGCCGCAACGCGTGCAGCATCAGCGGGCCGACCGTGTACGAGCCGCCGTAGAACGCATCACCGGGCTCGGCGAGCGGGTACTTCCAGAACTCCGGGTCGCCTTTCCGCTCCGCGACGATCTTGCGGTAGTCGGCGTCGAGGTCGTGGCCTTCTTTGGCTTCGTTCCACAGCCATTCCGCATAGGTCGCGAAACAAAAAATCAGGTTTCGCCGGATCATAATCCAGCTTCACCTCATAATGCGAAACCCGATATCCCCCATTCCCGTCCTGCGGAAACGCCGGATCCCCGATCCCGTCACTCCCCACCCCCGCCGACGCACTCGCCGCCCCGCCACAAACAACGCCGAATACCGTCACCAGCACCAAGATTCTTTTCCACACGCCAGTAGCATCGCGGAACTTTATTCGAATCCTGTCAGCAACCGGTCAGCTTCGAGTGTTCGCAATCCACGCGCACCCGAGTGCGGTCTGTGCACACCCGAGTGCGATCCACGCGCACCCGGACGCGATCCACGGCGTCAGGGAGTCCTCGCCTGGCGAAGCACCGCCCAGACCACCTTCCCGCCTTCCGACGTCGGCATACATCCCCACGCCCGCGCGAAATAGGCCACCAGGTTCAGTCCGCGTGCCTGGAAGCAGTCGCCGAGCACCGCGGGCGCCGGATCGCCGTCGGACACCGCGACGGTCAGCACGCTGCGGTGGAGTTCGAGTCGCAGCAATGGCGCCGAATGGGTGTGCACCACGGAGTTCTCCACCAGTTCAGTGGTGACGGCAGCCGCGTCCGCGGTGGCTTCATGGCCAATCCCCCAGGATGTACACGTCTGGGTGACGAACCGGCTCGCCCTGCGCGGGCTGCGACTGTCCCAAGCCAGCGGCAACGTGACCCGCTGCCGCGGCTTCACGGGCATCAGCGAACGTTTCGCCGACCGCAGGTCCGGGTGCACCGGCACGTATCGCGCGACCCTGCTCTCCGCCAGCAACGCACGATTCGTCGGTTTCCCGGCGACCAGCAGGATCGGCACTCCCGGCCATTTCGTGGTGCGTGCCCAGGCGACGGAAAACGCAAGCAGCGACACCGGTGACCGGACTGCCAGTGTGTCGACGTCGACGATCACCGCCGCGGGCATCGCCGTGGCGCATTCGAGTACGACGTCGCGCAAATGGCCGTAGGTAACGGCGTTCAAAGGCCCCGACGGCCGCACCAGGGTACAACCGTCCGCGTCGGTCTCGAAATCGATGCGCAGCGCATCGCCGGAGGTGCCGCTGCTGCGTGCGATGGGATTCTCCAGTCGTCGCCGGTGCGTACCTGGCCCATCAGGATACAACGGCGACGGCGGTATTCAGCCCCTTCCGGAAAAGCCCTGCAATCGGAGTAACAGGTCGGCGACCTCGACCGCCCGGATTTTCCCAGTACTGTCAACACCTTCCGACGGGCGCGGATCCGAGCACAACAGGACCGGACCGTCTGCGGGCGAATCCGGCAGCCGGCCGTGGGATCCCTTGACCCAGTGGGCGTCCAGCGGGACCACACCCATCGTGTAGCGCAGCCCGAGCTTCTTGCGCGCGAGCGTCAGCCCGGCCTTGGCCTTCACCAGCGGGTCGGCCGGGTTGAAGAACAGCTCGGCGGGGTCGTAGCCGGGCTTGCGATGAATTTCGACACCGCGGGCGAAATCCGGCGCGCGTTCGTCGTCGAGCCAGTAGTAGTAGGTGAACCACGAATCAGGCTCCGCGACCACCACCAACTCCCCCGCGCGCGGATGGTCGATGCCGTAGCGTGCCTGCGCGGCGCGGTCGAGCACCTCGTCGACGCCGGGCTGCGCGGCCAAGATGTCTCGCACCTTCTCGAGATCCGCGTCGTCGGCGACGTACACATGCGCGACCTGATGGTCCGCGACGGCGAACGCCCGCGACGCCCACGGGTCGAGGTACTCCATGCCCGCCTGCGTGTAGACCTCGAGCAGCCCTTCGGTACGCAGGACACGGTTGATGTCGACCGACCGCGAAACGTTGGTGATGCCGTATTCACTCAGCGCCACCACGGTCGCGCCCGCGGCTTCGGCATCATCCAGCAGCGGCGCGATTTCGGCGTCGACGAGCTTCGCGGCCTCGACGGCCTGAGGTGAGTCCGGCCCGAACCGCTGGAGGTCGTAGTCCAGGTGCGGCACGTAAACCAGCAGTAGGTCCGGCTTCTCGGTTTTCAGCACCCGGCGGGCGGCACCGATGATCCAGCGGCTGGACTCGATCGTCGCGGTCGGCCCCCAGTACTGGAACAGCGGGAACGTGCCGAGTTCGGCGGTGAGCTCGTCGCGCAGGGACGGCGGCCGGGTGTAGCAGTCCGGCGATTTGCGGCCGTCGGCGTGATACACCGGACGCGGGGTGACCAGAAGATCCGTCGACGCCCCCATCGCGTACCACCAGCACACGTTCGCGGCCCGGTAGCCCGGCTGCGCCGAACGCGCGGACTCCCACAGCTTTTCCCCGTGGACGAGCTTGTTGTGCTGGCGCCACAAGTGGATCTCACCCAGCTCGCGGAAATACCAGCCGTTGCCGACGATGCCGTGTTCGGCCGGCGTCAGCCCGGTGAGCAGCGTCGACTGCACGCTGCACGTCACCGCGGGCAGCACCGTGCCCAGTTCCGCCTGCCAGCCGCGCTGGGCCAGTTTGGCGAGATTCGGCATATGCGCGAGCAGCCGCGGGGTCATCCCCACGACGTCCAGCACCACGAGTGGTTTCATGCGACAACCATCCTAGCTATCGGAGTTCCTTTGCGGCCCAACGCAGTTCGGCCGCGATGCCGTGCACGAGGTCCTGCCGGTGACGTTCCGGCAGGACCTCCCAGGTGTAGGTTTCCACTTCGATCAACGCCCCGGCCGGTACCGCGGCGACCGACTGGCGGATCACCTCGGTCGTCGACGTCAGCGGGAGCTGCGGTTCCGCGTGCAGCGGCACATGGAAGTGCACCCGCCACGGGCCCTCAGCGGGCAAGTCGTCGAGCCCGTCCGGCAGATCGTCCGCCGCCAGTACCTTGCCGGACGCCGTGAGCTCCCGGACCTGGTGCAGGTAACGGGGTTCGACGAACTCGGCGAGCAGTCGCCGGGACTCCCGCTCAGCGGGTTGTTCGACGTGCAACGCCGCCGAAGCCTGGATCTTGACCACCGACAACCCGGCGTCATAGATCGACGCCACGGTCTCCGCCGGTTCGGCGAACGACACCGCGAGATGGCAGGTATCCAGGCACAGCCCGATGAATTCGGGATCGACGCGCGGCGCGAGCCAGCTGACGGCGTCGGCGACGGTGTCGAGGATGCAGCCCGGTTCCGGTTCCACCGCGAGCCGGATCGGCTTGCCCAATCGGCTGGACGTCTGACGCAGAATCTCGGTGATCGCGTTCATGGCCGCGCCCGCGGCCTCGTCGTCTTCACCGGTCCACGGCTCCCGCCAGCCCAGCGGCAACGTGGAAATGCTGCCGCTGTCGGCGTTTTCCGCCAGCAACCCGGCGAGCACCGTGACACAACCGGCGGTGTAGTCCAGTCTCGCCTGGTCCGTCCATCGTGGACGGTAGACCGAATGCTTGACGACCTCGGCGTGGAAACCGCCGTACGGGAAAGCGTTGAGGGTCAGCACATCCAGCTCACGCGCGTCCAGCTCACGGCGCAACTTCGTCAGCTCGGCGGGATCCGCGGCCAGTGCCGCGACGACGTCGGCCGCGAGCCACAAGCCGAGTCCGAGCCGGTCGAAACCCGCCGCTTCCCGCACCGGAGCCGCGTGGGTGTCCAGCTGCCGGAGCACTCCCGCGAGGTCTTCGGCCGGATGGACGTTCGTGCAGTAACAGAGGCCGCCCATCAGTCGTTGCCCCCGCCCCGGAGAACCGAGTTACCCGCGAAGACGTCCGTGCTCGCGGTGAATCCGGGCAGTTCGTCCAGGACGAGCCTGCCGCTCTGGCCGTAGAACTCGACCGGGTTCCGCCACAGCACGGTGTCCACATCGGACTCACTGAACCCGGTTTCGAGCATCGCGACACCGACGTGGTGTGTCTTCAGCGGATCGGACCGGCCCCAGTCCGCGGCCGAGTTGACCAGCACCCGGCTGGTTCCGTACTCACGCAGCAGCGCGACCATCCGGTGTTCGTCCATTTTGGTGTCCGGGTAGATCGAAAAGCCCATCCAGCGCCCGGAATCGGTGACAAGCCCGACCGTGGGTTCGTTGAGGTGGTCCACCACCACGAGCGCGGGATACCTCGGCAGCACGTCAAGCACCTCGACGCACCGGGGATCGTTGGCCTCTTTGGGATTCAACGCGATCGTGCAGTGGTGGCGGATACCGAACATGGCCGCCCGGAACCGCTCCCAGCCGATGAGACTGTCGAAGTAGTCGGTGAACGCCACCACCCCGGTGCGCGGCTGCCCCAGCCAGAACGCCGGTTCGACCAGCGCGCGGACGCCGACCCGGTACATGTTCTCGTAGTCGTCGGTGGTGCGGGAGGTCATGTGGATATGCGGATCGAAGATTCTCATGATCGCTCCTCCAGCAAGGTCAGGACGTCGGGCCCGAGCTCACGACCGGCCGCACGGCGTTCGTCGGCGTAGTCGGCGACCATGCGCCGCAACTCGGCGTCGACCCGGAGGTCGAGGTCCACGACAGCGAGCAGTGGCACGCCGACGAACAGGCATTTCAGCACGCCGTGCCGCCACTGGTGCTGGTCCAGATGCTCGGCCGCGAACGCGCCGAGCGCGGCCGCAACCAAGCGGATGTCGTTGGTACGCAGGCCGTCCGCGACCAGTTCCAGCCCCAAAGGCACCGTGGATTCGGGCAGTCTCGGCAGGCCACGCAACACGCCACGGCGTTCCGCGTCGTCGCCGTAGCGGTACAGGTCGATGACCTCAGCGTCAATCGTCTCCGCCGGGAGAACCTCGGCGAGGAGACCGAGCAACCGGGCCCGCACCTGGTCGTCGACGGTGCCGTAGACGAGTCCTTCCGGGTCCTTGTCGGGATACCGCGGCCCGCGGCCGACCTTGCGGCCCACCTCGGGAAAGAGCGTGTGGATGGCGGCCGGGTCGGCCCGGATCCGGATTTCGGCGTCGGCGAGCCAGGCGTCCGCGAGCCAGGAGTCGTTCACCGAGCGCCCACCGGCATCGCGGCATGCAACGCTTCGATGGCCCGCCGGGCGACGTCCGGTGCCGCGTGACTGTGCCGCGGCAGTTCGACCGCGGCGACGCCGGTGTACCCGACCTCCGCCAGCGCGGCCAGCGTCCCCGCCAGGTCGACGTCACCTTCGCCGAATTCGAGATGCTCGTGGACCCCGGGCAGCATGTCGTCCAGTTGCACGTTGACCAGCAGGTCACCGGCGAGCCGCACACAGGCCGCGGCGTCGACGGGCTCGACAGCGACACAGTGCCCGATGTCGAGCGTGATGCCGAAGGCGTCGGGCTCGCCGAGTTCGCGGCGGAGAGTAAGCGCTTGCTGCAGATGCTGCACGAGCATGCCCGGCTCGGGTTCCATGCCCAGCCGGATGTCCCGCCGCTGCGCTTCCTCCAGCACCGGTTTCAGGTGCTCGGTCATCCGGCGCCAGGCGAGCTGATCGTCCACATCGGACGCTTTCACCCCGGACCAGAACGAAACGCAGTCGGCGCCGAGCGACTCCGCGATCCGGATCGCGCGCACGAGAAAGTCGATCCTCGCGCCGGCGTCGGCCGAGACCAGCGTCGGATGGTGTTTGTGCCGCGGGTCCAGCAGATACCGCGCGCCCGTCTCGATCACCGAGCGCAGACCCAGCTCGGAAAGCAGCCCCGCCACCCGATCCGTTTCGGTGACGACGTTGTCACCGAACGGATCCAGGTGCTGGTGGTCGAGGGTGAGCGCCACCGAGGTGTACCCGAGCTCCGCGATCAGCCGCAGCGCGTCGTCGAGGCGGTGGTTGGAAAATCCGTTGGTGCCATAACCGAGCCGGAACGACGTCATGTCGGGCTGTTCCTCCTCGAAAGCCGGCGAGCGAGCGGCAGCGCACACGCGACGAGCACCGCGCCGAGCACGGAACCCCGCCTGGCAGCCAATCCCGCCTGCAGCGGGACCATGCCGTGTATACCCGCCACCGTCGCTTTGCGCACTGATGCCGCCGACGGGTCCCGGCTCGCCGCGAGCTGTGCGCTCCCCACGAAACCGCCATACCCGAGCGCGAACGCCGTCGCCGCGAGCCGGTGCAAAGGTGCGCTCATCCGGCCGCTACCAGCGACAACCGCCGAGGACACGGTTCCCGCCAACGCCAAGCGCGCGCTGGCCGGCGAACCGCCATGGACCTCGCCGCGCGAAACCGCGGTCACGCCGAAGGTATGGCCCGCGAGCACCGCAGCCGGGGTCAGCGCCGACTTCCACCGTCCGGCGCCCGCCCCGAGCGTGACGTCGAGCGCGCGGCACAACGCCATCGCGGCCGGACCGGCCGGGGTGGACTTCAATTTGACGTCGTAGGCCCAGATCGCCGCGGTGAGCGGCACCGCCACGCGCAAAGCGTCACGGCCACCGGCGAACGCGGCGAGACAAAGACCGGACAAGCTGAGCGCGCCGGCCGCCGCAAGCGCTTGCTCCGAAGAAATCCGCCCGGACGGGATGGGCCGCTCCGGACGTTCGACCGCGTCGAGTTCGCGGTCCGCCCAGTCGTTGAGCGCCATGCCCGACCAGTAGAGCGCGACGGAAGACAACGGCAGCGCGAGTCGCTTACCCCGCAACGGCTTGCCCGCCGCGGCCGCGCCGGCGACCGTGTCACCGAGGACGGTGAGCGCCGCGGGCGCCCGCACCAGCTGCAACCAGGCCTTCATGCGGCGGTCGCCCGGACCCACTCGGTCAGCTCGCGCGCCTGTTCGGCGAGCCGGTGTTCGTCACTGCCGAGCGGATCCTTGAAGAAGAACCCCAACGCCCCCAACGGGCCTGCCTGCCCGGCGACTTGCGCACCCGCGGTGAGACGGGCGAGGTCGAGCACCAGCGGTGCGGCCAGCGCGGAGTCGTAGCCGTCCCAGCTGAACTGCAGGCTCATCCGGGCACCCAAGAACCCTTCGAACGACACGTAATCCCAAGCGACCTTGCGTTCACCGAGGTCAGGCACATTGTCGATATGCAGCGGGGCCGTGACGTCCGGGCCGAGCAGCGCGGCGAGCCCACGCGCCTTCGACTCGAGCTTGCCCTCCGCCTTGGTGGGATTGGCGAGGTTCGCGCCGTCGCCACCGCCGAGCAGGTTCGTGCCCGACCACGAGTGGACCCGCAGGCCCCGCGCGCTGAACATCGGCGCCAGCACACTGCGCAGCAACGTTTCCCCGGTCTTGCCGTCGCGGCCGGCGTACGGCACGCCGACGCTGCGCGCGAGGTCGGTGAGCACCGGAAGCAGGAGACCGGGCGACGGCGTGAAGTCGACGAAAGCGCAGCCGGCGGTGAACGCGGCATAGGCGGCGAGCGAACTCGGTGTCAGCACACAACGTTCGGGATCGGCCAATGCGCGCTTCAACGCGTCGAGGTCTTCGTGCTCCGGAAGTGGCGGGACCGGCGGCTCGGTGGACGACACGTTCACCACGACGACCCGCGCCAAGTTGTTGAGGCGCTTGAACTCCAGCAGATCTTCGACCAGCCGCGCGGCCGCGGCCGCCTGCGCTCCGGGATGCGAGGACGGGTGATAACCAGGGCGGATGGCGTCGTCGACCCGGCGGAGTTCGTCGCCGATCATGGCGAGGATCCGGCGCGGGATGACCCCGGCCTCGGCCAGTTCGTCCGCCCGCTTCTCCAACGGCGTCGACGAGATGTCGTGTCCGCCGACGACAAGCTGGTCCCAGCCGGGGAAGACCGCCGGGTCCAACTCGAGCTGCTCGCTCACACACCCGGTGGCCGGCGCGAGACCCGCCCGCAACGCGGCCAGGCCGCAGACGGCCGTCGTGGCGACGGACCCTCTCGCGCCGATCAGCCACAGCCCGGTCAACTCAGCCATGCGAACACCCCTTAGCACCATCGCTTAGGCACGCGAAAGATCGTCCCGCTGCGCATACTGCCAAAAATTCACCGGTTCGTGCTAGGCCGTTCGTGTGGTGTGACGCTCTGCCACGACAGCGGTTTCCGACGACACCGCGGCCTTATTTCCCCTGGCTACACTCACGAAGTGGACGAACCCGCGAACGCGCGCGACGAAAAAGGACACTCGGACGACCCGGTGACAGAGGCGGTCCAAGGGGACGAATCGCCTGGCAGGCGCCGTAAGCCGAAGAAGAAGTCGTCCTTCTGGCGCGAGCTGCCGATCCTGATCGGGGTCGCGCTGGTGCTCTCGATCTTGCTTCAGGTTTTCGTCGCCCGCGTGTACGTCATCCCGTCGGCGTCGATGGAAACAACTTTGCACGGCTGCACCGGATGTACCGGTGACCGGATACTCGTGGACAAGGTCAGTTACGACTTCGTCGACCCCTCGCCGGGCGACGTGGTGGTGTTCCATCGCCCGGCCAGCTGGGGCAACACGGAGTTCCAGGCGGCCGAGTCGGGCAACTTCGTCGCGACGGGTCTGCGCAAGCTCGGGGCGCTGGTCGGGATGGCCGAGCCGAGTGAGGACGACTTCGTCAAGCGGATCATCGCCGTCGGCGGTCAGACCGTGCAGTGCTGCGACTCCCAGAACCGGGTGATCGTGGACGGCAAGCCGCTCGACGAGCCGTACGTCTACTGGCGGCCGGACATGGCGCCGACGCAGGAGCCGTTCGAGCCGGTCACGGTGCCGCCGGGTTACCTCTGGGTGATGGGCGACAACCGCAACAACTCCTGCGACTCACGCTGCCAGGGCGGTGGTGGCCAGAACGGACTGGTGCCGGTGGGCAACGTCGTCGGAAAGGCGCAGGTCATCGTGCTTCCGCCGGGACGCTGGGGCGGTATCACCGATTTCGACCCGCAGCACTGAGTCGATCTTTAGTGGGCGCGGTCAGTCCCGCCGGGTCGTGACGAACTGGGTGGCGATCGCGCTGACGACGAGCAGCGCGATCCCCATCGCGGTGTAACCCGCGGCCGGCGCGACCAGGTCCGCCGCGCGCTGGACGTTCGCCATCTTCTGGAACAGGACGTGGACCGGCGGCAGGCCGGGGACCAGCAGGACCGCGGCGACAAGCCCGATCGCGACGACGAGCGCATACCCCTGGCGCCGGATCACCAGCCGTGAGCAGATCAGGCCGATCGCGATCCCGGCACACGCACAGGTGAGATGCGCTTCGACGCCGAGGAGCAGGTCGTCGGCGGTGAGCACGTGCGAGCCGACCAGCAGAGGGAAGACCAGGCCGAACGCCGTCAGCACGAGACTGCTGGCGAACGCGACGGCGATGGACGCGAGCAGCACGTTGTGCGACCGGCCCGCGTTGACGACGGTGATCGCGCGGTGCACGGGGTCGTCGACGCTGATCAGTGCGATGGTCAGCCAGGTCGAGCAGAGCAGGAGGATCGCGCCGCACAACGCGTAGGTAGGGGCGAGCGGGCCGGAGTCGTTGCTGGATACGACGGCAACGGCGCCCATGAACAACAGGACGGGGGCGAGGTAGCGCTGCGCGTGCAGCATGGTGGAGAGCGTGTAGCGGAAGAGCGCGATCACCGAGCGCCTCCCCGTTGGGGCGCAACGCTTTTGACCGACCAGCCTTGGTTCAGCGCGGCCATGAGCAGCGCGTCGGAATCGGCCTGCGTCACTCTGATGGCGACATTCTCGCCGTTCTCTGCCGCGGTGATCACGCCGTCGATCGCGGACCATTCCGTTTCGACCGCGTTCGCACGCTTGGCGAGCACGATTTCCACAGCGGCTCCGATTTCGGCCGTTTCACTCGCGGTGACTCGACCTTCGCTGATGCCGTAGATCCGTGAAGCGTGTGTCCTGGTGACCTGTTCACGATGGTCGGTGAAAACCACGGCTCCCCCGGCGCCGGCCACCTCGCCGATGATCTCCGCGAGGACTCCGTGCGCCGAAGCGTCCAGCCCCGACCACGGCTCGTCGAGCACCAGCAGTCTCGGCTGAATCAAAAGTGCCTGGGCCAACGCGACTTTTTGCGCATTTCCCTTCGACAACGTGCGCAACGGAGTACCGACCCCGCCCACCAACGCGAGCCGTTCGAGCAGCTGCGCCGCCTTACTCTCCGCGTCACGAGTGCTGAGACCGCGGATCCGGCCCATATGCCCGAGGTACGCCATCGCCGACAGCCGCTCGTTCGGCGGAAACCGGTCCGGCACATATCCGACAACCGCCGGCCGCCCCGACACCGTCCCGCTCGTCGGCCGCGACAACCCGACCAGCATCCGCAACAACGTCGACTTCCCCGACCCGTTACCGCCGACCACCGCCGCGACTTCACCCGCGGACACCTCAAGACTCACGTCCCTCAGCACCCACCGGCCAAACCCGTACCGCTTACTCACCGCTTCGACCCGCGTCACTTCACCCCCACCCAGTCCCCGCCAGGCTACCCACCCCGTCCCCAGCCTGCCCTCACCCGCGCACACCCCGCACTCACCCGTGCACAGACTGCACTCGAGCCGATCCGGGGTAAGCGCAGTCTGTGCACGGGTAAGTGCACTCCCTGACCGCGTGAACGCGATCTGCGCACGGATACGAGCATTCCAGGGCGAAAGGTTGTGGGCGCAGAAAAGCCCGGAACCCCGGGAGAACCATGCAGGTCCTCAACCGGGGTTCCGGGTCTCTTTAAATTGTGTCCGGCGGTGTCCTACTCTCCCACAATCCTTCGACTGCAGTACCATCGGCGCTACCAGGCTTAGCTTCCGGGTTCGGAATGGGACCGGGCGTTTCCCTGGCGCTATAACCACCGTAACTCTACGAAACAA
>NZ_DASYMU010000013.1:0-51258 GCF_036008905.1 Amycolatopsis sp. | reverse complement strand
CGCCGCTTTGGGGTAATACCGGAACGAGAGACCCACCCACAAAAAAGGCTGAGAGCCTCCACCCGGAGACTCCCAGCCGACAAGAAATCCCTAAAGCTTCACCATGGGAACGCTTCCGATCAACATCAACCGGACTTTCCCGGACCCACCGAAATCAATAGTCGCCGTAGCCCGGGGCCCCTCACCATCGGTGGAAACCACTGTCCCGAGCCCGTACTTGTCATGGCTGACCCGGTCCCCGATATCCAGCTTCAGCGCCACAGTGTCCTTCCAGCCCTTGAAAGTAGGACTGCCCATCCGCCCGGCCGCCAACGTCGCGGGCGCCTCATCGGACCCAGGCCGACGTCCCCAGGTAGTCGCCGCCCGAGGCGACCCAAACGAATCCCCAAAGCCACGAGAAGGCTCTTCCCGGCGCCAATCGATCAAATCCGAGGGAATTTCGTCGAAGAATCGGGAGGCCGGGTTGTTCATCGGCTGACCCCAGGCGGATCGCACAATTGCCCGGGACAAATACAATCGCTCACGTGCACGAGTAATAGCCACATAAGCCAGCCGACGTTCTTCGGCCAACTCGGCCGGCTCGCCCAAGGCACGCTGATGCGGGAAGATCCCGTCCTCCCAGCCGGTGCAGAACACCACCGGGTATTCCAGGCCCTTCGCGGTGTGCACGGTCATCAGCGTCACCACGCCCGAGTCCTGCTCACCGTCACCGCCGTCGGCGTCCGGGATCGAGTCCGCGTCGGCCACCAGCGAAACCCGCTCCAGGAACGCGGGCAGCGAACCCGGCTGCGGGACCCCGGCATCGGGCGCCTCGACCGAATCGGCCACCGCGGCGGTGAACTCGGCGAACTCGCGCGCCACCGTCACCAGTTCGGTCAGGTTCTCGACCCGGCCGGCGTCCTGGGGATCTTCGGACTCTTCGAGCTCGGCCCGGTACCCGGTCCGCTCGAGGACCGCTTCCAGCAGGTCCGCGACCTCGACGGGCTCGGTCTCCGACTCGATGAGCGCGCGAAGTCCGTCCATCATCTCGACGAAGCCGGTGATCGCCTTGGCCGAGCGCGGGTTCATGAACGGCACTGTCCCGCTCACGGTGTCCCGCAGCGCCGCCGCGAACGAAATGCGCTCCTGCTCGGCGTGGGCGGCGACGACGGCTTCCGCGCGTTCGCCGATGCCGCGCTTGGGTACGTTCAGGATCCGGCGGAGGCTGACCGTGTCCTCCGGGTTCGCGATGACCCGCAGGTAGGCGAGCATGTCGCGGACTTCGCGCCGCTCGTAGAACCGCACGCCGCCGACGACCTTGTACGGCAGCCCGAGCCGGATGAAGATCTCCTCGAACACCCGCGACTGGTTGTTCGTCCGGTAGAACACGGCGACGTCGGAGTAGTTGGCGTCGCTGCGGTCCGCCAGCGCGTCGATCTCCCCGGCGACAAACGCGGCTTCGTCGTGCTCGTTGTCCGCCACGTAGCCGACGATCTTCTCGCCGTTGCCCGAATCGGTCCAGAGCCGCTTGTCGCGCCTGTTCGGGTTCCGCGAGATGACCGCGTTCGCGGCGGTCAGGATGTTCTGCGTGGACCGGTAGTTCTGTTCGAGCAGAACGGTCCTGGCGTTGGTGAAGTCGTTCTCGAAGTCCTCGATGTTCCGGATCGTGGCGCCGCGGAAGGCGTAGATCGACTGGTCCGCGTCACCCACGACACACAACTCGGCGGGCTCGACACCGGACTCGGAGACCGAAGTCCCCACCAGTTCCCGGATCAGCGTGTACTGCGCGTGGTTGGTGTCCTGGTACTCGTCGACCATCACGTGCCGGAACCGCCGCCGGTAGTACTCCGCGATGTCCGGGAACACCTGCAGCAGCTCGACGGTCCGCATGATGAGGTCGTCGAAGTCCATCGCGCTGGCCTGCTGCAGCCGCCGCTGGTACTCCGCGTAGACCTCGGCGACACGGCGCTCGAGATCGTTGCCCGCGCGCGAAGCCGCCGACTCGGGGTCCAGCAGTTCGTTCTTCAGGTTCGAGATGTGCACCGCGAGCGTCCGTGCCGGGTACCGCTTCACGTCGAGGTCGAGATCGCGCGACACCAGCGTGATCAGGCGCTTCGAGTCGTCCGAGTCGTAGATGGAGAAACTCGACGACATCTTCAGCGTCTTGGCCTCGCGGCGCAGGATCCGCACGCACATCGAGTGGAACGTCGACACCCACATCGCGTTCGATCGGCGCCCGACCATCTCGCTGACCCGCTCACGCATCTCGGCCGCGGCCTTGTTCGTGAACGTGATGGCCAGGATCTGGCCGGGGTGCACCCCGCGCTCGGCCAGCAGATACGCGATCCGCCGGGTCAGCACACGGGTCTTCCCGGAACCGGCGCCGGCGACCACCAGCAGTGGCGCGCCGATATGCGTCACGGCGTCGCGCTGGGCGGGGTTCAGGTCATCGAGTAAGTCCGCATGACGACTTGAAGCGCCGTGATGGGAGTTCTCGGGCTGCAGATCGAAGAGGGTGTTCATCAGGGGTCCACGCTACCCGGGGAGCCGGTGGGGCGGCCCCCCGCTACCGCAGTGGGCGTAGGCCGTGGTGTCGCTTCCCGTCCGACGCGCGGAAGCGGCCGCCGGCGGAGCATCGGTCGGTATGGAAACCAACATCCCCAGCCGGCTCCGTGCCGCGGACGCCGATCGTGAGCGCGTCGCCGAACTCGTCCAGTCCGCCGGCGCCGAAGGCAGGCTCTCCCTCGAAGAAATCGAAGATCGGCTCGCCGCGGTCTACGCCACGAAATACACCGATGAGCTGAAAGCGCTCACCGCCGACCTTCCCGTCCCGAAGGCGCCGGGCGTCCGGTTCCGGCCCTTCGCCCATCCCGCGCTCCGAGTCCACGCCGCGCTCGCCGCCCTGCTGGCGGTGCTGTTCGTGGTGCGGTGGGCGGTTTCGGACGTGCCGTACTTCTGGCCGATCGCCCCGATGTTCTGGCTGGCCATGAGCCTCGTGGTGCACGCCAGGATCCGTGGCGCCAGGCTTCGGCGCGGGGCACTTGTGGCATAATGACCTTGTGCACAACGCGTACCGATTTTTTTACGGGAACCGGACTCCGGCTCCCGTGATCGCGTAGTGCCACACGCGTTTTCACCCGAAGCCCCGGAGTCCACGGACCCGGGGCTTTTGTCTGCTCAGGGGCCGATCATGATCTCCGGCCGAAGAAAGGTCCTGCCGATGAACGCGCAAACCCAAGACACCGGAGACACGGAGCCCGTCGACACCACCGAGCCCGCCGACGCCGCGCCCGCCGAGGACATCAGCGCGCTGCGCGAGGAAATCGACTGGCTCGACAAGGAGATCCTGCGGCTCGTCAAGCGCCGGGTCGAGGTGTCGAAGACGATCGGCGCGGTCCGGATGGCCGCCGGAGGCACGCGCATCGTCTACAACCGCGAGATGGACGTCCTCGCCCGCTACCGCGACCTGGGCCCGGAGGGCCGCCAACTGGCGATGGCACTGCTGAACCTGGGCCGGGGCCGCCTCGGGCGTTAGGGCACAGTAAGGATTCACATCTCTTTTGTGAATCTCAGGGTGTTCCCCGAGCCGAACCGGACATCCGACGGGCACACTGGTGGCATGGAATGGATAGTCAATCTGGTCGCCGTCCTTGTCGCGATCGCCAGTGTCCTGGTCGCGCTCGGGCATGCCGGCTACCTGGCCATGCTGAACAACGCGGCCGGTAAGCGCGCCGGCGGTACGCCCGTCGCACAGTACGTACGCAGTCGCTGGGCGATAGCCGGTGGCACCACCGCCGTTTCGTTGCTGGCCTGGCTGTTCACCGCGGGAAGCACCGGGCTCGACATCGTGGCGATCATCCTCGCCGCCGGAAGCGGCGCGGTGGCCACGAAGGCGCTTCAGTCGACTCAGGCGAAGTACCGCAGCGGCGGCTGATCGGGATCACAGCCGGGCAGCGCGGTCTTCCCGACTGCGCTGTCATCCGGGCCGGGCCGGGAACGACCGACGGATCGAGCGACAAAAAACCGGCAAAACGGACTTTTAGTCGAGTTGGAGTGTAGCGGAGCGTGACCAACGCCCGTTTGGGCGCGCCCGTCAGAGTGAAACAACTGCAACTTGCAGACCTAACGAGACGAATTCTCCCCGCTGCTCTTAGGCTGTTTGCCGTGAGGACCCTCGCGTCAGCGTCGGGCATTGCCCGAGTGACGCGCACCGCCGGCGGCCGTGCGCGTCATCAGCCGCGTGCGCGTGCAGATGCTCGGGAGTTCGCTCGCTCATCGGTTCGGCCATTTGGCTTAAGCCTGTTCGAACCTTCGTCAGACAGCGTCGGTGAAATGGTCGAACAGTTATGAACGGCGAGACGGATTCCCTCCGCGAAGCTCAGGCCCCAGAAGGACGGCATCGGCGTGGTGGCGCGGGCAGCTGGACGCCCACGGTGCCCCCGCAGGCCGTCTCCGCCGGTGCCCGGCGCCGCCATGTGCTGGCCGAGCGTCCCGTCGACCCGCCGATCTCCGGATCGCTGCCGTTGCCACCCCTTACCCGCGACGCCGGGCGGCGTCCCGTCGCAAGCCCGGCGTCGGCCTTTCGCCCGTCGAGCGGTGACCTCTCCGCCCAGGGTCAACTCCCTGTCCCACCGCCCGCGGTACGCCGCACGAAGGTCACGCTGACCCCACCGCCCGAGCCGGTCCGCCCGAGCGAGGAAGAGGACGAAGACGTCCGCGTGTACCTCGCCCCGGCGCTGGACGGCCTGGGCACGTTCGACCTCGGCAGCGTGCCCGCGTCGGTGACCCCGCCCAAGACCTGGCGCAAGGCCGCGTGGTTCGCCTCGCTGTCTTCCGGCGGCGTCGTCGTCGCGCTGCTGTTCGCCGGTTCCTTCATGGTCGGGGGCCCCAGTCAGGACCAGGCAACGCAGGGCTGGCCCGGTTACCGCGGTGGTCAGCCGCTGATGAACGGCGAGCAGGAGACCGATTCGTCCTCGCCGCAGAACGGTGGCGCGGCGGCCAAGCCCACCGGCGAATCGCGCGCCGGACAGACCTCGGGCACCGGCGACCGCCCGGCGGACGACGCGTCCCGCGGCACTTCCGGGGACTCCGCTCTCGGCGGTCCCGGCTCCTCGTCGACGCCCTCGACGACCCGCTCCGGCACTCCGGGCACGAGCAGCCCGGCGTCGAGCCGCACGCCGCAGAAACCACCCGTCACGCCCGCGCCGATGCAGTCCCAGCCGCCGCGGTTCCTGCCGCAGATGAACGCGCAGGAGATGGGCAAAACCTCGCAGGACTTCCTCAACACGGTCCCGGACAACCCGGCCGCGGCGTCCGATCTCACCACCGGGCAGCTGCGCGAGCAGGGTCCGCAGGCGCTCGCGCAGCGCTACTCCGACGTGG
Source organism: Amycolatopsis sp. (assembly GCF_036008905.1). GTDB lineage: Bacteria > Actinomycetota > Actinomycetes > Mycobacteriales > Pseudonocardiaceae > Amycolatopsis. Next base: position 45,897 of record NZ_DASYMU010000013.1, on the reverse strand, counting down.
CCTACTTCGAGGTCAAAAACGTCTACATCGACCAGGACGAGGGCTACACGATCAACACCGTCGAGGTGACCCACGACGACGGCACGAAGACCGTCGAACGGCGCACGCTGACCTTCGGTGAGGACAACAAGATCGAGAGCGACGGAAGGTAGCCCGTCTGCACGTGCAAGCGGCGTGACCCTCTGCTCGTGCGGTGCGCCAAGCGGTTATCGCTGGTCCGGGTGGGTGACGTAAGGTGCCGTTCGTCGTGTCGCGACTGCATTCCGGCGACGGGGGCTGGCAGCCCCGGGCGACGCAGGGTTTCCTGGCATGAGTGGTCCGAGTGGCCGACGACAGATGCCAGCGGAACCCACGGCAGCGACCGACGGTCGACGCGCCGCAACCCGGAACAGAGCGAGGAAACCCCGTGCACGATCGGCAGCGAACCCGGCGTGAGCCGGCGGACGCCGTCCGCGTCGAGGACGTCATACCGGCCGAGATCCTCAACGACACGAGGGTGGACCGGGTTTACCTCGAGCAGGTCTTCCGTGAGCCGCAGAAGTACCTGCCGCCCCGGGCGAAGCAGCAGCCGGAACCCGAGCCCGAGCAGCCGCCGCAGGAGCCGGAGAGCCGGTTCGCCCGGCGCGCGAAGCTGGTCGGCCTGGTGGCCGCCGCCGCGCTCGTCACCGGATCGATCATCACCGCGTCGACGCTGAGCGGTCAGCACCGCGATCAGCCGCCCGCCGACACCTCGGACGGCCGCGAGATCACCGGTGCCGCCGCCCTCGGCGGGTTCGCCGTTCCCGGCGCGCCTCCCACCGAGCAGGACGAGACCAAGACCTCCGAGCGCAGCCCGCGGAAAACGCCGTCGCCGACGCCGGTCGCACGCACCGAGTCGCAGGGCGGCCAGGTCGGCGGTTCTGCGCCCACGCCGTCGACGACACCGACCACCCAGCAGGGTTCGACGACGACCACCACCGCTGAGAAGCTCGAGGCGGTGAAGAACTTCTACGAGATGATCGACCTCAACCCCCAGGGCGCGCTCGCGATGCTGGAGCCGTTGCTGGCCGGTGAGCAGCCCGGCGATCTGGTGCGCGCGTGGAGCTCGATGAACGCGGTCGAGGTACAGGACGCCCAAGTCCAGTCCGACGGTTCGATCCTCGCGGTCGTCACGATGCTCCAGCCGGACGGCGGGTATCTGCGGGTCACCCAGTTACTACGACTGGCCGATGACGCCTCCGGATTGATCTCCGACGCGAAGCTGCTGTCCTCCCAGCGCATGTGATTACCCAGCGTGTTCGGTTGACGTCACACTAAAAGCGTGCCGGATGTGTGTGCGCAGAGTAAGCGCCTACCCTCGTCACGGACCGGTCTCGGAAAGCCGGCACAAAGACCACTACATGTGCATACGCTCCAGGCGTGCGGGGTACCTGTATCCGTGAACGGGTGAGCTCGCATACCCCTTGCGGGATCACCCGCGCTTGAGACGACGGAGCCCCAAAGGAGGTCGCGTGAGCGACGAGGGTCGCCTGGTTGCCGGTCGATACCGCATCATTCAGCGGATCGGTACCGGCGCCATGGGTGCCGTCTGGAAGGCACAGGACGAGGTCCTGGCCCGGACAGTGGCGATCAAGCAGCTGCTGCTCCAGCCGAGTCTCGAGTCCAACGACGCCGAGGACGCCCGCCAGCGCACCATGCGCGAAGGCCGGATCGCCGCCCGGCTGCACCACCCCAACGCCATCACCGTCTTCGACGTCGTCACCGACGAGAACGACCAGCCGTGCCTGATCATGGAGTACCTGAACTCCACGAGCCTGGCCGAAGTGCTCCAGGCGCGCGGCACGCTGCCGCCCCCGGAAGTGGCCAGGATCGGCGCGCAGGTCGCCGCCGCGCTGAAGGAAGCGCACGCGGTCGGCATCGTGCACCGTGACATCAAGCCGGGCAACATCCTGCTCGGCGGCAACGGCGTCGTGAAGATCACCGACTTCGGCATCTCGCGGGCCAAGGACGACGTCACCGTCACCAAGACCGGCATGATCGCTGGCACGCCCGCGTACCTGGCCCCCGAAGTCGCCATCGGTGGCAATCCCGGCCCGGAGTCGGACATCTTCTCGCTCGGCTCGACGCTGTACGCGGCCTGCGAAGGCCAGCCGCCGTTCGGCCTCAGCGAGAACACCCTGAGCCTGCTGCACGCGGTGGCCGCCGGCCAGATCAACCCGCCGCGCCAGTCCGGCCCGCTGGCGAGCGTGCTCGCGGTGCTGCTGCACCCAGACATCCACCACCGGCCGACGGCCGAAGAGTCCGAAGAGCTGCTGTCCGCTGTCGCCAGGGGTGAAGTTCCGCTGGGCGGCATGGGTCTCGCCGACCAGACGCAGATGGCCCAGATGGCCGGTGTGCTCGGCGTGGGCGCGCTCGGCGCCGCGGCGACGCAGCCGTTCGACGAAGACATCGCCGCCGGCCACTCGGGCTCGTTGCTCGACGACCGGCCTACCCCGGCGGGGCCCTTTTACGATGACGACTCGGACGACGGCTACCCACCGGCCACCGGTTACCCCGAAGACGATTACGACCGCTACGACGCGCCTCAGCGCGGTCAAAACGGTCTCAATGCGACGCGCGCCGTCCCCGTCGCGGCCGCGGCGGGCCATGACGATTACGACGACTACGACGACGATTACGAGGAAGAACCTCGAGGTGGCTACGCGTCACCTGCCGACGACGATGACGGCGAAAAGCCCGGCGCGTGGAAGAAACCGGCCATCATCGGCGGGATCGTCGTGCTGGCCCTGATCGCGATGGGTTTCTGGCTGTTCAGCGATCCCAAGACCGGCGACAGCCCCACCGTGCCGCCGAAGCCAATCGCGTCGAGTTCGGCACTTCCCACGACGTCGGAGACGCTCCCGGAGACAACCGAGGAGAGCCCGACGACCACGGCGCCGACGACGACCACCAGGAAGACGACGACCTCGGAGAAGACGACCGAGGTGCAGCAGCCGCCGCCTTCGACGCCGACCACGAAGTCCACATCGTCGAAGAGTTCGACCACACCGCCGTCGGATACGTCGACGACTCCCCCAACCACCATCACGACAACCACCTGACCGGCTGAGGATTTTTGTGAGCGCTGAAGGCGAAGTGGTCGGCGACCGCTATCGGCTCGACCAGCCGATCGGTCGCGGCCGTGCCGGGATCGTCTGGCAGGCCATGGACACCCGGCTGCACCGGACAGTGGCGTTGAAACGCATGTACCTGCCGGTCGGGCTGCCGCCGCAGCAGGCCGAGCAGGCGAAGGCGATGGCCGTCAAGGAAGGCCGGGGCGCCACGCATGTCACGCACGGCTGCGCGATCACCGTGCACGACGTGTTCGAGGACGGGCCGGACGTCTGGCTGGTGATGGAGTACATCCCGTCGCGCAGCATGGCGCAGTTCCTCTCCGAACACGGCAGGCTCACTCCGGAACAGGCCGCGGCGCTGGGCATCCAGCTGGGTTCGACGCTCGCCACCATGCACGCGGCGGGGATCGTGCACCGGACGCTCGAACCGGCGAACATCCTGCTCGCGGACGACGGCGGGGTGAAGATCACCGACATCGGCATCACCGGTGGCGGCCCGAGCCCGGCGTACCGAGCGCCGGAAATCGCCCGTGGCCTGCCCGCCACCCCGGCGTCGGACGTGTTCTCGCTCGGCGCGACGCTCTACACCGCCGTCGAAGGGGTGCCGCCGTTCGGCCAGGACGGTCTCGGTGAGCCGCCGAACCCGCACAGCGCCGGTCCGCTCACGGGCGCGCTGATCAAGCTGCTGCGATCGGATCCGGTGACCCGGCCGACGATGAACGACACGGTCCGCTCGCTCGGGGCGATCACGGAAGGCAGGCAGACGCAGTTCGTGCCGCCGACCGCGCCCGCGATGCCGCCACCGCCGCTGAACCCGCCGCCGACGGCGTGGCAGGCGCCGAACCAGCCGCAGGCCACCCGATACGCGCAGGCGCCGCAGCAACAGGCACCCATGCCCGCGTCGGCCGTGAAACCGGCGTCGACCACGCCGGCCTGGCTCATCCCGGCGGCCGCGGTGCTCGTCGCGATCGTGTTCGGGGTGCTGGTCGCGGAGATCTTCTTCGTCTAGCGGGTCGCGGCCGACGCCTCCCGCATGACCTCCAGCAACCGCAGCAACGCGGGCTGGTCCCTGGCGTGCGCGGCGACCGCGGCGTGGATGGATCGCACCGGCTCGGGACGCCGCAGCTTGCGGACGACGACGCCCGGATGCGGCGTGCCGAGACCGAGTTCGGGAATCAGCGAAACACCGAGCCCGGCGGCCACAAACCCTTGTGCCGTCTGGTAATCCTCGGATTCGACGGCGAAGTTCGGCGCGAACCCGGCGGCACCGCAGGCGTTCAGCATGATGTCGCGGCACGGCCCTGGCGGACCTTCGGTGCTGATCCAGCTTTCCTCGGCGAGCTCGGCGAGATCGAGGATCCGCTTACGCGCCAAGCGATGCGTGCGCGGGAGCACCACCCGGTACGGGTCGTTGAGCAGGTGCACCAGCTGGATACCGTTGGCGGGCTGGTCACGCTGCGGGAAGACGACGATCGCGACGTCGGCGTCGCCCGATTCGACGTCCCGCAGCGGGGGCGCGGGCTCGATCAGCTTCAGGTCGAGCCGGATGCCGGGGAACTCACGACGGATCGCGGCGACCGCGGGCGGGACGAGCGCGGCGCCGGCCGTCGCGAAATAGCGGATCGCCAGCCTGCCGGTGCGGCCCTCTTTGAGCTCGGTGAGCGCGGATTCCGCTTTGGACAGCTGCGCGCTCATGACTTCGGCGTGCTCGGAGAGCAGGATCCCGGCCGGCGTCGCCCGGACGCCGCGGCCGATGCGCTCCAGCAGCTCCGTCCCGGCTTCCTTCTCCAAAGTGGACAGCTGCTGGCTGATGGCCGACGGGGTGTAGCCCAGGTTGCGGGCCGCGGCGGTGATCGAACCACTCGAGATCACCGCGCGGAGCACCTGCATACGGCGGACGTCCAACATGCGCTCACCATACAGCTCAGCTTAAGGATAGGTGCAGTTTATTTCGCTTGTCCTTACGCCTTGGTCTCGACAAGCTGGTGGTGAACTGAGGAGGAGACGGGTGTGCGGAGTGGCACGCAGTGCCTCCGTTGAGGGTGGTGGAGGGAGACGGGTGGGCGAGACGAAAACCCTGCTGCGGATCGGTGCGCTCGCGCTGATGTGGGGGTCCAGCTTCTTCTGGATCAAGATCGCGCTGGGCGCGTTCTCGCCGGTGCAGCTGGTGCTGGGCCGGGTGGTGCTGGGCGCGCTCGTCTTGGTGGCCCTCTGCTATTTCCAGCGCGACAAACTGCCGCGGGAACGCGAGATCTGGCTGTTCCTCGCCGTGGCCGCGTTCTTCCACAACGCCCTGCCGTTCCTGCTGTTCGCGATCGGCGAGCTGTCCGTCGACTCGGGGATCACCGGCGTGCTGAACGCGACCACGCCACTGTGGGTCGTGCTGATCGCGCCGCTGTTCGGCGGTGACCGGAAACTCGGCAAGCTCCGCGCACTGGGACTGGGCATCGGCCTCGCCGGGATCCTGCTGATCTTCGCGCCCTGGCAGGCGTCCGGGCTGCTCAGCTGGGGTGCGGCGGCCTGCCTGATCGCGGCGGCCAGCTACGGGTTCGCCTTCGTCTACGAGGGCAAACACCTCTCCGGCGCGGGCGTTTCGCCGTATGCGCTGTCCGGCGCGCAGATGATCCTGGCCAGCGGTTTCATGCTGCTGGCGCTCCCGGTGGGCGGGCTGAGCCCGATCCACCTCAACACCGGCGCCGTGCTCGCGCTGCTGGTGCTCGGTGTCGGTTCCACCGGGATCGCGTTCGCGCTGAACTACCAGTTGCTGGCCAGCGAAGGCGCGGTCGCCGCGTCGATCGTCGGCTACCTGCTGCCGGTGGTCTCGGTGCTGCTCGGCTCGATCTTCCTCGGCGAGAAGCTCGACTTCCGGGTGATCGCCGGCATGGTCGTCGTGCTCGCCGGCGTCGCGCTGACCCGGCTCCGCAAACGCGCCGCCCCCGCCCCCACCCCCGAACTCGCCCCCGCCGCTCCCTGAAGGAACGCATCAAGGGAGCTTTACTGCCGTCTCGCGGTAGTAAAGCTCCCTTGCTCCCCCCTTCGGGGAGTGGTTTTCCGGAATTCGGGGTAGCCGGGTAATTCATGTCTGATTTACTTCTTCGGTGCGAGTCAAAGACACCGGCGGCTATTCCTGGGTGATCACCCGGCGGCTTTCCCCGTGGCGGCGGAAGGTGCAGCCTGTCAACTACGCGTTCGGGCGGTACCACCGGTTCCGTGTGGTGCCGCTCGGCGGCGTCGAGGAATCAGCCAGGGCCGTGGCGAAACGAGAGCGGGTCCAGCGCCGGGAAGATCGACGTCGCAGGCTGCTCGACATGGAGGACCGCGGCGGTTTCTGGCTGCTGCTGTTCCCGGTGCTGCTGGCGGTCAACACCTTTGCCACCGCCATTTCCCGGACGTCCTGGGAGATCAGGACCAAGGGCAAGTTCCTCATCGGCATCCTGCTGCTGCCGTTCGCCCTCGTGGAGCTGCTGGCCCAGCTGATCGCGGGCGGAGCGCTCCTGCTCGCCCGCGTCACCGGTATGGCCCGATCGCGGGTCGACGTCCTCGCCGAGGACAAGGAAATCGCCGACCTGCATTCACTGACCGTCCTGACCCTGCCCGGGTTTTCGGCGGCCGGAGAGCTGGTTTCGGCGTTGGCTCAGCAGCGCGCGAAGGCGGACCGGCCGTTCGACCCGCGGCAGGATCCCGAGCTCGGCGCGATGTTCGGCCACTTCAAGGTGCGCGTCGAGGAGCACATCGGCATGTCGATGCAGCAGGGCGCGGGCCGCGAAGTCCTCCACGCGGCGAACCGGCTCACCTCGTACCCGTACCGCTAAACCAGCCGGCGGTCCGACGCCCAGCGCGAAAGCTCGTACCGGTTCGACAGCTGCGTCTTCCGCAGGACGCTCGACACGTGGGTCTCGACCGTCTTCACCGAAATGAACAGCTCCGACGCGATCTCCTTGTACGCGTAGCCCCGCGCGAGCAGGCGCAACACGTCCCTTTCACGAGGGGTCAGCAGGTCGAGTTCGGGGTCGTTGATCGGCGCGGAACCCGGCCGATCGGCGAACGCGTCCAGCACGAAACCGGCCAGCCGCGGCGAGAACACCGCGTCGCCCTCGGCGACACGGACCACCGCGCGTACGAGTTCCTTGGACGAGATCGTCTTGGTGACGTACCCGCGCGCCCCGGCCCGGATCACCGCGATGACGTCCTCCGCCGCGTCGGAAACCGACAGCGCGAGGAACACTACGTCCGGGAAATCCGTGCGCGTGCGGCGCAGGACCTCGGCGCCACCGCCGTCGGGCATGTGGACGTCGAGCAGCACCACCTGTGGTTTCGTGCGGACGATCCCGGCGACGGCGTCGGCGACCGAGCCCGCTTCGCCGACCACCTTCACCTCGTCGGTGATCGAGTCGAGCTCGGTGCGCACCCCGGCGCGGAACAGGGCGTGGTCGTCGACCAGGAAGACCTTCACCGGTTCCTTGGTCTGCTGGTTGTCCGTCACGCTGCTCCCTTGGTCACTTTGATCGGCATCTCCAGCTGGACCTCGGTGCCGTCCCCTGGCGCCGTCCGCAGCCGGCAAGTACCGCCGTTGCGCTCCATCCTGCCCCTAATGGAGTCCGCGAGGCCATGCCGATCAGCCGGAACCACGTCCGGATCGAAACCTTTGCCCCGATCGCGCACGAACACCGTCACCGCGGCCGGTTCGACCTCGGCGTAAACACTGACCTCGTCGACGCCCGCGTGCTTCGCCGCGTTGACGATCGCCTCCCTGGCCGCCATCACGAGCGCCGTCAACGGTTCGTCGAGCTCGGCGTCGCCGACGACGACCTGCGGGACCGAAATGGCGAAGGTGTCCTCGATCTCGCCACACGCCGCCGCGATCGCTTCGGAGAGGCGCCCGCCGGGAACGTCCTTGGCGCTCTTGCTCTTGCCGTATCCGGTCGGGCCGTAGAGCCAGCCGCGCAGCTCCCGCTCCTGCCCCCTGGCCAGCCGCGCGACCTCCCTCGGCGAGTCGGCCTGCTTCTGGATCAGCGCAAGCGTCTGCAGCACGGAGTCGTGCAGGTGGGCGGCGATCTCGGCGCGTTCGTCGCTGCGGATACGGGCGCTGCGCTCGTCGCCGACGTCGCGGACCAGCCGCAGCCAGAACGGGACGGTGAGCACCGCGACGCCGATCAACGTGGCGATGACCGCTATCAGCGCGAACTGCACCTGATCGAGGCTTCCGCTGCGGAACAGCACCACCGCGATCCCGCTCATCACGAGCGCGACCCCGGCGAGGATGCGCACGGCGGCCGACCAGCCGCCACCGCCCATCACCGCGCCGGCGACACTGCCCTTGGCCCCGTCGCGCCACCGGCGTCGCTGAGACTCGTCGGCCTCCCGCCAGACGACCGCCGCGCCGAAGAGCGCGACCGCGAGCGGCACGGCGACCCAGCCGCTGATCGCACCCGAAAGCGTGTTGGCACCGACAGCGAGCCCGACGCCGAGCGCAATCAGCCCGAAGGCCTGCTGGCGCTCCTTGGTCGTCGGCTTCGGCGCCTTGACGGTCTCGGCCTCGGACTGCTGCTGGACGAAAACCCACAGCAAGCCGTACGCGAGCAGCCCGGCGCCGCCGAGTGCGGCCAGGAGCGCGAAGCCCATCCGGACCCAGACGACCTTGACGCCGAGGTGGTCCGCGAGGCCGCCCGCCACCCCGGCGATGGCTCGCCCGGACCGGCGGCGGTACATCTTGGGCGGCCCGTCGATGGTGGCGAGCGCGGTGGAGACGGGCGGCATGACGCCGCCGTCCGCCGCGGTCTGCGTCGCGACCGGTTCGGTTTCCTGCTGGGCCTTTTCCTGCACGAGTTCCATGGTCACATGTGCGGCGGCCCGTTTCATCAGGGAAACCCCTGAACCGGGTGCCCGCCAAACCTCAGGGACGATCCCGGATGTGCGCCGGACGCCGGTCTTGGATATTCAATGGCATGAGTGGCGAGACGCAAACACAGGCAACGAAGCCGCACCACGGCTTCGAAGAAACCGTAAAAGACTTCTGGGCCAGCAGACCCCGCCGTCCGCGGGGCAATCGCAAGATCGCCGGCGTGGCGGCCGCGATCGGCTACCGGTACGGCATCGACCCCGTCGTGATCCGGGTGGCGCTGGTCGCCGCGACGCTCTTCGGCGGCGCCGGACTGGTCGTGTACCTGCTTGGCTGGCTGTTCTTCGCCGACGAGCGCGACGAGGTGTCGGCGTTCGAGAGCATGATCGGCCGGGGCCGCAGTTCGGTGTCGAAGGGCCTCACCGTGGTGCTGTGCATCGCGATGTTCCCGGTGACGAGCTGGGCGCTGAGCGGCGGCTGGGGCTCGACGGGCTGGTTCGACGGCGGTGGCCTCCTCGGCCTCGCGCTGCTGGCCGGGGCGCTGTTCCTGCTGCACCACAACCGCGGGCAGTACAACCGGCCCGCCGTCCAGGCCCAGTCCGGCCCCGCGTACGGCTCTGGTGGTTTCGACGCGGCGTTCTCCATGACCGACGCCGATGCCGGCACCACGGCCACCGACCCGGCCGCCCCGCCCGCTTGGGACCCGCTGGGCGCGGCGCCGACCGCTTGGGACCTGCCCGATCCGCACCCCGCGCCGGCTCCCGTCCCGCCGCCTCCGCCGCGGCGGCCGGTGGCGCCACGGAACAAGACCGTCGGTGTCGCGACGTTCGGTATCGCCCTGCTGGTCGCCGGGGTGGGGGTGGCGCTCAACCTGAGTGGTGACCCGTACTTCTCCCTGCAGCACATCATCGGCATGACGCTCGGCGTCGTCGGCCTCGGCCTGGTGGCCGGTGCGTTCCTCCGCGGTGGCCGCGGGCTGATCGGGCTGGCCATCCCGTTGGCGATCGCCGGGATGACGCTCACCGCCGTCCCCGCGTTCGACCTCAAGGGCGGCTTCGGCGACATCACCGCGACGCCGGTCAACACGTCCGAGGTGAAGCCGCTGTACCAGCACTCGGCGGGCAACATCGACCTCGACCTCACCAAGCTGCCCGAAACCGCGGACGTCACCACGACGCTCGTCACCGGGGCGGGCAACGCGACGGTAATCGTGCCGCGGACGGCGGACGTCACGTTCAGTTGCAAGACCACCGTCGGCAACACCGAGTGCCTGGGCCGCAACCAGTCCGGGATCGCCAACAACGCGATCACCGGCGTCGACCTCGGCACGAACAGCGTCGGTGGCGCGAAGATCAACGTCACCCTGGAGAACTCGGCCGGAAATGTGGAGGTACGCCGTGGCTGACAACGACAACCCCTACGACAACCCGTACGCCTACGACGAGGCTCCGGCCGAGACGCAGCCGGCCAAGCGCGGGATCGACGGTTTCACGCTGATCGCGGGGATCCTGGCTCTCATGGCCACCGGGTACATCCTCGGTGACGGGGCCGCGTGGTTCCCCGGCTTCAGCTTCCGCTGGGTGATGGCCGGCGCGGCCGTCCTGGTCGGCGTCCTGATGCTGGCCACGTCACTCCGCGGCAACCGCCGCTGACCCACTCCGCCACTCACCGATCAAGGCCCCGGGGACCCCTCTCCCCGGGGCCTTCTTCGTCCCCACCCCCAGGCCCGGACGCGACGTTTAGCCCGCTAAAGGCGCTCGGGAGGGCCCTCCGACCAGGGCGAGGACGTTTAGCCCGCTAAACGCGAACGCGTCAGCGAAGGGCGCCGAAGGTGATCAGGGCAAGGCCCAGGGCGAAGGCGGCGATGACGCCGATGGCGAGGTACTTGTGCTTCTGCGTCCGGGCCGCCCGCAGCTCGTCCTCGGTCCGCGCGGCGATGATGAAGTGCCCCGGCTGCCCGGGCTTGCCGATCACCAGCGGGCCGATCCGGTCGTGCACCTCACCGAGGACGTAGAGCCGCTGGCCGGGCCGGATCAGCCATTCCTTGTAGTCGAACCCGATCGTCGAGTTCTCCCCGGTGTTCAGGAAATCGGGCAGCTTGACGCCGAACAGCGCGAACTCCTGGCTCCCGCCGCCGCGTGACGGCTCGAACCGGTTGACGGTCTGCTCGGCACCCTCGGGCTTGGTCCCGTTCGGGTCGACACCGATCGTCACGCCCTGCGCGTCGACGAGCGCGTAGCCCTCCGACGACGAGAACTCCGCCACCTTCTCGGTGTGCTTCGAGTACCGTTTCTTGCCCTCGCGGTACTCGATGCGCTCGTACTGCCTGTCGATCCGGTAGCCGTACCAGACACACTCGGACTTACTGATCTCCGAGATCAACGCACCTTCGGGACGCGGATGCGCCGCGCCGACGACTTCGGTGACCTTGCGGAAGCCGCCCTGCGCGCCGAGTTCGTCCGATACCCCGCGGAGCTGCTCGAGCTCCGGGATCGACAACGTCTCCGTGCCGATCATCGCGTGCAATTCCTTCTTCGTGGACTGCATGACGAAGAAACCCACGACAGCCGCGACGAGCAGCAGCACGCCGATGACGATGAGGGCCATCAGGTCATTCCCACTCGATGGTGCCCGGCGGCTTGCTGGTCACGTCCAGCACAACCCGGTTGACCTCGGCGACCTCGTTGGTGATGCGCGTCGAGATCCGCTCCAGCACCTCGTACGGCAGGCGCGTCCAGTCGGCGGTCATGGCGTCTTCGCTCGACACCGGACGCAGCACGATCGGGTGACCGTAGGTCCGGCCGTCACCCTGGACGCCGACGCTGCGGACGTCGGCGAGCAGCACCACCGGGCACTGCCAGATCGAGCGGTCGAGACCGGCCGCGGTCAGTTCCTCGCGGGCGATCGCGTCGGCGTTGCGCAGGATCTCGAGGCGCTCGGCGTCGACCGCGCCGATGATCCGGATGCCGAGACCCGGGCCGGGGAACGGCTGGCGCTGCACGATCGTCTCCGGCAGCCCGAGCTCGAGGCCGACCTTGCGGACCTCGTCCTTGAACAGCAGGCGAAGCGGCTCGACGAGCTTGAACTGCAGGTCGTCCGGCAGCCCGCCGACGTTGTGGTGGCTCTTGATGTTCGACGTGCCGGCGCCACCGCCGGACTCGACGACGTCCGGGTACAGCGTGCCCTGCACGAGGAACTCGTAGTCGCCCTGTGCCTTGAGGTCGCGCTCGGCCTGCTCGAAGACACGGATGAACTCGCGCCCGATGATCTTGCGCTTCTCCTCGGGATCGGTGACCCCGGCCAGCGCGTCGAGGAATCGCTCGCGGGCGTCGACGGTGACGAGGTTGACCCCGGTCGCGGCGACGAAGTCCTGCTCGACCTGGGTCCGCTCACCGGCGCGCAGCAGCCCGTGGTCGACGAACACGCAGGTCAGCCTGTCCCCGATGGCGCGCTGCACGAGCGCGGCGGCGACGGCCGAGTCGACCCCGCCGGACAGCCCGCAGATCGCGCGGCCTTCGCCGACCTGCTCGGCGATGCGCTTGACCTGCTCGTCCACGATCGACGCCGTCGTCCACTGCGGCTTGATGCCCGCGATCTCGTGGAGGAAGCGGCGCAGGACCTCTTGGCCGTGGGGCGAGTGGTGGACCTCGGGGTGGTACTGGACGCCGGCGAAGCGGCGCTCGACGTCCTCGAACCCGGCGACGGCCGCGCCCTCGGAGGACGCGGTGACCGTGGAACCTTCGGGTGCCTTGGTGACGCTGTCGTTGTGGCTCATCCAGGCGGGCTGCGTCGCGGGGAGGCCCTGGTGCAGGACACCGCCGTCGCCGGCGATGCGCACCTCGGTGCGGCCGAACTCGCGTGTGCCGGTGGGCTCGACGGTGCCGCCCAGCGCCATGGCCAGCAACTGGTGGCCGTAACAGATGCCGAAGATCGGGACACCGGCGTCGACGAGCGCGGGGTCCATCGAGGGCGCGCCCTCGGCGTACACGCTCGAAGGACCACCGGAAAGGATGATCGCCGACGGGTTCTTGGCCATCATCTCTTCGACGGTGGCGGTGTGCGGGACGACCTCGGAGTACGCCTGGGCCTCGCGAACGCGGCGCGCGATGAGCTGGGCGTACTGCGCCCCGAAGTCCACGACGAGTACCGGACCGGTGGAACTGGGCACAAAACCTCCAGGGCGAAGCGAGCGGCTGACGCCTATCGTCCCAGGTGAGCCGCGCCACGCCCCCTTCGCCCCCGCGACCTGCAGTTAGCGGGCTAAACGCGCTCGTTAGCATGCCTACGTATCTGGATGCTTAGCATGGCTACCGAGCGCGTTTAGCCCGCTAAAGGCGCTCGGCGAGGGGCCGGGGCAGGGAACCAAAGGGAGGATCGCGATGCGAGCGACAGTGATTTACGGAGCCGGCGACGTGCGCGTCGAGGAGGTACCCGAGCCCAAGATCGTGGAGCCCACCGACGCCGTTGTGCGCGTGGTCCGGTCTTGCATCTGCGGCAGCGACCTGTGGCCGTACGCGGGTATGAAGCCGTCGGAACACGGCCGCCGCATCGGCCACGAGTTCCTCGGGATCGTCGAGGACACCGGCTCCGACGTCACAAGCGTCAAAACCGGCGACCTTGTAGTCGCGCCCTTCGTCTACTCCGACAACACCTGCCAGTTCTGCGTCGAAGGCCTGCAGACGTCGTGCGTGCACGGCGGCAACTGGGGCGACCCCGGCGTCGACGGCGGTCAGGGCGAAGCCGTCCGCGTCCCGCAGGCCGACGGCACGCTCGTGAAGCTGCCCGCCACCGAGGACGACGACATGCTCGCCGCGCTCCTCACGCTCTCGGACGTCTTCTCGACCGGTCACCACTGCGCGGTCAAAGCGGGAGTGAACGCGCGCACCACGGTCACCGTCATCGGCGACGGCGCTGTCGGCCTCTCCGCGGTCCTCGCGGCGAAGCGGCTCGGCGCCGAGCGGATCCTGCTGATGGGCCGCCACACCGCCCGCACCGACCTCGGCCGCGAGTTCGGCGCCACCGACGTCATCGCCGACCGCGGCGACGAGGGCATCGCCAAGGTCCGCGAACTCACCTCCGGCGAAGGCACGCACGCCGTGCTCGAATGCGTCGGCACGCTGGCCGCGTTCGAAATGGGCATCGGTGTGGTCCGCCCTGGTGGCTCGATCAGCCGCGTCGGCGTCCCGCAGTACAAAGACGGCCCGATCGGGCGCCCGCTGTTCAGCGCCAACATCACCATCACCGGCGGCGTCGCGCCCGCGCGCCAGTACATCCCCGAACTGCTGCCGGACGTCCTCGACGGCAAGGTCCGGCCGGGCCGCGTCTTCGACCGTACGATCGGCATCGACGAAGTTCCCGACGGCTACCGCGCGATGGCCGACCGCAAGGCGCTCAAGGTGCTCGTCAAGCCGTGACCCGACACGGTCGGGTGGGCCTGCGCGCCTGACAGATCAGTCCCGAATACCTTGGTGGGCATGGACATGATCACCCCGGAGCCGCGTCCCTGCTGGATCGCGGGCCGCGCCGAGCAAGGCGCGAGCACGATCGTCGTGCGGCACCCGTTCGACGGCAGCGAAGTCGCGACGGTCGCCGTGCCCGGCGCCGACCAGGTCGAGCGCGCGGTCGTCGCGGCGGTCGAAGTCGCGAAGGAGTTCCGGCGCTCGCCCGCGCATGTCCGCGCGGCGGCGCTGGAGCACGTGTCGAAGGCGATCGCGGCCCGCGCCGAGGAAATCGCCGAAGTGATCACGGCGGAAAACGGCAAGCCGATGAAGTGGGCGGACGCCGAAGTCCGCCGCGCGGTGTCGGTGTTCCGGATCGCCGCCGAGGAAGCGCGGCGCTTCACCGGAGACCTCCAGCGCCTCGACACCGACCCCGCGGGCGAAGGCAGGCTCGCGATCACGCGCCGGATCCCGCGCGGGCCGGTGCTCGGCATCTCGCCGTTCAACTTCCCGCTCAACCTGGTCGCGCACAAGGTCGCGCCCGCGCTGGCCGTCGGCGCGCCGATCATCATCAAACCGGCCCCGCGGACACCGTTGTCGGCGTTGATCCTTGGTGAGATCCTTGCCGAGACCGAGCTCCCCGCCGGCGCGTTTTCGGTACTGCCCATCGGAAACGAGGAGACGTCGGCGCTGGTGGCCGACCCGCGCCTGCCGGTGGTCTCGTTCACCGGCTCCGGCCCGGTCGGCTGGTCGCTCGCCGACGCCGCGCCGCGTAAGCACGTCGTGCTGGAGCTCGGCGGCAACGCGGCGGCCGTGGTGCTGCGCGATTGGCCGGACATCGAGGGTGCCGCACTGCGCATCGCGACCTTCGGCAACTACCAGGCGGGCCAATCCTGCATCGCCGTGCAGCGGGTGATCGTGGACCGCGCGGTCGCCGATGAATTCGTGCCCGCGCTGCTGGACGCCGTGCAGGCACAGCGAACCGGCGACCCGTACGACACCGAGGTCGACGTCGGCCCGGTGGTCGACGAGGCCGCCGCCGAGCGGATCGTGGCGTGGGTCGACGAAGCCGTCGCCGCGGGCGCGAAGCTCCTGACGGGCGGCACCCGCGAAGGCGCGACTGTCGAGCCGACGCTGCTCGTCGACGTTCCCGAGACGGCGAAAGCGTGGTCCGAGGAGATCTTCGGCCCGGTGCTCGCGGTGTCCATTGTGGATGGTGTGGACGAGGCCTTCGCGGCCGTCAACGCGTCGGCTTATGGCTTGCAGGTAGGCGTTTTCACCAGCGACGTCCACCTCGCGTTCTACGCGTCGACCGAGCTCGAAGTCGGCGGCGTGATCATCGGCGACGTACCTTCCTACCGCGCGGACCAAATGCCTTACGGTGGCGTGAAAGGCTCCGGCGTCGGCCGCGAAGGTGTCCTCGCCGCGATGACCGATCTGACCGAAGAACGCGTCACGGTCTTTACCGGAATCGATCTGTAGATCCCAACCGAATCAACGATAAAAGCACCAACTAGGCAGGCGTGATCGCCTGCGCGAAGCCGAAAACCTTGGCCGGGTCATAGGTCTTGGCGACTTCGCGCAGGCGCTTCACGTTCTCGCCGTAGTAGGCGTTCATCCAGTCCGGCATCGCCGGGTCGACGTAGTTCACGTAACCGCCGTCGACACCCAGCCCCGCCAGTCCCGAAACGATCTCAGCGACCGATTTCTTCGCTGTGTCAGCGTTTACCGCCGTCGCCTGGCTGTAGATCTGCACCGAGGCGAGCGCCTTCCGATGCCAGAAAGCGGTGTCGGCCGGCGCCGGCGTACCGACAGCACCACCGAGTCCGTCGATCAGCAGGTCGACGCCGGAGCGCCCGCTCATCAGCTTCGCGAACCCGGCGGGATCCGACACCGGTTTGCTCATGATCCGCGAAGACGCGACGAAGGTCTGACGGTTCGAACTGCCCGAAAAGTACTGCATGGCCCCGAGATAGTTCTCCGGCTTGGCCGTCCGCGACGTCGGCTTGGCGCCGGTGGAAGCGACGAGGTCGTCCAGCAGCGGAGCGAGGGCCGCGCTACCGCCGACAAAGCAGCCACCGACCCGGCATTGGGTCGGCGAGCCACCGGAGATCACCAGATTCGCCCACAGTTCCGGTGGTGCGCCGGGAATCCACTGCTGCCAGGCACCGAGCACGTCCCCGGCGGAACCGGCCGGGAAATGCAGGGAGAACACCGTCAAGCTCGGCGCGGGTTCGGTGGAGAAGGTGAACGACGTGACGACGCCGAAGTTGCCGCCCCCACCACCCCGCAGCGCCCAGAACAGCTCGGGCTCGGAGTCCGCGGACGCCGTCCGCAGCTTCCCGTCGGCCGTGACGATCTGGGCCGACAGCAGGTGATCGCAGGTCAGCCCGTACTTGCGGGCGAGCACGCCGATCCCGCCGCCGAGCGTCAGCCCGGCGATCCCGACTGTCGGGCACGACCCCGCGGGCAGGCACCGGCCTGCCTTGGCGAGCGCGGAGTAGATCTCCTTCATCTTCGCCCCGGCTCCGATCACGACCGTGCCGTCGGGCTGGACGTCCACTGAGGACATCGGCTCGACGTCGATCACCAGGCCGCCGTCCGGCGCCGAGTAGCCGGCGTAGCTGTGACCGCCGCTCTTGGCCGCGATGGGCAATCTGGACGCGGCGGCGGTGACGCAGGCTTGGACGTCTTCCGGGGTCTTGCAGTGGGCGACGGCGGCGGGCTTCTGCCCATCGAAAAGCGGGTTGAAAGCGTGCTTCACCTGCTCGAAACCGGAGTCGCCGGGAAGGACCAGACCACCGGACACCTTGCCGCGCAAGGCATTCCAATCCGGCGGCCCGGACGGTGGGGCCACGCTCGTCGAACCGACCGTCGACGGTGGCGTGGAAATCGGACCCGGTGTCTTGGCAGGCGCGCTACAAGCGGCGGCGGCCGCCCCCAGCGCCGACACGCCGGCCAACTGCAGGAAGGTCCTTCTGCCCAAGGTCATGACCCAGTAGACGCTCAGCAGCCGCAAGGGTTCCTTGACTTCACTAGGTCCAGCGCCCTTGAGTCTGCCGATCGGGTGAAGATCGGTACGGCCGGTTGGGTGATTACACTCCTCCACTGTACTTCGCGAGGCTTGATCCCCTCTTCAGTCTTGGAGCCGCATAGCTCATGCGGATTTCACAACTGAGAGAGGTGCCATGACTCGCACACGAAGAACCACCTGGCGTGCGTCCGCCCTGGCCGTGTTCGTCGCCGCCGCTTCACTGGTGATCCCCACCGGTATCGCCGCCGCGGCCGTGCCCGGCGTCGACCCGTCGAACGTCGAACTGACGCTTTCACCCGGGGAAAGCGCGCACGTGACCAAAACCGTGACCACTTCGGAGATTCCGCCGAAGCCCGACCTCGTCCTGCTCGCCGACACCACCGGCAGCATGGGCGGCGCGATCGCCAACGTGAAGGCCAACGCGAACGCCATCACCGGTGACATCCTCGCCGCACAGCCGACCGCGCAGTTCGGCGTGGCGGAGTACAAGGACTTCGGCGACGTCTTCCCGTTCCGGGTGAACCAGAACATCACCGGTGACGAAGCCGCTGTCCAGACCGGCATCAACCAGTGGGCCGCTTCCGGAGGCGGCGACACTCCCGAAGCCGACCTCAACGCGCTCTACGAACTGGCCACCGGTGCCGCGACCTTCCGCACCGGCGGGACGCGCATCATCGCGTGGTTCGGTGACGCGCCTTCGCACGATCCCAGCGGCGGGCACACCCTCGCCGACACCATCGCGGCGCTGCAGGCCGCGGAAATCCGGGTGGTGGCGGTGAACGTGGGCAATCTGGACCAGTTGGGCCAGGCCGGCGCCATCGCGTCGGCCACCGGCGGCGTGCTGCTCAACAACGTGCCGTCGAACCAGGTGTCCGACGCCATCCTGAGCGGCATCAGCGACATCGAGGTGACCGTCCAGCCGCAGGTGATCAGCTGTGACGCGGGTATTTCGATCACCGAAAGCCCGGCGAGCGTGGTCGTCGAAAGCGGGGGCCAAGCCGTTTTCGACGAAACCGTCACCGCCGCGCCCGGGATCGCCCCCGGCACCTACCACTGCACGGTCGACTTCCTGGTCGACGGTGAGTCACGGGGCTACCTCGAGAACACGACCGTCCACGTCCGCGGCCTGAGCATCAACGACGTGACGGTGAACGAGGGCACCGGCGGCACCACGCCGGCCACCTTCACCGTGTCGCTGCTCGGTGGCGCCAGCCCCAACCCGGTCACGGTGAACTACACGACCGCCAACGGGACGGCCACCGCCCCCGCGGATTACGCCGCCGCCAACGGCACGGTGACCTTCGCCCCGGGCGAGGTCAGCAAGCCGGTGACGGTCCAGGTCGTCGGGGACAACGTCGACGAAGCCGATGAGACCTTCGCGGTCAACCTCTCGTCACCGTCGGGCGCCGGGATCGTGGACGGCACCGGGATCGGCAAGATCCTCGACGACGACCGCAGCGGGGTGTTCTCCTGCACCGGCACCGCACTGCGGGTCCTCGGCATCACCGCGGCGGTCGCCAACCCGGCGAACTTGCCGTGTGTCGACGACAGCAAGACCGTGCTGAGCGCATCGCTCAACGCGGGCCTGATCAACGTCAAGACCGGTGTGCTCAACGCGACGACCGACCAGACGCCGAACGACCTTTCCGCGCCCGCGACGAACGGGGACAAGGCCGTCTCGACAGCGAAGGTGGACTCCACCACCATCAGCACGCTGGGCTTGAAGGTCGAACTGGGCGTGATCCAGTCGCAGGCTTCGGTGACCTGTGTCGCCGGGGCGCCGAGCTACGCCGGTAGCTCGAACGTCGCGTCGCTGAAGATCAACGGTTTGCCCGTCACCGTTGGCTCGGCACCGCTGACGATCCCGCTGGTCATCGGCGCGCTGAAGCTCAACAGCACGCAGGTGAGCAACGGCCAGGTGGTTCAGCGGGCCGTCGCCGTCGAGACGATCCTCGGCGACATCGTGATCGCGGAGTCCAAGGCGGACGTCCACGGCACGCCGTTCCACCCGAACGGAAACCCTTGCCAGCCCTAGGTTGCTGAGGTGAGTGAGGCCCGCACAGCCAGTGCGGGCCTCGTTCGTTCACCGCAGCGCGGCCGGTGCATCCGCTGGGACCGCCGGATTCTTGGGCGCGATCGGGTCGAGCCGGACGTACGGCGAGCTCTGCGCCGGCCGTTCGTCGGTCTCGCCTTTGTTGGGCCAGAAGGAAAACGCCCGCTCGGCCTGCGCGGTGATGGTCAGCGACGGGTTGACCCCGAGGTTCGCCGTGATCGCCGCACCGTCCACGATGGACAGTCCGGGGTAGTTGAACACGCGGTGGTACGGGTCGATGACGCCGTTGGCCGCGTCGGTGCCGATGGCGGCGCCGCCGATGAAATGCGCGGTCAGCGGGATGTCGAAGATCTCGCCCCAGGTTCCGCCCGCCATGCCGCCGATGTGCTCGGCGGTGCGCTCGTTCGCCTCGTGCCCGGCCGGGATGAAGCTCGGGTTGGGCTCGCCGTGGCCCTGTTTCGAGGTGTACTTGCGACGTCCGAAGAGGCCGGGCTTGGTGTACGTGGTGATCGAGTTGTCGAGGCTCTGCATCACCAGCAGGATGACGGTCCGCTCGCTCCACTTGTAGCCGTTGAGCAGCTTCGCCGTCTGGATCGGGTGCTTGAGCATGAAGTTCACGGCCTGACGCCAGCGCGGCACCGCGGACGAGCCGTCGGTGGCGACGGTCTGCAGCAGGCTCATCGCGTTGCTGCCCTTGCCGTAACGCACCGGCTCGATGTGGGTGGTCTCGTCCGGGTGAATCGACGAGGTGATCGCGACGCCGTTGCTGAAGTTGCGCTCCGGGTCGACGGTGGTGCGCCCGGCACCGATGATCGCCTCGGAGTTGGTGCGAGTCAGCTCGCCGATCGTGGGCGAGAGATTCGGCAGGGTTTTCGTGTCGCGCATTTCGTGCAGCAGGTTCTGGGTGCCCCAGGTGCCGGCGGCGAGCACGACCCGGCCGGCGGTGAGGGTGTGCCGGAACTTCTTCGACGTGGTGCCGGTCTTGCGGATGTCGACCTCGAAGCCGTCGCCGCGGGGGCGGACCGAGGTCACCGTCGTCAGCGGGATGACCTTCGCGCCCCCTTTTTCGGCGAGGTAGAGATAGTTTTTGACCAGCGTGTTCTTGGCGCCGACGCGGCAGCCCGTCATACAGGAGCCGCACTCGGTGCAGCCGGTGCGCTCGGGGCCGGCGCCGCCGAAGAACGGGTCCTTCGCGTTCTCGCCGGGCTTGCCGAAGTAGACACCGACCGGCGTCGGGTGGAACGACTTCTCGACACCCATGTCCCGCGCGACCTTGCGCATGACGACGTCCGACGGCGTGATCGTCGGGTTGGTGACCACGCCGAGCATGCGGCTCGCCTGGTCGTAATGCGGCGCGAGTTCGGACTCCCAGTCGGTGATGTGCGACCACTGTTTGTCGTTGTAGAACGGCTTGAGCGGCCGATACAGCGTGTTCGCGTAGACCAGCGACCCGCCGCCGACACCGGCACCGGCGAGCACCATGACGTCGGAGAGCATGTGGATGCGCTGGATGCCGTAGCAGCCGAGCTGGGGCGCCCAGAGGTAGCGGCGGAGGTCCCAGGACGTCTTCGCGAACTCATCGTCGGCGAAGCGGCGACCGGCCTCGATGACCGCGACCCGGTAGCCCTTCTCGGTCAGCCGGAGCGCGGCGACACTGCCGCCGAAACCCGAGCCGACGACGATGACGTCATATTCTTCTTCAGTGGTGGTGTTACGGGCAGTCACACCCTCACGGTAACCCCCGCACCCCACTCCTGACCAGTAGTAAGTTACCGGCCAGTTCCCCCCTTTGTCCCCTTTGCCCGCTTCCCCAGACCCCCAAAAAGCGCGTTTAGCGGGCTAAACGCGCTTTTTTGAGGGGTGCGGGGTCAGCGGTGGACGGTGAGGCCGACTCGCTGGAATTCCTTCAGGTCCGAGTAGCCGGTCTTCGCCATCGCCCGGCGGAGCGCGCCGAAGAGGTTCACGACGCCCTCGGCGTCCGAGGACGGACCGAACAGGAGCGTCTTCAGGTCGACGGCGTAGTCGGGGCCCGGCGCGACGCGCGAGCGCGGCAGCGACGGGTGCGCGGCGGCCGCGGTCCAGTAGAGGCCTTGGCCGGGCGCCTCGGAGGACGCGGCCAGCGGAGCGCCGAGCATGACGGCGTCGGCACCGCAGGCAATCGCCTTCGCGATGTCACCGGACACGCTCATCCCGCCGTCGGCGATCACGTGGACGTAGCGCCCGCCGGTCTCGTCGAGGTAGTCGCGGCGCGCGGCGGCGGCGTCGATGATCGCCGTGGCCATCGGCACGCCGATGCCGAGCACCTTGCCCGTGGTCGTCACGCCCGGCGTGTAACCGTGCCCGACGATCACACCGGCCGCGCCGGTGCGCATGAGGTGCATCGCGGTGCGGTAGTCGCCCACACCACCGGCGATGACCGGCACATCCAGCCTGCCGATGAAGTCCTTGAGGTCCAGTGGGTCACCCTCGCGCTCGACGTGCTCCGCCGAGACGATGGTGCCCTGGACGACGAGGATCTCGACGCCGGCTTTGATCAGGTCGGGCGTGAGCTCGGCGGCGTGCTGCGGGCTGACCCGCGCCGCCACCGTCACGCCGGACTCGCGGACGGTCTTGATGGCTTCGGAGATCAGGTCGAGCCTGATCGGCGCGGAGTGGAGTTCCTGCAGGACGCTGATGAGCGCCGTCGGGTCCTCGGTGTCCTCCGCGGCCCGCACGATGCGGAACATCGCGTCCTCGACGTTCGCGTGCCGCGCCCACAGCCCCTCGGCGTTAAGGACACCCAGCCCGCCGAGCTCGCCGACCGCCACAGCAGTCCCGGGCGACACGATCGCGTCGGTCGGGTGCGTGATCAGCGGCAGGTCGAACCGATAGGCGTCGATCTTCCACTCGGTCGAAACGACCGCCGACGACCGAGTCCTCCGCGACGGCACGATCTCGACGTCGTCGAGGTCATACGACCGCCGCGCGGTGCGGCCCATCCCGATCTCGACCAGATCCCGCACGGTAATCCCCTCTCAACACACAACGCTCTTGACGCCACATTGTCGCTAGTCCACGCGAGTGACGCACGCACGGGTCACCACAAGCACAAGAACCACAGCACCGAACCCAGCCACGCGGGCTTTAGATCCCTAAACCCAGACACAGCGACTCACGTCCGCCCAACGGGCGGGAGTCTTCACCGCGCGCGCTTGCCGAAGGCCAGGTTTGCGGGAGCAGGGCGCCCCCGGCACACGTCATGCGCGTACCTCGCCATGCCACGCCCTGGTCACGCAAACCTGATCGCGCGCCTGCCAATAAACACAGGCTTCTAGCCGTACCTCACGACCCAAAACAACTACCGAGTCGTGTAGTTGGGCGCCTCGACAGTCATGGTGATGTCGTGCGGGTGGCTCTCCTTCAACCCGGCCGCCGTAATCCGCACCAGCTGAGCCTCCTGCAGATCAGCAATAGTGCTGGCCCCAGCAAACCCCATCCCAGCCGACAACCCGCCAACCAACTGATGCACCACGTTCGCCAACGGCCCGCGGAACGGAATCCGCCCCTCAATCCCCTGCGGCACCAGCTTGTCGTCAGACAGCACGTCGTCCTGCGCGTACCGATCCTTGGAGTACGACTTCGCGTCCCCACGGGTCTGCATCGCCGCCAGCGATCCCATCCCGCGATAAGACTTGAACTGCTTCCCACCCACCAGAATCAGCTCACCCGGAGACTCGGCAGTCCCGGCCAGCAAACTCCCCAACATCACCGAAGAAGCCCCGGCAGCAATGGCCTTCGCGATATCACCGGAGTACTGGATCCCACCATCACCGATCACGGGAATCCCCGCCGGACGACAAGCCAGATCGGCTTCGTAAATAGCCGAGATCTGCGGCACACCAACCCCAGCCACCACCCGAGTCGTACAGATCGACCCAGGCCCAACCCCGACCTTCACACCATCAGCCCCAGCGTCAACCAGCGCCTGAGCCCCGGCCCGAGTAGCCACGTTCCCGCCGACGACGTCGACAGTGTCGCCAAGCTCCTTCTTCAACAACGCCACCATGTCGATGACAGCCCGCGAATGCCCATGCGCGGTATCCACCATCAGCACGTCCACGCCTGCCTCGGCGAGCGCCATAGCGCGCTGATGTCCCTCAGTACCGACACCCACAGCCGCACCCACGATGAGCCGGCCGTCGGCGTCCTTGGTCGCCTTCGGGTACTGCTCGGTCTTGACGAAGTCCTTCACCGTGATGAGCCCGCGGAGCTTGCCCGCGCCGTCCACGATCGGCAGCTTCTCGATCTTGTGGCGGCGAAGCAGCCCGAGCGCGGCTTCGGCGGTGACGCCGACCTGTGCCGTGATCAACGGCAGCTTGGTCATGACCGCGCTGACCGGCCTCGTGTGGTCGACCTCGAAGCGCATGTCGCGGTTGGTGATGATGCCCACAAGCATGCCCGCGGCGTCGGTGACGGGGACGCCGGAGATGCGGAACTTGGCGCAGAGCGCGTCGACCTCGGCCAGTGTCGCGTCGGGAGAACAGGTCACCGGGTCGGTCACCATGCCGGCCTCGGACCGCTTGACGACCTCCACGGCCGCCGCCTGGACGTCGATCGCGAGGTTGCGCTGAAGAATGCCGATGCCGCCTTGGCGGGCCATGGCGATGGCCATCCGGGCTTCGGTCACCGTGTCCATCGCGGCCGAGACCAGCGGGATGCCCAGGGTGACGTTCCGGGAAAGCCTGGTGCCGGTGTTGACGGAGCTGGGGATGACGTCAGACTCGGCAGGCAGCAGCAGTACGTCGTCGAAGGTGAGCCCGAGCATCGCGAATTTGCTGGGGACTGCGGCTGTGATGCTCTCGCTGGTCATAAGAGGCGGAGGGCCTTCCTTGGGGATGGTGAATCCGTCGCGGTAGCGACTCGCGGACCTTTAACCGATGGTATCTGGCGAGGCCGCCGGGGCCGCCCGGTACCGTGCAGGCCGTGCCGCACGAAGTCTTGCCCCCAGACCCGTTCGCGGATGATCCGAACGACCCCGCCCGGGAGTTCACCGAGCTGGACGATCATCTCGACGAGCCCATCAGCTCCGACGAGCGCACAGAACTGCTCGCCGACCTCTCCGATCTTGCCGTTTACCAGGCGCTTCTCGCACCGAGGGGCGTTCGCGGGATCGTGGTCGACTGTGGTGAATGTGACGAGCCGCATTATCACGACTGGCATCTGCTGCGCGCCAGTCTTGAACAGCTGCTCGCCGACGGCCGCATGCGCCCGCACGAGCCCGCCTTCGACCCCAACCCCGGCGACTACGTCAGCTGGGACTACTGCCGCGGTTTCGCTGACGGCGTAACCGCCAACGAAAGCGCGTACTGAACCCCGAAACGGTGAACGAGTTCGGCCCCTGAGGAGATTTCCTCAGGGGCCGAACTCGTTTGGGTGACTTAGGGGACGCTCACGCCGGAGGGATCGGCCGGCGCTTCGAACCGAGGGCTCCCGCTGCCACTGCCGCCGGGAGCGTTCCCGGTCGCGGACGGTGTGGTGCTCGGCGTCGGCGGCGGCGTGCTCGTCTCGGGCGGAGGCGAAGTCGTGCTCGTCGGAGGCGGTGAAGGCTCGGTGGTCGTGCCGCTGCCGGTGTCCGCCGGGAGCTGGGTGCTCGTCGGGGGCGGCGCGGCCTGCGACTGCTGGCTGCTCTGGCTCGAGTCCGACGGCGATGGCGTCGACGGCGGCAGCGGGATCGGGTTCGGGCTCGTCAGCTGCGCGCTCAGCTGACGATGCTGCTCCATGAGCTGGTTGAGGTTGTCCTCGATGGACACCTGCCGGAGCGCGGCCTGTGCGTCGTCCAGTGCCTTGCGGGCTTCGTCGATCCGGCCTCCGGCCAGCGCGATGTTCGCCTTTTCGAGGTCGACCCTGACCGCCGCGGCGGCTTCGACCGACCGGGCGTGGTCGCCGTAGAGGACCTTCGTCAGGCCCCACAGGGTGTCGCCGGGCTGGGCGTCACGCGCCGCGAGCCCGGTTCCGGTGAAGGCGATGGCCAGCACCGCCGCGGCTGCCGCGACGGGTACCAGCATGCGGCGCCTGCGCTCACGGGTGCCGTGGCGCTTCGCCAATGCGGCGGTCTTGACCGTGGTGATCGCGGTGTCCGTGTCGACGAGTTCCGCGAGGGGTTCACTGTCGATGTCACGGCGCCAGGCGAGCAGCAGGGCGTTGAGCTCCTGATCCCCGAGCCCATCGGCGATCTTGGGATCGGAGCCCCCCAACGCGTCCAAAAGAGCGTCGTCGGCTTGCACGGCAGACAGGTCTGCGGCGAAATCCGACTCCGAGGCCGTCATTCCGTTGTTGAAGGGCGGCATCGACGTGTCGGTGAAACCTCTGTCTGGGTCATGTCTTTCGCGATCGGTCACTCAGATCACCTCCTCGGCGGCCAGTACCTTGCGGAGCCGCGCGAGTGCACGGTGCTGGGCAACCCGGACGGCGCCCGGGGTCGATCCGACGGCGTCGGCGGTTTCCTCGGCGGAAAGACCGACCACCACGCGCAGGACCACGATCTCTCGTTGCTTCTCGGGCAGGACTTTGAGGAGCAGGGACATCCGCTCGTTCAGCTCGCCCTGCAAGGCGCGCTGTTCGGGGCCGACATCTCCCTCCACCTCATCGGGCACCTCGGCGACGGGCTCGGCACGGTTACGGGCCGCCGCGCGATGCGCGTCGGCCACCTTGTGCTGAGCGATTCCATAGACAAAGGCCAGGAAAGGGCGGCCTTGATCCCGGTACGAAGGCAATGCCGTTAGCACCGCGAGACACACCTCCTGCGCAACATCGTCTGCCGAAGCGAACGAACGCTCCTGCCTGCCAACTCGAGCACGGCAATACCGCACTACGAGAGGACGGATAGAAGCCAGGAGCCGCTCAACCGCCTGGGGATCACCCTCGACAGCAGCGGCGACCGGTTCGTCCAGTCCATCCCCCACATTGGCCATCGCAGACAACAGTCCCAGTGTTACGTGTAGGCGTGCAAATACTCCGGCGTGCGGCGCTCGTCATCCGTCACGCCGGCGAGAGCTACCGTACCCGCCGGCGCCGGCGATGCCGTCTTTGGCGTCACCGGCGCGTCCCGGCGGATCCGGGACGCTCTCCAGCTCCGGCTCACCTTCGCCGATTCAACGAGGGTGGCCGGGACGGGGTACGGATCCTGTGCACGAGGAGGCGGACAGAGGTGTCACAGATACCTGATCACCGAAACCGATGACCAGGTGGTGACTCAGATCACAACGGGCCGGGGAGTTGCTCCCCGGCCCGTCGCGCGTCGATCGATCCTCGAAAACAGCGTTCTCTAGGACACCAGGCCGCGGCGGAAGCCGTGTGCCACAGCCTGGGCGCGGTCACGCACGCCCAGTTTGCGGAACAGCCGGCGGGCATGGGTCTTCACGGTGTCCTCCGACAGGTAGAGCTCGCGGCCGATCTGGCCGTTGCTCTTGCCCTGGCTCATACCGCGCAGCACCTGGAGCTCGCGCTCGGTGAGCTGCACGCCCGGGTCGGAGGGTTGGCGGGGTGCCGGCACCGAGGTGCTGGCCAGGGTGTGCGCCAGTGCGGCCACCAGTTCCGGACGGGACGCGTCCCACCGGAGATAGCCGCGGGCACCGCCGGCGATCGCGGCAGCGATGCTGCCCGCGTCGTCCGGAGCACCGAAAACGATGACGTTCGCCTGGGGATTCGCCGAGACGAGGCGCCTGGTGGCCTCGACCCCGGTGGGTACCGCGCGCTGGGTCCCGACGAGCACCACATCCACGGGCTGTCGGGAGTACCTGGCCAGGAGCTCGTCACCGTGCGCTACGCAGTCGATGCGACTGACCCCTGGAACAGCAGACATCACGCGAGTAAGCCCTTCGCGGACACTGCGTCGGTCGTCGCAGATCAAGACCGTCGTCACGGGGTTTCCTTCCTGCAGCCGGGTGACATTCCATAACCCCTATCGGACGCTTTAGGCCCGACCTTGACACGATCCGGTGGCTTTTTTTGAAAGTTCTTAGCCCGGATGCCGGAATGGGCTGTCCAACAGGGGCATTGAGCTCAAGTTGGCACCCACGGCGATTCCCGTGCGATACGCCTACCGCCAGGATCGGCGCGCAGTAACACTCCGTGCAACACCTGTGCGCTTCTGAATCGATACTTCTCGACCGGCTCTGCCCCAAGATTCCCCGCGATCGAGCAAGCGGGCCAAATAAGTGAAGAGAATTCGCATTTTTCGGCCTCCTGCAGGGCGTTTTCGACGAGCCTTTTCGCACGATCGTGCGTCCCGGGGTCGCCAGTGGCCGCCAGCGTCGCGCCCAGGACGAGATCGGACTTGACCGAATGGCGGTATGCCCCGCGGGCCCGGGAGAGCTCAGCGGCCCGCTCGGCGGGCGCAACGGCGTCTTCCGGCGCCCCCGCGGCGAGT
Source organism: Amycolatopsis sp. (assembly GCF_036008905.1). Classification (GTDB taxonomy): domain Bacteria; phylum Actinomycetota; class Actinomycetes; order Mycobacteriales; family Pseudonocardiaceae; genus Amycolatopsis. Next base: position 18,034 of record NZ_DASYMU010000013.1, on the reverse strand, counting down.
TCGATCTCGGCCGAGACCCAGCCTGAGCGCACTTCGCCCCGCCATCCGGCCGGAATCCCGGCCGCGGCGGCGGCCAGACGCCGCGCGGCGGGCAGCCTGGCGAGCGCGAGATTGTCCGCGGCCAAACCGAGCAGGGCGTCCGACATCGCACCACGCGCGTCCAATCCATCCGGGTCGTCTGTTTTGTGCAGTTCCAGCGCTCGCGACGCCTTGAGGAGAGCGGGGCCGTCGAAGCGCCGTGCGGCCGCATGCCCGCCCAGTTGCCGTCGGTGCGACGCGAAAACGCTGCCGGCCAGCGAGGCGATCACCGGGTCTTCGTCGCGGACGAGCCCGGTCAGGATCGTCGCGGCGGCTCCGTAGCGCCCTCGCCCGCCCAGGACTATCGCGCTGAGCAGCGCTGCTTTCGGCGTCGATGGCCTGCCGGGCACCCGCGCCAGTGGCAGCTCCCCGAAAGCCGCGCGACGCAGCTCGTCTTCCCGCACCCGTCCACTCCCCCTCAACTGTGTGTGTCAGTTGTAGCGGCTGGTACCGACAAGAACGTATTCCAGCCGCTCGGCCGCGCTCGCGACCCCGTCGAGCAGCTCGACGTTGTCGGGCAGGGTCGCCGGGTCCCAGCCGGGCCCGCAGGCGAACAGGCGGCTGCGCTGGCGTCCGCGCGAAACCCTGGCGAACAACCTCGGGTCGGCGACCCCACGACGGCGCGCCCACAGGACGACGGCGGCAGGCGCACTGCGTCTGACGGCTACGGCCAGTACGTCCGCGGGCAGCGGGACGCCGAAAAGCTGGGTGCCGAGGGTCCGCTCGGCTAGGCAGGCGGCGAGGGCGTACATCGCCATGCTGTCGCGTTCGTCCGGCACACAGCCGAGGAGAACGGGCCGATGGTTGCGCGGTTTGGCGAGCACCGGGGTGGCGCGGACCAGCGCGGCGAACACGCACTCGGCCAGCAGGTATTCGACTTCGGCGCCGGCGCTGACGCCACGCCAGCGGGCGCCGAGCGCGCTGAGGACGGGGTCGATCACGCCTTCCCAGCCGGCGAGCACGCCGGCTTCGGCGATGGTTTCGGCCAGCATCCGCTGGACCGCGCCGACGTCCATGGCGAGCGCGGCGGTGCTCAGGCGCCGGGCCAGCCGCGACGGGCCGTCCTGGTCGCCCGGCAGCACGACCGCGCTTTCGCCGCTGTCCGGCGACGACGGCAACGGCTGGTCAGGGGTGGATTTGGGCATCTGCTCGAGGGCGTACCGGGCGGCTTCGGCAGTCGACGCGCCACGCAACAGGGCCCGCTGCATGAGCTCCAGCCTGCCGATGTCGGAGCTTCCGTAGCGGCGGTGACGGCCGTCGGTATGCCTGCTCGGGCCCAGGCCGTAGCGGCGGTCCCAAGTTCTGAGGGTCGACGGTGCGACGCCGAGCCGGCGCGCCACCGAGGCCACCGGCAGGGTCGGTTCGTCCGCACTAGACCCGGCTCCCACCGGACCCAATATCCAGGCCCGGGCAGATCGCGGCAACCGGAGTCGAAACGGCCTCTCACACCTACGGGGGAAGCCTAACGGCTGAATTAAGCCCAATCCCTTGAACAAGTATTGAAGCGCTTCTAACGTTACGGCCGTTGCACCGAATGGAGTAGTCGACCGGACGACGGAGGCGGTCAGATGGCAGACACGCGCAGGCTCCCCGGCCCCAATGCGGATATTTGGGACTGGCAGCTGGAGGGTTCGTGCCGGGGGATGGACAGCGGGTCCTTCTTTCACCCCGACGGCGAACGCGGACCGGCGAGAGCCCGCCGGGAGGCCAGAGCGAAGGCGGTATGTCTCGCCTGCCCGGTTCTGGAAATGTGCCGCCGACACGCGTTGGCGGTGCACGAGCCCTACGGCATTTGGGGCGGGCTCTCCGAGGCGGAACGGGAGAACATCATCAAGTCCGACAAGCGCTCGCTGAGTTTGTCGAGCAGCTGAACCACGGTCACGACGCAGGGGTGTCACTCACTTGGGTGGCGCCCCTTTGTCGTAACCGCTGTCGTAACCGCGCCAGGCGGCCATCGCGCCGTCGACCACCGCCGTCAGCTCGCTCGCTTTGGCGCCGTCCCTGGCCTGGATCGAGAGGCCGTTGAGCACGGTGATGTAAAACGCGGCCATCCCGTCGACGTCGGTTCCCTGGGGCAGTTCGCCGTCGGCCACGCCCTGCCGAAGGCGGCCCCGGAGCGATTCCTGGCTCGAGCGGCGCATCTCGGTGAGGTAGTCGTGGATCCCCTGGTTGCCCGGGGTGTAGTTGGTCGCGGCGAGCACGATCATGCAGCCGGCCGGGTGCTCCGGCAGGACGTAGCTCTCGGCGTTGTCGCGCAGCATCGCCTCGACGGCCTCGCGCGCCGTCGGCCGTTCGGTGAGCGCGCGGGAAGTCATCCCGCCGAAGGTCGCTCCGTAGAGCGCGACGGCCTCGCGGAACAGCGCTTCCTTGCCCCCGAAGGCGGCATACAGGCTCGGGGAGCCGATACCCATCGCGGTGGTCAGGTCGGTCATCGAGGCGCACTCGTAACCGAGTTCCCAGAAGACGTACATCGCTTGCCGCAGCGCCGCTTCGCGGTCGAAAGAGCGGGGGCGACCTCGTGACATTTTTCTCTACCGATCGACACAGAAACCCTTGACGGCGAACTGTACCCGACCTCATTATGTGTCGATCACTACAGAAATGGGGGCACCGTCATGGGGACACTCGAAGGCAAGGTCGCACTGGTGACCGGCGGAAGCCGCGGCATCGGCCGGGCGATCGCACTGCGGCTGGCCGAGGAGGGCGCGAACGTCGCCTTCACCTACACCGCGTCGCACGACAAGGCCGCCGAAGTCGTCGCCGAGATCGAATCCCACGGCCGCAAAGCCCTCGCCATCCAGGCGGACTCCGCCGACCCAGCCGCCGTCACCAACGCCGTCGAGACCACCGCGAGCGCGTTTAGCGGGCTAAACGTCCTCGTGAACAACGCGGGGGTCTGGGTGACCGGGGAAATCGGCGACGTCACCGTCGAGGACATCGACCGCGTGCTGGCCATCCATGTGCGGGCCGTGTTCGTCGCCGCGACGGCGGCCGCGCGGCATCTGCCGGAGGGCGGGCGGATCATCACCATCGGCAGCAACCTGGCCGAGCGCGTGCCGGGGCCGGGCCTGAGCCTGTACGCGGCGAGCAAGGCCGCGGTGCTCGGGATGACGCGGGGCATCGCCAGGGACCTCGGGCCGCGCGGGATCACCGCGGTGGTGGTGCAGCCGGGCTCGACGTCGACCGACATGAACCCCGGCGACGGGCCGCACGCCGACGACCAGCGCGCGCTGAGTCCGCTGGGTCGGTTCGCGGACGCCGCCGAGATCGCCGCGACCGTCGCCCACCTGGCCGGCGACGCGGGCCGCTTCATCACCGGCACCGCGATCACCGTCGACGGCGGCACGAACGCCTGACCTGCGTTTAGCGGGCTAATCGTCGCGCGCGGGGCCCTGGAGCTGGGGACAGCAAAGCGGGGCGGCACCACACTGAGGTGGCACCGCCCCGCTTCGGGGTGTGACTAGTGCGAGTGGCCGTGGCCGGCGCCGCCCGAAGGCTCGGCGTCAGCGGGCTTCTCGACAACAGCGCTCTCCGTAGTGAGCACGAGGCGAGCGATCGACGCGGCGTTGGAGACCGCGGAACGGGTCACCTTCACCGGGTCGACGATGCCGGCCGCGAGCAGGTCGGTGAGCTCACCGGTGGCGGCGTTGAAGCCCTGCCCCCAGGTCTGCTCCTTGACCTTGTTCACGATGACAGCGCCTTCGAAACCGGCGTTGGTCGCGATCCAGAACAGCGGCGCGGTGAGCGCGTCGCGAACCAGACGGACACCGGTCGCTTCGTCACCGGTCAAGCCGAGGTCACCCTCGAGCTCCTTGACCGCATGAACCAGCGCCGAGCCACCACCGGGGACGATGCCCTCTTCGACGGCCGCCTTGGTCGCTGCCACGGCGTCTTCGATGCGGTGCTTACGCTCGTTGAGCTCGGTCTCGGTGGCCGCGCCGACCTTGATGATCGCGACACCGCCACCCAGCTTCGCGAGGCGCTCCTGCAGCTTTTCCCGGTCCCAGTCGGAATCGGTGGAGTCGATCTCACGGCGGATCTGCGAGATCCGGTCGGAGATGGCCTCCTTGGTGCCGCCACCGTCGACGATCGTGGTGTTGTCCTTCGTCACCACGATGCGGCGGGCGGTACCCAGCGAGCTGATGTTCGCCTCGGAGAGCTTCATGCCGATCTCGCCCGAGATGACCTCGGCGCCCGTGACGACCGCGAGGTCGTCCAGGAACGCCTTGCGACGGTCACCGAAGAACGGCGCCTTGACGGCGACGGCGGTGATCGTCTTGCGCAGCGAGTTCACCACGAGGGTGGACAGCGCTTCGCCGTCGACGTCCTCGGCGATGATGAGCAGCGGCTTCTTGGCCTCGACGACCTTCTCCAGCAGCGGGAGAAGGTCGGCCAGCGCCGAGATCTTCTCGCGGTGCAGCAGGATGTAGGCATCCTCGAGGATGGCCTTCTGGTCTTCGGGGTTGGTCGCGAAGTGCGCCGACAGGAAACCCTTGTCGAACTGCACGCCCTCGGTGATCACGAGCTCGGTCGCCATGGTGGACGACTCTTCGATCGTGATGACGCCGTCTTCGCCGACCCGCTCCACGGCCTCGCCGAGCAGCGCGCCGATGGCGGCGTCACGGGAGGTCACGGTGCCGACCTGGGCGATGCTCTCGCGGCCCTTGACCGGGGTGGCCTTGGCCTTGAGGACCTCGATGACCTTCTCGGCGGCGGCCTCGATGCCACGCCCGAGCGAAGTCGGGTTGGCACCGGCCGCGACGTTGCGCAGGCCGACCCGCACGAGCGACTGCGCCAGCACGGTGGCCGTGGTGGTGCCGTCACCGGCGACGTCGTTGGTCTTGGTGGCCACGTTCTTGGCCAGCTGGGCGCCCAAGTTCTCGAACGGGTCGTCCAGGTCGATCTCACGGGCGACCGTCACGCCGTCGAGCGTGATCGTCGGCCCGCCGAACTTCTTGTCCAGCACGACGTGCCGGCCACGGGGGCCGAGGGTGACCTTGACCGCGTTCGCGAGCTTGTTCACCCCGCGCTCCAGTGCGCGACGAGCGTCCTCGTCGAAACTAATCTGCTTAGGCATAGCCTTTTCCGCTTACCTTTCGAAGTCTTGAAAGCACAAACGCCCCGGCTCCCGGCTAAGCGGGACCCGGGGCGTCATGCGCTTTGAGCAGAACGTCAGTTGATGACGGCCAGCACGTCGCGGGCGGAAAGGATCAAGTAGTCCTCACCGTTGTACTTGACTTCGGTGCCGCCGTACTTGGAGTAGATGACGACGTCGCCGACAGCCACATCCAACGGGACACGGTTGCCCTTGTCGTCGATCCGGCCTGGCCCAACGGCCAGAACCTTGCCCTCCTGGGGCTTTTCCTTGGCGGTGTCGGGGATGACGAGACCGGAAGCGGTCGTCTCCTCGGCCTCGCTCGTCTGGACAACGATCTTGTCCTCAAGCGGCTTGATGTTGACGCTCACCGGGTTGACCTCCACGGGTCGTCGAAAGCGTTGGCAGGTTCGTAAAACTTAGGCTCCTACCACCCCCGCCGTCGCGGGTGCCGGGGCTGTTTGGTGCCGTCGATTAGCACTCTAGCCACCTGAGTGCTAGTTGCGCAACCAGGGTCGGTAAGACCGGGGAAAACGGCCCGATCAAGCGTCTGACCGGCGGCTCTGCGGACGTCGGGGTGACGAGAGGCGCGGGGCGCCGATACCACCGGCACCCCGCGCGGCTCAGCGGTAGACGTCAGCGGTAGACGACCTGGACCGATCCCGCGGAGTTCACGAAGGTCGCCGTGCCGCCGCTGAAATCGTTACGACGGCCACCGCTCACCGCGTATTCGTCGGAAGTCGGGTAACGCAACCGGCTGTTCTCCCACCCGAGCGAGGCCCACTTGGCGCGAATCGACCCGTAGATCACGTGCGAGCCCGTCGAGGGTGACGAATAGATCGACCCCCCATCGGCACGTGAGAAGTGGTTGTACCGGCCGATGCCGTCCGGCGTCCCCAACTCGTCGGTGATCGGGTAGCCGACCGGACTGCCTTCCCAGCCCAGCCCGGCCCACTTGGCGCGAATCCCGCCGTAGATCGCGTGCGGGCCGGTCGCGTTCGTGAAGTAGATCGACGCCCCATCGGCACGCGAGAAGTGATTGTACCGGCCGATGCCGTCCGGCGTCCCCAACTCGTCGGTGATCGGGTAACCGACCGGACTGAGCTCCCAGCCCAGCTCGGCCCACTTGGTCCGGATCGACCCGTAGATCGCGTGTGCGCGGGACCCGTTCGTGAAGTAGATCGACGCCCCATCCGCACGCGAGAAATGGTTGTACCAGCCGAGACCGTCCGGTGTCGGCAGCTCGTCGGTGATCGGATAGCCGAGCATCCCGGTCGGGCCGCCCATCGCCCGGTAGTGCTCCGCGACCATGCCGCGCACCGCCCGCGCACCCGTTTGCGGCGACCAGAAGATGGAACCGTTGGCGAAGTCCTGTCCCTTGCCGCCACCGGGAATGTCGTAGACCGCGGTCACCGGATCCCGCAGACCGGAGTCCTTGGAACCGCCCAGTTCCTGGTAGTGCACGCCGATCGGATCGGTGTTCCCGTTCAGTTGCACCGTCGTCTCACCACTGCCGTCGTTACTGGTGATGAGATACCTGCCGGTCGCCGGATAGACGGAGTCCGGGGTGAACGTGACGCGCTGGACCAGCTCGTCGCCCGCCGAGAGGACCTGCCCCTCGGCGACCGGGGTTTCGGTGTGGAACACCCCGGCCGGCGCCTTCGCCTTGGTGATCGTCATCGGCACTGTGCCGGTGTTGGCGATGATGAACTGCTTGGTGACCGACTGGCCGACCGGGACGACGCCGAAGTCCACCAAGGACGGTTCCAAGGTGAGCTCTGGTTGCCCGGTGAGCGCGACCCCCTTGAGTGGCACGGTCACCGATCCCTGATCGCTCCGCACGATCAGTTGCCCGGATTCAGTGGTGCCGTTAGGGGTACCCACCGGCGGGTCGTACACGATCGTGACCGTGGTCGACGTCTCCGGTTCGAGCACGGTCCCGACGACCGGGAGGTTGATCGTGCGGAACGAGCCGGTCGGCGAGGTGACCTCGGTGATCGTCTCGGGTGTGGTCCCCGTGTTGCTGATGCCGACCCGGAGTTCCCTGGCCGCGCCGGTCGGGACCGCACCGAAGTCCAAAGTGGACGGAGTGGCGCCAAGACCGGGCTGGGTTCCCTGTCCGTGCAGGTCCAGCGCGGTGTCCCCGGCATCCGTCTTGAAGGTCAAGCTCGCCGTCTCATCGCCCCAGGTGCCGGGACTGAACGTCACCGGGACCATCAGGGACTGTCCGTTGGCCAAGGTCACCGGAGCCGCCAGCGTGGCGCCGAACGGGGCCGACGTCGAAACACCGGTCACCGTCAGCGCCCGGGTCGCGGTCACCGTCACGTTCTTGGAGGCCGTCGTACCCACCGCGGTGGAACCGAAGTCGAGCGGTTTGGTCTCCAGTATCGCGGTGGTGGGCCTGCCGAAGCCGATCAGCTGACCGGTGCGGTTGCCGACAAAGACGCGTCCGGCGTCCGTACCGGGCACGCTGAACTTCGAAGAGGTGCCGATGGGCGCGGAGTACCGCATTTTGAGCACACCGTTGACCGGAATCGGGTCGTAGGCACGCAACTGGGAGTTCTCCCCGGTGGGACCGGGGGTGTAGACGACCCAGACCAGCGCCGTGCCGGAGGTGCTGCCGGTCGAGGTAATCACCGGCGACCCCGACGTGTAGCCGAAGTTGTCGGGCGTCGTGCCGACCGACGTGAGCGAGGGCTTCGGGCCGGTTTTGTTGTACTTCAACGCACGCATGGGACCGACGGCCTCCACGGTGTAGACGTAGCCGCCGTCACCGCCCCAGAAACCGGGGCGACCCCAGACCCCTTTGAACGGGCCGGTCATCCCGATCACGTTGTCGCCACCATCGGGGCCCTGCGCCGCGCCGCCGAGGTGATCGGCGTCGAGCAGGTAGACGCGGCCGTCCTTGCCGACCTGGACGACCATCCTGGGGTAGTCCGCGGTGCCGAACTCCGGCGGCAGTGCCATCGGCCCGCCGGACCCGAGGTCGTAGTCGTCCTGGTTGAGGTCGGTGTTGTCGTGCGGGCTGAAGAAGCTCTTCGCGGTGAGCGTGCCGTCGGGATTCACCGCGAGCCGAACCACCGCTTCGCCGAGCGTGTTCGGCGGCGTGTCACCGGGGCCGGGCGCGGGCGCGATGCCGTTACCGGTGGCCACGATGATCCGGCCGGGGCCGTCGGAGGTGAGTCCGGCTCCCGACTGCCAGATACCCGCCTCGTCGGAAGCCCCGCCTTCGGTGGACCACAGGGTCGTCTGCCGTCCGGTCGAGCCGTTCACTCCGACGATGTAGCCGACATAGGGCGTGTAGTCGCAATGGCTCGCGAAGCCGGCGTAGATCACGCCGTCCAGCAGCAGGAGGCCCGGACGCTGCATGGCCGTCATCGGATTGAACGGAACGCTGGGATTGTTCGACGGCGCGCCCTTGATGACGGTCGGGAAACCCGCGCGCTCCACGCCGGTTTTGACGTCGAGCGCGTGCATGTACCAGTTCGGGTTTCTCGCGTCGGGCCCGTTGTTGACCTTGGCGGTGAAGTAGACGGCGCCGGTCGCCGGGTCGTAGACCGGGGTGGCGGTGGCGCCGATGGTGGGCGTGAGGTCACCACAGCCGACCGTGGCGGACGGCCACGCGGGACCGACGTTGACCTCCCACTTCTTCGCGCCGGTGACCGGGTCGAGCCCGTAGGCGTTGTTGGCCTCCGTCACCGCGACGACGACGCCCGCGGCGACGATCGGCTGGGCGTAGATCTGCCCTTCCAGCTGAGTCGTGAAAAGCCTGCCGAAGTCGGAGGCGCTCACTTGTGAAGGCACGAGCCCTGGCTCGTTCGGATCCCAGCCGGTGCGCAGCGTCGAGTACCCGGAAGTCGTGTCGTCCGCGGCCGCGGCGCCCGGAACGAGCAGTGCGGCGATCACGGCCACGCAAAGCATGGCACGAGAGCGCCGAAGCGATGTTCGCATGAAACCCCCAATGACGTCGGAACGCACAAAATGGTGCGATTCCGTTAACTCCCCTTCGTCGCTTCACTCCTTCGTGTTACGCCGAATAGCCCACGGAAGTGAGATGGAAGCGGAAAGTAGTCAAACCGGGGGCGAGATCACGTGCGGTGGTCTCGAAGCCCAGTGGGTCAGGACACGCCGCGCGAGCGCGATTAGCCCGCTAAACGCAGGTCGGGGCGGGGTTGATACTTACGCCAAGGGTGAGTTTGTTGTTAAGTTCTCACCTCCAGAACCACGCATTGGGGGTCCCCGCCATGCATCGCCCTGCCCGCCTGGCCCAACTGGCCACGGTGACACTCGCCGCAGGCCTGTTAGCCGCTGTGCCCGCCGCCGCAAGCCAACCCACCGACCAACAGCGTCAACAGGCGTTCACCGCCGCCGCCCACGAGTTCGGCGTACCGGAGAGCGTGCTGCTCGGGGTGTCCTATCTCGAATCACGCTGGGACTCCAACGCCGGCACACCCAGCACCTCGGCCGGCTACGGCCCGATGCACCTGACCGACCTGCGCGCCGCGGGTTCGGGCAGCCACCACGACGACGGCACCGAGGACGCCCGCGGCGACGACGCCCGGCCCGCGGTCCAGCCGGAGGCGCCGACCACGACAGCGCCGCCCGCCGGGCTCCAGACCATCGACATCGCCGCCACGCTGACCCACAACGACGTGGCGACCCTGCGCACCGACACCACCCAGAACATCCGGGGCGGCGCCGCGCTGCTGGCCGACTACCAGCGTCAGCTCGGCGCCCGCGGCGACACGCCTTCGGGCTGGTACGGCGCCGTCGCGCGCTACAGCGGCGCGTCCGACACGGCCGCCGCGTCGGCCTTCGCGGACGAGGTCTTCGCCACGATCACGAGCGGCATCGCCCGCGTCACCGACGACGGCCAGCGCCTCCAGCTGGCGGCCGTTCCAGACCTCGTCCCGGCCCGCGACCAACTCGGCGAACTGGGCCTCAAGGAGACCAAGGCGTCCGATGTGGAGTGTCCGCGCGGCATCTCCTGCGAGTCGGTTCCCGCGCCGTACCAGGAACTCCCGAACAACGACTACGGCAACCACGACCTGGCGAACCGCCCCGAGAGCCAGAAGATCGACTACATCGTCATCCACGACACCGAGGGCTACTTCGACACCGCGATGCGGCTGGTCACCGACCCGGCCTACGTCAGCTGGCACTACACGATCCGCTCGGCCGACGGCCACATCGCGCAGCACGTGCCGACCAAGGATGTCGGCTGGCACGCCGGGAACTGGTACGTCAACGCGAAATCCGTCGGTATCGAGCACGAAGGCTTCGCCGCCAAGGGAACCTGGTACACCGAGGCGATGTACCGCACGTCGTCGAAGCTGGTGCGCTACCTCGCGAACAAGTACGACATCCCGCTCGACCGCGCGCACATCATCGGCCACGACAACGTCCCGGGCACGATCCCGTCGACGATCGCCGGTATGCACTGGGATCCGGGCCCCTACTGGGATTGGTCGCACTACTTCGACCTGCTCGGCGCGCCGCTCGGCCACGGCTTCGGCCTGCCGAACTCCAGCCTGGTGACGATCAACCCCGACTTCGCGAAGAACAAGCCCGTCTTCACCGGCTGCGAAACGGCCGGAACAACTTGTGTGTCAAGGGGATCGGCGTCGGTCGTGCTGCACACCGCACCGAGCCAGGACGCGCCACTGCTCACCGACATCGGCATGCGTCCCAATGGTTCGCCCGCGACGATGGCCGTTTCGGACGTCGGCAGCCGGGTGGAAACCGGGCAGCGCTACGCCGTCGCCGATCGCAGTGGTGACTGGACGGCCATTTGGTACCTGGGCCAGAAGGGCTGGTTCTTCAACCCCCGCAACGCGAAAACGGCCCAGCCCGCGATCGGCAAGGTGATCACGCCGAAGCCCGGCCTGGCCACGATCCCGGTCTACGGCAGGGCGTATCCCGAACCCGAGGCGTACCCGTCGACGGTTCCGGTGCAGTCGGTCGTGCCGCTGCCGTACACGTTGTCCGCCGGGCAGCGTTATTCCGCCGCGGACACGGTGAACGCGGAGTACTACAGCGCGACCACGTTCGACGCCGCGAACCACGTCGTCGTCCGCGGCAAGACCAAGTACGTGCAGATCCAGTTCGGACACCGGATCGCGTTCGTCAAGGCTGACGACGTGCGCATCCTGCCCGCCTGGTGAATCAGCTGTCCAGCGCGACCTTGACGCCTGGTGCGTGTTCGGTGTTGCGGCGGGTCTTCGACCAGCCGTTCCGGCCACGCACCAGGCGGAACAGCGCGCGCCACGACGTGATGTAGAACGTGTAGATGTACAGCGCGTACGCCAGGCCCATCCCGATTCCGCGCAGAATGTTCTTGTTGTGTAAGCACTTCACCTGATAGATCGGGCCCCACACGATGAACGGCAGCAGCCCGAACGAGCCGTAGATCGCGAACAGGATCCACGCGCCTTCGCTGAACCAAGCCCACACCTGCGCCGGATCACCCGCGGTGCTGACGAGCAGCAGGATGAACGGGATCGGGTACAGCAGCGAACCGAGCAGCTGCATCCACGGCTGCGCGAGGTAGTACATCATCTCGGCCGCGCCCAAAGTGCTTACGTGCGGCGAATCCCAGATGCGCCGCAGATACCGCGCGCACTGCATGGTGCCCTGGCCCCACCTGGTGCGCTGCACCAAAAAACGCCGGAGACTGTACAGACCTTCTTGTGCCACATGGGAATCCGGGGTGAACCCGGTACGCCAGCCGGCCGTCAGCAGGTGCACGCCGAGTTCGAAGTCCTCGAGCAGCGAACCTCGCCACGGCTGTGCGGAGTCCCCGGCGATCGAATCGAGCGCGGTGAGCCGGGTGAACTGCCCGTTGCCGCCCATGGAAATCGTCCCGGTGAAGCCGCGGGACGTCTGGATCGCGGCGATCGCGGTGCGGAACTCCAGGTCCTGCATCTGCGCGAGTTTCAGCCCGAAAGCCCTGGAAAGCCAGGAATTCCGCGGCGGCGGGGTGGTCACGTTGCTCATGCGGACGTCGAGCTGCACCGCGCCGATCCCGCTGTCGCCGAACAGGTGCTCGGCCGCGCAGACCTCCAGGCAGTTCGCGGCCGGCCTGCCGTCGGCGTCGACGACCACGACGACGACCTCGTCACGCCGCGCGTCCTCGCCCAGCCACGCGTTGAGCTCCTGGTACGCGGTGTTGAGGGCGTCGCCCTTGCCCGTCCTGGCCTCCGGGCGCCGTCGCGGCACCAGGTGCAGGTACGGATCGAAACCGCCGTTGCGACGCCACAGCGAGCGGACCACCCGTGCGGTATGGTCCTCCGAATCGTCGTCGACGACCCACACGTGGGCGTGCTTGAACGTGGTGCGCAGGTAGCGGACCGTCTCCCTGATCACGGTCTGCTCGTCGCGGCACGGCACGAAGAAATGCCACGAGAAGCCGGCGGGGTCGCCGACCGGCGCGGGCTTTCGGCGCAGGTAGGGCACCACGATCACGACGACGTAGACGATGAACGCGACGCTCATCGTCAGCGCGAACGCCTGGGTGATCGACAGCAGGATCTTGAGGGTGTTCCCGTTCATACGACCTGCTTCGGCTTCCTTGTCGACAGCCAGACGAACAGCACCAGGGTGATCGCGCCACCGAGCACGCTGACCATCGAGCCCAGCAGCGTGTGACCCCAGTAGTAGCCCTCGTCGACGCCGAGCCAGTTCACCAGCCCGACGATCGCGAGCACCCGCAACTGATTCACCAAGATCACCGCCAAAGCGGACACCGCCAACGAAAAGAACAGCCGGCGAGCATTGATCGGGCGAAACCACAACATGACCGCGGTCACCAGGAAAAGGGGAAGCAACATGAATACCGAAGAACATTCCGGCGTCATTCTCAACCCGAGTGGAGTAGCGCCCGATAACCCAAAGTAGACAGTTTCCCGTTCGCTCACCACTTCGACACCCGATGTAGTGATAACGCTGAGTATCAGACCTGAAATCTGCACTTCGAAGACCCGGTAAGCGCGTTCGACGAATACCAGGACGACCGCCGCCGCCAGCACGGCCAGCACGGCCATTCGCGCCGGAAAACGTCCTGTACCAGGCACAGGAGTACTCACAACAGCCACGACGAACCTCTCGCTTTCGAACTTCTCACGGGCGACACCCAGGCCAACGTATCACCCGTCGTGGCGCACTCAAGCCATTACATCGAGCCATACCCCAGTCGCTTTCGGCAGGACTACGGCAAATCTGACTACTCCGAAAGAGTGACATCGTCGACCACCTGGGGAAACCTCGAAAAAGTCAACTCGATCCGGTTGTCATCGCTATTTTCTGTCTCATTTCGCGATGCGCCGTCGATAGTCGGAACGCGAGCCGTCTGACCCCGCCAGGGATCCATCCTGAGCAGGCGGCGGCACCGAAAAATCGGAGGAAAAGTTGATGAAAACGCACCTCTTGCGCCGGGGTGGAATCCTCGCCGCTGTGGTCGCGAGCGTTGTCCTCGCCGGCTCGATTCCCGCTTCGGCGGCGGCAGGCGACGGCTCCGCATACGGCGTCAAAGTGGATGTGAAACTCCTCGGCGCCGACGCAGTCAAAGCGGGCCCGCTGGCCGCCGCGAACACGGCCGGTCCCACGAGCAACAGCCTGGCCCAGGCGAATCTCACCGGCATCCTGACCGCCGGCGTGATCAACACCGAAGCGAAACGTGACGACAACTCGGGCGCCGTCAGCGCGAAGGCGAGCACCGCCGACGTCGGCGTGCCGCTGCTGAAGGCGGCTCTGGGCAACGTCGGTGCCAAGGCCATCGAAGCCAAGTGCGACGCGACGCAGCAGGGGGTCGTGGGCAGCAGCACCTTCGCCAGCGCCAACCTCGGCAGCCTCGGCAACGTGCCGGTGACACCCGCGGCGAACACCACGCTCGCGGTCGGCCTCGGCCCGGTCAACGTCGCCACGATCATCCTGAACGAGCAGATCAAGAACCCCGACGGCAGCCTGACCGTCAACGCCCTGCACGTGAAACTGCTCGGCGCCGCGCTCACCCCGCTCGGTTCCGGTGACGTGATCGTGTCGTCGGCCACCTGCGGACCGGCCGGGCTTCCCATGCCGCTCGCTTCAGGCGCCGGCATGTGGATCGCGTTCGGGCTGCTCGGAGCCATCGCCATCCCCGTCGGCACGCGTCTCGTCCGCAATCGCCGCATCGCGTGAGGTGAGGCGGAAATGTACAAAATGCCAGGCGCGGGTATCGGCGTGGCCGGCGGCGGCGTCGGGTCCTTGGCCGCCACCGGCGCCGATGTCGGCTGGTGGATCGCGGTGGGCTTGCTGCTGCTGGTCCTCGGGACGGCTGCGGTGATCGCGTCGTACCGGAGGACAAGGCGGTTGGCCCGGATCAAGGGCTGATCGAACGACGAAGGTGTCCGGCTGCCGGGATGTCCCCCGCGTGCTGGCAGCCGGACACCCGGTTCGACACAATGACGTTGTGAATGAGGAGCCACCAAGCGTGGACGTGATGATGCTGGCCGGAACACGCCCGGAAGCGGTCAAGCTCGCCGCGCTGGCCTCGGCGCTCGAAGAACACCCGGTCCTGCGGCCGGTCATCGTGCACAGTGGACAGCACGCGGGCATGGTCGAGCAGGCGCTGGTGCCGTTCGGGCTGACGGTCGACACGTGGCTGGACATCCCGCCGCGGCTCACCGGGACCCAGGCCGAACTGGTGGCGGGCATGCTGCCCGCGATCGACGAGGTGCTGCGCCGCCACGCGCCGGCCGTACTGGTCGTCCAGGGTGATACGACAACCGCCCTCGCGGGCGCGCTCGCCGCGTTCTGGCAACGGATCCCGGTGGTGCACCTGGAAGCCGGGTTGCGGACACACGATCTCGCGTCGCCCTTTCCCGAAGAGGGAAACCGGCAGATGGTCTCGCGCATCGCCGCGTTGCACCTTGCCCCGACCGAGGAGGCCGCCGCCGCGCTGCTCGCGGAAGGCGTACGCCCCGAGTTGATCGAAGTCACCGGAAACACCGTGGTGGACGCGGTTCTCGCGATCGCGGCCCGGGACCTGCCCGCACGCAACACGGCGTTGGCCTTGCTGGAGATGGAAGTCGCCGAGGCCGGGGACAGGCTCGTGCTGGTCACCTCGCATCGCCGTGAGTCCTGGGGCGAGCCCCTCGCTCGCACGCTGGACGCCGTCGAGATGATCGTCGCCGCCCACCCCAACGTGCAGGTCCTGTTCCCCGTGCACCCCAACCCGGCCGTGCGCGAACAGGTCGAAGCCGCGCTGTCCGGAGTGGACAGGGTCACCATCACCGAGCCACTCGACTACGCGGACCTCGTGCGCGCGCTCCGGCTCGCGGAACTCGTGCTCACCGACTCCGGCGGCATCCAGGAGGAAGCCCCGACCTTCGGCACGCCGGTGCTGGTGCTGCGGGAAAGCACCGAGCGCCGGGAAGGTGTCGACGCGGGCTGTGCGTGGCTCGTCGGCACCGACACCGCGCTGATCGCCGACACCGCCGCGGAGCTGCTGGCCGGGACCTTGCGGCCGACCGAAGGCGCGAATCCTTACGGTACAGGCGATGCCGCCGTGAAGTCCGTCGCCGCCATCTCGCGGCTACTCGGGCTCCACTCGTTGCCGGAGCTTCGGGTCAGACCGACACCACGTTGACCGGGAGCGCCGGGTTCGCCGAAAGGTCCAAAGAGGACTGTGGTCGTCCGGCGGCGACGACGTGTGCGCCCAGCGCGGCGATCATCGCGCCGTTGTCGGTGCACAGCTTGGGTTTCGGTACGCGCAGGGTTATCCCGGCTTGCTCACAGCGTTCCCGCGCCAAGCTGGACAACCGCGAGTTCGCCGCGACGCCACCGGAAATGACGAGCGTGCCGATGTCGAACTCCTTGGCCGCCTTGATCGCCTTGGCCGTCAGCACATCGGCGACGGCTTCCTGGAAGGACGCGGCGACGTCCTCGACCGGGACTTCCTCACCGCGTCGCTCCACGCCTTCGACCCAGCGGGCGACGGAGGTTTTCAAGCCGGAGAAGGAAAAATCGTACTTCGCGTCACGCGGGCCGGTCATGCCCCGCGGGAACGCGATCGCCTTCGGGTCGCCGTTCGCGGCGGCCTTGTCCATCGGCGGCCCGCCAGGGTACGGCAGGCCGAGCAGCCGCGCGACCTTGTCGTAGGCCTCGCCCGCCGCGTCATCCACAGTGGACCCGAGTTCGGTTATCCGCGACGCGATGTCGTCGACGCGGAGCAACTGGGTGTGGCCACCGGAGACGAGCAGCGCGAGGCACGGCGTCGGCAACGGGCCGTGCTGCAGGGTGTCCACCGCGATGTGCCCGGCGAGGTGGTTGACGCCGTACAGCGGGATGCCCAGCGCGGCGGAGTATGCCTTCGCCGCGGAAACGCCGACCAGCAGCGCACCGGCGAGCCCGGGGCCCGCGGTGACGGCGATGGCGTCCACATCGGACATCTTCAGCCCGGCCGTCTCGAAGGCGCGGCGCGTCATCGGCACCATGGCTTCCAGATGCGCGCGGCTGGCGACCTCGGGCACGACCCCGCCGAACCGGGCGTGCTGCTCGACACTGGACGCGACCTCGTCGGCCAGCAGTTCGACGGCACCATTGTCGTGCAACCGGACCAGGCCGACGCCGGTCTCGTCACAAGAACTCTCGATGCCCATGATGATCCGTGCCATCAGCCGGCCTCTTCCTGGGTCTTGGCCGGTCGCATCATCGTGTACGCGTCCGCGCCGGAAGGGTGGTAGTAGCGCTTGCGCAGGCCGATCCTGGTGAAGCCGTACCGCTCGTACAGCGCGATCGCCGGGTTGTTGTCCGTGCGTACCTCGAGGAAAACGGGAGCCTGGAGATCGTCCGCGCGCGCGAGCAACGCCGTCAGCAGCGCGGTGCCGATGCCGAGGCGCTGGTAATCGGGGTCGACGCCGATCGTGTGCACGCTGGTCTCGTACTCGCCGAGGCGGCGACCTGCGATGGCCAGCCCGGCGTAACCGACCGGGACCTCGCTGTCCTCGACGCGCGCGACGAGGTAGAAGTTGCCGATTTCGAGCTCGGACCGGAACGCCCATTCGTTCCACGGGTCGTCGCCTTCGAAGAGCATCTTCTCGATCTCGACGCAGCGGGCGATGTCGGCGCGGACCATGGGGTGGAGCTTCACTTCGCGGTCACCCGCTTGCGCGGCGCGGGCTCCACCGCGTCCGGGCGGCGGAGGTACAACGGGACGAGCGGCTCGGGAGGTTCTTTTGAGAGCAGGCTCTTCCGCGCGGCGCCCACGAGGCCCGCGGGGGTCGGGTAGTACGGCTCGACGACCTTTATGCCGAGGGTTTCGGCGTACAGCCGGGCGCCGTCGCCGGCGGCGAGCTTGATGTCGGGGCCCGACGGAAGCTCGGCCGGGCGCTGGACGTGCGGGCCGTTCAGGCGGGCGCCCCACATGTCGTAGGCGGCCCAGTAGACCTCTTTGCGGCGGGCGTCGGTGATCACCAGGAGCGGTTCGCCGCGGGGAGCTTCGTGCGCGATCGCGTCAAGGCTGCAGATCGGGTACGCCTCGATGCCGAGCGCGAACGCCAGCGCCGCCGCCGTGGCCATGCCGGAGCGGAGGCCGGTGAACGGGCCGGGGCCCACGCCGCAAACGATTGCGCCGAGCGCGCCCAGTGTCGTCCCGGCCTGTTCGACCGCTTCGAGGAGGTGCGGGGTGAGCAGTTCGCCGTGCGCGCGGGCGTCGACCGTCACGCGCTCACCGAGCACCGTGACGTCGTCGCCGTCCAGGTTCGCGACCCCCGCGGTGACCGCGGGAGTCGACGTGTCGATCGCCAGTACTAACACGGTGATCCAGCCTACGACCCACCCCCACCGCGTTCGCGTTTAGCCCACCCGTCTCCCTCCACCACCCTC
>NZ_DASYMU010000012.1:0-58809 GCF_036008905.1 Amycolatopsis sp. | reverse complement strand
CGTAATACGGCAACATGATGTCGATCGTCGTCATGACGTCAGGTCTCTCCTCGTCGGGTGGGGCGTGTCTGGTGGTTCTGTTCGATGGGATTCGTGATCCAGGTGGTTCCTGGTTGTGCCGGGGATTCGCCCTCGTACTGGACGTACTCGGGTGAATCCCCGGTGCGACCAGGGGCCGCCTGGGCGCGGATACCGCGAACAAGAGCCACTAGACACGGCCTCAGCCGGATGGGGCAGTCCGCGCCGCCGGACCGGGTGTTTGAATCGCCACATGACCGAGTCGCCGTGGGGCCCGCCGCTGGACGTCCTCCCCGCACTCGCCAGGGAGGAACAGTCCCTGATCGACGTCCTCGGCTCCGAGAAGTGGACCCCGGCCGTGCACGATCTCGCCGCCGGCATCCTCGGCGACAAGCTGCGCCGCCTGTCGAGCGACCGCGACGGCCACGACGTCCCGCCTGACGACGGCGAATGGCTCGTCGCGTGCCGCCAGCTGTCGCCGGAAGTGCTGTTCGCGCTGCTCGTGGACAGCAATGGACAGCTC
This sequence comes from Amycolatopsis sp., assembly GCF_036008905.1. GTDB lineage: Bacteria > Actinomycetota > Actinomycetes > Mycobacteriales > Pseudonocardiaceae > Amycolatopsis. The sequence continues at coordinate 58,268 of NZ_DASYMU010000012.1, read as the reverse complement.
GTCGACCTGTGGAAAAAGGTCGACCTGGACGAGGTGCTCGACGGCGTGCCGCGGTGGCTGACAACCGCGCGGGAGTACGCGGGCTACTGGGTGCGGCACCAGCTGATCCGCGAGGCGCTCGACCTCCCGCTGCTCGACGAGGCGGCTTTTCTCGCCCCCGTCGTCGACACACTGCTGCGGTCGCTCCCGTTCGCCCTGCGCGACGTCGCCGCTCCCAAGGGAAAACGCGTGGCGATCACCGTCACCGGCCTTGCCGGCGGCACGTGGTCCGCGACCCGGACCGCCGACGGCTGGGTCCTCGACCAGCGCCCGCCGCCGCGCTCGCCTTACGCCGGCGTCACCACCGATCCGCACACCCTCTGGCGCCTGAGCACCGGGAACCTGCGCCTCGCCGACGCCCGTGCCCACCTCACCGTCGCAGGCGACGCCGACACCTGCGAAGCCCTCCTCCGCGCCCTCTGACGAAACACGCCGCGCCAGCGTGTTCCCCCGCTGTGTAGCCGTGTTTCCCGGGTGGGGTCTAGCGGACGGACCGGCGGGCTTTCTTGGTTTCCTTGCGCAGCTGGAGAATCCGGGCGCCACCGACGAGCGCGACCAGCAGGGCGCCGGCGATCGCGGAGAAGAGCATCGCGACGGCGAGCGGGAGGCTGCCGGACATGCCGAGGAAGTGCACCGAAGCGGTGTCCAGGTTCTGCAGGATGAAGACCAGCAGGAAAACGAGCACCAGCAGCGCGATGATCACGGCCACCCAGGTGCCACTCACCCGCGTGGGCCGGAGTTTCTTGGCCGGAGCCGCCGGGGCGGGCTGGGTTTCGACGGGCGGCGCCGGCGGAAGGCGGTCCTCAGCGGACTCCTGCGCCGGAACGTGGACTTCTTCGGCAGCGCGCGACGCCGCGTGCTTGCCGTCCTGGGCGTGAGTCATAGGCCAATTGTCAACCCATTGGGCGATAAGCGCCGATTTAATCCTCGAATGGATGAACGCCCGCCCAGCTCAAGGTCACGACGTTGCGGCCGGAGGAGCCGAGGTCGGGCGGCGTCCGGGAATCGACACCCATTTCCCGCAGCGCCTCGGCCACTTCGGGGGCCGCTTCCGGCGGCAGGCAAAGCCGCCGCCTGCTGACGTCGACGAGCTCGTCGAAACGCCGGTATTCGGGCGCGGCGGCCTTGCTCCAGCGCGTGACGTCGACGTCGAGACCGAGCTCCCGCAGTGCCGCGACGGCGTCGTCCGCGGTCGGCCCGGCCGGGCGGGTGATGCCGTGAAACCGCTGCCACAGCGGGTTGAGCGAGGTCAGCGGATGGATTTCGGCGGTCTCCACGATGACCCGCCGCCGTGCGCGGGACGTCAGCGCTTCGACGAACGGCGCGAGGTCCGGCGCGTTGTACAGAACATGCGCGCAGACCACGACGTCCACCGGCTCGACCTGCGCGGCGACGTCCGGCCAGCGACCCTGGACCAGCCGGTGCGGGATCGCCCCGGCCCGCTCGCCGAACTCGGCCAGCAGGGCTTCGTTCGTGTCGACGGCGGTGATATGCGAAATCAGCTCACCCGCCGGCAGGCTCGCCGCACCGGCCGCGGCGCCGACGTCGAGCACGGTCCCACCGGGTGACAGGGCCTTGGTGAGCTGCTCGTACGTCGCGCCGGACGGCGTCCGCAGATGCCTGTCGGCGCGCCGGACGAACACGGCGTGCGGCAGGACCCACGGCGATTCGGGCGCGGCGGCGAGGATGTGCTCCGGGATCGCCCAGCCCGCGAGCTGCGCCGACCAAGCCTCGAGTGCGTCCATGGGAGTCATTCCTACCCGGAACCTTGAAGGTGACGCCACGTCACGGACTGTCGTCGTTCATGACGCCGAAGGACTGACTCACAATGCCATGTCGAGCGTGACGTTCTTCGGCGCGAAACCGAAACGCTCGTAAAACCGGCGCGCGGACTCATTCGCGAAGTAGGCGTTCACCGCGGCACGCCCGGCTCCCCTTTCCACGGCCCAGCGGAAAAAGGAATCGACCAGCAACGCGCCCACCTGACGGTTTCGGAATTCCGGCCGTACATAGATACTTTCCAACTCCGCCGTCGAAACCTTCCGCCGGAGGCTTTTGGCGTAGAACCGGCCCGCGAGATAACCAGCCACGGATCCGTTCTCCACGGCCAGGAAAGCGGTCGTCGACTCGTCGTCGAGGAATCCGGTGAAATAGTTCATCGCGTCCGCGAGGGCGGCTTCGATATCGGTGAACGGATCATGGGTTCCGGCGTCTTCCAGATAAAGAAGCTGATTCAACTCCGCGAGCGCGGCAGCGTCCCCGGCGATTCTTATCTCCATGCCGGGGACGCTACTGCGCCACGCTTTACTTGTAAATTAATAAGGGCCGGCTGGGTGGGTGGCTCGTGAGTGGCTACGAGTGTTAGAACACTTGTTGCCACTCACGAGCCAGCCAGGCCTTGGCGGCTTCGACGCCGTCGAGCGTGATCTGGTGCCCGCCGGGGTGCCGGTGCGAAGTCACCTCGGCCGAGTGGTCCCGCAGGGACGCCACGAGCTGGTCGTTCGAGTCAAGCGGCGCCATCGCGTCACGTTCGCCATTGGACAGGAACACCCGGGTACCGGCGAGGTCCAGCGCGGGCGGCGCTGGCAGCGGCATCATCGACGCGAACAGCGCGGCTTCGCGCAGCACATCCGGCCGCAACAGCGTAAGTGCGGCCGCGATGTTGGCGCCGTTGGAGAACCCGACGGCGACGAGCCGCCGGTCGGTCAGTCCATAGGTTTCCGAGGCCATGCCGACGAAATCGGCCAGCTGACCGGTCCGCGCGACGACGTCTTCGTAGTCGAAGACGCCCTCGGCGAGGCGCCGGAACCAGCGCGGGGCGCCGTGTTCGGAGACCGGCCCGGCCGGCGCCAGCAGCGCCGACTTCGGGCTCAGCTCACGGCCGAGGCCGAAGAGGTCGTCCGGGCTGCCGCCGGTGCCGTGCAGCAGCAACAGCACCGGGGCGTCCGCGTCGCCCTCGACATACTTGTGGTCCATCAGCAACGCGCTCACGACAGCTCCGGGTTGTTCTCGGTCGGAAGGTTGAGCTTCGGCAGCATCGCGACGATGTCCTCGCGCTTCGGCTCGAGCCATGGCGGCAGCTTCAGCGCGCGGCCGAGCTCCAGCAGCGGCTCGTCGATCGCGAAGCCCGGTTCGTCCGTGGCGACTTCGAGCAGCGTGCCACCCGGCTCACGGAAGTAGATCGAGCGGAAGTACTGCCGGTCGAGGATGGACGTCACGTTCACGCCCTTGTCCACGAGTTCCTCACGCCAAGCGGCCTGGGTCGGCTCGTCCGGCGCCCGCCAAGCGACGTGGTGGACAGTGCCCGCGGCGACGAGGCCGCGCGGCGCGTCCGGCGTCACGAGGACGTCGACGAGCGCACCCGGTCCGCCTTCACCGGCGGAGAAGCGCAAGCGATTGCTGTCCTGGCTGGCGAAGGTCAGGCCCAGCCCGTCCGTCAGCATCCCGGCGGTCGCATCCTCTTTGGACACCGACAGCGTCACGGAGTGCAACCCGCGAATCGCGTGCTGTGCGGGCACCAGCGCGGTGTCCCACGGGTCACGCGGGTCGCCATGTGGGTGCGCGACGAGCGCGAGCTCGAGGCCGTCCGGGTCCCGGAAGGTGAGCGTGTCCTCGTCGTCGGCGTTGCGGATCTGACTCGTCTCGACGCCGCCGGCGGCCAGGTGCTGCTTCCACCACCCGATCGACGCTTCCGGCACGGAGAACGACGTCGTGGTGGCCTGGCCATTGCCGTGACGGCCGCGCGGCGCGTCCTTCCACGGGAAGAAGGTCATCAGCGAGCCGGGCTTGCCGGACTGGTCGCCGTAGTAAAGGTGATAGGTACCCGGGTCGTCGAAGTTGACGGTGGTCTTCACCAGCCGCAGCCCGAGCGTTCGCAGGTAGAAGTCGGCGTTGCCCTGCGGATCGCCGCCGATGGCGGTGACGTGGTGCAAGCCGCTGGTCTTGATCGACATTTCGTCTCCTTGGGGCCGGTCTCTCTAAGCTAACCTCATAACCTCTTGCGCGCAAGATATATTCCGGTGAGAGATCTGCTGTACGCTGGCCTGGTGACGACGACCACTCCCGACCCCGGAACCGATGACGACGAGATCGTCACCTGGTGGGGCCTGGTGATCGAGGGATACCTCGCGACCCAGGACAAGCTGATGGGCGAGATAGCCGAGCGCTTCGGACTCACCCCCGCCTCCTTCGACATTCTCATCCGGCTGGTCCGCTCGCCCGACCACCGAATGCCGATGACCCGGCTGGCCGGGGAAGCCGCGCTCTCCAGCGGCGGGTTCACCAAGGTCGCCGATCGGCTCGCGGCCGCCGACCTCATCTGCCGCGTCCCCAGCCCGGACGACCGGCGCGTCACCTTCGCCGAGCTCACCGAGCACGGCTTGGAAGTCGCGAACCGCGCCCGTGAGGCCTGTGCCGAAATCCTGCGACGCACGGTCCTCGGCCCACTCGGGCCGGACGCGTCAAGATCACTCGCCGAAGCGATGCGCACGCTTCGTGAGGTGAACAAGGCATGATCGGTGAAAAACTCACCCCGTCCGGGCGATAACACCTTCGGCTCCCGCGCGCGCACGATGGCCGCATGCTCACCAAATCGACCATCACGACCATGCTTCCGGTGACCAACCGGAAGCGGGCCGGACACTTCTATGCCGACACCCTCGGCCTGCGCCCGACCGGCGCGAGCCCGGACGGCACGCTGTACTTCGAGGCCGGCGCCGGCATCATCGGCCTCCGCACGGCGGACGCGGGCACCCAGAGCCGGGGCACCGCACTGAGTTTCGAGGTCGAAGACCTGGAAACCGAGATGCTGGCATTGCAGTACATGGGCGTGAAGTTCCAGGACTTCGATGGCGAAGGACTCAGGACCGTCAACCACATCGCGGACTTCGGCGCCGAGCGCGCGGCCTGGTTCGTCGACACCGAGGGCAACACCCTGTGCCTGCACCAAACCCGTCTAGACGTCTAAGCCGGGGAAGAGTTTGGCAGCGTTGCCCGACAGAATTCCGGTGAGCACTTCGGCGGGCAAACCGAGTTTGGCCAGTGCCCGCACGTTCCTGTTCGCGCCCGGGACGCCGGGCCAATCGGTGCCGAACAGGAACTTCCCCGCCAGCCGGGTGAAATCGAAGCGCGCGTAGTACTCCGGAAGCTTCTTCGGCGGCAGGCCGGCGAGGTCGAGCCAGACGTTGTCCTTGGCGAGCGCCAAAAACGCGGCGACGTCGTACCACCAGCCGCGACCGCCGTGGGCGAAGACGAACTGGACGTCCGGGAAGTCCTCGACGACGTCCGCCATCAGCTCCGGGTTGCCGAAACTCGCGCGCGCACCGGGAAAGCTGCTGACGCCGGAGTGCAGGATCACCGGCACGCCGCGCTCGGCACACACCTGGTACGCCTGGTACATCTCCTTGTCCGCGGGCGAAAACCCGCCGTGCACGGGATGGATCTTCAACGCCACCGCGCCCAGATCGAGCTGCCGTTCCACTTCCGCGGCGAGCGGGTGATGCAGATGCGGGTTCACGCATCCGACCAGCCGGAACCGGGTCGGGTTGAACTTCACGAGCGGCAGATTGTCTTCGATCGGCTGGATCCCGGTGGCCCGCGGGCTGTACTCGCAGAACAGCAGCGCCCTGTCGACACCTTCGGCTTCCAGCAACGCGTCCAGCTTCTCCGGGACGGGGTTGCCGTCGTCGTCGTACGCCGAACGCCACGGATGACCCCGGGAGAACTCGCGCGCCCATTCCATCCAGGCGGGCTTCAGCGTCGAGAGCCTCGGTACGTGGACATGGGCGTCGACAATGATTTCGCCGTCGATCATCGGGGCTTCAGCACCACCTGGAGCGATTCTCGGACCATTTCCCGGATCACGTTACGCCGGATCTTGCCCGTCGCCGTCTTGGGCAGCTCCGCCAGTTCGACCACGCCTCTCGGCCGTTTGAACGAAGCCAGGCCCGCGCGGCAGAACGCGATCAGCTCGTCGGGGTCGATCGTGTGGTCCGACACGCCGACCACGCAGGCCACCGGCTTGTCGATCCCGTCGGCGTCCGGCGCGGCCACCACCACGGCTTCCGCGACCGACGGATGCTGCAGCAGCCGCTCTTCCACCTCCGCGGGTGAGACCCAGATCCCACCCGCTTTGAGCATGTCGCCGAAGCGGCCCAGGCAGGTGTACGTGCCGTCGTCGTTGCGGACGTAGCTGTCGCCGGTCCGCAGCCAGGCGCCCTGGAAGACGTGTTTCGTGGTCTCGTAACGGGCCCAATAGCCGGTGGCGATGGACGGCCCGGACACATACAGCTCGCCTGGCTTGCCCGTGCCGTCGATCAGCTCACCGGCCTCGTCGAGGAGCTGGACGTCGTAACCGGGCACGGGAACGCCCGTGCTCCCCGGCCGGACTTGGCCAGGCTGGTTCGACAAGAAGATGTGCAGGGCTTCGGTGGACCCGATCCCGTCGAGGATCTCGACGCCGAACCTGTCCCGGAACCGCTCGAACAGCACCGACGGCAGCGGTTCTCCCGCCGACACGGCCAGGCGCACCGAAGCGAACGTGTCGTCCGGGATGTCGCTGGCCAGCGCCGCGCCATAGAAAGTGGGGACGCCGAAGAACAGTGTCGGCTTGTCCTCCCGGACCCGGGCGGCGATCAGCGCCGGGGTCGGCCGGGCCGGTTCCAGCAGGGTGGTGGCACCCGCCGCGAGCGGGAAGAACGCCGAGTTCCCCAGCCCGTAGGCGAAGAACAACTTCGGCACGGACAGGAAGCTGTCCTCTTCGGTGGTGCCGAGGATGTCCTTCGCGTAGGTCTCGCAAACCGCGCGGACGCTGCCGTGCCGGTGCATCGCGCCCTTGGGCTGCCCGGTGGTGCCGGAGGTGTAGAGCCACAGCGCCGGGGAGTCCTCCCAGGTCCGATGTGGAGCGAAGTCCGGATCATCCACTGTGGACAGGGTGGTCCAGGAGTGCGAACGGACCTTCTCCGGGAGCTCGGCGGCCTGCGCCCGGTCGAGCACGACGTCGGTGACCTCCGGCGCCAGATCGACCGCGATCGAGGCCTGCGCCGCGAACTCGCCGGACACGCAGAGCACGCGGGCGCGTGAGTCCGTCAGGACTTTCCCCAGCTCGAGGCCGGTGACCATGGTCGAAATCGGGACCGGGACCGCGCCGGTGTACATCGCGCCGAGGATGCCGGTGAGCAGCTCGACGTCGTCGACCATGCACAGCATCACCCGTTCCTCCGGGCGCACGCCGATCCGCCGGAAGCCCGCGGCGACCCGCAGTGCTTCCGCGTTCAACTCGGCGTAGCTGAGCGTCCGCCGGACCGACACCACCGCGGTGTTGTCACCACGGCCCTCCCGGACGTGCCTGCCCAGCAGGTAGTCGGCCGCGTTGAAGGCATCTGGCGGAACGGTCACTGCGCGCCCCTTACGTGAGGTACACGTACTCGTAGTCGAACGGCTTGCCGTTGATCCCCTGGCGCGGCGGCGACACCCAGCTGGCGATCTTGCCGCGCTCGTAGACCGGGTGCATCAGCGAGCGCACGAAGGTCAGGTCTTCTGTCGTGGGCAGCCATTTCCGCTTGCTGGCCTGCCAGGTCTGCTCGTCCACAATGGTGCCGTCGGGTGTCACATGGTGGCCGGAGTTTATGCCGACTTCGCGGTTGAATCCAGGGTGGGGAAGGGCGAATCTGTACGAGATGTCGCTTTCGGAGAGGATCTTGTTCCACCGGTTCACCCCGGTTTGACAGTCGGCGATGTACTCGCTGCGCAGGTCGAGGTTCAGCAGCAGGATCGCCTGCAGCTCGTCGACGCCCCAGGTCCCGTCCCCGCGCGGCTTCTCCAGCGTGGCGGCGTCTTCGGTGAGTTTGTGGTCGTCCCGGCGCCGGGTCTCCATCCAGCGGCCCTTGAGCCCCGCGGTGTAGTAGTTCGCCGCGTTGGTGGAGGTCTCACTGCCGAAGAGGTCGAGCGAGACGGTGTAGTGGAAGTTGATGTACTTCTGGATGATCTCCAGCGGGATGCCGCCGTGCGCGGCGATGTCGACGGTGTCGTGCTCGCGGACCAGGTCGGCGCTGCGCTGGACCACCCTGTCGACACCGGTGGTGCCGACGAACATGTGGTGCGCTTCTTCCTTGAGCATGAACTCGCAGGTGCGCGAGAGCGGGTCGAAGGCGCTCTCCTTCAACGTCCCGAGCTGGTACTTGCCGTCGCGGTCGGTGAAGTAGGTGAACATGTAGAACGCCAGCCAGTCCGCGGTCTCCTCGTTGAACGCGCCCAGGATACGCGGCGCGTCGGGGCTGCCGGAGTTACGCAGCAACAGGCCTTCGGCTTCGTCACGGCCTTCGCGGCCGAAGTAGGCGTGCAGCAGATAGACCATGGCCCAGAGGTGACGGCCCTCTTCGACGTTGACCTGGAACAGATTGCGCAGGTCGTAGAGGCTCGGCGCGGTCAGGCCGAGAAGCTTCTGCTGCTCGACCGACGCGGGCTCGGTGTCGCCCTGGATGACGATCAGGCGCTGCAACTCGGAGCGGTACTCGCCGGGGACCTGCTGCCAGACCGGCTCGCCGCGGTGCTCGCCGAACGCGATCGTGCGGTCGACGTCCCGCTCGGCGAGGAAGATGCCCCAGCGGTAGTCCGGCACGTTGACGTGGTCGAAATGCGCCCAGCCATCACGGCCGACGCTGACCGCGGTGCGCAGGTAGACGCCCTGCGTCTCCAGCGTGGGGCCCATCTCGCCCCACCAGTTCATGAACTTCGGCTGCCAGCCCTCCAGCGCGCGCTGCAGGCGGCGGTCCCCGGCGAGGTTGACGTTGTTGGGGATCTTGGCGTCGTAGTCGATCTTTTCCGGCATTTCCCTACACCCGCTTGTCGTCGAAGACAGCTTTCTGACCGGTGCCGTAGCGACGCAGGGCACCTTCCTCACCCGAAGCGTTAGGGCGGACGAAAATCCAGTTCTGCCAGGCCGCGAGCCTGCCGAAGATCTTGGTCTCGATGGTCTCCGGGCCGACGAACCGGTGGTTCGCCTCCATCCCGGAGAGCGCGTCCGGGCTCAGCGACGCGCGGCTTTCGAGCACGATGCGGATCTCGTCTTCCCAGTCGAGGTCGTCCGGCGCGTCGGTGACCAGGCCGAGTTCCTTCGCCTCAGTGGGCGACAGCTCGGCTTCACGCTTCAGCCACGAGATGTGGTCGTCTTCGCGGTAGAAGCGGGATTCGAGGCGGGACAGGCCGTTGCCCATCGGGAAGACGCCGAAGTTGGCGGGCGACAGCGTGATCGACGCGCGCGCTTCGCTCTCTTCGTCGTCGATAGGCGGTCCGTCCAAAATGTACTGACGGTCCGCGGCGAGGGCGAGCTCGAACAGGAGCCCGGCGAAGCAGCTGCCCGGCTCGATCAGCGCGATCAGGCTGCGGCTGGTGACGTCGAGGCGCTTGAGGGTGCGCTTGAAGTAGTGGACGACTTCGTTGGCGAGCCAGTCTTGCGAATCGAGTACCGCGCGTTCGTGCGCGAGCACCTTGTGCGGGTCGCCTTCGGTGCGCAGTACCCAGGTGCCGAGCTCGGTTTCGTTGGTGCGCAAGCGAAGGATGACGTCGTCGAGCTGACGGGTCATGGCGAGCAGCCAGCCGTCGGCACCCTGCTCTTGGAGGTCGCCAGGCTCGTCCTCGGGCCCGCGAACAGTAATTGCGACCGTGCCGAGCGCGCGGTCGAACACCGCGCTGACGTGCGAGTAGCGGAGGCCGTCGTCGGTCACCTCGCACTGCAGCGGGGTGAGTTCGATGCCCTGCGCATCGAGCGGACGAGTGCTTTCGCGGGCGATCTCCTTGGCACGCTTCGCGACGGTTTCGCGGAACTCGACCCGCGGCACGAGTTCGTCGACCAGCCGCCATTCGACGGCCGTCTTGCCCTTCACGCCATCCGAGCGGGTGGCGAAGACGTCGGCGAGGTCCTTGCGGACGCGGCGCTTGTCGACCACGCGGGTCAGGCCGCCGGTGCCGGGCAGGACGCCGAGCAGCGGCACCTCCGGGAGCGCGACCGTCGAGGAGTTGTCGTCGACCAGGAGGATCTTTTCGCAGGCCAGCGCGATTTCGTACCCGCCGCCGGCGCAGGTGCCGTTCACCGCGGCGATGTAGGTCTGGCCGGAGTTGGCGGTGGCGTCCTCGATGGCGTTGCGGGTTTCGTTGGTGAACTTGCAGAAGTTCACCTTCCACGCGTGCGAGGCCCCGGCGAGCATGCGGATGTTCGCGCCGGCGCAGAAGACCTTGTCCTTGGCGCTGGTCACCACCACCGTCCGGACGCCGGGATGTTCGAACCGCAGGCGCTGGGTGGCGTCGTAGAACTCGATGTCGACGCCGAGGTCGTACGAGTTGAGTTTGAGCTCGTAACCGGGGACCAGACCGCCGTTCTCGTCGACGTCCAGTTCCAGCCAGGCGACTTCGCCGTCGATACGGATCCGCCAATGCCGATAGGAGTCGGGATGGCGATCGAAAGTCACGACGTCTGGGGAGGCCACACCTGATTGTCTACACAAGAATTACGCACGTCAATGTTGTGTAGATGCTAATCAAAGAGGTAGCTCACCGACGTCGCAGGTGACGAACTTCCACTCAACCACTCCCGCACCTCGTCACCCCAAAGATCACCCGTCCGGGTGCCCGCCACTTCAGTAGGCGAGGGGGAGGGTCAGGCGGGGGTCGGGGAGGGAGTGGCTGATTTCCAGGAGGTACTGGCCGGACTGGGCGCGCCAGCCTTCGGGGGTCCAGGTGGAGGCGGCGCGGGACGAGATGGGGATGTCGACATCGACGGTGGCGCCGGGCTCGGCGTGGACAGAAGCGAAGCCGACTAGCCAACGCGCGGGGCGGTCAAGATCCACTCCAACGGGCGACAGGTAGAGCTGGGCCACTTCACGACCGGCCCGGTCGCCGGTGTTCCGCAGGCTGACCCGCACTTTGCCGTCGTGAAGCTCGGCCGAGACGTACTCCCACGAGGTGTAGCCGAGCCCGTGCCCGAACCAGTAACCCGGCTCGTGGTCACTCCGCTCCCAGCCGCGGTACCCGATGAAAACGCCCTCCTCGTACGGCAGCACGCCGTCCTCCGGCTCGACGCGCAGCACCGGGCAGTCCGCCATCCGCACCGGCCAGGTCGTCGGCAGCCGCCCGCCCGGCTCGGCCAGCCCGAGCAGGACGTCTGCCAGCGCGGCGCCGCCGTCCTGCCCGGGGAACCAGGTCAGCAGCACCGCGTCGACCTCCCACGGCAGCTCCACCGGCGAACCCGCGTTGACCACGACGACCGTGCGCGGATTCGCCGCCACGACCCGCCGCACCAGTTCGTCCTGCCGCCCGGGCAGCGCGAGCGAACGCCTGTCGAAGCCCTCGCTCTCCACCTCCTCGGTGGTGCCGACCACGACGATCGCGACGTCGGATTCCGCCGCCGCGGCCACGGCCTGCTCGATCAGCACGTCGGCGTCGAGCGCCGGATCGACGTAACCGAGGCCGAACGAAATCCACGTGAAATCACCGGCGCCGACACTCTCCGGCCGCGCGGGCAAGGTGTACGACAGCACCACGTCGACCGGCTCACCGCTGGTCAGCGGCACATCGAACCGCAACTCCTGTACCGACATGATCGCGGTGACCAGGTCGCCCGTCGGCCAGTTCGGCCCGTCGAACACGACCTCGCCGCCGATGACCAGCTTCAGTTCTCCCACCCCGGTCAGCCCGAACGTGTGTGAGCCGGTAGAGCCAGGTGTGAAGCTGCCGACGATGTCGACGCTGCGCAGCCGCTCGCCGTCCACCGCGCCCGGCAGCGTACCGATCCACTTCACACTGGCCTCCCGCAACGGGAACGACGCCAGCTCCTCCCCCTCGGCGTCACGCGCGACTGCCCGCAGCGAGAAGCCGTCCGACGCCGGATGCAGCGTGGTGCGCGGATCCGCGCCGAGCGAGTACGTCAGCTCGACGTCGTCGGGCAACGCGGCGCGCAGGCCGCCCAACGGCGAGGTGACCGCGGCCGGGAACACCGTCGCGCTGCCACCGCCCAGGATCCGCGGCTGAGCGGCCGCCGCCCCGATCAGCGCCACCTTGCGCAGTTCCGAGGGCCGCAACGGCAAGAGATCATTCTCGTTACGCGGCAACACGAACGACCTCGCCGCCAGCTCGCGCGGAAGTCCCTCAGTGTCCACTTCGGACGGTTCAGCGGCCGTGGCGCCTTCGAGCGCACCCACCCTGGCGGCCAGCAGCAACACCCGCCGGACCATCGCGTCGACAACGCCCTCGGCCACCTCACCAGCACGAACGGCCGTGGCCAGCCGCTCCCCGAACACGGTCTGCGGCCCGGGCATCGCGACGTCGAGCCCGCCGTTTGCCGCCCGTGCGGTGTCCCTCGCCGCCAGCCAGTCCGACACGATGAACCCGCCGAAGCCCCATTCCCCGCGCAGGACGCCGTTCTGCAACGCGTTGTGCTCGCTCATCGTCGAGCCGTTGACGCTGTTGTAGGCGGCCATGATTCCCCACGGCTGCGCGGTTTCGACGATGTACTCGAACGGGGCGAGATAAAGCTCGCGAAGGGTCCGTTCGCTCGCCTGGACGTCGACCGTCAGCCGTTCGGTCTCCGAATCGTTGGCCACGAAATGCTTGACCGTGGCCCCGACCCCGCCCGCCTGGACACCGCTGACGAAGCCCGCGCCGATCACCCCGGTCAGCAACGGATCTTCGGAGTAGCACTCGAAATGCCGCCCGCCCAAGGGACTTCGGTGCAGGTTGACCGTCGGTGCGAGCAACACGTGCACGCCCTTGCGCCGCGCCTCGGCCGCGAGAAGCCCACCCGTGCGCCTGGCCAGGTCCGGGTCCCAGGTCGCGGCCAACGCCGTCGGGCTGGGCAACGCGATCGACGGATCCTCGGCCGACCACTGGACCCCGCGAACCCCGACCGGTCCGTCGGACATGACCAGCGATGCCAGCCCGATCTCCGGGAGCGCCGGCAGCGTCCACATGTCCTGTCCGGCCAGCAGCCGGGTTTTCGTGTCCAGGTCCAGTTTGCCGAGCAGCTCCTCGACGAGTGCTTCGTTGCTCATACATCTCATCTTCCCTGAATGAATCGTCTCTGCCGAGTTAGCGGTCGGAAACTGTCGGTGACATCGGGTAGGAAAAAGGGGTGCAGTCTTCCGAGCCCCTGATCGGGGTCGAGAACATCAAAATGCCCGAGTGGGCCGCGGTGGACCAGCGAGTGGTCGCCGCGGGGTTCAAGCAGGCCGTCCGCACCCTGCCGACGGCGATCGCCGTCGTGGTGCGGCTTTCCTGGCGCACGTCCCCGAAGCTGACCGTGCTGGCGGGGATCGTGCACGTGGTTTCCGGCTGTGTCACGGCTTTCGGCCTATTGGCGACGGCGAACGTGTTCGCCTCGCTGTTGCAGGACGGGCCGACACCGCAGCGCGTGCTGGATTCCTTGCCGTCCATAGCGGTGGTCACGGCGTCCTACGCCGTGCGCGCGCTGCTGGACACGGCGGTGGCGGCCGTCGAAGGCGCACTGCAACCACAGGTCGTGCGCGCCGCGAACGACGAGGTGACCGCCGCTGTCGTGCGCGTGAGTCTGTTGGCGTTCGAGGACGCCGACTTCCGTGAACTGGCCCGTCAGGGCGCCCGCTACGGCGTCCGGTCGATCGAAACGAGCCTGCGGCGGCTGGCGGATCTCATGGCGTCGACAGTCGCGCTGCTGGCGTCGATGCTCACCGCGGGACTGCTGAATCCGTGGCTGGCGCCGGTGCTCCTGCTCGCGACGGTCGCGGACGGCTGGGCGTCGGCGCGGGTGGCGAAGTTGAATTACCAGCATTTCCTCGACACCGTGGGCCGCAACATCCGCAAATCCGTGGTCGAGGAGGTCGCCACCTACCGGGTGCTCGCGCTGGAACGGCACGCGTTGACGTTGCAAGAGCCGTTGCTGAGCGAGTATCGGCGAATCACCGAAAGCCTGATGCGCGAGGAAAGCAGGCTCGCCCACCGCAGCAACCTCGTCCGGCTGACCGGGCGCGCCGGGGCGGGTGTCGGCACCGCGCTGGCGTACGTCGTGCTGGGCCTGCTCCTCTATTTCGGCCAGATGGAACTCGCCTTGGCCGGAACGGCGGTCCTCGCGATGCGCACGGCGTCGAACGCGCTGTCCAACACCATGCGCGCGATCAACTCGCTATACGAGGACTCCTTCTACATCGACTTCTACAACAAGTTGCTCACCGAGTCCGAGCAGCGGCGGCCACCGGCCTCGGAAATCACCGCGCCCGGAAACCCGGCGGAAATCCGGCTGGAAAACGTTTCCTTCAGCTATCCGGGGCAGGAGACCGCCGCGCTGAGAGACATATCGGTCACCATCCGCCGCGGGGAAGTCATCGCCCTCGTGGGCGAAAACGGTTCGGGCAAAACCACCCTCGGGAAATTGCTCACCGGGCTGTACCCGCCGTCAGAAGGTTCCGTCCACTGGGACGATGTCGATCTTGCCGCGGTCGACCTCAACTCGGTGCACGAGAACATCGCCGTCATCGCCCAGGAGCCCGCGGAATGGCCGATGACCGCGGCGAAGAACATCACCGTCGGCAGGCTCGGGCGCGAGGACCCGGACGAGCTCGCGTGGCGCGAGGCCATTACCTCATCCGGCGCCGATGAAGTGCTGGATTCGCTGCCACTCAAGGAAAACACCATACTTTCGAAGAAGTTCAACGACGGCCAGGATCTCTCCGGCGGGCAATGGCAGCGCATGGGCATCGCCCGCGGGATCTACCGGGACGCCTCGCTGCTGATCGCCGACGAACCGACGGCGGCGCTGGACGCGAAGGCCGAGGCACGGGTGTTCGCCGGGCTCCAGCACGCGACCACGACGGAGCACGGCAAACGGACCACGGTCCTGGTCACCCATCGCCTGGCCAACATCAAGAACGTGGACCGGATTCTGGTGCTGGAGAAGGGCAGGCTGATCGAACAGGGCACCCATCGGGAACTACTCGAATCGGGCGGGCTTTATCAGGAACTGTACGAAATCCAAGCGCGCGCTTATCGCGTGGAGAGCCACTAGCGGCGGATGGACGTGAGCGAAACGCGTCGACAGTATGGAATCGAACCAAGGAGGCCACATTGCGTCAATTGACCGCGCTGGACGTCCAGTTCCTGAACGCCGAAACGACCACGACCACCGGGCACGTCGGTGGCCTGTCGATTCTCGATCCGTCCACCGCGCCCGGGGGCAAGATCACCCTCGACGACGTCCGTGACCTGATCGCCGGGCGCCTGCACCTGGCCAAGCCGCTCCGGTGGAAGCTCGTGCAGGTCCCGCTGGGCATCGACCACCCGTACTGGATCGACGACCGCGAGTTCGACATCGAGTACCACGTCCGCGAGATCGCGCTCCCCGCGCCGGGTGACGATCAGCAGCTCGCCGAGCAGATTTCCCGGCTGACCGCGCGTCCGCTCGACAGGCGCCGCCCGCTCTGGGAGGCGTACCTGATCCACGGGCTGCAGGGCGGCAACATCGCGCTGTACACGAAGGTGCACCACGCGGCGATCGACGGCGTCTCCGGCGCGGAGTTGCTCGGCGCGTTGATGGACACCACGGTCGAGCCGCGCGTAATCGACAATCCGCCGCGCTGGCTGGCCGAGAACACGCCGAGCCAGTTCGGGCTGCTGGCCACCGGGATCCGGCGGATCGCGATGCAGCCGATCAAGTCGGTACTGGCGATCCCCAAGCTGCTGCCGCATGTCGACGAGCTGCCCGGCGTCGCGGCCCGGGTGCCGGGCGTCGAGTTACTGGCGAGGGCGGGCAGCGTGCTCAGCAGGCTGACCCGCCAAGGCCCCGGTCGCCACGACGTCGACAGGCCGAAGCTGGTCGCGCCGAAGACGCCGTTCGACGGCCCGATCAGCCCGCATCGGCGCTTCGCGTACGGCTCGTTGCCACTCGCGGAGGTGAAGACGCTCAAGAAGAGCTTCGGCGTCACGGTGAACGACGTCGTGATGGCGTTGTGCGCCACCGCGATGCGCCGTTGGCTCGAGGATCACCACGCGCTGCCCGAGCAGCCGCTGGTCACGATGGTCCCGCTGTCGGTCCGCACCCCCGCGCAGGCAGGCTCGGCCGGTAACCAGATCTCGATGATGCTGGCGCCGCTACCGACACATGTGGCCGATCCGGGCGAGCGCCTGGCCGAGGTGACCAAGGCCATGATCGAGGCGAAGAAGCGGTACCAGCCACTTCCCGCGTCGTGGCTGGTCGACTTCAGCGGCATGCTGCCGGCGGCACTCGGCGGGCTGTCCGCGCGGGCGATGATGCGGTATCTCGGCGCCACCTCGCCGCTGTTCAATCTCGTTGTGTCGAACGTGCCCGGCGCGCAATTCCCGCTGTACCAAGCGGGCGCGAAGCTGCTCGGGCACTACCCGGTCTCGGCGATCACCGACGCCAGCGGCGGGCTGAACATCACGGTCATGTCATACAACGGGCAGCTCGACTTCGGGCTGGTGGCCTGTCGTGAGCTGATCCCCGACGTCTGGAATCTCATCGACTACCTGCGCGACGCGCTCGACGAGCTGACCAAGCTCGCCGAGCAGGTCACCCCCGCAGGGGTCGACAATGGGGAGGCACCGAGCAACACTTCCGGGAAGTGATTCACGAAGATCGGGGGATGGCGATGGCCGAAACCATGGCACGCGTCAACGGGGTCGTTCTCTGTTACGAGACCTTCGGCGACAGGTCGGACAGGCCCCTCCTCCTGATCATGGGTCTCGGTGCGCCGATGATCTGGTGGGACGACGAGTTCTGCCAGAAGCTGACCGAGCGCGGATTCTTCGTGATCCGCTACGACAACAGGGACGCGGGACGGTCGAGTCGGATGCGTGGCCGGGTGTACGCCCCGGCGGCGTATCTCCTGCGGTCGTCGCCGTACGCGCTGACGGACATGGCCGACGACGCCGCGGCCCTGCTCGACGAGCTGAACCTCCCAGCCGCGCACGTGGCCGGGGCGTCGATGGGCGGCATGATCGCGCAGACGCTGGCCATCACACATCCCGAGCGGGTGCTGTCACTGACCTCGATCATGTCGACCACCGGTGGCCGCCACGTCGGCAGGCCGACGGCCCGCGCGGCGCAGATGCTGCTCGGCCGGGCGCCGAAAACCCGCGAGGCGTACCTCGCCTACCTGGTGCGCACCTTTCGGATCATCGGCTCCCCCGGTTACCAGTTCGACGAAGGCCGCATGCGGGATCGCGCGGCGAACACCTACGACCGCGGGGTCAACCGTGCCGGGACGGTCCGGCAACTCGCCGCGATCGTCTCCAGCCGGAACCGGGCGCCCGCCCTGCGAAAACTGAAGATCCCGGCGATGGTCATCCACGGCGAACGCGACCCGCTCGTGCACGTCTCCGGTGGCCGGGCGACAGCGAAAGCCATCCCCGGCGCCGAACTCGACATCGTCCCTGGCATGGGCCACGACCTGCCACCTGTGCTCTGGCCCCGCTTCATCGACGCGATCGCGCGCACCGCGGACAGGCACCTTTCGGCCAGCTCCACCAAGTAGTCCGACCACATCTCTTCGCTGACTCGAAGCTGCCCACACAACCTCTCGCGCGCAAACCTCTTGCGCGCGAGACAATATCGGCGTAGCGTTCTCTCCATCAGCCGATAAGACCCAAGGACGTGGACGTTATGCCTCTCGACACCACCGCCGTCGCGACACTGAGCGCCACAAGGGACCAGATCCGCGAGCGCCACCTGCGTCCCGCGGCCGAGCGCCCGAAGACCTTCGGCCGCGGCATCCATCACACCGCGCTGATCTCCAGCGACGTCGAGAAGACCATCGAGTTCTACCAAGGCGTGCTGGGCTTCCCGCTCACCGAACTGTTCGAGAACCGCGACTACCCGGGTTCCAGCCACTTCTTCTTCGACGTCGGCAACGGCAACGCGGTCGCGTTCTTCGACCTGCCCGGCCTCGACCTCGGCCCGTACGCCGAAGTGCTCGGCGGCCTGCACCACCTCGCGCTGTCGGTCACGCCCGAGCGCTGGGCCGAGCAGCGCGCCCGCCTCGACGCCGCCGGAATCGAGTACATGGTCGAAAGCGAGAACTCCATCTACTTCAGCGACCCCGACGGCGCCCGCGTCGAGCTCATCTCCGACCCGCTCGGCGTCATGTACGGCGAGACCATCGGCTGATCCCGCCTCGAAGCAACAGCAGCCCCATCAGCCCCACAGCGCGGGAGCGGGGGACCTTTACTACCGCCATACGGCAGTAAAGCTCCCTTGCTCCCGCTTTTGCGCGGAGGGCTAGACGGCGACCGGAGCGAGCCGCGGGTGGACGGGGGCCTCGGGGACGTGGACCGGGCGCAGCGCGTCGAACTCCTTGCGCAGCGTCGGCACGACCTCGGAACCGAGCAGGTCCAGTTGCTCCAGCACCAGCTTCAGCGGCATGCCACCGAAGTCGACGGCGAACAGCTGCCGCTGGTAGTCACCGAAGTAGTCCCGGAAGGACAGTGTCTTCTCGATGATCTGCTGCGGGCTGCCGGCGATCATCGCGGTGTCCCGCATGACCTCTTCGAGCGAACCCTGCCCCTGATAGATGGGCGTGTTGTCGAAGTACGGCCGGAATTCGTTGATCGCGTCCTGTGAGTTCGGGCGCACGAACACCTGCCCACCGGCACCGACGATCGCCTGGTCCGCCGAGCCGTGGCCGTAGTGCTCGAAGCGCTTGCGGTAGAACTCGACCAGCCGCTGGAAATGCGTCATGTGCATGAAGAGGTTGTTCGCGAAGAAGCCGTCGCCGTAGAACGCGGCCTGCTCGGCGATCTCCGGACTGCGGATCGAGCCGTGCCAGACGAACGGCGGCACATCGTCGAGCGGACGCGGCGTCGAGGTGAAGCCTTGCAACGGCGTGCGGAACTTGCCCTCCCAGTCGACGACGTCCTCGCGCCACAACCGGTGCAGCAGGTGGTAGTTCTCGATCGCCAGCGGGATGCCCTGGCGGATGTCCTGCCCGAACCACGGATACACCGGCGCGGTGTTGCCGCGGCCGAGCATGAGGTCCACCCGGCCGTCGGCCAGGTTCTGCAGCATCGCGTAGTCCTCGGCGATCTTCACCGGGTCGTTCGTGGTGATCAGCGTGGTCGACGTCGACAGGATGATCTTCTCGGTGCGGGCGGCGACGTAGCCGAGCATCGTCGTCGGCGAGCTCGGCACGAACGGCGGGTTGTGGTGCTCGCCGGTCGCGAAGACGTCGAGGCCGACCGTTTCGGCGTGCTGGGCGATCTTCATGATGTCGTGGAGGCGCTGGTGCTCGGAGGGCGCAACGCCGGTGTACGCGTCGGGGTTGATGTCGCCGACGCCGAAAATGCCGATCTGCACGGCCCCGCTCCTTGCGGTTGATTTCCATGCATTTGCATGGACCACCCGCTTCAACACGGGTACGCGCCGTGATGTTCCCCAGGCATTTCCGTGAAAGATCTCCCGCGAGCGGCTCCGCTCACTTAACCTGTCCGCGACAGTAGGGAGACCCATGTCCGACTGGTTGCACTCACGCGCGAAGGCACGGCTCGATCGCCGCGAACACCTCGACGCGCTGACCACCCGCGTCCGCTACGAGGTCCGGCTGCACGTCACCGAACCCGCCGGCACCGCCTACGACAACGTCGCCGACGTGTTCGCCCTCGGGCACTACGAGTGCGCGAGCCTGCTCGAACACCGGCGGCTGCTGCCGTTGTGGGAACGACTGCTGCTGACCAGGTACGCGAAGCGGCTCTATGGCAATGCCGTGCTGGGCAGCGCCTACGACATCCCCCGCGAAAACGGGACGCCGGTCGAAGGTGAACTGGTCCTCGCGAGCATCTTCCAGGACGAGATCGCGACGCTCGTCCCGGCGTCCGGCGACAGCGGCGCCAAGTACGACCTGCCGGGCCGGGGGTTGCTGACCACGTTCCGCCTGGCCGTCGGCGAGCCCGGCGCGGTCTGGGAAGACCGGGCCGACGTGTCGACAAGCTCGGCGGCCAACGTGCTCGTCTGCTCGCAGCGGTTTCTCAAGCGCAAGCCGTGGCACGTCGTGTGGCCGGTGTACCGCGTTCGTGGTCTGCGCGTCTGGAAGGTTTAGCGTGCCGGCGGCGTTGTAGCGGGTATGGCCGACTATGCCGAAGATGTACTGAGAGCCGCGAAAACCATCGCCGTCGTCGGGCTGAGCCGTGACCCGGGCAAGGCCGCGCACGGGGTGCCCGCGACGCTGCAGGCCGCCGGGTTCCGGATCATCCCGGTCCACCCGAGCGCCACCGAACTGCTCGGCGAGAAGGTGTACCGGACCCTCGCCGACATCCCCGAACCGGTGGATCTCGTCGACGTCTTCCGCCCGTCTCCTGAGGCCGCCGGAATCGCCGAACAGGCCGTCGCGATCGGCGCGAAGGCGTTGTGGCTCCAGCAGGGCATCATGTCCGCCGAAGCACGTGCCATCGCCGAAGCCGGCGGCCTGGACTACGTCGAAAACCGCTGCACCGCGGTAGTCCGGGCGATCGGCGAGATCACCAAGAACTAAGGCAGGTGCTGTGGGCCGGTCGGCACGCCAGGCGCGGGGTTGTCGCGCACCTGGACCTGCGCGGCCCGCAGTTTCGTGACCGTGGCCGGGTACTTGAGCTGCGCGTTGTCCGTGGGGAACTTCGCCCGCGGCTTGTCGAAGCGGAAAGCGGCGGTCATGTCGCCGACCGTCTTCCGCCGCCAGTCGCTGATATGCGGCTCGCGGACGCCGAAACGCTGTTCCAGCAAGAGAATCAGCGACGAGTGGTCGAACGTGTTCGAGTTGACGTACCCGCCCGCGGTCCACGGCGACACGATGATCGTCGGCACACGGAAGCCGAGTCCGATCGGGACACCGCCGATGAACTCGTCCGGCGTCCCGGCGGGCGGGGTCGGCGGGAGCACGTGGTCGAAGTAGCCGTCGTTCTCGTCGTAAGTCAGAATGAACGCGGTTTTCGCCCAGACATCGGGGTTCGCCGCGATGGCGTCCACTTTGGACGCGATGTACTGCGCCCCGGCGGCGGGCATCCAGTTGGGATGCTCGGTCTGCGCGGACGGCGCGACCAGCCACGAAACCGCGGGCAGGTTGTCGTTCTTGGCGTCGTGCTCGAACCAGCCGGCGGACTTCTTGATCATGCCGTTCTTGTACAATGGTGACGACTTCGGTGCGTCGGCGAACTGCCGGAACCACGCCAGCGAGTTGTCGTCGTAGTTGTCCTCTTCCTGGTAGATCCGCCAGCTGATCCCGGCCTCGGTGAGCCGCTCGGGATAGGTTTTCCAGGACAGCGCCGGGTTTTCCGTCGACATGAAGTTCGTGTTGGCCGGTCCGCCCGCGGTGCCCTGCGGGTCGATCCAGCCACTCCACATGTAGAGCCGGTTCGGGTTCGTGGGCCCGAGCACCGAGCAGTGGTAGTTGTCGCAGACGGTGAACGCCTCGGCCAGCGCGAAGTGGAACGGGATGTCCTCACGCGCGTAGTACGCCATGGATTTGGCGCCCTTGGCCGGAATCCAGTTGTCCATCTTGCCGTGGTTCCACGCGTCGTGCTGATCCGACCAGTTGTGCGGCAGGCCGGGCGTCGCCTGGGCGCTCGTGGTCCCGGTGTTGTACCGGAACGGCAGCAGGAAACCGTCGGGATGACCGGAGAACGGTTGCTGGAACACGGAATTCCCGTTGGCCAGCTTCATCGCCGTCGGATCCTTGAAGCCGCGGACCCCGGGCAGCGTGCCGAAGTAATGATCGAAGCTGCGGTTCTCCTGCATCAGGATCACCACGTGCTCGATGTCCTTCAGGCTGCCGCGGCCGGGCCGGGACGACTCGTCCGCCAGCGCCTTGCGCAGGTTCGGCGGGAGCACCATCGAGCCCAGCGCGGCGGCCGCCGCGGCTCCGAGCACTCGACGCCGCGTCAGGTCGGGCTGTGTCACTTGCTTGCTCCAAAATGGACGATCCGGCTGTTTCCGGTGTCAGCGACCACGATCGCGCCTTGGCCGTCCACCGCGATACCGAGCGGGAAGCTGAGCGTGCCGTACCCGTCGAAGCCGAACTCGGCGCGGAACGGCCCGGCCGTGCGGAACTGCGCCACCCAGCCGTAGTCGGGCACGGTGACAAAGGCGTTGCCCGCCTTGTCGACGGCGACCCCAGCCGGGTTGGACAGGCCGCCGAACTCGCTGCTCTGGCCGTAGCCGATCGTGCCGAGCACCGAGCCAGCGGGCGAATACCGGACCACAGCGACGTTTCCACTCGCTGTCCGGCCATTTTGGACAACCCACAGGTTGCCGTCACCATCGAAAGTGAGGCCTTGCGGGGAACTCACCTTTTCGGTGATCGAGCTGAGCAGAGCGCCTGTTCGGCCGTCGAACCTGGCGACCCGGTCGTGCCCGGTATCCGACACCAGCAGGTTTCCGGCAGCGTCGACAGCGACACCGCGCGGCTTCTCGAGCGCACCGACACCGAACTCACGCAGGAAACCGCCCCACCAGGCGTATTCGACGACCCGGTTGTTGCCGGTGTCGGCGATGAAAACGTTGCCCGCCTGGTCGACGGCGACCGCCTCCGGCGCTTTCACCCGCCCGGCGAGCACCCGCACCAACCGGCCGTCACGGGTGAAGGCCTGGACGCGGTCGTTGCCCGTGTCGGCGACCCAGATCTGGCCGAGCCGGTCGATGCCGACCCCGGCCGGGCGGTCGAACTGTCCCGGCCCGCGGCCAGGACGTCCGAAAGCACTGAGGTAAACCGGCGGCTCGGTCCGCGGCGTGGGACGCACGCTGAACTTCACCGGATCGGCGAGCCAGGTGTAGCCGTCGTCATGCAGGTAGAACGCGAGGTAGTTCCCCGGCGCGAGCGCTCCGGTGCCGAACGACACCGTGCCCGCCGCGAGGGTCACGTACTGCCAGGTCGTCGACGCGCCGACATAGCGCTGGTCGACCGGCCCGTTGCCGGGGTCGGAGTAGAGCCCGACCCAGTTCTTGGGCGTCACGGTCGCGGGCGGCGTCGAGTAGGTGAACAGGAGGGTCTCGCCCTGTTCCACCGAAGCGGCGCTGCCGCTGAGGGTTCCGGTTACGGCGAGGGTTCGCACAATCGACGAGGATCGTCGCGCGATCCGGCCCTGTCTACGGCCGGAGGTAGGTCCGGCGAAGAAGTTCGGCCGTTGTTCAGCCGCTGGTCAGGGCACAATGGGCGGATGGACGAACACGTCGAGCTGATCGGTGGCACGGAGAAACGCGAGATCTGGCTCGTGGCGTACGACCCGGCCTGGGTGGTCCGATTCGCGGCCGAGAAGCGCCGGATCGAGGCCGCACTCGGGCCGGTCGCCCAGCGTGTCGACCACGTCGGCTCGACGGCGGTACCCGGGCTGGTGGCCAAGCCGATCGTCGACATCGACGTCAGCGTGCGCGATGTCGAAGCCGAGGACACTTACCTGCCGCCGCTGCTCGCCGCGGGGTATCTCCTGCGTGTGCGGGAGCCGGGCCACCGGCTGGTGCGCACCCCGGAACGCGACGTCCACGTGCACATCTGCGAAACCGGAAGCGAGTGGGAACGCAGGCACCTGCTGTTCCGCGACCGGCTCCGCCAGAACGCCGGAGACCGGGAGGCTTATGGGCGTCTCAAACTCGACCTCGCCCGGCGCGACTGGCCGGACATGAACGCCTACGCCGACGCGAAGGGCCCGCTCATCGCCGAGATCACCGCACGGGCTCAGGCCGATTCGCGCACGGTCAGCGACACCGGCAGGACGTGACTGCGCGGCGGGATCTCCTGCCCGGCCAGTAATCCCGTCAGCGTCTCCACCATTTGCCGGACCTGCGCACGCGGGTCCTGGTGGACCGAGGTGAGCGGCGGGTTCATCGCCGGGGCGAGCGCGGCATGGTCGTCGAAGCTGATGACGGCGACGTCGTCGGGGATCTTCCGGCCCGCCGCGGTCAGTGTGCGCAGCGCGCCCGCGGCCATCATGTCGCTCGCGACGAACACGGCGTCGAGGTCCGGCCGGCGCGCGAGCAGTCTGTCCATGGCATCGGTGCCACCGGCAAGGGTGAAGTCGGCTTCCTCGGAGAGGTCCGCGGGGTCGAGCCCGGCGGCGACGACGGTGGCGCGCCAGCCGGCGAGGCGCTGGACCGCGGCAGTCTGGTCCTGCGGCCCCGCGATCGTGGCGATGCGGGTCCGGCCGGTTTTCACCAGGTGCTCCACGGCCTGCCGGGCGCCGCCCTTGTTGTCGAAGTCGACCACGTGCATGCCGCGCCGGATGTTCCCGGCCTGTCCCCCGAACACCACCGGCATCCGGAGCCCCTTCAACGCCTTGGGCAACGGATCCGCGCGGTGCGGCGCGAACACCAGCGCGCCGTCGACGTGACCACCTTCGAGGAAACGCATGGTACGAGCCAAATCCTCACCACCGTCGACGAACATCAGCACCATCTGACTGCCGACGTCGGCCAGTTCGCGATACCCCGCGCGCATGACCGCGGTCCGGTACGGGTCGTCGAGCAACCGCGCCTCGGGCTCGGAAAGCACCAACGCGATAGCACCCGTCCGCCGCGTCACCAACGACCGCGCGGCCTGGTTCGGGAAATAGCCGAGGTCCTTCGCCGCCGCGAGAACCTTCTCCTTGGACCTGGCGCTGACGTAAGCGTCGTCGTTCAGCGCGCGGGAGGCCGTCGAACGGGAAACGCCCGCGAACGCGGCGACATCTTCCAACGTCGGCCGGCCGTCCTCACCTGCTCGTTGTGTCACCTGACCACCTTAAACCCGCCGAATCGGGGAAGACCGCCGAATCCCGTTGAGACGTTTCAAGTCGAAATAGGGAAGCCGGCAAGCGTTTTCTTCCCTAATACATCGGAGGTTGAACCAATTCACGGTTGTGAAAACACTGAAAAACCCTGATAAGACGAAAGTTGGTCAAGATCTTCCGTACATAGATCGGAGGTGTTAGGTTCCAACTCCGCCCAGCGGCAATAGGTACCACTCAACGGGACTGGGCGGTGATTCACGTCCAACGGAGGGCTGCGTCGTGACCGCCGAGCGCGAGCTGGATCAAAGCGGAACCCTGGAACGAGGGCTTGCCGTACTGGAACATGTGGGCACCTGCCAGGAGATTTCCACGAATGCGATAGCCAAGCAACTAGGGCTTTCGCGAAGCGCCACCTACCGGATCGTGGGTGCGCTCAAGAATCTCGAATACCTCGAAGCCGATCACGTCACCGGCCGCATCCGCCTCGGGACCCGGCTCGTCGAGCTCGGCGTCCGGGCGATGTCCGCCGCCGACCTGCACCGCTGCGCGCCGCGTTATCTCGCCGCACTGGCCGAAAAGTCAGGCGAGACAACATATCTGGCGGTACCGGACAGCGACGCGATGGTCTACGTCGCGACCGAGAAGAGCGAGAACTCGGTGACGCTGGCGTGCCGCCTCGGCACCCGCCGCCCGCAGTACGCGACCTCGCTCGGCAAGGCCTGGCTGTCCGCACTGTCCGAAGTAGACAGAGTGGAACGCGTCCGCCGGATGACACTGGAAAGCCTCACCAACAACACGATCACCGACCACGGCAGGCTTCTCGGCGAACTCGCGGCCACAAGCACCCGGGGCTGGGCCGTCGACGCCGTCGAGAACGAACCGGACGTCGGCTGCGTCGCCGCCGCCGTGCGGGACCACACCGGGCAGCCGGTCGCCGCGATCAGCATCGCGGGACCCGCATCCCGGGTGATGCACCGCCTGGAAGAACTCGGCGCGACAGTCGCGGCCGGCGCGGCGGCGTTGTCGCTCCGACTCGGGCACGTGCCACAGCAAAGGGGCTGACCGTGGGCTGGATTCAGGACTACCAACCGGCGGGCGGCCTGTGGATTTCCGCGCTGCTGGCCGCGTTGCCGATCATCGTGCTGCTCGTGTCGCTCGGCGTGCTGCGCCGATCCGCGCATCTCTCGGCCGCGCTGGCACTGGTGACCGCGATCGTGATGGCGCTCGTGCTCTACCGGATGCCGGTCGGCCTGGCGCTCGACTCGGCGTTGATGGGGCTGGTCTTCGGCCTCTGGTCGGTGGCCTGGATCGCCTTCAACGCGGTCTACTTCCACAACGTCACTGTCGCCACCGGACGGTTCGACAACATCAAAGCGGTGCTCGCGGGCTTCAGTGAAGACCGCCGGCTGCAGGCGTTGCTGATCGCCTTCGGCTTCGGCGCATTGCTCGAAGGCGTCGCCGGCGGCGGTTCCCCGATCGCGATCACCGCCGCGATGATGGCCGCACTCGGCTTCCCGCCGGTGAAAGCCGTCATTCTCGCGCTGCTGGCGAACACCGCCCCCGTCGCTTTCGGCGGCCTCGGCAACCCGCTCATCGTGCTCGGCAGGCTCACCGCCCCGATTCTCGGCCTCAAGCCGGAAGAGGCGACAGATCTCTTCTCCGCCATGGTCGGCCGCCAGGTCCCGGTGCTCGCGCTGATCATCCCCGCGTTCCTGATCGTGGTGCTGGCAGGCTGGAAACGGATGGTCGAAATCTGGCCCGCCGTCGTCACCGCCGGTCTCGCGTTCGCGATCATGCAGTTCGTGACGTCCAACTACATCAGCCCCAGCCTGGTCGACGTCGTCGCCGCGCTGTCGGCGATGGGCGCGTTGTGGATCCTCACGCGCTTCTGGAAGCCGAAGACGGTGTGGCGCTTCGACGAAGAAGACACCGTCGCCGCCCCCGCTACCACCAAGGCGAGCCGCGGCGCGCTCTATGCCTGGGCGCCGTACGTCATCCTGGTGCTGGCGATCTTCCTTTCGCGGATCGGCACCATCTTCAAGAACCTGCCGACCTGGCTCGACCTGACCAAGCTGCTGCACAAGGCCGACTGGGTGTTCGCCTGGCCCGGCCTGCACAACGAGGTCATCCAGCATCCCCCGATCACCGCGAAGAACACGCCGTACGCGGCGAACCTGACTGTCGACTTTCTTTATTCGCCGGGAACCGTGGCCCTGATCGCCGCGATCATCGCCGGACTTGTCATGGGCGCCAAGGGAAAGCTGCTGCTCCAGACGTACTGGAAAACGCTGATCCAGATGCGCTGGGCGCTCGGGACGATCTTCATGATCCTGGCCATCGCCTTCGTCATGAACTACTCCGGCGCGACGCAGACGCTGGGCCTGGCGCTGGCGGCCACCGGTGCCCTGTTCCCGCTGTTCTCCGCCTACATCGGCTGGCTCGGTGTCTTCCTGACCGGCTCGGACGCCTCGACTAACAGCCTTTTCGGGCCCATGCAGGTGATTTCGGCGCAGCAACTGCACATCGACCCGATCCTCGCCGGTGCGACGAACACCTCCGGTGGCGTGATGGGAAAGATGATCTCGCCGCAGAACCTGTCCATCGGCGCCACCGCCATCGGGCAAAGCGGCAAGGAAGGCCAGTTACTGCGGCAAACCTTCCTCTGGTCGCTCCTGCTCACCGGCGTGGTCGGCGTGATCTCACTGCTTCAGGCGACCGTGCTGTCGTTCATGATCCCGACGCCGTAAGGCCGAGGACTACTCGTCAGCGCTTCGACAGGATCGTCCGTCTTCAACTCCAGGCCGTGCTCGCCGAGGAGACGGACGATCCTGGCCGCCGCGTTCCTGCGGCCGCTCTCACTCGCACTCATCACCAGCGCCAGCGTGACCCCGTCACCCTCGATGTCGACGCGATAAGACGCCGCCCGCGTACTCCGCAACGCATACCCAACCCTCTGCGCCAACCCGCTCACCTCCACCACCCATGCAGTATGTCCGTGAAGGCCACGTTGAGGGACTCTGAGTCCCTCAACGTGGCCTTCACTGCGTTCACCGACCAAGAGGGTGGCTGGCCAGGGTGCGGATCATGCGAGTGCTTCCACCTTCGGGGTGGTGACGGAAGGTGTCGAGCCGGGGTAGCCCAGCTTGCCGCGGGAGGCCACGATCGCCACCACGGCGAGTGCGACGAGGCCGAGCGTCGGGCCCCAGGCCAGCCGGGGGTCGGCTTCGGGGAAGAGCTGCGGCCACACCACGGACGAGAAGTTGTTGACCGTGCAGTGCAGCACCATGACCAGCGGCAGACTCTGGCGACCCTTGTTGTACACCAACGTGATCAGGAACGACATCGACATCGCGCCGATCACGAACTGACCGATCACCGAGGCGTCCACGACCGGACCGGCCCACGGGGTGAGGAACAGCGGCAGGTGCCAGATCGTCCACAGCACACCGAGGATGCCGGTCGCGACCATCGGGTGGTGGCGGTTCTGCAGGCGGGTCAGGGCGAAGTCACGCCAGCCGGGCTCTTCGGCCAGGCCGGTGGTGAAGAACTGGAGCACGAGCATCGGGAAGTAGACGGCCAGCACCATGATCGACGGGAGCATCATGCTCTCCTCCGCGCCGGGCATCTGCAACGTGCCGAGAGTGATGGCGACCGGGATCGCGAGCAACGCGAAGGCGTACCACCGCACCGGAGCGCGGAAGTTGAACAGCCGCTTACGCCAGCGTCGCAGCCCCTCGCGGCCTTCGGTGATCGAGGTGACGGTGAACGCCGCGGCCAGCGGGCCGAGGTACGCGCCGGGCAGGATCGCCGTCAGCTGGTTACCGGCGATGAAGTCCGGGTAGCGGAAGTCCAGCACGCCGAGCCCGTCGAGCGACAGGATGTACGGCACCCAGGCAAGCCAGCTGATGCTGTTGGCGAGGGTGAAGAAGGTGATCAGCGGGAAGCGCCGAATCAAGGCCTGCCAACGGTTTGACGATGCGCGGCCGGTGTCCGCGGAGGTGGTGGAAGTCATGTTGGAAAGACTAGGAATCGAGCCCGCGGAAATCAGTACAGGCAAAGCCCGTCCTCAAGGTAGAGCCAGCTCTACCATCCCGACCAGGGCCACAAAGATTTCACTTTGTTGGAGCCGGCAAGGGGGGTCGAACCCCTGACCTCCTGTTTACAAGCTGTTGGGTCCGGCGTTCAACCCAGTACGTAGAACCATCGCCGCAGGGAGGCTGGCCACCGGGGTACCACCGTGGGCCGTCCTGACCGACCACGAACGAGACGACAAGTGAGACGATCCGCCCGGCTCAGGCCCTCTCCTCGGTGCTACGTATCTGTTCTCTACGCGCCGATCACCGGCGGAGTCGGCTTCTGTCCATCTTCGAAACCACCGAAGATGGACCCTGGCCGCCTTTACCGCCGCCCATTCCACCCATGCCGCTCGCGCCCATGCCTCCGGCCTTGCCACCAGCGCCGCCACCCATGGCCGACCCGCCGCGCATGCCACCTTCGCCGGGCATCCCGACTCCGCTACCGCGACCGCCGCTCAAGCCACCACTGCCGCTTCCAGCCGCCCCGCCGGACATCTTCGCGCCGCCGAGACCGCCTCCACCGCTACCGGGCCCGAAGCCACCTCCACCGACCGGCCCGAAACCAC
The DNA here is from genome assembly GCF_036008905.1 of Amycolatopsis sp. Lineage (GTDB taxonomy): Bacteria > Actinomycetota > Actinomycetes > Mycobacteriales > Pseudonocardiaceae > Amycolatopsis. Next base: position 28,888 of record NZ_DASYMU010000012.1, on the reverse strand, counting down.
CTCCCACCGGGCCGAAACCACCTCCGCCTCCGCCAGGCGGTACATAGCCACCGGGCGGCCTGGAGCTAGGCGGGTTCACTGGCGGCGTCCAGCTCGACGGATCTGTTCCACCAATTGGTGAAGGCCTGAATCCTGACGGCGGCACCATCGGCGGCCGCAGATCCGGGACAGGGTTGCTCACCGGCGGAGGTGGCACTTGATAACTCCCAGCGCCGGTCGGTGGCGTGTATGTACTTGGCACGCCACCGAAACCCGCTGCCCTGGTGCCGTCGCCTCCGCCGCCCGATCCTTGCTTGCTGTCAATCGGCTGACCCGGTGTTCCAGGTTCGATCTCGCCAGGTGTGACCGCGCCCGCCGCGACGGTGGGGGCATGTGCGGCAGGGTAGGCAGTGGGAAGTTGAGCCACGCGTAGCTGTGTGGTCTGATAATAGACTTCGTACTGTTCGACGTTCTTCTTTGTATCCGCGTCGAACTGTGCGGCCGCTATCTCGTCATCGCTGGCACCGATTGAAAAGATGTCTCCTAGGCCGTTGTCGCCGACACGTTCGTTTGAGACCGGGACAATCGCACCTCGTGTTTTGTGGAACTGAGAGTTGTGGTCAAACATAGAGGTCTTAGCGCTGTTCATGTGATCAGCTGCTTGGGTGACACTTTGAATCATCGGGTTGAGTCCGCCCGCAGCACTGGTGGCACTCTTCCCTTTCCAGAAGCTGTCCATTCCCCCTTGAGCTTTGGACAATGACTGAGCCAGGTCTATGTGAGCCACTCTCAGCTTGTCGCTTGCAACCTCGGCGGCATCGAGGGTCTCCGTGGTCCTGGGATTCGCGTTCATCTTTTCGTAGATCTCATGACCGCTGTAGACCATGCCTCATGCCCCCTTGAGGTGTTGCACAGCAAGCTCCGCCAGGTCTGTCGCGATCCCACATGGGTTGTCTGCCTTGGGGTTTCTGGGTCCCAGGTTGGCGATCGCCAAATAGATCCTGCTGTCGCTCAAACCGACAGCAACGTTGCAAACAGTCGAAGCTTCGCCGCCGTTCGCAAAGGCGACACCGGGATGCCCGTCGATAGCAGGAATAGCCTTGAAGCTGGTGAGCTGTTTCTTGACGTTCTTGTCGTATATGCTGCTCAGACCGGCATTTGTTTCCATGGCTACGCCCGTTGTCAACCGGCCTAGACCGTCGGCCAGAACCCAGGCACAATCGACACTTCCGGCACCTGCGTCGAATTTGCTGCTGTTCTTCAGTATCCCACCACTGATGCTACTAATTTGCGCGGGAGTCGCTACACTGCACGGATCTTGGTCGATCTTGCTGGAATCGAGTGGAGTGGCGACGCCGGGCGCACCGGCATATGGCAAGCTTTTTTCGTTTTGCGCGACTGAGCTGGATGTGGTGGGGGTCGGCGTTCCAGAAGACGTACTGCTGCAACTGGCAACGAGAACCAACGTCACGCACGTCAGTGTGGTTTTGAGAGCAAAGCGGGCCTGCATTAGTCTGCCTTTCCGTTGCCACGGAGGGCATCGATTGCGGCTTGGTCTTGTGTTCTTGATAAGCAGTGCGGATCCTGCGCAGTGTTTCGACGTAGGCCGTGAGGAACTGGACGCTGCTTTCGTGTGCGGTGAGGAACTCTCGGCCCGCGCGATTGGCCGCCTCGGCATACTGCGCGCTTGCCACCTCGTCACCAGGAGGTTGGATAACGGTCAAATGTACGGAGTGCGCCTACATGTTGCCGAGGTCGACGTCGATCCGATCCTGAAGATCTTGGATCAGGGCATCCATTCCCTCGGCGTCGAACTCCCAGCCACTCGCGGAGGACGCCGCGGCGAAGTCGGCCTCTGCCTGGCCCCGGCCCAGGGCGGAGTAAACGACCGGCGCTGGTGGTGGCGCAACCGGTGTGGCACCTGCCCCCAGCGGCGGCGCACCTGGCGGGGGCACGTATGGCTGCGCTCCCGAGGTATCGATCAGTTGCCCTGGCCCCGTGTTCGGTTGTCCCACGACGCGCCTCCCCGCACGGACCGCGATCGTTCGGGCGCGGCCTACCCTCTGTTCCCATCCTGTTCCAAGCAGTGACTCTAGCAGCGCGTCAGCGGCCGGTGGGTGGGTTCGAAAGAGATCACCCAGCCTAGGGGTGGTTGCGCGATTCTGCCCCCCGGGGCGTCGGTGGCTCCGTCCGCAAGTTATTGCCACGGCAGGTACACGACGGGCCACCGACGCCCAGCTCAACAGCGATCTGAGCACCTGCTTAGGCGTGAAGCGCGTACACAGCCGTCTGGTTTACAGAGGGACACAGAAACCAGCCGTGACCTGCGCTTCAGCTCATACACGAATGCTCTTCGGGGCACATTCGGGGAGCTGGCAGTTTGACGAGCCTTCCTCAGTCGCCTGTCTGAGCACTGGGTCACCGAGGAGTTACGTACAGCACCTGTTCCTCTTCCGAGACCGGAGTGCGGTATCCCAGTAGACGGATCGCGACAGGAGCAAGCCCGCCCACTGAAACCTTCTGAGTTGCGACGGCCAGCATCCTCTTGAAATCGACCTCGACAGCCACAGCAACTCCTTCGCCAGCTTCCCAGACGGCCGCGCTAGTAGATTGTCGCGGCTAATTCTTGGGGTATAGGTGGCGGAGTTTGACGCGTGCGTTGTCGGTGGTGAATTGCCAGCGGACTTGGCGTTGTTCGGTGTTGATGGCGTGTTGCCAGGCGGCGAGTTCGGCGTTGAGGGTGTCGAGGTCGCTGATGCGGCGGTCGAGGCATTGCCGAGTCAGGGCGGACAACTCGATCTCGGCGATGTTGAGCCAGGACCCGTGTTTGGGGGTGTGGTGGATCTCCAGGCGCTGGGCGAGGGAGAAGGCCTCGTCGGGTGCGAAGGCCTCGTAGAGTGAGGCGATGCCGTGGGTGCCCGAGGTTGTCCATGACCAGCACCACGGTCTCGGCGTTGGGATAGTCCACGGTCAAGAGTTGTTTGACCTGTCCGGCCCAGTCGATCTTGGTTCGTTGGGCCAGGGCGTGGACACGGCGCCACCCGCGCAGGGGCTCGGTCCACACGAAGATCGAGCAGGTGCCGCACCGGACGTATTCGCTGTCCTCACAGGCGTCTCGGCCTGGCCGGGCGGGGAGCGGGTCGCGGACGTGGCCGAGCAGCTGGAAGGGTTTCTCGTCCATGCACACGACCGGGCGGGCGGGATCGTGTGGCCGGGCGTAGACCGCCAGCACGTCCTCCATGCGGGCGGCGAACTCCGCGTTCGCCCGTGGCGGGATGTTCCAGCACTTCCTCAGATGAGGACGCAGTTCCGTTTTTTTAGGACTCGGCCGATGGTGGAGTGATCCAGGTTCGGGATGTCCTCGGTGAGTTCGACGTGTTTTTCCAGCAGCCGCAATGACCACCGGGCATGCCCTGCCGGCGGCTGCGAGCACGCCAGGGCGATCAACCGGGCCTCGACCTCACCGGTCACCGGGGACGGCACCGGAGGAAGATCACGCTTCCTGCGCGAGACCGTTGCAAGGACATCGCCACCGGACTCAGCGAACCGCTTGGCGACCAGCCGCAACATCTCGCCGGAGACCCCGAGCCGAACCGCGATCACGTCCTTCGGATCGGGCTCGCCCACCGAGGTGTCCAACGCGAGCAGCACCCGCGCCCGCCTGATCGCCGACGCCGAATGCACACCCGTCGTAGTCAGCCGGAACAACTCTTCACGATCCCGCGCCGACAACGTGACCGGCCGCTTCATCAGTGAGGCCACAGCAACAGTCCTTGTCCGGCAGGAAAGGGACCTGCCGGACAACAGCCTCCCAGCCACCGACACCATAACTAAGCAGCGACACGCTACTAGGTACGAAGAGACTGAGATTGACCCGCTTACCGTCGATAACGCGAAAGCCATTCTTGCGGAAGCAGTGAACCGACGAAACGGCGTTCGATGGGCTATCGCACTGGCCCTCGGATTCCGCCAAGGCGAAGCGCTGGGGTTGCAGTGGAGCGACCTCACCACAGAGTGGCACCACGGCTGCGCAGGAGATGAGCCCTGCGAACAAGAACGGGCGGAGAAGTGCCCCCGAAGGCAAATCACCGCGATTCTGTCGGTCCGGCGCGCACTGCAACGCCAGACGTGGCAACACGGTTGCGACACCACAGGCAAGGAGCCGAGTCGCGCACGAAAGCGAGGCGCGGACTGTCCTCAACGGCACATCGGCGGATTGAAGGTTGTCGAGCCGAAGTCGCCTGCTGGCCGCCGCGTTGTCAGCGTTCCTCCGCCGCTTGCACTCGCGCTACTTGCTCACAAGGAAGTCCAGGACGCCGAGCGGGTGGCAGCAGCAAACCTGTGGCAGGAAGCGGGTGGATATTCGCACAGCCGAACGGCAAGCCGACCGACCCTCGTGCGGACTACGGCGAATGGAAGGACGTGCTCGTCTCGGCAGGCGTGCGCGAGGCCAGGTTGCCCGACGCGCGGCACACCGCAGCGACGTTCCTGCTCGTGCTCGGCGTGGCTCAGCGCTACCAGCACGTGCCTGACGACCTACGACGCACCATCGCGTCACAGGTCGGGGGGCTGCTCTGGAAAACGCCGAACGACGACGAAGACGGTTCGCCAGAGGGCACCCAAAAGGCCGGCTAGAACGACAAGTGAGACTGAAACTGAGACGATCCGCGACCAGGGAGCTTCCCGTCATTGGAAACTCCCTGGTCAGAGGGGAGCCGGCAAGGGGGGTCGAACCCCTGACCTCCTGTTTACAAGACAGGTGCTCTACCAGCTGAGCTATACCGGCCGGGCGACCCGAACCGCGGGTCGCGCGGGGACAGTATATCGAGCCCCTCCACTCACTTGACCCACCGGCCGCACAGTGGCCTACGCCACATACCCGGCGTGTGCAACTACCGCCATCTGTCGACAGATGGCGAGCTACTTCAGCGAGGCGAAGAACGAGCGGATGTCGCTGATCAGCAGGTCGGGGGCATCGTGGGCGGCGAAGTGGCTGCCACGGTCGTATACGTGCCACGACACGATGTTCTTGTGGTCGCGCTCCGCGAAGCGGCGGATGGACTGGAAGTCGTTGGCGAAACTGGCCAGCCCCAGCGGGACGACGGTCGGCTCGGCCGGGGCTTCGGCGTGTGCGTCTTCGTAGTAGAGGCGCGCGGACGAGCCACCGGTGTTGGTGAGCCAGTAGATCATCACGTTGCCGAGGATGTAGTCACGGCTGACGGCGTCGCCGAACAGCTGGCAGCTCCAGGCGAGCTGGCCGACCGGCGAATCCGCCAGTGCGTGGGCCAATGTCTGGGGCACGGTGGCCTGCAGTTTCGCGAAGGCACTCATGCTGTCGTTGAACCACTGCAGGAACTCCAGTTTGCCCATGTCCTTTTCGGACAATCCCTCGAACTCCGCGGGATCGCCCGAGGGGAAGGAGAAGATCTGCGTGACGTGCACGCCGAGGACGTGTTCGGGGTCGAAGCGGCCGACTTCGGGCGAGACCAGGGAGCCGCCGTCGTTGCCGTGGGCGCCGTAGCTGTCGTAGCCGAGCCGGCGCATCAGCTCCGCCCAAGCTTTGGCGATGCGGTAGCGGTCCCAGCCCTTGTCGTTGGTGGGGCCGGAAAAGCCGAAGCCGGGCATCGACGGGATCACCAGGTGGAAGGCGTGGGCCGGATCGCCGCCGTGCGATCGCGGGTCTGACAACGGCCCGATGACGTCGAGGTATTCCACGACCGACATCGGCCAGCCGTGGGTCAGGATCAGCGGCGTCGCGTCCGGCTCGGGCGAGCGGACGTGCAGGAAGTGGATGTTCTGCCCGTCGATCTCAGTGGTGAACTGCGGGTACTCGTTCAGCTTCGCCTCGGTCTCGCGCCAGTCGTAGCCGTTCTGCCAGTACTCGACGAGGCCTTGCACGTACTCGAGGGACAGGCCGTACTCCTCGCCGACGCCGGGCAGTTCGGTGGTCCAGCGGGTGTGGGCCAGCCTGTCCTGCAGGTAGTCCAGGTCGGCCTGGGGGATCTCGATGCGGAAGGGGTGGATGTCGTTGTTCATGTCCTGAACCCTAGGAACCAATTAGGCACAATACGTTCCTAATGGTCCGGCATAATCAAAAATATGTTGGAGACTTCGGCAAGACTGCTGCGGCTGCTCTCGCTCCTGCAGATGCCGCGCGAGTGGCCCGGCTCGGAACTCGCGGAGCGCCTCGGCGTGAGCGGCCGGACCGTGCGCAACGACATCGAACGCCTGCGGGAACTCGGCTATCCGGTGGACGCGACGCGCGGGTCGGTCGGCGGCTACCGCCTCGGCGCCGGTGCCGCGATGCCGCCGCTGCTGCTCGACGACGAGGAGGCCGTCGCGGTCGCGATCGGGCTGCGCACGGCCGCCGAGGGCACCATCGCCGGGATCGGGGAAACCGCGCTGCGGGCGCTGGCCAAGCTGGAGCAGGTCCTGCCCTCACGCCTGCGGCGCCGTGTCAACGCGCTGCAGACCTACACCGTGCCCGTCCCCGCCGACCGCCCCGGACCGTCGGTCGGCTCGGACACGTTGATGACGCTCACCGCGGCCTGCCGCGACCACGAGACGCTCCGCTTCGACTACCGCGACCACGCCGGCTCGTCGACGTCGCGGATCGTGGAGCCGTTCCGCCTGGTCAGCTGGGGAAGGCGCTGGTACCTGGTCGCCTGGGACACCGGCCGTCAGGACTGGCGGACCTTCCGTGTCGACCGGGTCGAGCCACGCACGCCGACCGGTCCCCGCTTCACTCCGCGCGAACCGCCGGAAAGTGACATCGCGGCCTACGTGTCCCGGAGGGTTTCCGCCGCGGCTTGGCGCCACCAGGCGCGCGTCACCGTGCACGCGTCCGCCGAAACCATCGCCGAACGCATCAATCCCGCGGTGGGCACCGTGGAAGCGGTCGACGAGCACACCTGCGTCCTCGTGACCGGGGCCGACTCCGTCGAGACGCTGTCTGTCTACTTAGGAATGCTGGAGGCCGATTTCACTGTCGGTGAGCCGCCGGAACTCGTCAGTCATCTCCGGGAACTCGCCGAACGGTACCGGCGGGCCACCCCCTGACAAATGGCCCAAGGGGCTCATGCGTTCGCCGCTTGACACCAGCGCCCCCGGACGGAGAGTGGGGAGTAGGCGCGGAAGTGGAAGAGGTGCACGAAGATGAGCGCGATAACCGCAACTCTCGGCCTCTCGGCGCAGGAAGTGAAAACCGTGGTACAGGCGGCTTCCTTGGCGCCTTCGTTGCACAACAGCCAGCCATGGCGATTCCGGCTCCTGCCCGACCGGATCGAGGTCCACATGGATCTCGGGCGACGACTGCCGGGTGCTGATCCGGAGGACAGGGAACTCCGGCTCGCCTGCGGTGCGGCCCTGCTCAACCTGCGATTGGCGTTGCAGGGCCTGGGAATACGCCCCAGCGTCACGTTGCTGCCACCGGCGGTGAACTCGGTCGCCGGTGCGGTCGCGGTGGTCCGGCGGGGTGGTCCCGCACGCCCGACCGACGAGCTCAACGCGCTGCTGAACGCGATCCGGACGCGCCGCACGAACCGGCGTCCCTTTCTCGACCAGCCGATCCCCCGCGCCCATCGACAACGGCTGGCCCGCGCCGCGGCGGCCGATCAGGGCTGGCTGCACGTGGTCACCGACCTGCGGGAACAGGCGCAGATCCGCGACTTCGTCATCCAGGCCCATCGCATCCAGTGCAACAACCCGCTGTTCCTGTCCGAGTGGGCGGCGTGGACCGGGCATCACGACACCCAGCGCCGCGACGGCGTCCCCGCACAGGCGGGCGGGCCGTTCCCGGAGCCCCAGGACCAGTGGGTGCTACGCGATCCCCGTGCGGAGAACGGGAAGAAGCGCCCGGCGGGCAAGGATTTCGACGTCGATCCGGTGGTGTTCGTCCTGTGTTCGTACTACGACGGCAAGCTGGCCGAACTGCAGTCGGGCCAGGCCATGCAGCGGGTCCTGCTGACCGCGGCGACGCTAGGCCTGTCCGCGTCGTTCCTGCCGCAGCCGGTGGAGGTGCCGAGGATGCGGGACGAGCTGCGCAGAATGCTCGGCGGTGGGCTGGTACCGCAGAGCATCCTGCGGGTCGGCTACGCGACACCGACGCCCGCGACACCGCGCCGGCCGGTCGAAGACCTGGTGATGCCCGGTCGGGTGACACCGAATTGATCAGCGTCCGGCTGATCTTCTCTTAACGTGGTGGACGACACCTTCTCAGACATGCAACGGTCAGGGCATCGATGCCGATGATCTCCGGGAACGTCAAGGAGGTGGAGTGGTCATCAAGATCAACCAGCGCGCGAAGCATCCGGTCCGCCGACGCGCGTGGCAAATACTCGAAGCGCCGATAGGCGATCAGCCGGACACCGGCGCCGCGGAGGCACTGGGGCCGAAGGTGCCCGACGACTCCACCGTCAACTTCGTGCTCGACCTGAGCCTGCGAATCGGTGAAGTGCAGATGTCGAGCGGCGCCGGCGCGTCCGACGTCACCGCGACGATCATCGCGCTGACCTCCGCACTCGGGCTGCCGCACTGCGAGGTCGACGTCATCTTCACCTCGATCACCGTGACCTGCCACCGCGGCACGGACATGGCTCCGGTGACGGCGCTGCGGGTGGTCCGCTCGCGCAGCCTCGACTACAGCAGGCTCAACGCGGCCGAAATGCTCGTGCAGCAGATCACGCGCGGCAACGTCAGCGCGGAGGAAGCCCAGACCCAGCTGCAGGAGATCACCACGGCACCGCATCCGTACCCGCGTTGGGTCGCGACGCTGGCCTGGGGTGGCCTGGCCGCGTTCATCACGCTGCTCCTCGGCGGCGGGCCGGACGTCGCCGCCGTCGCGTTCGTGATCAGCGCGGTCGTCGACAGGCTCGGCAGGCTGCTCAACCGCTTCGCGTTGCCGTTCTTCTTCCAGCAGGTGGTCGGCGGGCTCTTCGCGACGCTGTCCGCGATGTTCATCGTGAGCAGCGACTTGCTCACCACGGACAAGCCGACGCTGGTCGTCGCCGCCGCGGTCACCGTGCTGCTCTCAGGGCTGTCGACGGTTTCGGCGGTGCAGGACGCGATCACCGGGTACAACGTCACCGCGGCGGGTCGCACCATGGAGACCGTGCTGATGACCGCCGGCCTGATCTCCGGCGTGGTGCTCGCGTTGAAGATCGCCGTCCTGCTCGGCCTGGAACGCACCCCGCTGCCCGAAGTCCTCACCTCCACGCCGCAGCAGCTGCCGATCGTCGTGCTCGGCGGCGCGGGCGCGGCGGCGTGCTTCGCGCTGGCGTCCTACTCGGCCCTGCGCGCGTTGCTCGTCGCGGCGGTGGCGGGCGCGATTGGCGCTGCGGTCTACGGCGGCCTGGTGCTAGCCCAACTGGACGCCGTCAGCGCGTCCGCGATCGCCGCCACCCTCGTCGGTTTCTGCGGCGGTGTCCTGGCACGGAGGCTCAAGGTCACCCCGCTCGTCGTCGCCGTGTCCGGGATCACGCCCCTGTTGCCCGGTCTGTCCACCTACCGTGGCCTGTACCAGCTCGGTGTGGAGCCGGGCGGCAACATTTCGACCCTGATGACCGCCGTCGCGGTCGGACTTGCGCTGGCAGCGGGCGTGGTGCTCGGTGAATACCTCGCGCAACCGGTGCGCACCGGGCTCGGCAGGCTGGAACGCAAGCTGGCCGGACCACGCATGGCCGGGCCGCTCGAGCCTGCCGAACGACGCTTGGAGTAGCACGCGGGCCACCTGAACGCACGATAGTGTTCATGCTTGGGCCGCGACCCCAGAACGAGGGAGCAGCTGACGTGAACATGAGTTCTGAACCGGTTCGGAAACAGGCCGCGGATTTCGTCGTGGTGGCCAACCGGTTGCCGGTGGACCTCGACCGCTCCGCCGACGGCACCCAGAAGTGGACGGCCAGCCCCGGCGGGCTGGTTTCCGCACTCGAACCCTTCCTGCGGTCCCGCAAGGGCGCCTGGGTCGGGTGGCCGGGTGTCCCGGACGTGGACGTCGACGAGTTCGACGACGACGGGCTGGTTCTTCATCCGGTGACGCTGACGTCGGACGAGGTGAGCGACTACTACGAAGGCTTCTCCAACGCGTCGCTGTGGCCGCTGTACCACGACGTCGTCGCCCGGCCGGTGTTCGATCGCGGCTGGTGGGAAAGCTACGTCAAGGTCAACCACCGGTTCGCCGAGGCCAGCGCCGAGGTCGCCGCCAAGGGCGCCACCGTCTGGATCCAGGACTACCAGCTGCAGCTCGTGCCCGCGATGCTCCGCGAACTGCGCCCGGACCTGCGGATCGGCTTCTTCCTGCACATCCCGTTCCCACCGGTCGAGCTGTTCATGCAGCTGCCGTGGCGCGCGGAGATCATGCGCGGCCTGATCGGCGCCGACCTGGTCGGGTTCCACCGCCCGGGTGGCGCGCAGAACTTCCTCTGGCTCGCCCGGCAGCTCATCGGCCTCGAACCCAGCCGTGGCGCGGTCGGTGTCCGGTCGCGGCCGGGCATGGTGCAGGTCGGCGACCGCACGGTGCGCGTCGGCGCGTTCCCGATCTCGATCGACGCGGCCGGGCTCGACCAGCTGGCCCGCACGAAGGGTGTCGCGGACAGAGCCGCCCAGGTCCGCCGCGACCTCGGCAACCCGAAGACGGTGCTGCTCGGCGTCGACCGGCTCGACTACACCAAGGGCATCGACCTGCGGCTGCAGGCGCTCCACGAGCTGCTGCAGGAAGGCCGCGTCCAGCCCGAGGACGTCGCGTTCGTGCAGCTGGCGACACCGAGCCGCGAACGGGTCGAGCACTACCAGCGCATGCGCGGGGACATCGAGCAGATGGTCGGCCGCATCAACGGCGAATTTGCCCGCGTCGGCCACCCGGTCGTGCACTATTTGCACCAATCCGTGAACCGGACCGAACTGGCGGCCTTTTTCTCCGCCGCTGACGTTATGGTCGTCACCCCGCTCCGGGACGGCATGAACCTTGTCTGCAAGGAGTACGTCGCCTGCCGACACGACCTCGGAGGGGCACTCGTCCTGTCCGAATTCGCCGGAGCGGCCGCGGAATTGAGTAGTGCATTCCTGGTAAACCCGCATGATCTGGATGGGGTGAAGAACGCGTTGCTGGCAGCCATTACGCTCGACCCGGCTGAGGGCCGACGTAGGATGCGCGCCTTGCGTCGTCAGGTCCTCACGCACGATGTCGACCGGTGGGCGCGTTCGTTCCTGGAAGCGCTCGGTACCGAGCCTGCCCCCTGATCTCTGCCCCATTAACCCCAAGCACCCCATGCTCGCCCGATTAAAAGCTCCGAGGAGGAGTGTTGACCGCCGAGGCCTTGCCCGCCGAGCTACGCCGCGCGATCGTCCAGATCGCCCGTACTCCGCGCCTGCTGGTCGCCTGCGACTACGACGGAACGTTGGCTCCCATCACAGCCAACCCCGACGAAGCCCGGCCGCTGCCCGAATCGGTAGGTGCCCTGCGGTCACTCGCGGCCCTGCACGAAACCACCACAGCCGTGATCTCCGGCCGCGCCCTGCGCGACCTCGCGACGTTGTCCCGGCTGCCAGCCGAGGTGAACCTCGTCGGCAGCCACGGCTCGGAATTCGACATCGGCTTCATCCACGCGCTGGACGCGGACGCCCGCGAACTTCACCGGAAGCTGGAGTCCGAACTCGAACAGCTCGTCCTCGACGTGCCCGGTGTGTCGCTCGAAGTGAAGCCCGCGAGCATCGCGGTGCACGTCCGGCGTGCGGAGCACGAGGCCGGACGCAGAGTGCTGGCGACGGTGCACAACGGCCCCGCGCTCTGGCAGGGCGTCACGACGACCGACGGTAAAGAGGTCGTCGAGCTCGCTGTCGTCAAGACCGACAAGGGCAACGCGCTCGACACGCTGCGCCACCAGGCCGGTGCGACGGCGGCGATCTTCCTCGGCGACGACGTCACCGACGAGAAGGCGTTCGCGCGACTGTCCGGACCGGACCTCGGCGTCAAGGTCGGCGAGGGCGAAAGCCTTGCCACGTACCGGGTTCCGGACACGATCGACGTCGCGCTGGTGCTGGCGTTCATCCTGGAGGAGCGCCGCGGCTGGCTCTACGGCGAGCAGGCACCGCCCATCGAGCGGCTGTCGATGCTGGCCAACGAGCGTTCCGTCGCGCTGCTGACGCCCGACGCGCGGCTGACCTGGCTCTGTCACCCCGGCCCCGACGCGCCCGCGGTTTTCGCGGATCTGCTCGGCGGTCTCGGTGCCGGTCACTTCACCATCAAGCCGCACCGCAACGGCCTCCCGCTCGGCCAGCGGTACCTGCCGAACACGATGACCGTCGAGACCCGCTGGTCCCGGCTGCTCGTGACGGACTACCTCGAGCCGGAAAGCCCGCCGCACCGTACTGATCTGGTGCGCGTGATCTCCGGTGAGGCCTCGGCTTCCGTGGTGTTCGCGCCGCGTCCGGAGTTCGGCGGCGTGCCTGTCCGGCTGCTGGCGGAAGCCGACGGCCTGAAGGTGCTCGGCACCTCCGAGCCGATCGTGCTGCGCGCGCCCGGCGTGCGCTGGGAAATCACGAACGACGGCCTGAACGACACGGCCACCGCGCTCGTACAGCCGACGCCCGACAACCCCGTGGTGCTGGAACTTCGTTGTGGCACCACGGAACTGGACCAGCACGAACTGTCCGAAGTGGACCGGCGGGCCCGTGCGGGCGAGTACTGGAGCAGCTGGGCGACCACGCTCAAGCTGCCCACGGTCCAGCACGACCTCATCGTCCGCTCGGCGTTGACGCTGCGCGGCCTGGTGAACACCGACACCGGTGGCGTGCTCGCCGCGGCGACGTCGTCGCTGCCCGAGGAGATCGGTGGCGTCCGCAACTGGGACTACCGGTACTGCTGGATCCGCGACGCGTCGATGACCGTGCGCGAGCTGGCGCACCTGGGTTCGACCGAAGAGGCCGAGGGCTACCTGCGCTGGCTGCACGGCGTGCTCGCGACGTTGGCGGGCCCCGAGCGGCTCCACCCGCTGTACACCCTGGCCGGCAGCGTCATCGGCGCCGAAGCCGTCATCGAGTCGCTGCCCGGTTACGCCGGTTCGCGGCCCGTGCGCGTCGGCAACCTGGCGAACCACCAGGTCCAGCTGGACGTGTTCGGCCCGGTCGTCGAGCTGGTCAAGACGCTGGCCGAGGCCCGTGGCGAACTGCGTGACGAGGACTGGCAGATGGTCCGCGCGATGGCCGAGGCCGTCACGCGCCGCTGGTCCGAGCCCGACCACGGCATCTGGGAAGAGCGGCACGTCCCGCGGCACCGCGTGTACTCGCGCGTCATGTGCTGGGTGACCATCGACCGCGCCGTCACCCTCGGCGAGGTCTACGGCCGCGAGATCCCCGGCAACTGGCCCGGCCTGCGCGACGCCATCAAGGCGGACGTGCTGGAACACGGCTGGAACGACGAGGTCCAGGCCTTCACCACCGCCTACGACGGCACCGACCTGGACGCCGCGTCGCTCTTCGTCGGCCTCACCGGCCTGATCGACCCGAGCGACGAGCGTTTCCAGTCGACCGTGACGGCGATCGAGGCGGAGCTGCGCAGCGGCTCGACGGTGTACCGCTACCGCCGCGACGACGGCCTGCCCGGCGGTGAAGGCGGCTTCCACATCTGCGCCGCCTGGCTCGTCGAGGCGTACCTGCTCACCGGACGCCGCAACGAGGCGCAGGAGCTGTTCGACCAGCTCGTCGCCGCCTGCGGCCCGACCGGGCTCCTGCCCGAGCAGTACGACCCGATCGCGGAACGCTCACTGGGCAACCACCCGCAGGCGTACTCGCACATCGGCCTCATCCGCTGCGCAAACCTGCTCTCGCAATAACTTTCGAACATAAAGGGAGGGCACTTTCTCGCGAAAGTGCCCTCCCTTTTTCACGCCACTCGTGAGTGGCAATAAGTGTTAGAACACTCGTAAACACTCACGACCCCCGCAACCACCACCTGGGCTAGCCGCCGGCGACCGAAGGAATGATCATCACCTCCGCTTGGGGTGCCAGTTCCGTCGAAAGGCCGGACAGCCGGCGGCACTCTTCGCCGTCGACGTAGAAGTTCACATAGCGCCGGAGCACCCCGCTTTCGTCGCGGAGCCGCCGCTCCAAAGCGGGATGCCGCGAGCCGACGACGTCCAGCACGGCGCCCAGCGTCTGCCCATCGACGTCGAGCGAGGCCGCGCCGCCGGCGAGTTCTCGCAGCATGGCGGGCAAAACGAGATGGGCCATCTAGATCACCGCGGCACGCACGCAGAACACGTCCGGCAGGTGTTCGGCGACCGAATGCCAGGAATCGCCTTCGTCCGGGCTGCCCCAGACCTCGCCGGAGCGTGAGCCGAAGTAGATACCGGCCGGGTCGGCGTCGTCCGCGCACATGGCGTCCCGCATGACCGCGGAGAAGAAGCCGCCCTCGGGCAATCCGTTGCTCAGACCAGTCCACGTCTCGCCCGCGTCCTCGCTGCGGTACACGCGGCAACGGCCCTCCGGTGGGAAGCGGAGGGCGTCGGCGACCAGCGGGAAGTTGTAGATGACGTCCGGGCGGCGCGGATGGCTGAGCATGGCGAAGCCGAAGTCACCAGGAAGCCCACCGGCGATCGACTTCCAGGTCGCCGTGTCGTCGTCACTGCGGTAGACGCCGCCGTGGTTCTGCAGGAAGTAGCGCTCGGGCCGGGCGGCGTTCATCGCCACCTTGTGCACGCATTGGCCGTACTCGGGGAACTCTCCTGGCAGGAAGTCCGCGGTGACACCGTGGTTGGCCGGGTTCCAGCTCGCACCGCCGTCCTCGGTGCGGTAGACCCCGCCGGTCGACATCGCGACGGTGACCTTCTTCGCGTCCGTCGGGTGCGGGATGACCGTGTGGATCATCATTCCGCCACCACCGGGCGTCCAGTTCGCGCGGTGGGGGTGGTCCCAGAGCGCTCGTTCCAGCTCGAACGTCCGGCCACCGTCGACCGACCGGAACAACGCCGACGGTTCGACCCCCGCGTAGACGACGCCTTCCCGGGGCACGATCTGCCAGACGCCCTCCAGCGCCGCGCCCGTGTCCGCGGGGAACGCGATCGGCGCGTGGTCCGGCTCGTCCCAGGTGACGCCCAGGTCGTCGCTCGTGACCAGGGTCGGGCCGAAATGCTCGTTGGTGACGGCCGCGAACAGGCGTGGCGACGAGCCCGAGGTGTCGATCGCCACCGCGTGCACATCGGTCATCGGGAACTGCGGTTCGGACAGCTCCCAGCTCCGCCGCCCGTCCCGGCTCCTGGCGAGCCAGAGCCCCTTGCGCGTGCCGATCGCCAGTAAGACGTCCACCTCGTACCTCCCGTTCGATGTGTTCCAGGTCACCCCGCACGGTACGCCGGGGGTCCGACAAATCCGGCTTGCGGCCTCCGGGTCAGCTGGTCGCGTCCAGTGATTCTTTGACGAAGAAGATCTTGTCCGACAACGGTTTCCGCTTGTTTGCGGACCTCAGGAAAGTCAGCTACCTTACTCGACTGGATAACATTTTGATCACGAGGACGTTTTCCGCATGAAGCTCAGAATCGTCGCCGGTGTGGCCGTGGCGGTGCTCTTGGCCGCCGGTGCCACGGTGTTGCTCACCACCGAGACGCCATCGCCGCCGGAGACCTCGGTCGCCCTCAGCAGCGCTGACTTGCTCGCGCCGCCGTCGCTGACGCCGCCCGCCACCGCGCCGACATCGACCAGCGCGTCTCCGACACCGGCACCGAGCAGCAGCGTCCCGACGACGCCCCCGCCTGCGAGCACCACCGCGCCGAAGATGACCACCGAGCCGCCCGCTCCCAAAGCGGAAGCCTCCCCGAACGCGTCCGGCCCGATCACCTTCTACGCCGCCGCCGACAACGACCCGGCAGGCAGCCGGGAAATCGCTTTCCCCGGCCTGCACCGCGAAGCTGGCGGCACCGGCACGTTCGCCGACCCGCTGACCTTCGCCGCGGCGAAGGGCGTCTTCAAGCCCGGCACCAAGGTCTACGTCCCGGACGTCCAGCGGTACTTCATCCTCGAAGACAGCTGCGCCACCTGCTCCGGTTCCCATATCGACCTGTGGGCCGGTCCCGCCGTCGACAGCGGCGTGATCCGCTGCGAAGAAGCGCTCACCCGCAGCGGCGCGCGGCCGTACCAGGTAAATCCTCCGGCTGGGCTCCCTGTCGTGGCAGGCGATCTCTACCGCGGCGGAAAGTGCTACCAGGCTTAGGTGGCCGTCACCGCGTTCCCGGTGCCGGTCCTGCCGGACATTTCCGCTGGTCAGGCAGGGGTCGTGAGTGGCAACAAGTGTTCTAACACTCGTAGCCACTCACGAGCTTGGTTATTCGGCGGGTTCCGCGTCCGCGGGCACCCTGGCGAGTTCCTCGATCATGGCCGCGCCCAGCTGTCCCGCGTAGTACGCCGACCCGCAACCGAGGATCTTGACCCGGCGGATTCCGCGCAGTTCCCGGGGATCGAGCCCGAGACCGTCCAGCCTCGCGGTGCCGAGCCGCGCGTCCAGCCTGCCCAGCAACGCCCGGCCGACGGCTTCGGGCTGCTCCTGGATTTCCTTGTCCATGTAGTCGGAAAATCCACCGAGCTCGAATCCGTGGCGCTCTGGTCCACAGTGGTCGGTGCCCGATCGGTACGCCGGGAATCGACCGTGCTCGTGTGGTACTCCCCCCGCGCGGACCATCGCGACTTCGCCGTCCTCCAGGTAGACGACCTGGCGCGTGTGCAGCACCAACGCGGAGACGTCCGAGGCGACGAACATCTCGCCCTCACCGAGTCCGAGCACGATGGGACTTCCGTTGCGCGCGGCGACAAGCTCGTCCGGACGCTGTGCGTCGAGCACGACGACCTCGGCCGCGATGAGGCGGGCGAGTACCTCACTGTCCGTTTCGGACGCGAGGACCACGCCCTGTTCGACGAGCTGAGTCGTAACCCCGGTATTCCAACCGGCGCAAACCCTCCAGCAGCACCGGAACCGCGTCCCGATGGCCGATGTAACCCACGAGTCCACACATTTCGGTGTCCTTTCAGGACTTATACGGCGGTGAGGACCCTCGCGAGCTTCGGCTCGGGCCGCGCCGGACCGCCGGGCAGGAGACTGGGCCGGCGGCGGGCGCCAAGGTCTTCCGCCCAGCCGAAAGCCACTACCGCGATGACGATCAGGACGACACCGGTACCGGCGAGCGCCGCCTGGGAGTTCCAGGCGAACATGCCCACCACGGGCACGGCCACGGCGAGCGCGATGCTGTGCCAGAGGAAGATCGTCAGCACCCGGGCGTCGATCACGGTGACGAGCCGCCCGAGTACCGGAGCCCGGCCCAGCCAGTCGAGACTCGGCGAGAACCGCAGCACGAGAAGGACCGCACCGGCACAAACCAGTGCCTGACTCAGCGGGCTGCCGCCGGGGTCGAACGGGCCGGATGCCTGCGTCAGCGCCCGCCAGCTGCCCGTACTGATGGCGGCCGCGCTGAGCACAGCGACGACGAGCGGATGGATCCGCCGGAGCGTGCCTTCCCGATGCGCCAGGCCCAGCAACCAGCAGGCGCCGAAGGTGCAGAAGTCGATCAACGCCTCGCCGATCGGCCCCAGGTCCCGCAGCGGCGACCCGAGCAGCGTGTCGCCGGCGATCAGCGCGAGCGGAGCCAGGAAGGTCAGGACCGCCGATCGTCGCAGCGCCCGCAGCAGCAACGGCGTGAGCAGCACGAACCACAGCGACGCGCGGACGTACCAGAGCACCACCGACGCGTCGGCGCCCCACGAGCTGACCTGCGGGTCGAGCGCGGGGAACGCCCACAGCACCAGCTGCGGCCAGTCCAGCGGGTTGTCCGGGTCGACGATCCAGCCCTTGATGAGCATCAACGGGATCATGATGATCCCGAGCAGCCACAGTGACGGCAGGAGCCGGCGGATACCGTGCCCGATCGCGTCGATCGCCGGGATCAGGTTGAGCGAGCGCGCCAGGTACGAAGCGCTGAGGGCGAACAGCATGCCCAGCGACGGAAACGTGAGACTCAGCCAGCCCCAGCCGGTGGAACGGCCGAGTACGACGCCGATCAGCGCGAACACGGCCAGCAACGCCAACCAGTGTTCCGGCGCCGCGGGCGGCTCGACCTTCGACACAGCGGTCTGCTTAGGACTGTCCTCTGTGGACAGTTTTGTCATGCTGGAAAGCGTGACGACCGGCGCGCTGCGCTTCGCCCGTGCCGACACCGGTTCGGGCTCGGCGCGGAGCATCGAGTCGAGCGCCCCGATGCGGCGCATCCGCTGCCAGCGCACCCGGACCCCGGAGACCGCCGAGCCCAGCGACTGGCCGAGCACGACGTACATCAGTTGCCGGTAAATCAGCTGCTGCGCGGGCATGAGCCACAGCGGCCCCAGCGGTTCGCCGTCCGTCCGGAAGGCGAACGCGGCGCCCGCGGTCTGGATCAGCATCACCGAAAGCCAGAGCACGAGCGTGGTTCCGGGGTCGAGGAAGAACAGGCCGTAGACGAAGAAGACGTCGATCAGCGGAGCCGTGATCGGCAGCAGGATCTGGAACGCGATGATGTGCAGCAGCCCGAACCGGCCCATCCGCCCGGCCGCGCCGCGTTCGACGATCGCGCGGCGGTGCTTCCACACCGACTGCATGGTCCCGTAGGTCCACCGGTAGCGCTGCTGCCAGAGCTGCCGGACGGTGACCGGCGCTTCGGTCCACGCGATCGCCTTGTCGACGTAGACCATGCGCCAGCCGGCGCGGCCGATGGCGATGGTCAGATCGGTGTCCTCGGCGAGCGTTTCCTGGCTCACCCCGCCGACGTCGAGCAGCACGGTGCGCCGGAACGCGCCGGCGGCGCCGGGGATCGTGCACATCGAGCCCATCAGGTCGTGCACCCGCCTGTCGACGTTGAAGCCGACCACGTATTCGATGTGCTGCAGGCGCGTCAGGAAGGTGTCACGGTTCGCGATCTTCACGTTCCCCGACACCGCGCCGATCTTGACGTCGGCGAACGGCTGGACGAGCAGGCGCACGGTGTCGCGCTCGAAGATGGTGTCACCGTCGACCATGACGATCAGTTCGTGGCCGGCATGGGCGATACCGGTGTTCAACGCGGTCGCCTTGCCGCCGTTGGGTTGCCGGATCACGCGCACCCTGTCGAGACCGAGCGCTTCGACGAGATCGGCCGTGCCGTCGGTCGACCCGTCGTCGACGACGATGACCTCGAGCGGATGGTCGTTCGCCAGTATCGAGCGGATGGCGACCTCGATATTGGCCTTTTCGTTGTACGCCGGGACGATCACCGTCACCGGGTCGGTCACTTCGTCACCCCAGCGCCAATCCGCGGCGCGACGGCGTTTGGCGTGCCGGTACGCGGTCACGACCATCAGCAGCAGCCGCACCACCACCAGCGCGCCGACGATGAGCAGGATCCATTGCAGTGCCTCGACAACGCCCAGTGAAACGGCGACAACGCCAAGCAACACCTTGCCGGAGAGCGCGTCGCTGGAGCTCGCGGGCTGCCCGGCGGGCGCCATGCCGACCGACGCAGTGACCGTGGTGAACCGGTAACCGTCCTTCTGCAGCTGGGGAATCAGCTTGTCCAGCGCCGCGACCGTCTGCGAGCGGTCACCGCCGGAGTCGTGCATGAGAACGACCGAGCCCTTGCCCGCGGGCGGGGTCGAATTGCGCACGATCGCGTCGACGCCGGGCCGCTCCCAGTCCTCGCTGTCGGAGTCGGTGAACACGCTCACGTAGCCGCGCTGACCCGCTTCGAGCACGGTGCGGTAGCCGAGGTCGTCGATGGCGCCGGTGGACGAGGAGAACGGCGGCCGGAAGAGGTAGCTCGTCACGCCCGCGGCGCCGGCGAGGGCGAGCTGAGTCTGGTCGAGCTCGCGATCCATCCGCCACTGGGGCACCTCGACCAGGTCGGGATGGGTGAACGTGTGGTGCGCGAGTTCGGAACCGGAGTCGTGGATCGCGTGGATGAGTTCGGGATGGCTGGTCGCCCGCGAACCGACGACGAAGAACGTGCCCTGCGCGTTGTACTTGCGGAGGATCGACAGGATCTGCGGGGTCCACGTCGGGTCCGGGCCGTCGTCGAAGGTCAGCGCGATGGTCTTGTCCGGCAGGTGCCGGGTGGTCACCGGCAGCTGGGTCGCGTCGACCACGGCGCCGCCTTCGACGACGTCGAGCGGAACCGTGGAATCGCCGACGGAGGTGTGCGCCAGGTTGTCGCTCACGATGCCCGCGCTCGCCAGTCCGGCGATCACCAGCATCACCGCCAGCACGGCCGTCACGACGAAGGCGAAGATCCAGGGCAGCCGGATCCGGAACCGGCGGCGCTTACGCTCGCTCATGTCAGGGTCCGACGCTCGGGTCCGGCAGCGGCGGCGTCACGGAAACCACGGTCATGGGCGGCTCGACGGGCGGCTCCACCGGCGGCTCGACCGGAGGATCAACCGAGGGCTCGGGCGTCTCCACCGGAGGGTCCGACGTGACGGGCGGCGCGGGGTCGGTCGTCACGTCGATCCGTGGTGTCCCGGTGCCGTCGGGAGCCGGCGTACCGACACCTCCCTGGACCCCGCTCGGTGCGGCCTGACCCACCGGCGAAACCGGCTGCCCGAACATGCCCGGCGGGGTTGACGGCCCCGGCAGCGCGCCGGGCTGGGCCACGTTGTTCCCTGCTCCACTGGGCAACGGCAGCCTGCCGGGTTGCCCCGGCGCCGACGTCGTGTCGGCGCCGTCGGGCGCGTCGGCCGCGGTGCCGTTCCCGGTCACGGCTTCGTCGTTCTCCGGCTCGGAAATGCCGATCAGGCGCGGAAAAGCGGTCAAAGGCCGCTCGGAAAGCAGCAGTCCCGCTCCGGCGATGAACGCGATACTGAGCACGGCCAGAACCGCGGCCGACACCCGCATCCACACCCGGCGATGCCCGCGGACGTCGACGAACACCGGCCGGACAACGGCGGGTTCGTCGGCCGGGGATTCCTGTCCGTCATTCACGGCCGGGGGTGCATCGCGAAGACTTTGGGACATGACAACCTTTCCGAGTGTCAGGTGAAGCGGATTCCCGGCATTACCCGACGGGAGCAAATAACGAGATCTACGGTGCTGGTGTTTATTTCCTTGAATCCAGTGAAAGAATGACGGCATCACGAGCCGTGATGTTCACCGTACATCTCAAAAGTGTTGCTGCCGAACGGTTTCTAACCGCTCATCTACCTACTCGCGAGAGTCTCCATGATCGTTACACTGACCACGCGAAGAAATTTATATCGAAGCCGAACGAGTAAATTCGTAATCGACCTGCGACACACCGCTGCATACCGGACTGGCCTCCGCAAGCCCGGGACAGCTCCCATTGTCACGAGACAGTGACCACAGGCCGAGGAAGCCGATTCGGTGCGCACGCGCGTAATCACCGACAGCACGGGCATCGTCCAAAGTGGTCACGACGCCGGTGTCGTTGCGGCCCGCCATGAGCGTCAGCCCAAGCCGGCGATAGGCGTCTTGTCTTCCCTGTGACCAGATTTCTTCGATCTGATCGGTCACGGACTCCGCTGCGTCAAGCAATGACTTCCGCCAGTCACCTTCATCCGGGAAGTTCATCACCATCGCGTTGACGGTGACATCGATTTCCCGCTCCGCCAAGGCTGCCAGGAGTGAAATACTCGACCGCGCGAGTCCGCGCCGGGCGTCTTCGACGATCGCGGTGACCGTCAGTGACACACCGAGTTCACTGTGGACAGTGGCCATCGCGTCGGCCACGACCGCGACCGGGATCCCGGCTTCGACGTCGACCTCGAGCCGGTCGGCGCCGGTGACCGAAAGCGTGGTGCGGTACGCCGCGGCCAATTCGGCGGCCGTGGCGCAGGTGTTCTCCAGATAACTACCTTTCGCACCACCGGTCGCCACCGTTACTTCACCACCCGCACCGCGCACCGCGGCGATATCGGCCAGCAAGGCGGAATTCCCGATCTTCAAGGTGCCACCCCACGCCGGTTCGCACCGGGACCCCGAGGCGAGCGCGAAAGCGAGCACAAAACGACGAGCCGGGATAGCCGCCATCGCGTCGGCGAGCGGCGGATGGACGGCGGTGACATCTACATAGGGCGTGAACAGGATCGGCTCGGCAGGCACGGGCTCCGTAGTGGGCTCGGCAGGCGTGGGCTCGACCGTCGCCGGCCGCGGGTCCGCGGGGGTACAAGCGGACAAGGCGAGGGCGCACAGCACGATACGAGCCATCCGCCTTGCCAGATTCACACCGGACCAATCGGTGAACTGGTACGAAACGTTAAAGCAGATGGCCTAACCGTTACCTGGCCGCACCCGATCGTGGTTTAACGGGCGGCGCTGGCGGCGTTGAGGGCGCTCGCGACGTCCCCGACTTCGAGCACCCGGATGCCGTCCGGCAGCTTCCCCGAATCCGGCGGTACCAGCGCATGCGTGAAGCCGAGCCGCGCGGCCTCGGCCAACCGACGCCCGACCCCCGCCACTCGCCGGACCTCACCCGCCAGCCCGACTTCGCCCACCGACACCAGCCGCGGCGACAGCGCCACGCCCTCGACGGAAGAAGCTATCGCCAGTACCAGCGCGAGATCGATGGCGGGCTCGGTGATCTTCATGCCACCGACCGTCGCGGTATAGACGTCTTTATCGCCGAGCTTCAGCCCGCCGCGCTTCTCCAGCACGGCCAGCACCATCGCGACCCGGGACGAGTCGAGCCCGCTCACGGCCCGCCTGGGCTGCGGCATGGCCGACTGCGAGACCAGGGCCTGCACTTCGCCGAGCAGCGGCCGCTTTCCTTCCACCGCGACCGTGATGGCCGTCCCGGAGACCGGCTCGGAAGTACGGTTCATGAACAGCCCCGACGGATCGGCCACCCCGACGATGCCGTCTTCGCGCAGTTCGAAGCAGCCGACCTCGTCCGCCGCGCCGAACCTGTTTTTCACCCCGCGCAGCATGCGCAACGTCGAGTGCTTGTCCCCCTCGAACTGCAGGACGACGTCGACCAGGTGCTCGAGCACCCGCGGGCCCGCGACCGAACCGTCCTTGGTCACGTGACCGACCAGGATCACCGGCAGCCCGCGCTCCTTGGCCATCGTGATGAGCCCGGAGGCCACCGCCCGGACCTGGGTGACCCCACCGGGCGCGCCGTCGACGAGCGGGGACGCCATCGTCTGCACGGAGTCGACGATCAGCACCCCGGGCTCCACGGCGTCGACATGACCGAAGATGGCGGACAGATCGCTCTCGGCGGCGAGGTACATCCGGTCGTGGACATTGGCGGTGCGCTCGGCCCGCAACCGCACCTGGCCCGCGGACTCCTCGCCCGTGATGTAAAGGGAACGCCCCGCCGTCGCCGCCCACTGGTAGGCGACCTCGAGCAGCAGCGTGGACTTGCCGACGCCGGGCTCACCGGCGAGCAGGATCACCGCGCCCGGGACGAGCCCGGCACCGAGCACCCTGTCCAGTTCCGAAACACCCGTCGGCCGCGCCCTGGCGGCCTCGATGTCGACCTGGCCGATGGGCCGAGCCGGGGAATTAGGGGCGCCGGCGACGATCCTGGCTATCGCCGGGCGGGAGTCACCGCGTTCTTCGAGCGTGCCCCACGCCTGGCATTCGGGGCACCGGCCGACCCATTTGACGGCTTCGTACCCGCACTCGCCGCAGCGATAGTTGACGCCCTTCTTGACCACTACGCGAGGCTAGCGGCGAGGTACGACAAAACCGGTCAGTGCCCGGCCTTGGGGGCTTCAGCCTCGGCGGGAGCGCCTTCACGGACGTGCTCGGGAGCCTCGACCGGCAGATCGAAGGTGACCGGGCCGGCGTTGCGGAAGGTGAACGTCACCCGGATCGTCTGGCCGGGCCACACCGGGCGCTTGAGGTCGCGCAGGACGATGGTGGCCTTGCCGACCTCGAGCGGCGTGGCCGAGGACGTCGTGGCCGGCGCGGACGGCGACGTGGTGACTGTCGACGACTTCGAGCCAGGGGTCGACGTGGGCGACGACGAGCTGGTCGTCGGTGAGGTCGTGGTCGGCGACGGCGTGACGGACACGGAGTCCTCGCCGGTGGCGCCGGTCTGCTCCGACGGGCTGACGACGAGCGAGTTCCTGGCCACGACGAGCTTCGAGCCCTGGATGTCGACACCGCCCGCGGCGTCGGTGGCCACGGCGACGAGTTCGTCGTCGGTGCCACCGGTGTTGACGATGGTGAGCTTCAGTGCGGCCGACGAACCTTGGGCGTAAGCCTTCTTGTTCGGCGGGTACTGGAGCACGGCGTCACGGATGAACACCGTGTTGGCCTGCGCGTATGCCCCGTTGACCGCCGGCTCCTGGCTGGCGGTCTGGGTCAGTTGCCCGGCTCCGCAGCCGGCGAGCACCAGTGCGGCGCCCAGCGCCAGCACGGTAGAGCCGAGCACGCGACGATTCTGCAGCCTCACGTCCGAGTCCTTCCGAGCTTTTGTCGCCAGATCACCGCGAACACTAGCTCGCGTGGCACCCGCCGCGTGGCGCGACCCCGCCCCAAGGTTGATCACCGTCAAGATCAACCGTCCACAGTGGATTCGATGATCGCCGCCGAAACCTTTTGCCCTTACCTGCATGAGCATGGCCTTCTCGCGTTTGTCAACCCCGTCCGAGCCGCGAAAGGGCCGCTGACCTGCGACGACGGATCCGGGCCACTAGGTGCCCCTCGGCGCGCCGTGATAGGATGGTGCTAGCGAAAGGGGCAGAGGACACATGGTTTTCAAGGTCGGAGAGACCGTCGTCTACCCGCATCACGGTGCCGCACTCATCGAAGCCATCGAGACCCGCGTGATCAAGGGTGAGGAAAAGAAGTACCTCGTCCTCAAAGTCGCGCAAGGGGATCTCACGGTTCGCGTGCCCGCTGACAACGCCGAAATCGTAGGCGTACGCGATGTCGTCGGGCAAGAAGGACTGGACAAGGTTTTCGACGTACTGCGCGCTCCCCACACCGAAGAGCCCACGAACTGGTCTCGTCGGTATAAGGCCAACCTCGAGAAACTCGCCTCCGGCGATGTCAACAAGGTGGCCGAAGTGGTGCGGGACCTCTGGCGGCGAGAGAAGGACCGTGGGCTATCCGCCGGCGAGAAGCGCATGCTGGCCAAGGCCCGGCAAATCCTGGTGAGCGAGCTGGCGCTTGCCGAGGGCACCGACGAGGACAAGGCAGAAGTTCTCCTCGACGAAGTTCTGGAAACCGCAGCGGTTTAACCCTTCCGGTGGAATCGAATACCGCCAGGGAACGAACACGACGGTGAAGATCGTCGCGCTCGTCACCGCTGACAATCATGGCGCCGGCGAAATCTCCGCGCTCTCGCCGGTTCATGGTGAGCCTTTACTGACGCACGCCGTGCGCGGGTTGCTCGACTCCGGATACGTGGATCTGGTGGTCGTGGCGACTCCCGCATGGCGTGTTGTCATGTCCGCCGACGCTTTGCGCCCTCTCGCCGAACCCCGGGTCCGGATCGTGGCCGCGGAATCGGTCCACCAGACCCTGAGCGCGTTGGCGCCGGCCGTCTTTTTAGTACACGACGCCGCGCGTGCATTCACCCCTCCCGAGGTGATCCGCGCCGTGGCCGACGCCGTTCGCGCAGGTGCGCGGGCCGTCGTGCCGGTGCTGCCGATGGCGGACACCGTCAAGCTCGTCGACGCCGACGGTGTGATCCTCGGCACCCAGGACAGGGAGCTGCTGCGGACAGCGCAGACCCCGCTGGGCTTCGCCGCCGACGCGCTGCTCACCGCCGTCGCGTCGGGCGAGACCGATCTGCTCACCGCGTCCGGCGAGCAGATTCACACCGTCGAGGGACACCCGAACGCGATGCGGATCGAAACCCCGTTCGAACTGACACTGGCTGAGGCCGCGGCGAACGCGGGCCGGCACAAGGAGATTTTGTGAGGATCGGCAACGGCGTCGACGTCCACCCCATCGAAGCCGGGCGCGACTGCTGGATCGCCGGTCTGAACTGGCCTGGCGTCGACGGCTGCGCGGGCCACTCCGACGGCGACGTCGCCGCGCACGCCCTGTGCGACGCGCTGCTCTCGGCCGCCGGGCTCGGCGACCTCGGGGCGGTCTTCGGCACCGGCGACCCGCGCTGGGCGGGCGCGCACGGCGCGGAACTGCTCGCCGAGGTCCGCCGCCGCATCGAAGCCGACGGCTGGCGGCTCGGCAACGCCACCGTCCAGATCATCGGCAACGCACCGCGCGTCGGGAAACGGCGTGAAGAGGCGCAGCGGGTGCTCAGCGAAGCCACCGGCGGGCCGGTGAGCGTCGCGGGCACGACGTCGGACGGCCTCGGTCTCACCGGACGCGGCGAAGGCATCGCCGCCATCGCGACGGCGCTGCTCCTGCGTGCCGAATGACCACGGCGAAGCCTTGATCCCACGAGCCGATGCCGAGATGACATTTGTCGTCGGCGCTCGCGAGTGGAGATACGAGGAGCCTGGTTGGCGTCCGGTGGCGCTGGGTGTTGCAGCTGAGGTGCCGTATTTGTGGTCTGCGCGAAGTCTTGTCGTCCTGCCCGTGGACTCGGCGGATGAGCCTGAGGTGCTTCGTGTCGATGAAGACCTGCTGCTCGTCTTTCGGGTCGAAGCCGGTTGGCTGCTGGTTTGTGAGACCTCGATTCGGCTCGTCGTGGACGGGCATGAGAGTTCCCGTGTCGAGATCGGCGAGGTCGTCGAACACGCGACATGGAACGGCGGCGAGTTGACGGTTCATGACGCACGGGGGCGCGAATGCCGAATCCGCGTGGACGAAACCCGTCTCACAATCACCGGTAACGCTGCTGATGGTTTAAACCATTAGCCCACCCGTGCCCACCACCACCCTCAACGGAGACGCTCCGCGTCCGAATACAATCCAGCCTTGTGACGATCAAGGCTGTGTTGTTCGACTTCTCCGGCACCTTGTTCCGCCTCGAGCAGGACGAGACCTGGCTGGCCGACCTGACCGACACCGACGGCGACGGCCTCGACATCGAGGCGCAGACAGAGCTGATGCGGCGGATGACGGCGCCGGTCGGCCAGGTCGTCGAACTCGACGACGAGCACAAGTACGCCTGGGAGAACCGCGACCTCGACCCGGTGCTGCACCGGAAGGTCTACCTCGAGGTCCTCAAGCAGTCGGGCGTGCCGCATGCGGACCAGGCGCGGGCGCTTTACGACCGGCTGATCACGCCCGGCCAGTGGACGCCGTACCCGGACACCGAGGCCGCGCTCAAGACGTGCGCGGACAAGGGCCTGCGCGTCGGTGTGCTGAGCAACATCGCCTTCGACATCCGCCCGGCGTTCACCGCCCGCGGCTGGGACGCCTACGTCGACGAGTTCGTCCTGTCGTTCGAGGTGGGAGCGATCAAGCCGGACCCGGAGATCTTCCGGGTCGCGCTCGGCAAGCTCGGGTTCACCGGCGAAGAGACGCTCATGATCGGCGACAGCGACGAGGCCGACGGCGGCGCCAGGGCCCTGGGCTGCGAGTTTGCCCTGGTCGACCCGCTGCCGACCCCCAAGCGGCCCGACGGACTGCTGGCCGCGTTACGCCAATATGGGGTTCTCTAGCTCCTTCTCGCTGATCCCCGCGGTTGACAAACAGCACCGACTTAACCGGCCGTGCGACCTCGCTCACGCGCAACCCGTACCATTTCGGGGTGGTCCTACACCTATATGACACGGCGTCCAGAGGCGTGCGGGAGTTTCAGCCCGCTCGTAGTGGAACGGCGTCGATCTACGTGTGTGGGGCGACCGTGCAGGGTGTACCGCATATCGGGCACGTCCGCGGGGCGCTGAACTACGACGTGCTGCGCCGGTGGCTTGTCCACAATGGACTCGACGTGCTGCTCGTGCGCAACGTCACCGACATCGACGACAAGATCCTCGACAAGGCCGAGCAGGCCGGTCGTCCCTGGTGGGAGTGGGCCGCGACGCACGAGCGCGCCTTCGAGGACGCGTACGACGCGCTTGGCTGCCTGCCGCCGTCCATCTCGCCGCGCGCGACAGGTCATGTCACGCAGATGATCGAGCTGATGCAGCGGCTCATCGACACCGGGCACGCCTACATCGCCGAGGGCGACGTCTACTTCTCGGTCAAGTCGTTCGACGGCTACGGCGAGCTCTCCGGCCACCGGCTCGACGACGTCCAGCAGGGCGAGACGCCCACGCGCGGCAAGCTCGACCACCGCGACTTCACGCTGTGGAAGAGCGCCAAGCCCGGCGAGCCCTCATGGCCGACGCCGTGGGGCAACGGGCGGCCGGGCTGGCACCTGGAGTGCTCCGCGATGGCGACGGCGTACCTCGGCAGCGAGTTCGACATCCACGGCGGCGGCGTCGACCTGGTGTTCCCGCACCACGAGAACGAGCGCGCCCAGTCGAACGCCGCCGGCGACGCGTTCGCGCGGTACTGGATGCACGTGGCCTGGGTGACGATGTCCGGCGAGAAGATGTCGAAGTCACTCGGCAACACCGTGCTGATCCCGGAGATGCTGCGCAACTACCGCGCGCCCGAGCTGCGGTACTACCTGATCCAGCCGCACTACCGCTCGACGATCGAGTACTCCGACGGCGCGCTTTCCGAGGCGGCGACGGGCTACCAGCGGATCGAGCAGTTCCTGCGCCGGACGGCGGGCCAGGCCGGCGCGGTCGAGATCGGCAAGGTGCCCGACGAGTTCGCCGCGGCACTCGATGACGACCTCGCCACGCCGCAGGCGTTCGCCGTGCTGCACAACACGGTCCGCGAAGGTAACACCGCGCTCGACGCGGCCGACACACACAAGGCACTCGAAGTCGCCGCCACCGTGCGCGCGATGGTCGACGTGCTCGGTCTCGACCCGCTCTCCGCGCGCTGGTCGGACGCCGGCGGCTCCGAGGCACCGGTGCGCCAGGCACTCGACGGCCTGGTCAAGGGCCTGCTCACGGAACGTCAGCAGGCTCGCGCCGCCAAGGACTT
>NZ_DASYMU010000011.1:0-21421 GCF_036008905.1 Amycolatopsis sp. | reverse complement strand
ACACTGTTACGCACTCACGACCCCCACAGCCTCAGTTGACCTCGCCCACGGCGGTGTCGCCGTCGAACGACGTGATGCGGCCGCCGCGTTCGCCGAGGGAGATGAGGCCTTCGCGGGCGTCTGGGGCGGTGAGGCTGACTTGGACGCCGGAGCGGGGCAGGTCGCGGTTGTCCGCAAGCGCTTGCGCACCGGCGTGGCCTGCGTTGATGGTCGCCGCCAAGCCGCCGGTGGAGGCGAGCGATCCGCGCGTGGCGCCTAGGCGGCCTAGTGCCTCATCCAGGATCGGCAGCAGGGCTTCCCGGTTGCCTTCGGTCATCGCCCGCACCAGCTCAGGGTTCGTCCCGGCGACTCGCGTGCCGTCCGTGTAGGAACCCGCGGCCAACGTCATCGCCAGGGGGCCGCCTTGGGCGCCGATGGTCGCCAGGACGGCCGCCAGCAGATGCGGCAGGTGCGAGATCCGCGCGACCGTCTCGTCGTGCGAGAGCGCAGGCAGGGGCACTACGTGGGCGCCGAGGTCCAGGACCAGGTGGGCGACGTCGGTCCACACCGTCAGGTCCGTGTCCTCTTCGACGCAGACGACCCACGCCGCCCCGCCGAACAACGCCGCGTCGCTGGCCGTCCAGCCGGACTCGGCGGTGCCCGCCATCGGGTGCCCGCCGACGTAGCGCGCCCAGGGGACGATCCGGCGCACGGCGGCGCCCACCGGGCCCTTGACACTGGTGACGTCGGTCAGCAGGCAGTGCGGCGCGTGTTCGGCGACCTGCTTCAGCACCTCGTTGGTGGCCGTCAGCGGCACCGCCAAGACCACGAGTGCCTCCGCCTCCGCCGCTCTGCGCAGGGCGGCGCCGACGTCGGTGGTGACGTCGTAGCCGGCTCTGCTGGCCGCGTCGGCGTCCACTTCGGACGTCGTTGCACCCCACGTCGTCCTGCCTACCGCGGCCGCCGCGCGCAGCAGCGACCCACCGATCAACCCGAGCCCGATCACGCATACGTCTCGCACAGGGTTGATCCTGCCATCTACCGGAGCGCATCCAAGGCAAACGCCGCGTACATCGCGACTCCGCTTGCCATCGCGTCTTCGTCGAAGACGACCCGGTTCGAGTGGTTCGGTGCCGCGTCGGCGGGGTCGACGTCGGCCGGGCGGCCGCCGAGGAACGCGAACGCGCCCGGAACTCGTTGCAGTACATAGGAAAAGTCCTCGGCGCCCATCACCGGGTCGGCCATCTCCTCGGCGTTGCGAACGCCGAGCACCTCGCCGGCGAGCGAGAGGACGTGCTCGGCGACCTCGTCGTTGTTCACCGTCACCGGGTAGCCCGGCGTGATCTCGACGGCCACGCGGCAGCCGTGCGCGGTGCCGATCGCCTCGCAGAGCTTCGGGATTTCGGCGCGGACCAAGGCGCGGGTCTTCTCCGACATCGTCCGGATGGTGCCTTCGAGCTCGGCCCGCTCCGGGATGATGTTCGTCGTCGTGCCGGCCGCGATGCGGGTCACCGTGACCACGGCGGGCTCGAACACGCTCACCCGGCGCGTGATCATCGTCTGCAGCGCGCCGACCATCTCGGCCGCGGCGGGCACCGGGTCGATCGCCTGGTGCGGCGCCGAACCGTGGCCGCCCTTGCCGGTGACCCAGATGGCGAAGCTGTCCGCCGAGGCCATGATCGGACCCGGCCGGGTCCGGACGACGCCGGAGCGCGCCTCGTTGTAGATGTGCAGCCCGAACGCCCGCTCGACCCGCGAACCGGCGGCGTCGAGCACGCCTTCGTGGATCATGTGCCGCGCGCCGTGGTAGCCCTCTTCGCCGGGCTGGAACATGAAGACGATCGAGCCGCTGAGCTCTTCGACGTGCGCCGAGAGCAGTTTCGCCGCCGAAGCGAGCATCGCGACGTGGGTGTCGTGCCCGCAGGCGTGCATGGTGCCGTCGAGTTCGGAGGCGAACTCCAGGCCGGTGTCCTCCTGCAGGGGGAGGGCGTCCATGTCCCCGCGCAGCAGGATCGACCGGCCGGGCTTGCCGCCGCTCAGCACCGCGGTGACCGAAGTGGACGCCTTGCCGAGCTGGATCTCCAGCGGGAGGCCGTCGAGCGCCGCCACGATCGCCGCTTGGCTGAGCGGCAGGTCGAGGCCCTGTTCCGGGTGCCGGTGGAGCTTGCGCCGGAGCTCGACCGTCTGGTCTTGGAGTGCTTTCGCTTCGGCGAGCAAACCCGCGAAACGCGCGTCGGGGAGCGTGGGCAGGTCGGTGGGTCCGGTCATGTCTCGATAGTGGCACTACCGGGCACTCCGGTGCACCGTGCGTGCGCTCTCAGAGTGACGGGAATACGGTGTGCGCATGGCAGTGAAGGAGCCCATCACAGGGTTCGCGGTGGCCGTTGTTCGTGAAGACGGTCGTTGGCGGTGCAGTTCCCTGGATTCCGGGGCTCTGGCGGAGTTGGACGCGGCGATAACCGAGCTGCGGAAGATGCGCTCGACAGGCGCCTCGTTCGGGCTTTTGGCAGTGGACGACGAGTTCTTCGTGATCGTCCGGCCGAGCCCGAGGGGGCCGTCGTTGCTGCTCTCGGACGCCGCCGCGGCGCTCGACTACGACATCGCCGCGGACGTGCTCGACCTGCTGCGCGTCGACCCACCGGACGAGGACGACGAGTCCGTATGGCCGGAGGGCGACCTGGAAATCCTGGCGGACCTCGGGCTTCCCGGGGTCGAGCTCGAGGTCATCGTCGGCGAGGTGGATCTCTACCCGGACGAGCAGCTGCACATGATCGCGCAGCGCTGCGGCTTCGCGACCGAACTCGCGTCGCTCCTGGACGAGATCTGAGAGCCCAGGACGTCAACGCCGTGCGAGCGGCGATCCAGGCCGCCCGCGGCTCCGGCGCGGACGTGCCGATCGGCGCGGTCGTCTTCGCGCCCGACGGCACGCCGCTGGCTAGCGCCCACAACGCGCGGGAAGAACTCGGCGACCCGACGGCGCACGCCGAAATCCTCGCCTTGCGCGCGGCCGCGCGGGTGTACGGCGACGGCTGGCGCCTCGAAGGCTGCACCCTGGCCGTCACCGTCGAACCGTGCACGATGTGCGCGGGCGCGCTGGTGCTCGCCCGGGTCGCGCGGGTCGTCTTCGGTGCCTGGGAACCGAAAACCGGCGCCGCCGGGTCCCTTTGGGACGTTGTGCGGGACCGGCGGCTCAACCACCGTCCCGAGGTCATCGGCGGGGTTCTCGAAGACGAATGCGCCGCGCTGCTCGAAGACTTCTTCGCCCGCCACCGTCCCCGCACGGACGGGTGACTCAGCCCACGCGAGGTGTGGACTCGGCTTCACCGGGTACTCCTGCCTAGAGCAGTCCGGAACCGGGGCTGCTGACGTGAGGCGAAGGAGGGACTTCCCAATGAGCCTTTTCGACAAGGCCAAGGACAAGGCCGAGCAGGCCATCGGTACCGCCAAGGAGAAGCTTGGCGACAAGACCGGCAACGAGGACCTGCAGAACTCGGGCAAGGCCGACCAGACCAAGGGCGAGGTCAAGGAGGCCGGTCACGACCTTCGTGACAAGGCCACGGGCGCCGTCCAGGACGCCAAGGACAAGTTCTGAGGCCGTAAGTAGAGGCCCCGCGGAAGCGCGGAACCACCTCCGGTATTGTTCGTGGCGGTGGCGTGTCCGAGCGGCCGAAGGAGCACGACTCGAAATCGTGTGACGGGTAACCCCCGTCCGTGGGTTCAAATCCCACCGCCACCGCCAAACGAGGGCCGGTCCGCAAGGGCCGGCCCTCGTTTTTTGTGCGCTCGAGTGCAGTCTGTGTACACGTGATCGCGTTCCATGATCGGCCGAGCGCAATTAGGCCGAATGGCCCCAAAGTCCTTGTCTGAGCCCGAAACGCGTTTCCCGTCACGTATCGCTGGGCACCTTGAACTCGCCGGGGGGCAAGCTAGGGAAGCCATAGGAGTATGCGATGTCCACCTTGGTGGTAATCATCATTGTCATCGTCGCGGTCGCGGCGGTGGTACTGATCGCGTTGCTGGTGCGGCGGGAGTCGCAGCGGCGGCACCTGCGGGAAAAGTTCGGTCCGGAGTACGAGCGGGCGGTACAGGAGAACGAAAGTCCGCGTGAGGCGGACCGTGAGCTTGCCTCGCGGGAGAAGCGCATCGCCGGGCTCGACATCAAGCCGTTGTCGCCCGAGATCCGTGAGCAGTACACGCGGCAGTGGGCGATGATCCAGGCACAGTTCGTGGATCGCCCCGCCCCCGCGGTCGCCGAGGCGGACAGGGTGCTGGTCGCCCTGATGGCGGAGCGCGGATACCCGACCGAAGGGTATGAACAGCAGCTCTCCGACCTCTCGGTGCATCACTCGCGCACCCTCGAGCACTACCGCGCCGCTCACGAAACCATGCAGAGCCACGAGGAATCCGAAAAGTCCACAGAGGACCTCCGCGACGCGATGGTCCGCTACCGCACCGTTTTCGAGGACCTCCTCAACGAGGGGGCGGACAACGGGCACGACAAGCACCCCAGCGACGAAAACCACCATGACCGGAAGGCTCGAACCGATGCCTCGAACGGAACCAGCTGACATGGAACACAACGACGTCACCAACAAGGGCAGCGGTCCCGGCCTGAGCACACAGGATCTGCTCGACGCCGAGCCGGGCGGCGACCACCGTCTCGCGGAAGTCCCGCCGGAGGACGAAATCCGTGACGAGTCCCTCCCTGGCGCGCATGACGAACCCGTCGACGAACTGGGTGATGAGCCGCTCGTCGACGACGACGTGCCCGGGGACGAGATCACGGACGTCCCCCAGGAAGAAGTAGTGGCCGCGCCGCGCGGTGATTCGTCGGACGAGCCGATGCGGCAGCTGTTCGCGGACCAGGACGTCGACCGGTTCCGCCAGGACTGGCAAGCGATCCAGATCGCGTTCGTCGACGACCCGAAGCGCGCGGTGAGTGAAGCCGACGAGCTCGTCGCCTCGGTGATCCAGTCGCTGGCCGCGACCTTCGCGTCGCACAAGAGCGACCTGGAATCCCAGTGGCGCCAAGGAGAAGCGGCCACCGAGGACCTGCGTGTCGCGCTCCGCCGGTACCGCTCGTTCTTCAACCAGCTGCTCAGCACCTGATACCCGGCAACGAAAGAGGCCCCGTCCACAGTGGACGGGGCCTCTCTTCGTTGCCTACCAGCGATACCAGCGGCCGCGGGTGCCCCCGGCGGCCGGGCGGATGACGAACCCCAGTAGCCAAACGAGAAGCAGGACCGCGGCCACGTACCAGAGTGCGTGGATCGCGAATCCGGCAGCGCCGAACGCCAGTGCCAGCATCAGGACCAAACCGACTAGCGCCATGGAAATCCTCCTCACCGAACGATTCAGAAGTACCCTCTGACGCGCTTGATCAAACCGGGACGAGCATCCCAGATGCTGGACGACTTGACGGCGAGGCCCTGGTAGACGAAGGATGTGCGCATGCTCATGAATCGGGATAGCGCGCTCATCCCGTGGCCGACCCGCGCTATGACGCGGACGATCGGCGAAGGCGTCGCTGCGTTGCTTCTCCGCCGCGGCCGTCTGGGTTCCCCTCCCGCGTAACCGACTGACCCGTCAACCACGTCCCGCTGGGGCGTGGTCATCAGTCGTACGCCCGTTTTTCGAGGAGCATCTGCCATGACCATTGACTTGCCCGCGCGCGTTCAATTGCGTTCAGCCCGAGTCCCCGCCGACGGAATTTTCGAAGGCCCGCGCGTCCTGCGCCGGCTGCCTGAAGGCGTCGACGAGAAACCGTACGAATTGTTCGGCCTGAACCCGCTCGGCGCGGTGCTCGGCGCCGAAATCGAGGGCGTCGACCTCGCCGACCCGCTGAGCCCGGAACTGCGCGCCGAACTCAACCGCGCGCTGCTCGAATGGAAGGTCCTGTTCTTCCGGGACCAGCGGATCACCCCGGCACAGCAGCGCGCTTTCGCCGCGAACTGGGGCCCGCTCGAGACCAATCCGTTCATTCCGAAGGGCGACACCGACGAGGTCACCCGCTTCGCCCGCAGCGCGTCGATGCCCGGGTTCGAGAACATCTGGCACACCGACGTCACCTTCCGCCCGAACCCCGCACTTGGCTCTGTGCTGCGACTTCTGCAGGTCCCGCCGCAGGGCGGGGACACGATGTGGGCCGATATGGCGGCCGCGTACGACAACCTGCCCGCGGACGTCCGGCAGCGGATCGACGGCCTGCGCGCGGTCCACGACTTCATTCCGGGATTCGACCGATTTTCGGATCTCGACGTCCTCGCGGGCTGGCAGGAACAATTCCCGCCCGTCGAACATCCGGTGGTCCGGATTCATCCCGAAACGGGCCGCCGGACGCTATTCGTGAATCAGGCTTTCACGACACATATCGTCGGACTGGATCGCGCGGAAAGCGACCGTCTGCTCCGTTTGCTCTTCACCCAGGCACACGTCCCCGAATTCCAGGTGCGGTTCCAGTGGCGTGAGAACTCGGTCGCGTTCTGGGACAACCGGGCGACCCAGCACTACGCCGTCAACG
Source organism: Amycolatopsis sp. (assembly GCF_036008905.1). GTDB lineage: Bacteria > Actinomycetota > Actinomycetes > Mycobacteriales > Pseudonocardiaceae > Amycolatopsis. The sequence goes on along the minus strand of NZ_DASYMU010000011.1, from coordinate 14,922 downwards.
ACTACCACCCGCATGCCCGCGTCGCCGAGCGTGTCGCGATCGCCGGTGACCGCCCCTACTAGTACGGCCTGACCCAGCGTGGCTCGTGAGTGGCTACGAGTGTTAGAACACTCGTAGCCACTCACGAGCCACCTGCGTTCCGTCACGCTTGTGCCCGGCTGGCCTGCCGGTGCGGTTCCACGTAGACCGGCGGGGCAGGACGGCGATCGCGCTGCAGGGCGATAAGCGTCACCGCGACAATGATCTGCACGCCGAAGATGAATGCCTGCGTAACGGGTGCGTTGACGGTCAACAGCGCGATTGTCGTGTTGACACCGAAGTGAACCGCGATCGACGCCGCGACCCCAGCCCGCTCATAGGCGTAACCGGTCAGCAGTGCCATCGGGATGACGCTGAGCGTGAACAGCAGTCCACTCCAGCTGAACAGGCCGAATGCGGCCTGCACGGTCCCGGGGATGAAGAACAGTGGCAGGTGCCAGATCGCCCAGACGACACCCAGCACCAGGCCGGCCTGAAAGCGGTTCATCGACGCGCGCAGCCGTGGATATGCCGTGCCCCGCCAGCCGGGCTCCTCGGCCACCGGACCGGCGATCAGCATGCTGACCAGGAACGGCGCGAGTCCGCCGGCGGTCGCGATCAGGTTCTTTCCCTCGATCAGGCTCACCGCGGGACCACCCAGGACATCCGCGAGCAGCGCGGCTCCCAGCACGGTCGCCGATGCCAGCACCAGCAGGGGCAGCACCCAGAACAGTCGCACGCCCTGCCGGAGTTTCACCGAATGAGCGGGAACGGATTGACGGAGGCGGGCGCGGCGCACCCGGACCGCGATCGCGCCGAACACCGGGCCGAAGCCGCCGAGCAGGTAGGGAACGACGGTGGGGGAACTCGTCGGCGGTCCACCGAGTGCGATCGCGATGGCCCAGAACGCCCAGGTCGTCGTGAAGGTGACCGCCCAAAAAAGGGCGAGGCCGGATTTCTGGCGCAGTGGGGTTGCGGTAGTCACGCTATGTCCCTTTCAGGGGAAGGAGTCCATCGTTCTCATTGCTGCGAACGTTCTCGACTTTGAGAACGTTATCACGTGTGAGAACATAGGTCTATGGCAACCGCGGACCTTCTCCTGCATCCCGTCCGGATGCGCATCCTGCAGGCGCTGTTCGACGCCGATCCGTTGACCACTTCACAGCTGCGTGACCGCCTGCCCGACATCGCACCCGCGACGATGTACCGCCACGTCGCCGTGCTGGCCGAAGGGGGCGTGCTGGAGGTGGTGGAAGAGAAACGGGTGCGCGGAACGGTGGAGCGCAGTTACCGGGTGCGCAAGGAGCAGGCGGTCGTCGACCCCGCCGCGCGGGCGGTGATGACAAGGGAGGACCACCAGCGTGCGTTCACTACGTTCGCGGCGTCGTTGATGTCGGATTTCGACCGCTACCTCACCCGCGAGGACGCCGATCCCCACTTGGACGGCGTGGTCTACCGGCAGGCGGCGGTGTGGCTGACCGAAGAAGAATTCGGCGAGATGGTCGAGGAGATCGAGCACGCCGTCGTCTCAAGGATCGGCCGCGCCACGGAAGACGGCCGTATCCGCCGCGTCGTCAGTCTCGTCGTCGTGCCGGACGAACCCAAAAAATGAACCCATGCCCGGCGATGGCCGGGCATGGGTTCACTGACGTAACTAGCGGCCCGCCCACCAGGGCGAAGGTGCTCCGGCCACGTAGATGTCGCCGTCCGCGACGGAAACGTCCCGCGCGGTGGAGGCGCCGGTCGCGAGAATCCTTGCCGGGTCACGGAAACCGGCGATGACCTCGACGCGCTGGACCGGCTTCGGCGTGGTGATCACCGACTCCGGCGTCCAGGTCCGGCCGTTGACCAGCCGGAACGTTTCAATGTTCGGTTGGTTGTCCCGCGTCGCGTACACGCGCCAGACGCCGAGGCCAAGCGGCTCGATCTCGCGGAGCCGCAGCCCCGACGCGACCTGGCGGACGTCCCAGGTCTTGCCGTTCCACGCGCCGACGAAATCCTTCGGTGAGCCCGCGGCGTCGAACTGGAACCACGTGACGAACGGCTTGCCGTCGGCCTGGCTGCCCACCTGCAGGATGTAGTCCGGCGACTTGAGCGCGCCCGGCAGTTCCAGCGGCGTTTCCAGCACCTTCAGGTACTGCTCCTGCTCGGGGTCGTCGATCTGGGTGCCAAGGTCACGCCCGGCCGCCGAGTAGAAGTGCAGGTTCTTCGTGCTGAACGACGCGTAGTACACGTTCCGGTGGTAGACGTCGTGCTTGTGCTGCGTCGGCCCGCCGCCGGCGAGGGTGTACGAGAACTGGATGCGCCCGGATTCCGGCTGGTACCGCAGCTGCCCGACGTAGATCTCGTCCATGTGGTCGGCCCGGCCGTTCGAGCCGAACGCCCACGGGTTCCCGGTCAGCTGCACCGAGTTCTTCCACGTCTTGCCGTTGTCCTTCGACACGATGTACTTCATCGGCCGGAAGTCGGTCGCCGCCTTCGGGTCGAGCTGGTTGGTCGTCTCGCGGTAGAAGAGGAACAGCGTGCCGTCGACGGTCTTGACCGGCATCGGGTAGCTCGCCGCGTCACCTTCCGGGACCTCGGTTTCGGTCCAGGTGCCGTCGAGCGAGTGGGCCTTCGGCGAGCGCGAGATGACCGTTCGCGTGTTGTGCATGCCGCGGAAGATCAGGAGATGCCCGTCGGCGGCCTGGATCATCGTCGGGTAGTTGTGCGAGTCGGACTCCCCGGCCGCGATCAGCTTGGGCGCGGTCCAGGTCTTCTTCCGGTGGTCGTAGGCCTGGACGTAGGTGTCCGCGGCCTTGCCGGACCACGAGATGAAGGTGGCCTGCGCAACGGCGTCGTAGAGCCCGCCGGCGTTCGGGCGCCGGTCACTGCGGGAAGCGACGGAACTGGCCGGGGTCATCACCGAGAACCCCTGGCCGGTGGCTTCGGCGAGAGCTGGTGCGGCTGTCAACGCGAGCGCGGAAACCGTCACCGGGATGAGCGCGGACACGAGTCTGCGCAACGGGGGGTACATAAAAACGACGCCTCCTGAAAAGGCACAACCTTCGAAAAGGCAGAGCAGGTGGCGGCGCTCCCCGATCATCGCACGATCGCGCAGCCAGGGGAAGACATCACCAGTCGTTACGAATTGTTGCGCCATTGTCCTCCTGTTTTTCCGCCATCCAGGGGACGATGCGACGACCGTCCGAGTGAAAGAGGGACTCAGGGTGACCAAGATCCACCACAATGTCCGAAAAGCGGCAGTGCGAAGAACACCCGTATTGCTGACCGCCGCTGTCGCTTCCGGCCTGGTGCTGAGTGCGGTGGCCGCACCCGCCGCGCTGGCCACGCCGAGCGCCGACGCCGTCATCGCCGAGGTTTACGGCGGCGGGGGCAACAGCGGCGCGACGTTGACCAACGACTTCATCGAGCTCGCCAACCGTGGTACCGCCGCGGTCAGCGTGGACGGCTTCACCGTGCAGTACCTGCCTTCGTCGGCGAGCGCCGGCAGTACGTGGCAGACGACGCCGCTGGCAGGCAGCATCGCGCCGGGCGGCCGCTATCTGATCGCCGAGAGCAAGGGCGCCGCCGGTACCGTCGCGCTGCCCACCCCGGACGCCACCGGCACGATCGCGCTCGCGGGTACCGCGGCCACCGTCGCCCTCGTCCAAGGCACCGCGGCGCTGACCTGCAAAACCGTCGCCGACTGCGCCGCGGACACCCGCGTCAAGGACCTCGTCGGCTTCGGCGGGGCGGTGGTCCGCGAGACCAACTCCGCGCCGTCCGCCAGCAACACCGACTCGGTTGCCCGTGCGGCGTCGCTCGCCGACACCGACGACAACGCCGTGGACTTCACCGCAGGCGCCCCGACGCCGACCAACACCAAGGGTGAGACCAGCGGCGGCGACCCCGTCCCACCGGCCACCGACGCGAAGATCCACGACATCCAGGGCACTACGCGTCTGTCGCCGCTCAAGGACAAGCAGGTCGCCAACGTCACCGGCATCGTCACCGCGATCCGGGCGTTCGGCTCGGCCCGCGGCTTCTGGGTCACCGACCCGCAGGCGGACGCCGACCCGCGCACCAGCGAGGGCATCTTCGTCTTCACCGGCTCCACCACGCCGGCCGTCGCGGTCGGTGACGCGGTCACCGTCGGCGGCAAGGTGCAGGAGTTCTACCCGGACTCCCCGGCGACGTCGGCCTACCAGTCGACGACCCAGCTGACGGCCGCGCAGTGGGTCATCGGGTCGAACGGCAACCCGCTGCCCGCGCCGACGGCCATCACGCCGGACCTCATCTCGGACGTGCTCGTCCCGCAGCCCGGCGGCAACATCGAAACGCTCCCGCTGGAGCCGGTGAAGTACTCGCTGGACTTCTGGGAGTCGCACGAGAGCGAGATCGTCACCCTCGCCGACGCGCGGGTCGTCGGGCCGTCGACGTCGTTCAACGAGCTTTACGTGACAGCCAAGCCAGCGCAGAACCCGACCACCCGCGGCGGCAGCGTCTACCTCGCGTACGACAAGCTCAACACCGGAGTGCTGAAGGTCCAGTCGCTGATCCCGTTCGCGGAGCAGCCTTTCCCGCAGGCGAACACCGGTGACCAGCTCACTGGGCTGACCTCCGGTCCGGTCTCGTACAGCAACTTCGGCGGTGTCACCGTCCTCGCGACAGCCATGGGCGCGAAGAAGGACAACGGACTCACTAAGGAGGTCACCCGCAGGCAGCGCACCGGTGAGCTCGCGGTGGCCACGTACAACCTCGAGAACCTGTCGCCCGCGAACCCGCAGGCCAAGTTCGACCAGCTCGCGCACGGCATCGTCGACAACCTGTCGTCGCCGGACATCGTCAACCTCGAAGAGATCCAGGACAACAACGGCCCGGCGGCCGTCGGCGACGGTGTCGTGGCGGCGGACCAGACGCTGCAGAAGTTCACCGACGCGATCGTCGCGGCCGGTGGCCCGCGCTACGAGGCGCGTCAGATCGACCCGCAGGACGTCACCGACGGTGGCGAGCCGGGCGGCAACATCCGCGTGGCGTTCCTGTTCAACCCGGCACGGGTGTCCTTTGTGGATCGTCCGGGCGGCGACGCGACCACCCCGGTCGGCGTCACCACCGACCGGGGCAAGGCGCACCTGACGATCTCGCCGGGCCGCGTCGACCCGACCAACACGGCGTGGACGTCCAGCCGCAAGCCGCTCGTCGGCGAGTTCGTCTTCGGTGGCCGCACGGTGTTCGTCATCGCCAACCACATGAACTCCAAGGGCGGCGACCAGCCGACGCACGGCCGCAACCAGCCGCCGACGCGGAGTTCGGAAGTGCAGCGCGCCAAGCAGGCGACGCTGTTGCGCGGCTTCGTCGACCAGGTGCTGGCCGCCGACCACAACGCGAACGTCATCGTCGCAGGCGACCTGAACGACTACCCGTTCTCGCCGGCCGTGCAGACGCTGACCGCCGGTGGTGCGCTGAAGGACCTGATCGCCGGGCTGCCGGAGAAGGAGCGCTACAGCTACGTTTTCGAGGGCCAGTCCCAGGTTCTCGACCACCTGCTGGTTTCACAGGCTCCGCGCGGGGTGGACTACGACGTGGCGCATATCAACGCCGAGTTCGCCCAGCAGGCCAGTGACCACGACCCGCAGGTCGTGCGTTTCCGGCCCAGCACCGGAAACTCCATCACCGACGCGTACTACGACCTGGTCGACTTCCTGGACCAGCTCCTCGGAAAGTTCCTCCCGAGGCCGTAGCACCCCCGAATATGTCGACAACTTCCGCAGGCTCCGTGCTCGGAAGTTGTCGGCGTATTCGGGACCGGTGGGACTCATGAGACTCATGAGGTGCCAGAGGCGCCAAACTTCCGAATATGTCGACATGTTCGGAAGCGCAAGCGCGCGGAAAGTGTCGGCATATTCGGAGAGTCGGCGCTAGCGGCGGGCGCGCCAGCCGAGGGCGAGGACGGCTTGGACGAGTTCCTGGTAGCTCGGCTTGACCTCTTCCAGGTACCGCTCCAGGTACTGCGCCCGGGCGCTCGCGGTCGGTTGCGGTTCTTCGCCGACGTCGAGCCAGGTCAGCTGGGCGACGTTGTGCTCGGCCATCTTCCACCACCGGATGGCCCGTTCCTTGGCCCACACCTCGCGGGCTTCGGCGGTGGTGACGGCTTCGGTCGCCTCGCCGAGCGCGGCCTCCAGCTCGTCCGCCCTGGCGTGTTCCCAGTTGCGCAGCTGCTCGGCCGAACCTCGGGCGAGGCCGACGATTTCCTTGTACCGCATGGCCGCGGTGATTCCGTCGAGGTGGGTCACAGCACTCCAGACCGGTCGGCTTCGGGTCGCTGGAACGGGATGATCACTTCGGGTGCGCCGTGGGTGCTGCGGTCGAAGAACAGCGCCCGTCCCGGCCGGGGCGACCACTGCACGACCTGACCGGCGGCGAACGGCGCGAGTTCGTTGCCCTGTACGTCCAGCGCCGCCCACGAACCGATATCGTCGGTGCCGCCGAAACCGAGGGTGTCCTTGAGCCGGGACACACTGCGCCACCAGCCGACGGTGTGGACGCCGTGGCTGGGGCCCTGCTTGAGGATGATCCGCAGCTGGTCGAGGCCGCTCTTCGGCACGCCGGGCGCTTTCGCTTCCAGCGCGGGCAATGCGGCGTCGACGCCGTAGAGCAGCAGCACCTTCGGCCCGTCGAGCTGGTTCATGCCTTCGGCCAGTTCCGTCAGCCGCGCGGACAAATCGGTGACGAGCTCGACGGTGTGGCCTTCACCGCGGAGCCGTTCGGCGAGATCCGTGACCGCGGGCAGGCAGGCCTCGACGGGACAGCTCAAGGTGAATTCCGCCGTGCCGGGCTCGAACTGCCTGGCCAGCGACCGGGCAGCGGAGTTCATAATGGACAGTGCTTCGGCCGTCGCCGCCCCGAGCACGGCCACGTTGCGGCCGGGCGCCGGGGGAAGCTCGACACCGCAGGCGATTTCGGTGACGTCGATCGACTGCCCGAGCAGCGCCCGTGGCCGCTGGGTCGGGATCAGCTGGGTGAACGCCGACGCCGAGTCGAGCTCTGGCGAGAACGCGCCGTCGAACAGCCGTGGTGGCGCGTAGTGCTGCGCGTACCGGTCCCAAAGCCGGTTCTGCAGCTGGACGAACACGTCCTTGCTGCTCGCGTCCGGGATGTGCACGAGCTGGTTACCGTGTGCCACACCGGAATCGTGGTTGACCACGGCGTGCCACTTCGGTGCGGCGACGGCCGCGTTGTTCGTCTCGGCGAGTACACGGCGAGCCTTCGGCATCGCGATCCGCAGGGTGCACTGCTCGAAAACCGCCGGCTTGCCCCAAAACGCGTCGATGCCGGCGATGTCCTGGCTCGCGAGCACCAGGTGGATGCCCTGCGAACGGCCTCGCCGCGCGATGTCCTCGAGCATCTGGGTGGCCGTGTTCGTCACGCCGTCACGCCCCGCGAACAGATACTGGAACTCGTCGATGACCGCGACGATCCGCGGCCAGTGTCCGGTGGGATCCTGTTCGCGCAGGTCGGCGAGGTTCGTCACTTCGTGTTCTTTCGCCGCCGCCGAACGCCTTCGCAGCTCTTCGGCGAGGAAACGCAGCAACGCCAACCCGAATTCGCGGTCGGTGTTGACGTTGACGCCGATCAGCTTCGCGTGCGGCAGCCAGCTGGCGTTGCGGCGGCCGGGGGCGAGTCCGGCGAACGAGACGCCTTCCTTGAAGTCCAGCAGGTAAAGCGCGAGCTCGTCGGGCGAGTAGCGCGCGGTGAGACTGCCGAGCAGCGAGTACAGGAAGTTCGTCTTGCCGGAGCCGCTCGGCCCGCCGATCAGCGCGTGCGGGGTCGCGTCGCCGATGACGACCTCGACGGTTTCGCCTTCGTAGAACCCGACCGGTGCGCGCAGCTCTTTCGCCGAACTTTCCTTGCCCAGCTCCATCGGCAGTAGGTCGGCGAAGGTCCGCGGGCCGCCCTGTCTGGCGATGAGCGCGTCCGCGATCTTGCCGGCGGCCCGGCTGACCTGGGACGAAGGGAACGCGGGATCGAGGTCCACCACCAGGTCCGGCCCGGTCATGCTGCTGATGGCGCGGCGCTCGTCCAGCAAGCTGATCGTCTCGACCGAGGTGCTCAGCGTTGTCGGCACGTCGATGAGGACCAGCGACATCCCGGCCGCCAGCGCGCCGCTCGCCACCCGTTTGAGATCGCGCGCGCGTTCGGGTTCCAACGTTTCACCGTTGCCGTAAAGGACAGCCACCCGCCACGGCTCGCCGCGCTGCCCGGTCGCCTGCCGGATTTCCCGCAGGGACATGTAGCCGGCCTGCATGCCCGTGGCGTGGATGCGGCGGATGTGGCCGGCCAGTTCATCGAGGAGATCGTCGAGACGGCTGGGGTCGTAGAGCGTCAGCGCACTGGTGCGGCTCAACGGATACAGGTCCGGAAGAATCGCTGTGAGTTGCCCCACATCCCAGAGATGCACGCGTACCGCGCCCGGTTCGAACGTGGTCAGCAGGCGCATCAGGAGGTTCTGGACGATGCCGTCGACCACCGCGCGGGTCTTCGGCGCCGACGAAATCGAGAGATGTGCCTCATCCAAAAGTGGGACGGCGACGTCGAACGCCTGGCCCTCCACAGTGGACGAGCCGATCCGCCAGAGTCCGGGGGAGGTGAGCCCAGGGTTGTGTCCGATCCGGCCGAGCCAGTCGCCGGGCGGACGGCTCGCCGGTCCGGGTGCGTTGGCCGCGACCAGTTCCCGCAACGAGGTCGGGCCCGCTGACCAGTCGGTATAGAACTGCGAGCGCACCGTGCGCAGCATGCTGAAGACCTCGGCGGACGCCGGATGCCGACGCCACACCGACTGCTGTTCCGGCGTCGCGTTGTCCATCCCGGCGGCGACTATCAGCCGTTCGAGTTCGATCTTGGCGAGTGCGGCCTCCGCTTCCCGCTTGGCGCCCGCGGCGGCGCCGAGTACCAAGCCGATCTGGCTGCGGACCCGTTCCAACGCGTTGAAGACACGGTTGCGCTGGTCGCTGGTCTTGTTGCCCATCAACGTGCGGCTCCTACAAGCGTGACTGGTATCCGGTCAGTAGTTCACTTGCATTGGCCAGTTTGCCGACTTGTACGTCGATCTGCTCGATGGCTTGCGCGAGCTGGGACGGAAGCCATGGATCGGCCTGGCCTTGTGCCTCTCTGATCACGCGTTGCGCCTCCTCAAACAGTTCCTTCGCCTGTCCCAGACTTGCTTGCCCGTTGGCAATGCCCGCTTGCGCGGCTGTCAGCGACTGATGGAGCTCTTCAAGTCCTGCCATCGAGGTCAGAGCCGGGCCGCATAGGACTCGGCCGACGAGATGGCACCTTCGGCGGTGCTCTGAGTGCTGCTGACGCTCTGGATCGCCTCCGCGAGCATTCCCAAGGACTGGCCGACTTCCGGCTGGTTGCTGCCCGACGTGGCATGGGAAAGGGTCTGTTGCGCTTCCTCGAAGGCCATCACGGCCTGTTGCAGCGCGGCTATACCTGCGGACACCTTGTCCTTGGCAAGCGCGATACCAGCGCGGACCTCTTCCACTCCGGCCATGTTCGGCGGGCTCCTTGAATCCGTGGACGGATCACGTCCGACTTATCAGCGTGACCGACCGCATGAGGTATGTGAATAGCGCAAAGGTGTATGAACCTGAACGTGAATCGACAAACCCCGGGCGTGCGTACACGTCCGGGGTTTGTCGATCTTGCGGAGGATACAGGATTCGAACCTGCGAGGGCTTTCACCCAACACGCTTTCCAAGCGTGCGCCTTAGGCCGCTCGGCCAATCCTCCGTGGAGAATCCTACCGGACGGCTTGACGCCACTCTGCTGGCGGGTGGTGCCTACTCCTCCCGGACCGGTTCCGCCGTCCCATCTCACGTAGAGCAACCGTCCGAGTACGCCGAACTCCATCTCGGTGAACAGGTCGCCGGGCACTGCTGACAGTTCGTCACGGGCTACGAAATCGTGACCTTTTGATGCCAACCACCAAGGGGTGACAGCCGTCTTTAGCTTTCGTAAGGGTTATGGGAGTGAACTTCTGGGGTGGGTGGCCGTGAAAAGAATTCTTGGCGGCGTTTCGGCGCTGGTGGCGACGATGGTGCTGACGGCGTGCTCGGGAGGCACGACCGGAGGCGGGGGCGCTCCGCTGGCTGTCGGCAACGCGGCCTCGTCCACCACGACGTCGGCCAGCGCGCCGTCGAGCACCCCGGCGCCGAGCAGCAGCGAGACGCCGACGCCGACTTCGAGCAGCAGCAGCAGCAAGCCGAAGCCGACGCCCACCCCGTCGAAGACGTCGACGTCCAAGCCGAAGCCGAAGGCCGACCCCGGCGTGCCGTGTGCCGCGACCGTCAGGGCCTGTGTGGACCTTTCGTCGCACCAGACGTGGCTGCTCAAGGACGGCAAGGTCATCTACGGGCCGGTCAAGATGCTGCCCGGGCGCAAGGGCCACGAGACGACCGTCGGCACGTTCAGCATCTACTCCAAGGAGAAGATGCACCTGTCGAAGGAGTTCGACAACGCTCCGATGCCGAACTCGCTCTTCTACCACGCGGGCGAGGCGTTCCACACCGGAAGCCTGTCGGTGTACTCCCACGGCTGCATCCACCTTTCGGCGGCCGCGTCGCAGAAGTTCTTCGACACGCTGTCCGTCGGGGACCGGGTCCAGATCGTCCCTTAAGTCGGTTTTCCAAGAAGGCCCCGACCTCGCTGCCGGGGCCTTCTTGGTGTCTCAGGGGTTTAGGCCAGGTCTGCGGGGACCGTGCCGGTTTCGGTGAGCGGCAGGCCCAGCGCGGTGCGGTCGGTGAGCCAGCGGCTCGGCCGGTAGCGCGGGTCGCCGGTGCCGCGGTGCAGGCCGCGCAGGATGCGGAGCACGACGTCGGCGCCGGTGTCGCGGCCCCAGGTCAGCGGGCCCTGCGGGTAACCGAGACCGAGGCGCACCGCGGTGTCGATGTCCGCCGGGGTGGCGAGGCGCTGGTCGGCGATCGAGCACGCGGTGTTGACGATCGACGCGAGCAGGCGCTGCGCGATCATCCCCGGGCCGTCGCGCACGACGGTGACGGGCAGCCCGGTGGTGGCGAGCGCGGCCCACGCGGCGCGGCCGAACTCGGGGTCCAGCCCGGGATGCACGGCCAGGGTCAGCCGGTTCTTGAAGCCGCCGAGCTGGTCGACACCGCACGCGCGCCCGGCCGGGAGTCCACTCGCGACAGCCGCGTCCACTGTGGACTGACCGTACGGCGTGAGCAGCACGACGGCGTTGGGCGACGGCTCCTCGTCGCGTTCCACCTTGACACCGGAGACGGCGAGCAGCGTGCTCAGTGCTTCGTGATCCGTCCAGACCGGTTTTCCCAGGTACTCGGGGGCTTTCGGCTCGGGCGGCGCCTGCTGGACGCCGTCCTCATAGCGGTAGAAGCCCTCGCCGTTCTTACGGCCGAACAGTCCGGCGTCGACCCGCGGGCGGGTCAGCCAGGACGGCCGGAGCCGCGGTTCATTGTGGAACCCGCTCCAGATGCTCTCGAGCACCGCGTGCGAGACGTCCAGCCCGGTGAGGTCGAGCAGCTCGAACGGGCCGAGCTTCAGACCCAGTACGTCGCGCGCGATCCGGTCCACATCGGACGGTTCGCAGAGCGATTCGCTCAGTATCTGCAACGCTTCGGTGCCCAGCCCGCGTCCGGCGTGGTTGACCAGGAAGCCCGGCGCGTCCTTCGCGAGTACCGGCTCGTGGCCGAGGCGGCGCACCAGTTCGCTCAGCGCGCCCGGCAGCCACGACTGTGTCCGCGCGCCGGGGATGACCTCGACCAGGCGCATCAGCGGGACCGGGTTGAAGAAGTGCAGCCCGGCGAGCCGGGTCGGGTCGGCCAGGGTGGCGGCGATCGCGGTCACCGACAGGGAACTCGTGTTCGTGGCGAAGATCGTGTGCTCGGGGCAGACCCGCTCGAGTTCGGTGAACAGCTCGGCTTTGACCGCCAACTCCTCGCGGACCGCCTCGATGACCAGGTCACAGTCCTGCGCCGGCGCGAACGGGCTGTCGAGCGGCCGGAGCCTGCCCTTCGCGGCCTGTGCCTCGTCCTCGGTCATCCGGCCCTTGGACGCGAGCTTGTCGAACATCCCGCTGACGTACTCGACCGCCCGCCCGACCGCGTCCGGCTGGGCGTCCGCGAGTTCCACGGTCAGGCCCGCCGCGGCGGCGAGCTGGACGATCCCGCGTCCCATCACGCCGGTGCCGATCACCCGGACCACACTGACCCGCTGCGGCCACTGCTCTGTGCTTACCCGCTGTTCAGTCACGAGCCCACTTAACCAGCACGCCCCCGTTTCCGGCGATGATTCCCGTCACCGCCCCCCACCCCCTCCGGGGAATATGTCGACACTTTCCCCGCTAGACGAGGCCGACGAAATCGGCCATTTGCCTGGTGGTGTGGGCGAAGAACGCGTCGGCCGGGTCGACGCTGCCGACGTACTGGCCGAACAGCTCGAAGCTGATCGAGCCGAACAGCTGGGTCCACGCCATGAGCATCCTGGTCATCGTGGTCGGGGACAGGTCGGTGCCGAGGGCGGCGATGAGCACGTCGGCCTGCTCCCGGAGCTGGTCCGGCAGCTCGGGACTGTCCGGGATCGGCCGGAGAGCACCGCTCTTGATGACCTCGACGAGCGCGAGCGCGACCCGGGCCGCCGAGGCGATGGTGTCCTGCGGCGCTTGGTAGCCGGGGATCGGGGAGCCGTAGATCAGGGCGTACTCGTGCGGGTGTTCGCGGGCCCAGGCGCGGGTCGCCTGCCAGATCGCCCGCCAGCGTTCGCGGGGGTCTTCGCCGGGTTTGTCGGCGGACTCCGCGGCTTCGCCGATCGCGTCGTAGGCATCGATGATCAACGCCGTCAGCAGCTGGTCACGGCTGGGGAAGTAGCGGTACAGCGCGGACGACACCATGCCGAGCTCTCTGGCGACGGCACGCAGCGAAAGCCCGTTCGCGCCCACCTCGGCGAGCTGGCGGCGGGCTGCCTCTTTGATCTCGTGGGTGAGCTCGGCCCTGGCTCGTTCGCGTGCGGTCGATGTGGCTGCCATGGGCGTCAGTCTGCCACCTGAGAGAGCGGTGCACAAATTAGAGAGCACTGCTCTTGACGCGACGCCTGTTCGGGTGTTGACTGCTCTTAACCGAGAGCGGTGCTCTCTGAAGCGAAGAAACACCATGAACGAAGCGAGGAGAACGCCATGAACACCGACCGCTACATCGAGCCGAAGAAGTCCACCAACCTGTTCAACGAGGCCGTCGCGAAGCTGACCAGGCTCGGGTTCAGCGTGTGGGGCAGCCGCGTCCTGTCGGTGAAGGGCCGCAAGAGCGGCGAGCTGCGCTCGGTCCCGGTCAACCTGCTGACCTTCGAGAACGAGCGGTACCTGGTCGCCCCGCGCGGCGTCACCCAGTGGGTGCGCAACCTGCGCGCGGCAGGCGAAGGGCAGCTGCGGGTCGGCCGCCGGGTCGAGGAGTTCACCTTCACCGAGCTCGCCGACGACGAAAAGCCCGCGCTGCTACGCGCCTACCTCAAGCGTTGGAAGTTCGAGGTCGGCGTGTTCTTCGACGGTGTGGACGCGAAGGCGTCAGACGAGAAGCTGCGGGAGATCGCGCCCGGCTACCCGATCTTCCGCATCACCACGAAGTAGCGCTACTGGGTCTTCGTGCGGGGCTTGCGCAGGGTGGTGACGATCAGGCCGATGCCGACGACCAGGCAAACCAGGCCGATGAGGAACCAGAGCTTCGCACCGGTCATGAAGCTGCCGGTGATCAGGCCGGCGCCCTGGCCCGTCCAGACGATGCCGATCAGGGTGAGCAGGCCACCGACGATGAGAAAGACCCAGCGCTTCATCAGAACTCCTCTGTTGGTCTATCACCGCCAGTCTGGCACCAGGATCGGTACGGTCGGCGTGATGGGGACCAAACTGCTCTATCTCGTTCGTCACGGCGAGGCGAATGGGGACGACAAACGCAGCGAACTCACCGAAACCGGGCGCCACCAGGCCGTCCTGCTCGGTGAGCGGCTGCGCGGTGTGCCGTTCACCGGGATCCACCACAGCCCGCTGGCGCGAGCCGCGCAGACGGCCGAGATCGTCGGCGAACTCGAAGAAGGGCCGCCGCAGGCAGCGGCGGCCCTCGAATACTTCGCCCGAACGAGCGAAACCGATGAGTGCGAGCTGGTCATCTCGCACAATTTCGTGCTCGGCTGGTTCATCCGCGACGTCGGCCGTCTTCCGCCATCTGTCGACAGATGGTGATCTCTCAGGGACTAAGAGACCGCCACCTGTCGACAGATGGCGCAGGTCAGTTACTCGGGCGGGCCCCGCCGCTGGGACGCTGACCGCCGTTCGGCAGCTGGCCCCCGTTCGGCGGCTGGCCCATGCCGCCACCGCGCTGCGTGAGCGCGGTGGCGGAACCGACCGTCGTCGCCGTCGCGGTGTCACCCGACACCTTCGCGACCACGGTCACACTCTCGCCCGTCTTCGGCTCACTGGTCTTCTGCGTCGACGCGTCGATCGTGTAGACCTGCTTGTAGCCGTCCTTGCTGGTCAGACTGATGGACGTGGCGCTGATCTCGGTCACGTCGCCGGTCTGGAGCCGCTCGGTCGTGTAGCCGCCGTTGCCGTCGGAGACCACGAAGTCGCCGTGCAAAGCGTTGCGCAGAACGCTCGCCTCGCCACCCTGCGCCCCCCCGAACTGACGGCCACCAGGACCGCCCATGGCTGTTTGCTGCGTGGAGCTGTCACCGCTGGTGCCGACGGCGATCGCCACCCCGCCACCGGCCGCGATCAACACGGCGACTCCGACGGCGACCGCGGTTTTGCGGCCGGTCCAGCCTTTCTTCGCGCCCGGTTCAGCGGCGGGCGGCGGGTCGCCCCACCCGGCGGGCTGCGGTGGGACGGTCGGTTCGGTGCTCATC
>NZ_DASYMU010000010.1:0-64473 GCF_036008905.1 Amycolatopsis sp. | reverse complement strand
CCGCCAAGGGCGCGCTCGGCCGCTGGGCGCGCGCCGACGAACTGGCCGGAGCGGTCGTGTTCCTCGCCTCCGAGGCCGCGAGTTTCGTGACCGGCGCCGTCCTACCCGTCGACGGCGGCTGGACCGCCGTCGACGGCCGCTTCACCCCACCCCCGTGAGCCCAAACTTCCGAATATGTCGACATGTTCTGAAGTTTTTGGGCCCGTTTTGAGGCTGATGTGAACGAAGTGGCGAAAGTGAGGGAAGTTGAGATGCCGGATTTGAGCGCGGTCGAGCTGATCGCTGCGTACCGGACGGGCACGTTGTCGCCGGTCGAAGCCACCGAGAACGCGATCACCAGGATCGAAGCGCTCGAACCGACGCTGCACGCGCTGTACGCGTTCGACCCGGCAAGCGCACGCGCCGAAGCGAAGGCGTCCGAGGCGCGCTGGCGGAGCGGCGAACCACTCGGACCGATCGACGGAATCCCGTTGACGCTCAAGGAGAACATCGCCACCCGCGGCACGCCCGTGCCGCTGGGCACCGCGGGCACCGAGCTGATCCCGGCCGATGCCGATGCTCCCGCCGCAGCTCGCGTCCACGAGTCCGGCGGTGTCCTGCTGGCCAAGACGACGATGCCCGACTACGGCATGCTCACCTCCGGCCTGTCGAGCTTCCACACCGCCGCCAGGAACCCTTGGGACACCACGCGCACGCCCGGTGGTTCCAGCGCGGGCGCGGCGGTGGCCGCCGCTGTCGGGTACGGCCCGCTGCACGTCGGCACCGATATCGGCGGCTCGATCCGGCTGCCGGCCGGGTGGTGCGGACTGGTCGGCCTCAAGCCCAGTTTCGGCCGCGTACCGGTCGACCCGCCGTTCCTCGGCCGCGCCGCCGGGCCGATGACCCGCACGGTCGCCGACACCGCGCTGTTCATGAGTGTCCTTTCGCGCCCCGACCCGCGCGACCAGCTGAGCCTGCCGCCCGAGGACATCACGTGGGACGCGCTCGACGTCGACCTGGCCGGGGTCCGGATAGGACTGCAGCTCGATCCGGGCGTGGGCCTGGACGTCGAGCCGGAGATCCGCGCGGCCGTCGTCGAAGCGGCTCGGTTGCTCGAAGCCGCCGGCGCGGTGATTGAACCGGTCGAACCGTTCCTGACCAGGGAAATGCTCGATGGACTGGACCGGTTCTGGCGCGTCCGCGCGTGGTCGGACCTCTCGAAGGTGCCGGAAGAGCGACGTCGACAGGTCCTGCCGTACATCGCCGAGTGGGCCACCAGCGGCGCCGGGATCTCGGGCCTCGACACGTACACCGGTTTCGCGCAGATCGACGCCATCAGCGTGGCCGCGCTGAAGGCCACCGGACCGTTCGATTTCGTGCTCTCGCCGGTGTGTCCGGTGTCCGCGCCGCCCGCGGAACACCCATCGCCGACAAACGACCCGCAACGCCCGTTCGAGCACATCGCGTTCACCGTGCCCTACAACATGTCCGGCCAGCCGGCGGTGTCGGTGAACTGCGGCTATACGGGTGAAAATCAACCGGTCGGGCTACAAATAGCTGGTCGACGCTTTGATGATCTTGGTGTACTCCGCCTTGCGGCGGCATTCGAACGGGTACGACCGGCCCAACTTCCCTGGCCTTGACCGTGTTGAGACCCTGACCCGTGGAAGGGTGGGCCCATGCGGATGGTGTTCACGGGCGCGGACCCCGAGGAGTTCGCCGAAGTCGCCCAGCGGGTGCTGGCGGAGTTCGAGGCGTGGTCGGAAACGCGCGAACGGACCGTGCACCTGTTCGTCGTGGACGCGGTGCTCAACCAGCGGTTCGAAACCGACGGGCTGCTGGGGCGCTGGACCGCGCCCGCGTTGCGCAGCCTGTTGCTGACCTGGTTCCCGCGGCGCGTGACGCTGGCCGAAGCCGAGCACGTCACCGTGATGGAGACCGTCGAGGCGTTCCTCGACTTCCTCGACGACAGCGACCTGCTCGACGAGCGCAGTGAGCCGATCGGCACGCTGCGGGAGATTCTGCGCGAGCTCAGCCCTGACTTCTTCGCCGCGATGCGGCAGCCCGAGAACTACGGCATGGCCAAGTTCTGGGCCACGAAGATGCTGGAAAGCGGCGTCGACCCGGAGGATCAGGACGCGGCGAGCGCGTTCATCGACGAGGTCCGCGGCGGCCGCATCGCGGTCGACGACGCCGTCCTCGCGGTGATCGCCGAGCGGCACCAAGAGGGCGATCCGGACCTTCCGCCCCAGGCGCCGTCGGCGGTGTTCGACCTGCCGTCCGAGGAAGAACAGCGCGAGCTGGCCGCCGACACCAAAATCAGCACTCAGCTGCGTGATTTCGTGGACTGGATCGGCGAAGGCCGTGCGCTCACGACCAAGGGCAACCTCAAGCTCGCCGACGCCCGCGAACTCATCACCTTGCTGGGCACGCGCGATGTGTTCGATCGCGACCACACGCGGACCAGCGAACGGCTGATGGGCGTCTCCGGGATTTTCGAGCTGGCCAAGACGATCCGGATCGCGCGGGTCGCGAAAGGACGGCTGCTGAAGGTGAAGAGCGCGGCCAAACTGCTGGCCGACCCGCTGAAGCTGTGGGAAGCCGCGTTCGACCGGATGGACCTGCTCGAAGCGCCGCTCTACAGCTTGTACCCGGTCGAGGACGACATGGTGTTCCCGATTCTCGCGGGCCTGTTCACGTCCCCGATCCCGCTGCCCGCGCCGATCCTGCTCACCATGTTGCAGGAGACTTCGCTCAATCCGGTCACCGACTTCAGCCTCGACAGGGAAGCGCAGCTGCTGGCCGACTTCGGCCTGCTGGAACTGCGTGAGGCGACCGGCGAAGAGCTGCTCGACCTCGAAGAGTTCATGCTGGAGGAGAGCCTCAGCGTCAACAACTTCACCCGGCAGATCTTCGCGCTGCTGCCGCTGGGCCAGCGCGCGGTGCGGGACTTGTTCGCCGAAAGCGGCGCCGCCGTCACGACCGTCGGGCAGCTGGTCGACGAGACCGCCGAAGTCCTCGTCGCGAGGCTCGCCGAGATGGCGCAGGAGACCTTCGACAAGGGCGTCGCGGGCTGGCTCGCCGCGCGCAGCGTCACCCAGGCCTGCGCCGAACTGCGCGCGCTCGCCGCCCGCACCGACGACTCCGGCCACCGCATGGTCGCGCTGCGGCTCCTGAGCAACTGCGGCGAGGAAGGCATCGCCGCGATGCTCGACCTGCGAAACCACTCCATGGCGGGCCCGTCCGCCGCCGGCTGGCTCGTCAGCGCCGGCGTCCTCGCCGGCGACGAACTCAGCCGCCGCGAAGTCGTCTTCGGCATGCTCGACGCCCTCGCCGCCGTCCCGGACGAAACCGTCGCCGAGTTCGCCCTCCAATCCCGCGAGGCCCAACTCGAACTCCTCGAGGAAATCCCCTCCGCCGGCCACCCCCGCGCCGCCAAAGTCCTCGAATCCATCGCCACCGGCCACGAAGACCAAGTCGTCGCCACCGCCGCCCGAAACGCCCTAGTCCGCCTAAGCACCCGCCCCTAGCCGCAGCCTGTGCACGCTCAAGCGCGATCTGCGCACACCCGAGTGCAATCCAGGGTCTCACCTGGTCGCCA
Source organism: Amycolatopsis sp. (assembly GCF_036008905.1). GTDB lineage: Bacteria > Actinomycetota > Actinomycetes > Mycobacteriales > Pseudonocardiaceae > Amycolatopsis. The sequence goes on along the minus strand of NZ_DASYMU010000010.1, from coordinate 60,893 downwards.
TCTGTCGACAGATGGCGAGTCACTAGTCCGAGGCATTGCCGATCGCCTCGGCCAGCGCGAGGATCCGCTTCGCGTTGTCGACGTGGAGATTCTCGATCATCCGACCGTCCACAGTGACCACTCCGCGACCCTCCACCTGAGCCTGGGTGAACGCCTCGATGATCCGCCGCGACCGCTCGATCTCCTCCGCCGAAGGCGCGAACAGCCGGTTGCACGCCTCGAGCTGCCCAGGATGGATCAACGTCTTCCCGTCGAAGCCGTATTGCCTGCCCTGCAAGCATTCCGCCTCGAACCCCTCAAGATCCTTGACGTCGTTGTACACGCCATCGAGGATCACCTTCCCGGTCGCCCGCGCGGCCAGCAGCGCCAGCGACAACCCGCCCATCAACGGCGCGCGCCCTGGCACGAACTCCGCGTACAGCTCCTTCGCGAGATCGTTCGTCCCCATCACCAACACGGTCAACCGCTCGCTGGCGGCGGCGATTTCCTCCGCGTGCAGCATCGCGACCGGGGTTTCGAGCATCGCCCAGATCTTCATGTGGTCCGGCGCGCCGCCGAGTTCCAGCGCGCGCTCGATGTTGTTCACCTCGCGCGCCGAGTTCACCTTGGGCACCACGACGGCGGCCGGCCCGGCTTGGGCGGCGGCGCGGAGGTCGGCGTCGTGCCAGCCGGTGTCGATGCCGTTGACGCGGATGGTCACCTCACGACGGCCGTAGTCGCCGGAGGCCGCGGCGGCGCAGACGCGTTCGCGGGCGGTTTCCTTGGCGTCCGGGGAGACGGCGTCTTCGAGGTCGAAGATCAGCGCGTCGGCGTCGAGGGTTTTGGCCTTCTCCAACGCACGTTCGTTCGCGCCGGGCATGTAGAGGACGGAACGGCGTGGTCTCAACTCGGTCATGATCAGTCCTCCGTGGACGCGTCGGCATACGCCTTGGCGAGTTCGGGGTCGTCCTCGGCGAGCGCGTCGGCCAGCTCCGCCACGACGAGACATTGCTTATAGGAAGCGTCATCCTGCATCTTGCCATCGAGCATCACCGCACCGGTGCCGTCGCCCATGGCCTTGATCACCTTGCGGGCCCAGGCGACTTCTTCAGGCGCGGGCGAGAAAACCCTCTTCGCGATGTCGATCTGCACCGGGTGCAGGCTCCACGCGCCGACGCAGCCGAGGATGAACGCGTTGCGGAACTGGTCTTCGCAGCCGACGACGTCGCGGATGTCCCCGAACGGCCCGTAGTACGGCAGGATTCCGTGCGCCGCGCAGGCGTCGACCATGCGCGCGACGGTGTAGTGCCACAGGTCCTGCTGGTAGGTCGTGCGGCCTTCGTTGATGTCCTCGCCGACGGGGTCGGTACGCACCAGATAACCCGGGTGGCCGCCACCCACGCGGGTGGTCTTCATCCGGCGGCTCGCGGCGAGGTCGGCCGGGCCGAGCGAAATTCCCTGCATCCGCGGGCTCGCGCCGGCGATCTCCTCGACGTTCGCGACACCGCTCGCGGTCTCCAGGATCGCGTGCACCAGCAACGGTTTCGTGAGCCCGGCGCGCGCTTCGAGCTGCGCCAGCAGGCGGTCGACGTAGTGGATGTCCTGGGCGCCTTCGACCTTCGGCACCATGATGACGTCGAGCTTGTCGCCGATCTCCGTGACGAGCGTGATCAGGTCGTCGAGCGCCCACGGCGAGTCGAGGCTGTTGATGCGGGTCCACAGCTGCGTCTTGCCGAAGTCGTTGGCCTTGGCGATCGCCACCAGCCCGTCGCGCGCGGCTTCCTTGCGGTCGGCGCGCACGGCGTCCTCGAGGTTCCCGAGCAGGACATCGACCTTCTTCGCGATGTCCGGTGCCTTCGCCGCCATCTTCTCGTTGCTCGGGTCGAAGAAGTGGATCATCCTCGACGGCGGCACGGGAATTTCGCGGAGCGGTTCCGGTGCCCCGAGGGCCAGCGGGGCGAAGAAGTCCTTCGGCGAGCGCATCGATCCTCCATCGCAAGCGACATGTGACTGGTCAGTAACCCTAAACCCGGCAGTACGACACCCGCTGCGGTGAACGTCACCCCGGACCGGTGACGTCCACTGTGGATTCACGTCGATATTAGGCTGTTCGGCGCAACCGCTTGGTTCCTTTGCCGTGGACGTGATCCGGGCCACCCGCGCCGACCTGCGGCGGACCGTTCAGCTTCGTCTCACCCGTACGGCGGCACGGTCGGGCTGAAGTCCCCAACCGCTCGTCGACCGGTCACCGACCGAGGACGTCCGCCGATCGCAGCCACTCTCGTTACCCGGCGACCACGCCTTGTCGCACTGGTACCAAAGTCATGTGCCCCTTTCCGGGGGGATCAGGAGCACAGCTTTTACCGAGCACACAGCTTCAACACAGTGGTTCAGGAATTTGAAGGAGGCGGACTCGTGGCGGCTACACCAACACCTCACAACATCGCGGTGACCGGCGGAACCAAGAACAGCCGGTCGCTGCCGAGTCGTGTGGTGCCGCCACTCGAGCTGCCCGCGTCCGTCGACGAGCTGGCTCGCGAAGCCGCCGCCCTTCTCGGGTGGGACGGCGTCGTGCTGCCGGAGATGGCCATGCTCGGCCGGAAGGTCTGCGTGGTCGCGAAGCTCCGTACCGACGTGCACGCGGAGCGCATCGCGATGGGCTTCGGCCCGGTCGCCGATCGCGCCACCGTCGACACCTGGACTTGGCCAGAGTTCGCTGGAACCGCACCCGCGGCTGCCGCCGAGATCATCGGCGTCATCGCGGTCGGCCGGCACTGGCGCACCGCGATGGCCTCCGCGGTTCCGTTCGCCCGGTACGGGGAGGCCGCGATGGTGCTGCCGTCGCCCGCCGTACTGACAGAGGATTACGTCGTCAACTGTCTGCCGCGCGCCCGTGCGTACGGCCTCGCCGTGGTGACCGCCGACCCGAACGCGATGATCGACCTCGACCTCGAGGGCCGCACCGAGCGCATCCTCCTCGACGAGGACCCGATCTCGCGCTGGATGAACGAGATGGTCTACGAGCACCTGCTCGCCGTCACCGAGGTCCCTGCCGACGTCGACTGATGGGGTTAGGCTCGCTGTATGCGAGTCGTTATTGCAGGTGGACATGGTCAGATCGCGCTTCGGCTGGAGAAGTTGCTCGCCGAGCGCGGTGATCAGGCGGTCGGGATCATCCGGAAGCCCGAGCAGACGGGCAAGCTCGAAGCGTTGAAGGCCGAGCCGGTGGTGCTCGACCTCGAGCAGTCCGATGTGGACACGGTCGCCGCTGTCCTTTCGGGAGCGGATGCCGCGGTCTTCGCCGCCGGCGCCGGCCCGGGCAGCGGAACCGAACGCAAGGACACTGTGGACCGCGCCGCAGCCGCACTCTTCGCCGCGGCTGCCGAGCAGGCCGGGGTCAGGCGGCACATCCAGATCGGCTCGATGGGTGCGGACAATCCGGACGCCCCGGGCCTCGACCCGACCTTCGCGGTCTACCTCAAGGCGAAGAAGGCCGCCGAGGACGACCTGCGCGAGCGGGATCTGGACTGGACGATCCTCCGGCCGGGCGCCCTGACGAACGACCCGGGCACCGGCAAGGTCCTGATCGCCGACAAGACCGGCCGCGGCCCCGTGCCGCGCGACGACGTGGCGGCCGTGGTCGTCGCGTTGCTGAACGCGCCGAAGTCGATCAAGCGGACCATCGAGCTCATCTCGGGCGACGCCTCCATCGAAGAAGCCACCCAGCAGCTCTAGATCCCGCGCGGCACTGCCTATGGTCACGAGCCACCCACCTAGCTGCGCTCACGTCACAACGTTAAGGATGCGGCATCGAATCGCCGGATTACCGCTGGATTTCCCCTCGGATGCTGCGGAAGATCCGAGCTGAAAGTCGCGGGATGGGGATCATCTCGATCTTCCTCAGCGTCATGCTCGGATTCCAGGTCGTGTGGATCGGCAACAAGCTTCCGGTAGCGGAGCAGCACCCGATGATGGCCGTCGTGATCGTCCTCGCGGCGGCCGTAGACCTGTGCCTGCTGGTGATCGGCATCGCGGTGCTCGGCGGACCGAGGTGTGTGTCGACCGGATCGTTGGACGAGAACCGCGCGCGTGGACTTCGCGCGTTGGTGTCCGCGCTGGGGATCATGGGCCTGCTGTGTGGCCTGGTCTCCGGTGCGGTTCTCGTGGTGATCACAACGCAGTTCGGCGTGCTCACCGGCTTGTACCTGACATTCAGCGTCATCACGCTGTTGGTCGTGGCGACGAATTACTACGTCATCAGGCGGCTTCGCCCTACGAGACCGGACCTAACACCTGGTCCAGGTAGGCGTTGGTGAAAACGCCTGCCGGGTCGACTTCCTTGCGGACCTGCAGGAAGTCGTCGAAGTGCGGGTAGCGCTCGCGCAGGGTCGACGCGTCGAGGTCGTGCATCTTGCCCCAGTGCGGCCGCCCGCCGACCTGGCCGACGATCGACGCGAAGCCCGCGAAGTACTCGCGGTACGGCATGCCGACGTACTGGTGGATCGCGATGTACGCTGAGTCCCGCCCGTTCGCCGTGGAAAGCCAGATGTCGTCGGCCGCGGCGACGCGTACCTCGACCGGGAACATCACCGGGTTTTCCAGTGTCGGCACCAGCGCGCGCAGTTCGGCGAGGACGTCGTGCAGTGATTCACGTGGAACAGCGAATTCCGACTCGACGAACTTGACCGCTCGGTGCGTCACGAACACGCGATGCGACACGTCGCTGTAGTCACGGGACGAAAGGCTCGACGACGCGATGCGTCCGAGCGGCTGCACCAGGCGCGGCATCGCGCGGCCGATGCGGCAGAAACTGCCGAACGCGACGTTCTCCATGATCTCGTAGTCGAGGAACTGCCGTGCCTTGCTCAGCGGCTGACATTCGGCGCCCGCTGGCAGCCGGTTGTTTTGCTTGACCAGCGCGTTGCTGCCGTACGGGAACCAGTAGAACTCGTAGTGGTCGTTCGACGCGGCGAGTTCGTCGAAGCTTTCGAGCACCTGTTCCAGCGGCTCCGGACGCTCCTGCGCGGACAGGCAAAACGCCTTTTCGCACTGCAGCGTCACCGTCGAGATGACGCCGAGCGCGCCCAGGCCGACGCGGGCGGCGGCGAAAAGGTCGGGGCGGTGGTCGGCCGAGCAGTGCGTTACGGAGCCGTCGGCGAGGACGATTTCCAGCGCGGCGACCTGCGTCGCGAGGCCGCCGAGCCGGGCGCCGGTGCCGTGGGTGCCGGTCGAGATCGCGCCGGCGACGGTCTGCGCGTCGATGTCACCCAGATTGATGAGACCCAGGCCGAGGTGATCGAGCTCTGCGTTGAGAACTTTGATCGTGGTTCCCGACCGAACGGTCACTAAGCCGGTGCTGACATCGGCGGAAGCGATCCCCGTCCAATTCGTCAGGTCGACGGCGTCCGACTCGGCGACGCAGATGGGCGTGAACGAATGTCCGCTGCCCCAGGGCCTGATTTTCCGGCCTTCGACCGCCGCGTTCGCGACGACTTCGGCGAGCTCGGGGGTGCTGCGTGGTTTGTGCACACGCTGCGGGACGGCCGTCGCCGTACCGGCCCAGTTCGTCCACCGTGTCATCTGCGGGCCCATCCATTCAGAGTCTGAGTTCCGAAACCATAAGTGAATGGTATTCGCGTTTCAAGCTTTTCTGTCGTACCGTAGCCATTGTGACCTCAGGAACCGCGACGCCGTTCGACCTGGCGACCAAGGATCTCGACCCGCCCTTGGCAATCGTCGATCTCGCGGCGTTCGACGCCAACGCGGCCGCCCTCGCCCGCCGCGCGGCCGGTAAGCCGATCCGCGTCGTGAGCAAGTCCGTGCGGTGCCGGTATCTGCTGGAGCGCGTCCTCGCGATGCCCGGCTTCGAAGGCCTGATGTGCTACTCGCTCGCCGAGGCGCTTTGGCACGTCGAGCTGGGCACCACCGACGACATCGTGGTCGCGTACCCGACCGCCGATCACGGCGCGCTGCGTCGGCTGGCGGCCAGCGACAAGGCCCGCGCGGCGATCTCGATCATGATCGATTCGCCGGCGCATCTCGACCTCGTCGACTCCGCGCTCGGCCACGACCACCCCGAAATCCGGGTCTGCCTCGAGCTCGACGCGTCGTGGCGCCCGCTCCCCGGCCTGCATGTCGGCACCCGGCGCTCGCCGGTGTTCACCCCGAAGCAGGCCGCCGAACTCGCAAGGATTGTGTTGTCACGTAAGGGTTTCCAGGTCTCCGGCATGATGGCCTACGAAGGTCAGATCGCCGGTCTCGGCGACACCGCGGGCAACGCCGTCAAGAACGCGATCGTCCACTGGATGCAGATCCGCTCGGCCGCCGAACTCGCGAAGCGGCGTGCCGCGGCGGTGAAGGCCGTGCGCGCGGTGACCGACATCGAGTTCGTCAACGGCGGCGGCACCGGCAGCATCGAGACGACCGGCGCGGAAGCCGCGGTGACCGAGATCGCCGCGGGTTCCGGCCTGATCGGCCCGACGCTGTTCGACTTCTACTCGCGCTTCAAGCCGCAGCCCGCCGCGCTCTTCGCGTTGCCCGTGGTGCGGCGGCCGTCGAAGAACATCGCGACGCTGTTTTCCGGCGGCTACATCGGTTCCGGCCCGAACGAGATCTCGCGGCGCCCGTCGCCGTACCTCCCCGCCGGGCTCGGCATGCTTCCGCTCGAAGGCGCCGGCGAAGTGCAGACCCCCGTGGTGGGCAAAGCCGCGCGGTCGCTGAAACTCGGCGACCGCGTCTGGCTGCGCCACTCCAAGGCCGGCGAACTCGCCGAGCGCTTCACCGCGTACCACATCGTCGTCGGCGATCGGGTCGAGCGAACCGTCCCGACTTACCGCGGCGAAGGCAAGAACTTCGGGTGAGTTAGTTGTCCACAGATGTGGATGCCTGTGGACAACTTGGGGACTACTCGCCGAACTTGCTCGCCAAATAGCGTTTGACCACGTATTTCGTCTCCGTGACGATCTGCTCGTCGCCGCGCGGATCGCGTCGGAAGGCCAATTTCAACAGCGCGTCCGCCGTTTCGTTGGCGATCGTCAGCGCGAACCGCAGGTCGTCCGGCGGGAAGCCGAGCTTCGGCGTCAGGATTTCCGCGAGTGCGTCGACGAGCACGGTGTTGTTGTCCCGGCTCTCGTCGAGCAACTGTCTGTCGACGACGTCACCGAAGTGCACCTTCGAGAATCCGGGGATCTCGCGGTGCATGCGGAGGTAGATGTCGAGGATCGAGTCGACGACGTCCCACCAGTGCCCGTGGTCCATGGTGGCGAGCCGCTCGGTCACCGAAGCGATGAAGCGTTCGAGGTTTCGCTGGGTCAGCGCCTGCACGACAGCGCGCTTGTCGGGGAAGAACTGGTACAGCGAACCGACGGCCACACCCGCCCGTTTCGCGATGAGCGTTGTCGTCAGCGCGTCGTAGCCGAGCTCGTCGATCAGCTGGGCGCTGGCGTCGAGCATCTGCTCCACACGTTTGGCACTGCGTTGCTGGACCGGCTGCCGGCGAAGCGGGGTCGCCTCGGCCGTCGCCTTGGCGGCCTGGATGTCGGACACGTCGGGCTCCTCAATCTGCTGATCAGCGACTTTATCGTGCGAACGGGCTTCCCCACGGACGAGTGAAGGCCTAGCATATGAGAACTTTTCATGTTCTCCTGACTTGCCCTCTGAAGATGCCTCGATGAAAGAGATCGCCAGTGGAAAACTTGACCTTCCCGCCCGATTTCGTCTGGGGTGTGTCCACCTCGGCGTTCCAGATCGAAGGCGCCACGAGCGAAGGCGGCCGCGGACCGTCCATTTGGGACACGTTCACCGCCACGGAGGGCAAGATCGCACGCGGTGAGCACGCAAAGGTAGCTGCCGATCACTATCACCGCTACCCGGAAGACATCGCCCTGATGGCGGAACTTGGGGTCGGGGCGTACCGAATGTCCTTTGCCTGGCCCAGAATACAGCCGGACGGCACGGGATCGGCGAACAAAGAGGGCCTCGATTTCTATGATCGACTACTCGATGGTGTCTGCGAAGCGGGCATCGCGCCCTGCGCGACGCTCTATCACTGGGACACTCCGCAGGCTCTCGAGGACGCCGGCGGCTGGCTCGCGCGCGACACCGCGGAGCGTTTTGCCGAGTACGCGTCGATCCTCGGAGAGCGGTTCGCCGACCGCGTGAAGATGTGGATCCCGATCAACGAGCCGATGGTCACGTCCATCTACGGCTACGGAATCGGCGAGTACGCGCCCGGCCAGTTCCTGCTGCTCGACGCGATTCCCACCGCGCACTACCAAAATCTCGCGCACGGACTCGCCGTCCAGGCGCTGCGCGCGGCGGGCGCGACCAATATCGGCACGGCCAACAACCACAGCCCGATCTGGCCCGCGGCCGACACCGATGAGGACCAAGCCGCCGCGATCTGGCTCGACGCGCTGCTCAACCGGATGTACACCGAGCCTGTGCTCCTCGGCTCCTACCCCGAGGAAATCCAGCGTCACCTGCCCGAGGGATTCGCCGACGATCTTCCGGCCATCGCGCAGCCCCTCGACTTCTACGGCGTCAACTACTACGAGCCCCAAGGCGTCGCCGCACCCGGACCGGACAATCCGCTTCCGTTCGAACTTCGCCCGATCGAGGGTTATCCGATGACCACCAACGACTCGCCGATCGTGCCGCACGCGTTGCGCGAGATGCTGGTGTCGTTCCAGGATCGCTACAAGGAGAACCTGCCGCCGATCTTCATCACGGAGAACGGCTGCAGTTTCGCCGATGAGGTCGGGCCGGACGGCAAAGTGCACGACCCCGAGCGCATCGACTTCCTCGAAAGTCACCTCACCGCGGTCCGTGAGGCGATGGACCACGGTGTCGACATCCGCGGGTATTTCGTCTGGTCGCTGCTCGACAACTTCGAGTGGTCCAAGGGCTACGCGCCGCGCTTCGGTCTCGTGCACATCGACTACGGGAACCAGCGAAGGACGCCGAAGGATTCCTACGAGTGGTACCGGAAGCTGGTCACGCATGACTGAAGTCGAAGGCAGACCGGCGGCGCTCGCCGAGCCGACCATCCATGTCCGCAAGAGCTGGATGAGCCTGCTGTTCTTCGCGAACATCGGGCTCTGGCTCGGGATCTACGCGCCGATCCAGGTGCTGCTCCCGACGCAGGCCGAGCTGCTGGACTCCGCGAACAAGGAGTTCGTTTTCAGTCTGGTGACCGGCGTCGGCGCGTTGGTGTCGCTCGTCGCGAACCCCCTGATCGGGCTGCTGTCGGACCGGACGTGTTCGCGGTTCGGCCGCCGCCACCCGTGGACGCTCGCCGGGGCGACCCTCGGCGCGATCGGCCTGCTCGTGCTCGCATCGGCGGGCAACGTCGGCGTGATGATCCTCGGCTGGTGCCTGGTTTCCGCCGGGCTCAACGGCATGCTCGCGACACTCACCTCAGCGATCCCCGACCGCGTGCCGGTGGACCAGCGTGCGCATATCGGCGGGCTCGTCGGGATCAGTCAGATGCTGGGCACGGTGCTGGGTGCGGTGCTGGTGACAGTGCTGGTCACGAGCTTGCCGGGCGGATACATCGCGTGCGCGGTGATCGTGGTGCTCGGCGCGATCGCGTTCGTACTGCGCACGCCCGACGCCACATTGCCCGCCGCGTTCCGGCCCGCGGCCAAGGTGCGGGAGGTCCTGGCGAGCCTGCGGATCTCGCCGCGCGAGCACCCGGATTTCGCGTGGGCGTGGGCCTGTCACTTCATGGTCGGGACCGGAAACGCACTCGGGACGCTGTTCCTGTTGTTCTTCCTCCGGGACGCGGTGCACCTCGAAGACCCGGACACCGGACTGCTGATCATGATGGGCCTCTACGGCGTCGCGCTGATCGGCGGCGCGGTCGCGGCGGGGCATTTCTCGGACAGGTCGCGGCGGCGTAAGCCGTTCGTCCTCGCGGCGGCAGCGGTGATGGCGCTCGCCGCCTTGATCTTGGCGTTCTGGCAGAACTGGACCGCCGCACTGATCGCCTCGCCGCTCCTCGGTGTCGGGTATGGCGCGTATATGGCCGTGGCGCTGGCGATCCTTACCTCGGTTTTGCCCGCCGCGGAGGACCGCGCGAAGGACTTGGGCGTGGTCAACATCGCCAATTCGCTGCCGCAGGTGGTCGCGCCGCTCGTCGCGACGGTGCTATTGGCGCAACTCGGCGGCTATCGGGCGCTGTTCGCCGCATCGGCGGTGGCGACGATTATCGCCGGTTTCCTGATTACTCGCGTGCGTTCAGTGAGGTGATCAGGGCGGCCCAAGCCGGGTTCGGCAACGTCAAGTGACCGGCTGCGGGGGCCTTGGAATCACGCACTGCGATGGCCTGGGGCTGGAGCAGAACTTCGACGCAGTTGGAGTGCTCGGCACCTTCGCTGTGACTGCTCTTGGTCCAGGCCATGTGGTTACTCCTCCATGCGCTCGTACTCGCTCGCCATCTGGACAAGCCACTCCCTTGAGTCTCCCTCAAGCAGGGCATTTTGTTCCAGGCTCGCAGCGATTAGGTAATGCTCCTCGACGCCAGCTCGATCGTCGATGAAGATCCCTGCCGCATGGGTATCGGTGTAGACGACCGCTGGATGGTCGCCGAACTCCATGACGAAGAACGGGCTGGCCAAGGTGCGCAGGCTGGGCACTGAGTCCGGAATGATCCTGATGCAGCAGCGGGACATGTTGCTCGAAAGCACCAGGTTGAGAAGCTGCTCGTACATCAGCTGTGCGTTGCCAACGACTGTTCGCAGCGCGCGTTCGTGGATGAAGAACGTGCAGCGCGGCGGTTTCCATCGAGACAGCAACATCTGGCGATCCATGCGGGCTTTGACCAGAAAATCCACTCGCTCGCGCGTGTGGCGGCCGAAGTTTTCGAAGACTGTGCGCACGTAGGGCTCGGTCTGGAGCAGGCCGGGGATGATCAGGGGCTCGTAACTGACGATCGATTCGGCCAGGGATTCTTGCAGGACAAGGGACTTCATGGGGTCGGCGAGCTGGCTGAAGTATGGGCGGACCCAGTAACTGTCGTCCTTGAGCTCGGCGAGTTTCAGGAGGCGGGCGCGTTCCTCGGCGTTGGCGTTGACGGTCGCCAGGAACATGGCGACGTCAGTGATGGGAAGGGGTCGGACGCCCGTTTCCAAGCGAGAGATGTTGCTGGGCGGCCATTCCAGTCGTCTGCCCAGCTGATGACCGCTCATGTTGTGCCGCTTGCGCAGAATTCGCAGCTCGCTACCCAGCTCACGGCGTCTCGCCGTCGATTCCTCAGTCATGAACCGACCGTAGGACCGCTGCGCTGGCAAGTGGTATATGCCACGCGCGCGTTCACCGTAAGGGGTCGAGCGATGCGTCTTCGCACCACCACCTAGGTGGGGACCGCAGGCCGGTGCCGGTCGGGGGAGGGGAGTGCAACGGCACCGGCCCGCGGTGATCATGGGCCGTCGAGTAGGCGTGAAGCTCCTCGACAGCGAGGTGTTACTAGGTGGTATTGATCAATAATCTAGCGAGGTCGCGAGGCGTTGGCTAGGGCTAACACGTAAATTTTTCGATTAATCGCGGTGGGGACCGGGGAGGAAGGAACCGAGGGCCGGCTCATCACGCTCGGGGGTACGGACGAGCCGGCCTTCGGTAATTGGCGAGCGTCGGCGTCAACCCGATGGGGGCGGTCGGTCGGCCATGCTCGCCAGTCTTGGGGTCAGGCACCGACAATCAGCGCGTGCCGACCAGTGGTTTCCGCAGGCGAGGGCGCGGGGGCGCTTCCGCCACGGGTCTGCGTCGGCAGCGGCTTGCGACGCCCCTGACGCTTCGGGTCCTGCTGCGGTGCCAGGCCGCCGGCGACCAGGTGCTCGTGCGCGACCTGCCACACCGAGCACGGCGCCTTGCAGCGGTGCCACCGGGTGGAGCAGGTCGGGCAGTCGCCGCGCTCGTCGGGCTCGTGCGCCAGGAGCATGGCGCGCCAGCCCTCAGTCAGGCGTGGGAGCTCGGAACGTGCCACCGACACAAGCGAGTGGGCGTCGGCACGATTGGCCAGATCGGAGAGCATGTCGAGGCGTTCCCATACGGCATTGCGGAGAACCTGCCCGAGGATTTGATCCACCTGGAACCACCGTTACCTTTCCGCCATTTTGGCGGCTTCATTGAGCGCGGCCCTGAGCTGGCCGAGCTGGCCAGTTGTCAGTCGCGCGGTCTCTCCTGGCGGGGAAACCAGTACTACCTGGTTGTCTTCGACGAACACGGTCACCGCACGTTCGCGGTTGATGAGGTCACCGCACTGCACGCGCCAGATGAGCTGGCCGCCCTCGTACCGACGGACGTTCGCGGTGCGCGGGTCCACCGGCGGGGAAGAGGGGGCCATGCGGGCCACCGTGACTGGCCCCGAGGGCCGCACGGGGCTCGTGGCTGTCCCAGCACGTCCTGCTGTGATCGAATCCACGAACTCCACCGGGTTACTCCGCTCTGTCCATATGCCGGGAACAAACACTGCGTAACGGGAACTGCTGTGCTGTCTGGGTCTTCGGTAGCTCTCTGTGATCGCTGGCGGTGCCTGGTTGGTCACGGAGAACTGACAACTACATTGCGACCAAACGGCGAGCGATAGAAGGTGGGAACCGCGTTCGGGCTGCGACCGGTCCGGGTTCCACGGTAAGCGGTCACGGAACTTCGTTCGGACCGATCAGCTCGCCTAAAACGGCTTTAGCGGGGTTGAATGAACGTGCCTACGCTGTTTGTAGACGCCCAACGGACTGTGAGGGGGCGCAATGGACGCCGGTAATGGCGGTAGCGGTCAAGACGGTCGGCAAGGCCAGCTGATCCCGTCGGATGCCTGGGAGAAACCAGACATGCGGGAGGCTCTGTCGAAGCGGGAGATCAGTACCGTCTATCGGCTGCTGCGCCAGCACGGCGTGTCCCAGCGCCAGATCGCCGCGATGACCGGCCAATCGCAGTCCGAAGTGTCGGAGATCCTCAAGGGTCGTCAGGTCATGGCCTACGACGTGCTCACCAGGATCTCCGATGGCTTGGGTGTCGCCCGTGGATACATGGGTCTCGCATATGACGAGGCGACAGCGATACGGGTCGTCGGTGCTGCCGGCGGCCAGCAGGCCGAGGAGGACGAGTCCGTGAAGCGACGGAGGTTCCTCGCGCATGCCGCACAGGTCACGATGGGTGCCGCGGTGCTGGGAACGGAATCCGGCAACTGGTCCGCCAACCCCGCGAGGACACCGGCCCCCGGCCGGATCGGGATGACCGACGTGCGGCAGGTCGAGGCCGCGACAAGGGCGCTACGTGCGCTTGATTACCAGTACGGCGGCGGTTTTTGCCGCGACGCAGTGGTCGCCCAGCTGTCTTGGGGACAGCAGATGCTCGAGTCCAACGGCACCGAGTTGGTCAAGTCGCGCCTGTTCGTGGCGCTGGCGGACCTGCACAGTCTGGCCGGCTGGACGTCGTTCGACACCGGCTTGATGGACTCCGCCCGCGGGCATTTCGCCAACGCGCTGGACCTGGCGAAACAGGGCGACAACCACCCGCTCGTCGCCAACGTCCTCTACCGGATGGGCCGGGTCTACCTGCACCAGGACGCGCCGAACGACGCGCTCAAGCTGTTCCAGCTCGGCCAGATCGCCGCGCAGGAATCGGGCTCTGAGCTGGCAGTCGCCGTGCTCTGCGCCAACGAGGCCTGGGCCTACGCGATGATGGGCAACCACGACCAGGCCGCCAAGCTGCTCGGCCGGACCAAGGACGAATTCGCGCGAGCCGACCTGGCCAACGCCGAATCCTGGGTCAAGTTCTTCAACGAGACCGACGTCTACGCGATGATCGGCACCGTCCACACCGTGCTCGCGCAGCAGGACGTCACCCACACCAAGTACGCGATTCCGGCCCTGACCAGGGCTGTTGATACCTACGACGACGACATGGCGCGCAGCAAGACGTTCATGCTCGGCGCGCTCGCCACGAACCACCTGCTCGACGGCGACATCGACCAGGGCGCCAAGGTCGGCGGCAAGGCGCTGGACTGCGCCGAAGGCATCAAGTCCGCCCGGGTGCGTGACCGTCTGAAGCCCCTCCAGATCGAGGCGGAGCTGCGGCGCAACAACGCCGACGCCCGCGAGCTGGCGGACAGACTGAGCGCTTTCTTCGCGGCCTGACTTGACCCTAGCGGCCTGACTTGGACGGGCGCTTCACCAGGGAAATACTCGACGAGGCGCTGGGACAGACCTGCGCCTTACTCGGTTATGCCGCCGCCGGTGCCGAACTCCTCCGATTCACCAACAACGCCGTCTACGCGCTGGCCGACGATCCGGTTGTGGTCCGGATCGTCGGCTCGCGTGCGTTGCGGCACCGCGTCGGCAAGGTCGTCCGCGTCGCGGAGCATTTCGCGGCGCACGATGTGCCCGCTATTCGGTTACTTCCCGACGTCCGGCAGCCGCTGCGAGTCGGTGAACACCTCGTAACTGTCTGGCAGAAAGTGGCTTCCACCGGGCGGGAACCGACCGCCGCTGACCTTTCAGTCCTGTTACTCCGCGTGCACGCACTTCCACCGCCCGACGGCCTCGCGACGTGGTCGCCGATGGATGCGGTGCGTGCCCGCGTCGGCGACGCCGAAGAATTGCGCGACCGCGATCGGCAGTTCCTGCTGGGCCGCTGTGACGAGCTGGAAACGGCGTTGGGCCAGCTGGACTTCGCCCTGCCGCGCGGCCTGGTGCACGGCGACGCGCATCCCGGCAACGTACTGGTCGGACCTGGCGGGCCGGTGCTCTGCGACTTCGATTCTTCCTGCGTAGGGCCACCGGAATGGGACCTGACGCCGCTCGCGGTCGGCCGTGAGCGGTTCGGGGACCCGGCCGGGCGGTACCAGTCGCTTGTGGACGGCTACGGCTTCGACGTGACGTCCTGGAGCGGGTTTCCGGTGCTCAGAGCGGTGCGGGAACTGAAGCTGACAACGAGTGTCCTGCCGATCTTGCGCAGTCACCCCAACGTGCGCGAGGAATTGCACCGAAGGCTGGACGATCTTCGCGAGGGCCGAACTGAGAATCGTTGGTACAGGTACCGCTGAATGGCCTAGAAGAACTAATGTTTTCACTATTCGGCGAGGCTGAATGACCGTTCGTCGCTGCGAATTAATCATTGCTGAGAGTAGACAATTCGGTTGCGCTAATCACCCTGTCTGGCGGATCTGCAACCCCAAATGCGCAATTTGCAGCTACTCCCCGTCATTTCGATCTTTCCTCTCACCCTCTCTCTTTCCCCTCCCCGATCTTGCCAGGTGAGATCCGCTCATCCCCCGCACCGGGAACCACACCCACACAGACGGGAACCACACCTACGCCACGGGGAAACACGCCTACACCAGCGCTGCGCCCGCTCCCGTAGCCGTGTTTCCCGCCTGTGGCGACGAGTGGTGGGTCAGGAAGCGACGGGGGCGCGGGTCAGGACGACGGCGAAGCCGAACGCCAAGCCCATGACGGTCAGCTCGAGCGTCGCCCAGGTCGCCAGCGCGGTCTTGTGGTGCCGGATGATCTGCGGCATCAACTTCCACCGCACATGCGCACCCAGCAGCGCGATGACGCCGGTGCACAGCAGCTTCAGCAGCACCAGCTGCCCATAAGGCGACGTGAACAGCGCTGTCCAGAAGTCCACCGTCGGGTTCAGGTACAGCTCGATGAAGCCGTTGAACATCCCTGTCGCCGCCGACAAGATGAGGCACAACGTCGCGAGTTTCGAGAATCGCGGCAGCGCGTGCGCCAGCAGCGTCCGGTTGCCGATCAGCAGCACGGCCATCGCACCGAGCCCGCCGGTCCACGCGACGGCGCTCATCACGTGGAGCTCCATCGAAATCATCGTGTAGTCGTGGTAGTTCCAGTTCACCGCGTGCCCGGTCACCGGCAGCGGCAGCAGCGCGAACAACCCGAGCCCGACGCGCACCTCCGCCGGAACCTTCTCGCCGTGCCGCAGCGCCAGCACACCCAACCCGGCGTGCAACAACGCCAGCACGCCGACGATCAGCAGCGCCTTCCCGGCACCGACCTGCGACACGTACTCGGCGACGTCACCAAAACTGACCGTCGTCGACTGCGGCTTGAACTCCGACGTCTGCAACACCAGGGTTACGAACGCGGTCATCGACCACACCAGCGCGCCGGCCACCGCACCGGGCCGCGCGAGCTTCATGATCGGCTCGCTCAGCTTCGGCCGGTCGTACCCGACCAGCACGGACAACAGCGAGAGCCCGATCGTGGTGATGGCCGCCATGTCCAGCAGCACCCGCACGATCGGGATCGCGGCCGAGACCACCTCGCTGGCGTCCGTCACCCCGGGGATCGGCGAGGTGGCTGTCAGCGCGACGCCGATCAGCGCGGCGACCAGTCCGGCGGTCACCACGCACAGCAGGGTGGAATAACGGACTTTCGTCGAGGTGGTCTCGGCCTGGGTCATTACTTCGCCGACTCCTTGCCGGTTCGCAGCGCGACGGTCATCCCGACGCCGAGCAGGACCACCGCACCGGCGATCCACACCCAGATCGGCACTCCGCCGCCGGAACCGCTGGGCGCGGCGGCGTCACCGGTGCCGGGCGCCTTCGCGGCTTGCGCGGTCGCGGGCGTGCCGGTGCCGGCCTGGGTCAGGGTGAACTTGACTTCGCCCGTCACCGAGTGGCCGTCGGCGGACAGGATCCGGTAGCCGATCGTGTAGACGCCGGCCGGGCCGAGCGGCCGCAGCGGAGCGCTGACGACGTTGTCGCTCACCTGAACCGGGCCCTCGGCCCACTGATCGCCGCTGGGCCCGGTCACCGCGACCTGGTTGACGTCGGCGTTCTGCACGTACTGGTCGAACGTGAGCAGGACCTTGTCCGGACCAGCGGCGACGGACGAGTCCTTCGCCGGGTTGGTCGAGATCAGGACGTTGTGCGCCAGCGCCGGGCCGGCGGTGCCGAGAAGAAACAGCACCGCCACCCCGAAGCCGACCAGCGCTTTCCGCATTATTCAGTGCCCTCGGTCTTCGTCGTGGCGCTCGCGCCTGCCTTACGGGCGCGGATGGTCGCGCCCGCTCCTACGCCGAGGCCGAGCGCGCCGACGACCAAGCCCGCGCCGCCGAGCCAGCGGGCGGTGTTGTCGCTGGAGCTCGACGCCGCAGCCTCGGTGTGCGTGTCAGCGGTGTCGGCCGCGGCCGCACCGTGGTGGTCGTCGGTGCTGGCCGCGGCGAGCTTCACCGACGGCGCCGGGTACTCCGGCTCCTCGGCACCCGCGGCCTGGACCTGGTCCCAGCTGACGACCTTGCCGCCTTCGTAGGTCTGGATGGCCGGAAGGACCAGCTCGTCGACGTTGCTCGGCAGCGCGCCGAGACTGATCTCGAACTCCTGGAACTCGGCCGACCCGGCGGCGATCTTGTTGCCAGGCTGCGCGGTCCAGCTGATCTTCGAGACGACTTCCTTGATCTCCGTTCCGGGCGCGGTCTTCACCGGAGTGTCCAGCTTGGTCTTTTCGACCAGAGCGGTCCAGCCCGGAACCGGCTTGGTGCGCGCGCCGCTGATGGCGTACTCCGGCTTGACGTCGACCTCGACCTTGATGGTGCCGGCCGCGGCGTCCTCGTTGGGGACGCGCAAGACGATCGCGCCGTAGCCGCCCTTGGTCGGCTGCGCGCCGTAGACGTCCGCCGTCACGTGCGCGGACGCGACGCCGGCGCTGAGCAGACCGGTGATCCCGATGGCGGCCGAAAGGAAACCGGCACGCTTAATGAAGTGGTTGTGGGACAAGAAAAACTCCTGAACGGGAGAAGGCAACGAATCGGGGATCCGTTAGGGGAAGGGAAAAGAGGTGTTCAGGAGTAAAGCGGCGGGCCGCGTCTGCCCAAGGTGGACCGGAACAGCTCGGAGACGAGCTGCCCGATTTCCGGGGCGGGCACAGGGATCGGGGCGAGAACCAGGTCCGGCACCGGGGCCGCGCGCCAAACCGGCGGCAGCAGGAGACGCATCGCGTTGAGGACGGTCAGGAGCATCGACTCGGCCCGCGTGACGAGCAAAGCCGTCAGTATCGTGGCGACGGTGTGGGCCGTCGTCATCGTCAGGCCGCTCATCGCGCCGGATGTCATGGTGTGCGTGTCGGAATGCGGCGCGAGCGTGGTCAGCACGACGTGCATGACTATCTGCGCGGCTCCGAGGATCGCGACCGTCGGCACCGGGCCGCGGGCTTGGGCGGCGAGCGCGGTGGCCGTCCAGCCGACCATCACGGTGAGCAACACCGTCATCGGAAGATCGGGCAGGCTACCGTCCGCAAGCGTATGCGCACTCACCGCGAGCACCGCCGAACTGACCGCGAGCAGCCCACCGCGCACGACGCGTAACGCGCTGTGATCGGTTCGGCGGATGCTCACCAACAGAGGGTATGGGACGACAGGGTGCCAAGGCGACAGGCTCTCGACAGCTGAACACAGAGTTGTACACAACCAAACATGAAAAAGGTCTGAACCCAACGAATCCCCAGGTCAGCGCGAGATGATCCAACCTGAATGAGCCCTGACCAGGTGATGTCTAGTTGCCGATCTCCCGCCGATAGGGAACGGTTGCCCACTACTGACGGCCAAGGGGGTTTGGATCTTTCGGTATCTGGGTACAGATCAGCCCGCCCTTGGCTGTATCGAATGGCCTAACGCGGGGGCCCCTCACGCGCCGGGAGAACGATGAATCTCTTCGAATATGTGGCCGACCGGTGGGACAAGCTGTCGTTACAAGCTTTGTTGCACGTAAGCGCCGTCGTCCAATGCACGATCATCGCCGCCGTCATCGGCGTGCTCATCGGGATCGCGGTTTACCGCAGCCCGCTCGGCTCAGCGCTCGCGACAGCGCTGGCCAGCACCATCCTGACCGTTCCGTCGTTCGCACTGCTGGGACTCCTGATCCCCGTGGTCGGCCTCGGTGTCCCTCCGACCGTCATCGCGCTCGTCCTCTACGCGCTGCTCCCGATCGTGCGGAACACGATCGTCGGGCTCGGCAGCGTCGATCCGGCGATCAGCGACGCCGCCAAAGGCGTCGGGATGAGCCGCTTCGGCGTCTTGACCAGGGTCGAGCTCCGGCTGGCCTGGCCGGCGATCCTCACCGGCATGCGCGTGGCCACCCAGATGCTCATGGGCATCGCCGTCATCGCCGCATACGCGAAGGGGCCGGGACTCGGCTCCGAGGTCTTCTCCGGCCTGACCAGGGCCGGGAGCGCCAACGCGGACAACCAGGCGCTCACCGGGACGCTCGGTGTCGTCATCCTCGCCTTGATCCTCGAAGGCATCTACATGATCATTGCCCGCCTTACCGTCTCAAGGGGTGTCCGTGTCTGAGAACGCGCAAACGACTACCACAACTGGCCCGGATAACACGGACAGCTCCGACAACGGCGTTTCAGGCGTCGAGATCCAGCTCGAAAACGTCACCAAGCGCTACCCCGGCACCCGCGAAGCGGCTGTCGACGACTTCTCGATGACAGTCCCCGCGGGCAAGATCGTCGTCTTCGTCGGCCCGTCCGGCTGCGGCAAGACGACCACCATGCGGATGATCAACCGGCTCATCGAACCGACGTCCGGCCGCATCACCATCGGCGGGGAGGACGCGCTCAAGCTGAACGCCGACACCCTGCGCCGCCGCGTCGGCTACGCCATCCAGCAGGCCGGGCTGTTCCCGCACTTCACCGTGGCGCAGAACATCGGCGTGGTCCCCGGCCTGCTCGGCTGGGACAAGAAGCGGGTCGATTCCCGCGTCGAAGAGATGATGGACCTGGTCGGCCTGGACCCCGCCGACTACTACCACCGCTACCCGCGTCAGCTCTCCGGCGGACAGCAGCAGCGTGTCGGGGTGGCTCGTGCGCTCGCCGCCGACCCGCCCGTGCTGCTGATGGACGAGCCGTTCGGCGCGGTCGACCCGATCACACGAGGGAACCTGCAGGACGAGCTGCTGCGCCTGCAGACCGAGCTCAAGAAGACGATCGTGTTCGTCACGCACGACTTCGACGAGGCCGTGAAGCTCGGCGACAAGATCGCGGTGCTCGGCAACCAGTCGACGATCCTGCAGTACGACACCCCGGACGCGATCCTCGCCAACCCGGCGAACGACACCGTCGCCGGCTTCGTCGGCGCCGGAGCCTCGCTCAAGCAGCTGACACTGCTGCGGGTGCGCGACGTCGAGATCACGCCGGCGCCGGTCACCGCGACCGTCGGTGAGTCACCCGCCCAGATCAAGCAGAAGATGGCCGACGCGAAGGTGTCCTTCGCGCTGATCCTCGACCAGCGCAACCGGCCCATCCGCTGGGTGCACATCCGCGAACTCGGCACGGCGACGTCGCTCGCCTCCGCCGGACGACCGGTCGGCGACTCGGTCAGCCTCCAGTCCACGCTGCAGGACGCGCTCGAGGCGATCCTCACCGAAGGCGGCAACGCCGTGGTGACCGGAAGCCGCGGTGAGTACGTCGGGACCATCGACATCAAGACGGTCACCGACACCATCCAGCAGCTGCGTGAAGAGCACGCCGACGACCACAACGGAGGTGTTACCGCGTGACGACAACCGTAGATACGGCGTTTTCCACCGAGTCCGGCTCCAAGCGCGCCGAGCGCATCCGGCTGTTCGCGCAGCCCGCGGTGGTCGTCATCGTGGTCGGTGCGGTGCTGCTCTGGGCGTTCACCGGCGAGATCAAGCCCAACGAGAAGGAAACGCTCAACGCGACGTCGCTGCTGACGGCGTTGGGCGACCATCTCCTGATCACCATCGTGGTGACCGCGATGGTCGTGGTCATCGCCGTGCCGCTCGGCATCCTGCTGACGCGGCCGGGGGCGAAATTCCTCGCCCCGATCTTCCTGGGCATCGCGAACATCGGCCAGGCCGCGCCCGCACTCGGTGTGCTGGTGCTGTTCTTCCTGTGGACTGGGTGGGACGGCCTGTGGGTCGCCGCCATCCCGCTGGCGTTCTATTCGCTGCTTCCCGTGCTGCGTAACACGATGGTCGGGCTGCAGCAGGTCGACCCGTCGCTCGTCGACGCCGGCCGCGGGATCGGCATGTCGTCGCAGAGTGTGTTGTGGCGCATCGAATTCCCGCTCGCCGTGCCGCTGATGCTGGCCGGGCTGCGGACTTCGCTGGTGCTGGCCGTCGGTACGGCGACGCTCGCGCAGTTCGTCAACGCCGGTGGTTTCGGCCTGCTGATCGACACCGGTTACAAGCTCCAGCTGAACAAGGTGCTGATCACCGGTTCCGTGCTGGCCGTCGGACTCGCTCTGCTGGTCGACTGGCTGGGCGCGATCGCGGAACAGCTCCTCGGACCGAAGGGACTTCGCTGATGACGCGGATTTCGCGCCGGATCAAGGCCCTCATCGGGGTCACGGCCGTGCTCGCCGGTTCGCTCGCCGGGTGCGGTTTGGACATCAACACCGCGCTGCCGTTCAAGGTGCTGCCCGGGACGATCCAGCCGATGGACGGGCTGAAGGGCCTGCCGATCACCGTGGGCTCCAAGGACTTCACCGAGAACATCCTGCTCGCGTACATGGCCGAGCTGGGGTTGTCGGCGGCGGGCGCGGACATCACGGACATGAGTGACATCAAGGGTTCCGTCAGCGCCCGGCAGGCACTCATCGCCGGGCAGATCGACATCACCTGGGAGTACACCGGCACCGGCTGGATCAACTACCAGGGCAACACCGACCCGATCCCCGACGAGCGTGAGCAGTTCGAAGCGGTGAAGAAGGCCGACGCCCAGCAGTACGGCATCGACTGGCTGCAGTACTCACCGCTGAACAACACCTACGCGTTCGGTACCACGGCGGCGTTCGCGGAGAAGAACAACCTGAAGACCAACTCGGATATGACGGCGTTCCTCAAGGAACACCCCGAGCAGGGCGTCTTCTGCGTGGAAACCGAGTTCGCCTCCCGCCAGGACGGCATGCCCGGGGTGCAGAAGACCTACGGGTTCACGCCCGCCGAAATCAAGACGTTCGGCATCGGGACGATCTACTCGTCGATCGCCAACGGCACCTGCAACTTCGGCGAGATCTTCACGACCGACGGCCGGATCGCCGGGCTGAACCTGCACGTGCTGGCGGACGACAAGAAGTTCTTCCCGCAGTACAACGTGGCCCCGACGCTGCGCTCGCAGTTCGTCAAGGACCACCCGCAGGTGCGTCAGGTGCTGGAGCCGATCGCCGCGGCGATCGACAACAACCAGATGATCGAACTCGGCAAGCAGGTCGACATCGAAGGCCGCGACCCGGGCGAGGTCGCCCGCGACTGGATGGTGTCGAAGGGCTTCGTGAAGGTCGGCTGACGCGCTATGAACGGACCTTTCCTAGCGTTTTTTGCGAGGAAAGGTCCGTTCATAGCACTTTGCTAGACCCCGAGCCGGTGCAGCAACTGGTCCTCGAGCTGTTCCAGCTCGGTGGCGACGGCTCGCGCTGTCGACTTGCGACGTGGGGTCGGCATCCGCTCCGACGCGCGGACGGACGCGGCGAGCTGCTCCAGCGTCGCCTGGGTGTCGTTGGCGAACTTGACGTCCGCTTCGGTGGCCTTCGCAGACTTCTTCAGCTCGGCGAGACCTTCGGACAGTCCGGAAATCCTCGCGTGCAGTGCGGCACCGCGGCCGGTGAACTCCCCGAGCCGTCCGACGTCGACGCCGAGCTTCCGTGCCTGGTAGCGGTCGTAGGCCTCCCGCATCTTGCCGGCGGCCTGGATCGCGAAGGGCGCGACGACCGGGATCACGACCGGCCCGACCACCTTCGCCACGCCGAGAGCGTTGCGTGCGTTCTTCGGGGTGAACCTGCCTTCCCCCGCGACCTTCTTCGCCTTGCGCACCATGGCTCCTACCTTCCCTGTCGGGTCGAACTTACTGGTCCCGAGCATGCTGGGCATGTCGGCGTGACCGAGAGCTTCTAAAGTGATCCTTATGGGTTCAGAGGTGTTGCTAGATGCGGGAGCGGTCACCCGCTGTCGCCGACGCGTGCATCTCGAGCACGATCCGACCATGCGGGAGACCCCGCTCCTGCCGCCGGACCCGGCCGCGGAGCAGCGGATAGCCGATGCCGCAACGCATCGGCTCGAAATCGCGAAGCGGCTCGCGGACGCGCAGAACGTGCCCGAGGGCGACTGGGTGACGATCAGCCGGGAGCAGCCGACCACCGATCGGGTCCTCGCGACCGAACAGGCGCTGGCCGACGGCGTGCCGTTCATCTGGGGCGCGTTGTTCGCGGTGGACCGGGTCGGCCATCGGCGCGGCGGGGTCGAGTTGCTGGTCAAGACCGAGCACGGCTATCTGCCGGTGCTGGTCGTCCGGCACCGCATCACCGATCGCGGTGCGGGCGCGGCGACCACGATCATGACCGACCTCGATCCGGCGCATCAGATTTCCGATCCTGCTCGAAAGGTCCGTTCGCAGCCGCGTGACCAGCTCCGGCTGGCGCATCTGCGGAAGATGCTGCAGTCGCTCGGCCACGCCGAGAAGCATCGCGCGCTCGGCGGGGTCATCGGCCTGGACGCCGACGTCGTCGTCTGGCATGACCTCGCGGCGCAGACCTGGCCCGGTGGCCGCAGCACGCTGGCTGAGTACGACAGCCGCTTCGCCGACAGGCTGGCCGTCGCCACCGCGGCCGCGAGCGGCGACGAGCCGCTCGCGCAACCGTCACGCATCCTGGAGTGCCGCCGGTGCCCGTGGTGGCCGACCTGCGAGACCGAGCTGAACCGCACGCGCGACGTCAGCCTGGTGGTGCGCGGAGAGGACGCTGGTGAGCTGCGCAAGGCCGGAATCTCCACAGTGGACGAACTGGCCGCGCTGAGCCCGGCCGACGAGCCGCCGATGACGTGGACGGCGGGCAACTTCACCGACGCCGTCGCGCTCGCGCGGGCGTGGCTCGCGGACCTGACCGTGGTCCGGCGCGTCACCGAGGTCGTCGTGCCGCGCGGGGATGTCGAGGTCGACGTCGACATGGAGAGTTTCGGCGAGTCCGGCGCGTATCTTTGGGGCTGTTTGTTGAGCGGCGCCGACATCGGGCTGGAGCACGGGTATCGCGCGTTCGCGACCTGGGATCCGGTGCCGACGACCGACGAAGCGCGGTCGTTCGCGGAGTTCTGGGCTTGGCTGAGCGATGTCCGCGCACGGACCGAAGCGGCCGGCCTGACTTTCCGCGCGTATTGCTACAACGCGATGGCGGAGAACCGGTGGCTGTTCGGTTCGGTCGAGCGATTCGGTACCTACCCGGGGATCCCGACCCGTGCGGAAATCGTGTCCTTTGTGGACTCCGAGGAATGGGTGGATCTGTTCCGCAGCGTTTCGGACCAGTTCCTTTGCGCGCAGGGCAAGGGCTTGAAGGTGATCGCGCCGGTCGCCGGGTTCACCTGGCGTGACCCGGAAGCCGGCGGCGAGGCGTCGATGGGCTGGTACCGCGACGCCGTCGGCATGGATGGTGAACTGCCCGACGACACCCAGCGCGAGCGGCTCTTGCAGTACAACGAGGACGACGTCCTGGCTACGCAAGCGTTGCGCAGCTGGATGTCCACCCGCGCGCAGACCGAGGTCCCGTTCATGGAGGACCTCTAGTTCACCTGTTTCGCGGGCCCGTTGACCTGCTGCAGTTCGTGCAGTGCCGCGGCCGGGTCGCGGAACAGGGCGGGATTGCGTTCGAGATGCGTGAGCTCGACCTGTGTCAGGTTGCGCACCACCGGCACGCCGTCGACCTTGATCAGCAGGACGGAACCGACCTGGATGATCGCGTTGGGCGCGCTGCCTAGCGCGGTGATCAGCTTGGCGACGGCGGCACCCTGCGCGGAGTCGACCTCGGCCTGGACGCGGTGGATCGTCTGCAGCTCCAGCGCGCGCTCGATCTTGGCCAGCCGTGAGGTGAATTCCGGTGCGGTGGCGGCTTTCTTGGCGCGTGCGGTGAACGCGCGGAACCAGGAACCGCGGATCGGCGGGAAGGTCTCGGCGATCTCCAGGTCGAACGCCGTCAGCAAGCCGATGAACGCGCGCTCGACTTCGAAATGGTCGATGTCGACGTCGATATAGACCGACGCGGGGACCGTCCGCCGGATCAGCTCGAGCGGGTCTTCACCCCAAGGCGAGCTGGCCAAGGCAGGTCCTCCTCCAGACGACGACTACCCACCTTGGCGCACCTCCGGGGAATGTGTCGACACATTCCCCGGAGTGGGCTAGCGCGGGGCCATGCGGAGGGAGCCGTCCATGCGGATGACCTCGCCGTTCAGGTAGTCGTGGTCGACGAGGCTCAGCGCGAGCTGCGCGTATTCGTCTGGGCGGCCGAGGCGCTTCGGGAACGGGATGCCGGCGGCGAGCTTCTCGCGGAACTCCTCGCTGACGGTCGCGAGCATCGGGGTGTCGATGATGCCGGGCGCGATGGTCAGCACGCGGATACCGTAGGACGCCAGGTCACGCGCGGCGGACAGCGTCAGCCCGACAACGCCACCCTTCGAGGACGCGTATGCGGCCTGCCCGATCTGGCCGTCGTAAGCGGCGACGGACGCCGTGTTGATGATGACGCCGCGAGCGTCGTCGACGAGCGGGTCGGTCTGGGAGATCGCCTCGGCGGCCAATGTCATGACGTTGAACGTGCCGATCAGGTTGATCTGGATGACCTTCGCGTACAGGTTCAGGTCGTGCTTGCCCTTTTTGGACAGGATCCGCGCGGCCGGGCCGATGCCGGCGCAGTTCACCACGGTCCGCAGCGGCACGCCCGAGCCCGCTGCCGTGTCCACCGCGGCCTGGACCTGGTCGGGGTTCGTCACGTCGGCCTCGACGTAGGTGACGCCGTCGACCTGCTCGGCCTTCTCGATCGAGCCCGCGAGGTCGAGCGCGAAAACCCGCGCGCCCTTCGCGGCCAGTGCCTTGGCGGTCGCGCCGCCCAGCCCGGAAGCCCCACCTGTGACGAGCGCGGCGGTGTCGGTGATCTGCATTGTTCTCCGGTTCCTTCCTGAGCTGGCCAATATTCGCCTTAGGTTAACGCTCGTTCGCGTCGCCGGGAGAATGAGACTCCTCACCCGTCGCGAGGAGTATTCGGGCCTGTCCGCTTCCGTTAGTGCTGCGGCCAACTCGGGCTGTCACCTTCAGCTCATGACCGCAGCTCGGATCGTGGTGGTGGGGACCGGATACGTCGGATTGACCACGGGAGCCTGCCTGGCAGGCCTCGGACATCAGGTCACTTGCGTCGACGTCGACGAGGCGAAGGTCGCGCGGCTCGCGGCCGGACGAGTGGACATTCTCGAACCGGGACTGTCCGAATTGGTCGGCCGTGGGCTGACCAGCGGCAGGCTCACGTTCGTCGTCGGGGCCAGAGAAGCCGTGCGGGACGCCGAGGGCGTGTTCCTCTGTGTACCGACGCCGATGGGTGCCGCTGGCGCGGCGGACCTGCGCGCGGTGGAGGCGGTGACGGCCGAGATCGGCGACGTCCTGCCGCCGCGCTGCGCGCTGATCACGAAGTCGACCGTGCCGGTGGGCACCTCGCGGCGGATCCGCGAGCTCGTCGGCCGCTCGGACATCCCGGTGGTGTCGAACCCGGAGTTCCTGCGCGAGGGCACTGCCGTCGCCGACTTCCTCGGCCCGGACCGGATCGTCGTCGGCTCGGACGACGAGGGCGCGGCGCGCTGGGTGGGCGAGCTGTACGCCGACCTCGCGGCGCCGACGGTCGTCTCCGACGCGGCGAGCGCGGAGCTGGTGAAGTACGCGGCGAACTGCTTCCTCGCGATGAAGCTTTCGTACGTCAACTCGATCGCGGAGCTGTGCGAACGGCTCGACGCGGACATCGACAAGGTCACCGAAGGCATGGGCCACGACCGTCGCATCGGCCGCTCGTTCCTGAAGCCGGGGCCGGGCTGGGGAGGGTCGTGCCTGCCGAAGGACACGCACGCGCTGCTGCGGATCGCGGAGTCGGTGAAGTTCGACTTCGGCATGCTCGGCGCCGCGATCGACGAGAACCTCGCGCAGCGGGACCGGATCGTCGCGAAGATCGCGGGCGCTGTCGGCGGCAGGCTCGCCGGGGCGCGGATCGGGCTGCTGGGGCTGGCGTTCAAGGCCGGGACGAACGACCTGCGCGACTCGCCGGCGCTCGCGGTGGCCTCGGTGCTGGGCGCGCTGGGCGCCGAGCTCACGGCGTACGACCCGGCTGTCGGCGGCGAGATCGCGGGCATGACCGTGGTCGACGACGCCTACCAGGTGGCCAAGGGTGCGGACGCCGTCGTCGTGCTGACGGAGTGGGACGAGTTCAAGCGGCTCGACTGGTCGTACATGGCCGAGATGATGGTCGGGGACACAGTTGTGGACACCCGGAATCTGCTGGATCCGCAGCTCATCCTGGGTGTCGGACTCTCCTGGCAGGGCATCGGCCGACCGAAGGCCTACTCAAAAGTCGTTAGCAACGCGTAGTATCGCCGGGTGTTCACGACCCGGCCGGAGCTATCCGGAACCCATGGCATGGTGGCGTCGACGCATTGGCTGGCTTCGGCCACCGGTATGGCGGTGCTCGAAAACGGCGGCAACGCCTTCGACGCGGCGGTGGCCGCCGGTTTTGTCCTCCAAGTCGCCGAACCGCATCTGAACGGCCCCGCCGGGCAGGTCCCGGCGATCTTCGTGACGGCCACCGACCGCACGCCGCGGGTCCTCGCGGGCCAGGGCGTCTCGCCCGCCGCGGCGACGCCCGAACACTTCGCCGACCTGGGGCTCGACCTCATCCCGGGCAGCGGGCTGCTCCCGGGAACGGTCCCCGGCGCGTGGGACGGCTGGCTTCTGCTGCTGCGCGACCACGGCACCAAGAGTCTGCGTGACGTCCTCAAGTACGCGATTTCCTATGCGCAGCACGGCGTTCCACTGGTCGACCGCGTCTCGGCGACCATCGAGACGGTGTCGGAACTGTTCAAGAACCACTGGAAGTCGTCGGCCGACCTCTGGCTCGTCGACGGCAAGCCGCCCGCCCCCGGCACGTTGCACCGCAACCCGACCCTCGCCGGGACCTGGGAGCGGCTGCTGTCCGAGGCCGAAGCCGTCACCGGCCGCGAAGCCCAGATCGACGCCGCCCGCCGCGCCTGGTCGCACGGTTTCGTCGCGGAATATGTCGACACTTTCTCCAAGCAGGCGTTCCGCGACGACTCCGGGCGTGACCACGCGGGCCTGATCACCGGCCAGGACATGGCGAACTGGGAAGCGACCTACGAGGACGCGCTGATCACCGACCTCGGTGACTGGAGTGTCGTCAAGCTCGGCCCGTGGACACAAGGCCCCGCGCTGACTCAGCAGTTGTTGCTGCTGGACGGTTTCCGCGACGAACTGTCCTATGTAGACGGACTGCCGACGGCTCGCACCGTCCACCTCGCCACCGAGTGCGCGAAGCTCGCCTTCGCCGACCGCGAAGCTTGGTACGGCGACTCCGACGTCCCGATGGACGCCCTGCTCTCGGCCGAGTACACCGCCCAGCGCCGCGCGCTGATCACTGACGAAGCCAGCGCCGAACTCCGCCCTGGCTCGCCCGGCGGCGTCGCGCCGAAACTGCCCGCGATCCTCGAACGCCTCCGCGGACTCCAAGCGGGCTCCGGCGCCACCGGCGAACCGACCGTCGGCCCGACCGGTGAAACCCGCGGCGACACCGTGCACATCGACGTCGTCGACGCGGCGGGCAACATGATCTCGGCGACGCCGTCCGGCGGCTGGCTGCAGTCCAGCCCGACCATCCCCGAGCTGGGCTTCTGCCTCGACTCGCGCGGGCAGATGTTCTGGCTCGAACAGGGCCTCCCGAACTCGCTGGCGCCCGGAAAACGGCCCCGCATCACGCTTTCGCCGTCGATGGCCCTGCGTGGCGGCGAGCCGACGATCGCCTTCGGCACGCCCGGTGGTGACCAGCAGGACCAGTGGCAGCTGTGCTTCTGGCTCGCGCACACCCTCGCCGGGCTGAACCTGCAGGAGTCGATCGACGCGCCCAACTGGCACACCACCGCGTTCCCGAGCTCGTTCTACCCGCGCTCCTGGACGCCACGCGAACTCGTCGTCGAGTCGCGCTTGGGGAAGTCCACAATGGACGAACTGGGCGAGCGTGGGCACAGCGTCGTCGATGCGGGCGAGTGGGCGCTTGGCCGGCTTTCGGCCGTTTCGCGCGACCCGGCGACCGGCATCCTGCGCGCCGCCGCGAACCCCCGGGGCATGCAGGGCTACGCCGTCGGCCGCTAGGTGTATTGCCGTGTCTGGCAAATCAAGTTCGCGGTCTAACCACCTGGATCACGAAGCCCATCGAACAGATTTACCAGACACGACCTAGGCCCAGGGCGAGAGGTCGAGCTCCGGGTAGCGCAGCGCTGTTCCGGCGAGGGCTTCGGGCGTCCAGAACGAATGTCCGGGCGGCGGGAAACCGAACAAGGCCAGCTGATGCGGAGTCGCCCGCCCGACGAATCGGTACCAGGCCGGTTCGTGGCTGCGCTCGGCCCACGCGTGGCGCTGCGCCCACTCGGCCGCGGCGGGTCGGTAGTTGAGGTGCATGGTGTACCTCGCGCCACCCGGTTGAGCCATCGCGGTGCCGCGATGGAACGTGTCGAGCCCAAAAGCGACGACCGTTCCCGCGGGCCCGGCGGCCGAGACCTCGGCGTCGTACAGCGCCGAGTTGTCTCCGTTGGCGACGAAATCGCTCTCGCTGTCGCCGAAGCGCGGGAACCAGTTAGGCGTGGCGGGCAACTGGGTGGCGGGAACCAGATGCGGCGGGCCGAGCGCTTCCGGCACGTCGACCAGGTAGACGAACATCTCCACCTGCCGGAACGTGCTGCTGGGCACCACGATCGTGTGGTTGAGATAGTCGCGGTGCAGGTCCTGGTCGTAGTCGGCGGCGCCGGTGTACTTCGCCCACGACTCGGCCGAGTAGATGCGCAGGTCTTCGCCGAGCAGGGTCTCGGCCAACCCGACGATCTTGGGATGCACGGCCAGCAGGCTCAGTTCCGTGCTGGCGAAAGGAAATCCGTCGATGCCGTTGAACTCGTCGTCGAGAAAACGCGCACGACGTGGGTCGCTGCCGTCATGGAAGCCTTCGGCCGAAGGGAACATCTTCCCCAGTTCGGCCTGGGCCGGAGCCAGTTCTTCGGCGGACAAATAGCCGGGAAGAACGACGAACCCGTCCGTCTCCCATGTCTCTGCGATCCCCATCGCACCACCATGCGGCGGGCCGCCGGGCCCAGGCAACCGATTTATCGTGGCGGGGTCGTGACGTTGAGGGAGGTCCAGCCGCCACCGACGGCGAGGAGTCGTAGGACACCCTGCGCGTGGTCGGCGAAGCAGGCGAGGTCGGCGTGCAGGAGAGCGGTGCGTTCCTCGTCGAGTGGGTAGGTGTCGTCCGACCACAGCTCCATCGGCGTGGCCGCCGCCACGACCATCGACTGCAACAGCCCGACGATCTCGGCCGACTTCTCGGCGCCCGGCTCCGCGAGGAAGTCCG
The DNA here is from genome assembly GCF_036008905.1 of Amycolatopsis sp. Taxonomy (GTDB): domain Bacteria; phylum Actinomycetota; class Actinomycetes; order Mycobacteriales; family Pseudonocardiaceae; genus Amycolatopsis. The sequence goes on along the minus strand of NZ_DASYMU010000010.1, from coordinate 30,506 downwards.
ACTCGATCTTGTCGCAGAGCGAGAAGAGCTCGCGGAGCCTGCGGAGGGCGTCGGCCGGGGTGCCGTCCCAGGTCGCGTCCGGCCAGATCTGGGTGCTCAGCTCGAGCCACAGCCGCCAGCCCGCGGTCAGTTCGGCGTCACTCCTCGGCGTCCAGCACGACTCCATCGTCCTACTATGTCACTCCCCGATTTGCTCCCACAGCCAGAACTCGATGCCTTGATTATCAACACAATCCGCTGTCATCCCGTACGACTCGTGCTCCACCTCGCCGGCCTGGCCACCTTGCGCGCGGACCCGCTCCAACGCCGAGGTCAGGTCGTCGACGGCGTACATCAGTTTCCACCCGATCTGGCGGCCCGGACCGCCCCAGAGCCCACCCTGCAGGCCGTTGCCCTCGACGCCCCAGGCGCCCTCAACGCGGCCCGGCGAGAACTGCCAGCCGAGCACGGCACCGTAGAACGCCTTCGCGGGTTCGGCCGCGGGCACCTGGAACGTGAAGTACCCGGCCTGGCCGTGCCGCACAGTGTCGGTGCCCGCGCGCGGAGCGGCCTGTGCCACCAGCCAGCGCTGTCCGAACGGATCGCGGAACGAGCCGCCGCGCCCGTACGAAGACTCGGTCACCTCTCGGATGACCGTGGCCCCGCGCTCGACAGCCCGCGCCATCGAACCGTCCACATCGGACACTTCGACGCGGATCGACGCGCCGCCGTTGGTCGCGGCGACATGGCCGATCTCGGGGTGTTCCTCGGCGAGCATCAACACGGTGTCACCGATGGCCAGCTCGGCGTGCCCGACCTTGCCGTCCGGCATCACGATCGGCTCGCCGCGGCGGGTCGCGCCGAACACGTCGACGTAGAAGTCGAGCGCCGCGCGGGCGTCGGACACGGCGAGGTACGGCGTCAGGGAACGGGTTTGGGCTTGGACTGCTTCGGTGGTGGTCATCTGGTCTCCGTTCAGTACCAAGCGGCGCAGGTTGTCGCGCAGCTCGGCGGCGAAATCGGGGTCGGGGCGGACGGCTTCCCCAGGCCGGCGGAGGGCGTCGAACGGATCAGTCATTGCTCCCCCTTCTCCTGGTAGGCCTTCCGGAAAGCGGCGCGAGCGCGCACCAGCAACGCTTCGGTGGCGTGCACGGTCCGGTCGAGATGCGCGGCGACCTCGGGCACGCCGAGCCCGTCGACGTAACGCAAGGTCAGTGCCGCCTGGTGATGCGCGCCGAGCGACCCGAGCACTTCGCGAGCGAGGATCGCGTCCAGCTCGCCGTCCCACGGATCGACGGTTTCGGGTTCCGACTCGTGCACCAGCCGCAACCCACGCTCCTCACGCTCGCGGCGGCGCCAATGGTCGGCGAGCTTGTGCCGCGCCACGCCGATCAACCACGCGACGCTCACCGGCGCTGCCGACTTCCGGCACGCGCTCACCGCGCCCAGGAACGTCTCGGACGTCAGTTCCTCGGCGAGCGTGCGATTGCCGCACCGGGACAGCAGGTACCCGTAGACCTCCGGAAGCGCCGACTCGTACAGGTCGAGCACCGCGAAGGCCGGGTCCGGCCGCACCCGAGGTTCGCTCACACCCTCATCGTCGTCCGGCGACCCCCTTTTCCGACGGACAACCCCAGATAATTTTCCGGACCACTCGCCTTCACGACCACTCGCTGCGCGACTGGTCGTGAAGGCCTTCACGGACCGTTAGCGCGGGTCGGGGAGGGTGCGGGCGAGGAGGGCGACGCCGAGCGAGAGCACTGCTTGGATGCCGATCACGAGGACAAAGGCGCCTTCGATACCCAGCGAGTCCGGCGCGCTCAGGGAGCCGAAAAGGCTTCCGAGGGTGGCGACGCCGAGCGCCAGGAACGTCTGCTGAGTGGTGGTCAAGACACCACTCCCGACGCCCGCGAGCTCGGTCGGCACCTTCGAGAGCACCACCCGGAACAGCGTGGTCATCGCCATTCCCTGACCGATACCGCAGATCAGCATCCCGGGCGCGAGGTCGAGGACGTTCAGGTCCGGCCAGGCCAGCCGGATCGACAAAAGCATCACCAGCAACCCCACCACCTGCGTGAACAGTCCGAACGACACCACCCGCTGACCGAACCTGGTCACCAGGCGGCTGCTGATCAACGACGTTGCCAGGAAGCCGACGGCCATCGGCGTCAGCGCGGCGCCGGAGGCGAGGGGGCCGAGGTGCAGGCCGTCCTGCAGGGTCATCGCGACGACGAACATGAAGCCGCCGAAGCCGGTGAAGAACGGCGCGCCGACGCCGAGGCCGCGGCGGATGCTCGGCATCTTCAGGATCGACGGCGGCAGCAGTGGCACACCACCGGCCCGTTCGAGTCGCCGCTCGACGTGAACGAACCCGGCGAAGGCGAAGGGGAAGAGCGCGAGCAGCACGATCGTCCAGGTGGGCCAGCCGAGGGCACTGCCTTCCATCAGCGGGATGAGCAGCGACAGCAGTGAGATGCCGAGCAACGTCGTGCCGAGGTGGTCGACGCCGAGCGGGTTCGCGGAGCGCGTCTCCGGCAGGGTCCTCTTCGCGAGGAACAGGCCCAGCAGGCCGATCGGCACGTTGATCAGGAAGATCGGCCGCCAGCCGGTCCCGGCGATGTCCGCCGCGACGAGCACGCCGCCCAGCAACTGGCCGATGAACATGGAGATCCCGGCGGTCGCGCCGTACATGCCCAGCGCCTTCGAGCGCTGTTCGCCGCTGGTCGTGGCCTGGATGATGGAGAGGACCTGCGGCAGCATCAGCGCGGCCGACGCGCCCTGGGCGGCCCTGGCGACCACCAGCATTTCCGCGGTCGGCGCGATGCCGCAGACCAGCGAAGTGATCGTGAACGCCGTGAGCCCGGCGATGAAGAGCTTGCGGCGCCCGAAGGCGTCGCCGAGCCGTCCGCCGACGACGAGCAGGACGGCGTAGGTGATGCCGTAGGCGGCCACCACGAGTTCGAGGGTGGGCGTCGAGGCGTTGAAGTCGGCATCGATCGTCGGCAGCGCGACGTTGACGATGAAGAAGTCGATCAGGGGAAGTGCTGCCCCCAGCAGCACGGTCACCAGGCCGGCAGGGGTAAGCCCCGGCCTGACTGACTGCGGCGCGGCGAGGGTGGGTGCCGCTGTCTGAGTCGTCATGAGTACTAGGTTCCACGCTCATTTAACCTGGTACCAGGAGTCTGTTTATCCGGGTACCACGACTACCTGGTAATAGGCTCGCGGACGTGCGACCCTGGGACCATGACCGCTGTCCTGCAAGATCCCGCCGCCGTGCGCCGCCACGAGCTGGCCGCCTTCCTGCGCAGCCGCCGCGAGCGCATCACGCCGGAGCAGGTCGGGTTGCCGTTCGCCGGTCGACGCCGGACGCCGGGCCTGCGCCGCGAAGAGGTCGCGCAGCTCGCCGGGGTCGGGGTCACCTGGTACACCTGGCTCGAGCAGGGCCGCGACATCAACGCCTCCGAGCAGGTGCTCGACGCCATCTCGCGGACGCTGCGGCTCGACCCGTACGAGCACTCGCACCTCTTCACCCTCGCGGGCGCGCCCGAGCCGCCCGCCGAAAAGGAATGCCGGTCCATCTCGCCGTCGATCCACGTGATGATGCGCCAGCTCGAACCGTTCCCCGCCATGGTGCGCAACGCGCGCTGCGACATCCTGGCCTACAACCGTGGCTACGACTGGCTGATGGGCGACGTCGACGCGATCCCGTTCGAGGAGCGCAACTCGTTGCTCCAGTGCTTGACCAACCCGGAATGGCGCAAGCGGCTGCCGGACTTCGACACCAACGCGCCGCGGATGGTCGCGGGCTTCCGCGCGGCGATGGCCGAGCATGTCGCCGAGCCGGCGTGGAAATGCCTGGTGAAGCGGCTTCGGAAGGAATCGCCGGTGTTCGAGCGGCTGTGGAACCAGCACGAGGTCACCTCCGAGCGCATCCGGACCAAGCGCTTCGAGCACCCGGACGTGGGGCTGCTGCGGTTCGACTTCGCGTACCTCTACTTCGGCCCGCGCTCCGAAATCTCGCTGGCCGCCTACACCCCGGCCGACGAGGAAACCGCGTCGAAGCTGCCGGTCTTCGGCTAGCGCCGCGTACGTCGGGTGTCGTAGCCCGAGAGCCGCTTCGCGACGGACGCGAATGTCACCTGGGCCGGGTAGCTTTTCCGGCGTGTGGCAAGAGCGATGGAGAGAACGCGATCCGGCGAGATGGACAGTGGTGTCGACCCTGTTCGTGACGCTCTTCGTGCTCGGAGCGACAACGGGTGCCTCCCGCTGGCAGCCCGACGTGCACCGCCTCGACGTCTTCGGTTACCTCTGGCTGCTCGCCGCCGCGCTGCCGCTAATGGTCCGGCGCCGGTTCCCGCTGACGGTGTTCCTCGTGGTCGCGGCGTTGACCTGGGCGTATTACTGGATCTCAGGGTATCCGGGCGGGCCCGCGGTGTTCCTGCCGACGATCGCGCTGTTCACGCTCACCCAGCGCCAGGGCCCGGTCAGGGCGGGCATCGCGGGTGGATCGCTGATGCTCGTCGGGTTCGTGGTCTACCTGGCCACTGGCGGGGAAATCTTCTTGGACGCCCGCGCCGGGCTGTTCGTGGTCTGGATCGTCGCCGTGGTGGGCATCGGGACCGCCGTCCGCAACCAGGTCACCGCCGTGCGGGCCTCGCGAGAGCGGGCCGTGGAGCACCAGGGGCGGATGGCCGAGCAGGAACGGCTGCGGATCGCCCGCGATGTGCACGACGTCGTCGCCCACAGCCTCGCGATGATCAACGTCCAGGCCGGGGTCGCCGCGCATGTCGCCGATCGACGTCCCGAGCAGGCCAAGGAAGCACTGCTCAACATCAAGGAAGCCAGCGCGTCCGCGCTGAAGGATCTGCGCGCGACCCTCGCCGTGCTGCGGTCGGGGGAGGACCGCGCCCCCGCGCCGAGCCTGCGCCAGATGTCCGAACTGTTCGAGCACGCCCGCGCGACAGGGCTTGTCGTGCGCGTCGAGGGCTCGCCGGGCGAGCTGCCCGCGCCGACCGATGGCGCCGCGTACCGGATCCTGCAAGAGTCATTGACCAACGTGGTCCGGCACGCGAACCAGCCCAAAAACGTCCAGGTCCGTTTCGACCGGCGCGAGGGCTTCTTCGAACTCGTCGTGACCGACGACGGTATGGGGGCCGCGGAGCCGAAACTCGGCAACGGCCTGCGCGGCATGGGCGAACGCGCCGCCGCGCTCGGCGGCAAAGTGCTCGCCAGGCCGGTCGAAGGGGGATTCGAAGTGCGTGCCGAACTTCCACTGCAGGAGGGGGACTCGTGAACATCCGCGTGGTGCTGGCCGACGACCAGGTGCTCGTCCGCGCCGGTTTCCGGGTGCTGCTGGAGACCGAGGACGGGTTCGAGGTCTGCGGGGAAGCCGGGAACGGCACGGAGGCGGTCGCCCAGGCGCTCCGGCATCGGCCGGACATCGTCGTGATGGACATCCGGATGCCCGGGGTCGATGGGCTCGAAGCGACTCGCCAGATCACTTCGAACCCCGAGCTGTCCGGGGTGAAGGTGCTGGTGCTGACCACTTTCGACGTCGACGAGTACGTCTACGAAGCGCTGCGGGCCGGGGCGAGCGGGTTCCTGCTGAAGGACACCGAGCCGGTGGAGCTGCTTCGCGCGTTGCAGGTGATCAACGCCGGTGAAGCGCTACTCGCGCCGACAGTCACCCGTCGGCTGATCGCCGAGTTCGTGGGCCGCCCGGAGAACCGCCGCGTCGACTCCAGCGCCGTCCGCGAGGTGACCGACCGGGAACGTGAGGTGCTCGCGCTGGTCGCCGGCGGCCTGTCGAACGACGAAATCGCCGCTCAGCTGGTCATCTCGACGGCGACGGCCCGTACCCACGTCAGCCGCATCATGACCAAGATCGGCGCTCGCGACAGGGCACAGCTTGTCGTGCTCGCCTACGAATCAGGCCTGGTCACGCCACGCGGCAAGTGACTCACCGGTGCCGCAGCTGCCTGGTCAGGCGAACGAGGAACACCACGGCCAACACCGAAACGATGATGATCTGAACCCACATGGACTACCTCCTCGCAGCTGATGCTGCGTTGGTAGGACGCCCAGTGGTGGGACCTCGTTGACGGAGGTGGCCTAAGTCACCCGTTCGAATTAACTCGTTGCATGACGACGGTGGATTCGGGATCTCTGGGTGGTGGAGGCTGCGGTTTCGGTTTCCCGGACCCGGGTTTGTCGAACCGGGTCGCCAGTTTCCTGGCCAGCTTGTGACTGGGCTGCTCGACCAGCCGGTACGAGATCTCCACGACGCCGAAGGTCACCACGATGACGATCAGCAACGCGAGAGGCAGCGGCACCGCCGGGCGCAGCAGTTCGAGCAGGACGAACGAAACCAGCATGTGCAGGAGATAAAGCGAATAGCTGCGCTCGGACAACGCCGTCCAGAACGGCCGTTCCTTCAGCCTCGGTTCGGCGAACATCCCCATCAGGAAGCAGACGATCGCGAACGCGAGCGCGAGGTTGTACGAATTGTCGATCCGGCCGACGTCCACGATGTCGGCGAGGACGTAGAGCGACCACGCGATCGCCCCGTAGGTCCAACCGGCCCACAGCGGGATCCGCTTGCTCGCGGTCGCCCAGATGATCTGGCCGATGATCATCGCCGGGAGATACGAAACCGCGACGCCGAACAGCGAATACGAGGCGCTGTAATGGGTCCGGCTCATCAGCACGACGAAAACGAAGGTGAGCTCGATGGCGATGGCCAGCCACACCGCCCGGCGGAGCACCGGCAGCACCAGCAAAATCATCGCGTAGAAGATGACCTCGATGATCATCGTCCACGCCACCGGGATCAGCACCACCTGCGGGAAGATCAGGTAGTTGGCCAAGGTGATGTTCGTCAGCACGGTGACCGGGGTGAGCAGCTGCGACTGGCCGGTTGACGGCGGGTGGAGATTCGCTGCCAGCAGGACGGCGGTCAACAGCACGGTGAACAGCATCGGCGCGTAGATCCGGATGACCCGGTTCAGCGTGAAGCGCCCCTGGCCCTGCCGCATCGCGATCGGCGTCACCACGAAACCACTGACCAGGAAGAAGAACGGCACCGCGATCTGCCCGATGCCCTGGCCCGCCATGTGCATCGGCCCGCTCGTCAAAGCGTCGATGAAGTCGATGTAGGGCGCGTGTTCGCCCTTCGCGTGCACCCACGGCTCGGCCAGGTGGCTGTAGAACACGAGAAGCGCGGCCATCGCCCTGCCGATGTCGATGAAGACGATTCGGCGCTTCGACTGCGTGGTCGTCAGAGTCACCACCCCCTGTGTCCGCCACAGGGTAGCTTCCCGGCTTTCTCAGTTTGCGACTAACCAACACATCCGCTCAGGCAGGGCACAGCCACAGGGTGAAGAACTCCCGTTCGTCCGTTCTGGCGCCACGGATCAGCTCGTCGTCGGTGTAGTCGTCGACGACCCGGCCGTCCGCTTCGATCGTCAGCAGCCGATAGCCGAGCTTGCGGTAGCCCGCGAGTACCTGCGAGGGATCGTCACCGAGCTCTTCGATCGCTTCGGGTGAGAATTCGCAGACGACGTCGGGCCGGTCGCGTTCCAGGATCGCCCGGAGTCCCGCGAGCGCACGGTGATCGCGCCCCTGCAGGTCCACCTTCACCAGCGTGACGGGCTGAGCCGTGACCTCCGGAAGCGTCTCCAGCCGAACCGACGGCACGACGTCCGTGCCGTCGCCCTCGGCGGCTTCACGAACGCGGTGATCGCCGCTGTTGGTCTCCGCGGCACGGACAAGGCGTACGCCGGCGTCGGTGTCCCAGGCGGCGGCCTCGACCACGGTGACGCGTTCCGCCTGCCAAGCGGGCAGGTTCGCGGCGAGGTTCCGCCGCAGGAAACCGGCGTTGGTGGCGTCCACCTCGACGGCGACCACCCGCGTGACACCCGGAGTCGTGCGCAGCAGGCTCAGCGTGTGGTAGCCGACGTGTGCGCCGACGTCGAGGAACGCACCCGGCCGGCGGCTCGCCAACTCGGTCATCTTCGTGGCTTCGGACTTCTCCCACGAGCGGTGGTAACGGATCCACGGCAGGACGACGTCGTCCGCGGGCAGGAGCAGCGCACCCGCGTCACAGAGGACCACCTCGGCACCGTCGGGGACCGGGCTGTGGACGAGCCGCGCGGCTTCGTGCACCGCTTCGACGTCTGCCGTGATCCGCCGGATCAGGTGCTCGTTGTTGTCCAGTCGCGCGTCGCGCTCCTGGAACATGCTGTGCGACAACGATTGTGAGGCCTCGAACCCGGACGTCAGCTCGGTCTGGAGCCGGGTCACGTCTTCCGCGACGCCCTGCAGCGTGGATTGGGTTCCGGGCGCCTGGTGGCGAAGTTCGTCCAATGCCGACTGGGTCGTCGCCAGCTTGGCGCTGAGCCTGGTGGTGAATTCGGCGTCACGTTGCGCCGCGCGCCGCGACTCTTCCAACGCCGCCTCGACGGCTTCGAGCCTGCCGAGCAACCGCTGAGCGGTGCTCTCCACGCCGTCTTGCAGCGCGCCCATGACGTTGCGCTGGTGGACGTCGTAGTGGTCGATGACGCGCAGCACCGCTTTGCGCATCGCGGGGGCGAGCGGCACCCGCGAGGACGCGCCCGGCTCCGGGCGCCAGCGCAGGGCTTCCCGCGCGTTGTGCATCGGCGACAGCGGGTGGTCGAGTTGTTCGGGGGCGGGCGGCGCGGCGAGAGCGCCGCGTTTCGCTTGCCACGTCTCGTAAGCCTGCGAAAGCTCGGCGTGCATCCAGGCGGCGGCCGTCTCCATCGAACGGGTCCGCAGGATGTGTTCGCGAGCGGCCTTGCCGCGGCGTGTGGCTTCTTCCGGATCTTCGACGATCTGCCGCATCGCGGCCGCGGCGGCACCGACGTCGGGATCCGCCCAGACGCCGTCCGGGTGGTACGGGAGGGCGCCGTTGCCCACCGGGACCATCCGGTAGCGGATCGGCCAGCCGGTCCGCTCGTCGAGGAACTCGCGCGTGCTCGAGTAGTCCGTCGAGATCACCGGCATCGCGCGCACCATGGCCTCGGCCACGGTCAGGCCGAAGCCCTCACTCCGGTGCAGGGACACGTAACAAGTGCTGGTGTCGTAAAGCTCGTGCAGTTCGGCGACGCTCAGGTAGCGCTCGATCAGCTCGATCCGCGGGTCGTCGGCGACCTCGATCCGGAGCCGTTCCGCCACCCCGGGATGCAGGCGCGCGTTGATCGTCTTGATGACCAGGCGCACGTCTTCGCGTTCGGGGAACGCGCGCTGGAACGCGGCGACGACCCCGCCCGGGTTCTTCCGCTGCGCGGTGCTGTTGAAGTCGAAGGCGAACAGGAACTGAGCGGGGTCACCGGCGGCGCGGCGCGGCGCGTTGACGGCGCCGTGATCGCGGACCGGCACCGGGATCGTCTTCACCGGGATCGTGGTGTGCCTGGCGAGCGCGTCCCGGCAGAAGTCCGAGACCGTCCACACCTCGTCGAGCAAATCGAAGGCGTGGTGCTGTGCCTGGGGAAAGTCCTCGAGCTCCCAAGCCCACAAGCCGATCCGGTAACGCTGGTAGCCGACCTCGGGGTGGTTCGCGAGCACCGCCGCCGTCTGGTCGGCGTTGACCGCGAGCACACTGACCGGGAAATGGGGCTTGCCCACGGTTTCCGGCTGGTCGATCCCGGTCCGGCTCTGCAGCGAGCGTTCTTCGAGTACGGAGACGACCGGGACCTTCGCGAGCGAGATGGCGTCGTGCACGATGCGGCCCATCTCGCCGACACCGAGTTCCGCGGTCAGGTAACCGAGCAGGTTGACGCCGAATTCCTCGTCGGGCGCGGCCGGCGGCTCCGGCTCGGCCGGGACGGCCCATTCGGGCAGCATGCCCTCGGAGACCCCGGACAGGCCGCACCAGCTGCGCAGCCGGGCCGAATCCGCGCCGGTCGGCTGCGGGAAGGCGAGCTGCAGATCCACCCGTGCTTCCCAGACGGCCATGACCAGCCTGTTGAGACCGGCGGCGGCGTGCGCGTCTTCGTCCGACGAAAGCAGCCAGGCCCGCAAGGCCGCTCCGCCGTCGGCGCCGAAAGCGTGTGGTGGCAACGGCTTCTTCGTGAGCTCGGCCTTGATCCAGCCGTCACGGAACAACCGGCGGCTGATCGGCGTCAACGACTGGCCGTCGCCGAACTTCGCGAAACCGTAGGCCACCGCGTCCAGCGTTTCGGCGTACCCGGCGGCCTTCAGCGCGGCACCGTAGGCGTCGCACAGGGCTCGTACTTCGGGATGCTCGGAAAGCAGGATCCGGGGCTTGCGGGCGAGATGGAAGCTCAGCAGCCAGTTCGTTTCCGGCCGGTAGCCGCTGAAGTGGAAGAACCGGAGCCGGTGCCCGCCCGCGGTGAGCGTGCCCTCGGCGTCACGGCCGACCGAGCGGTCGTGCAGGTTCCAGTAGGCCACGTTGAACCCGGGGTCCCGGAGCACGTGGTGACCGAACAGCGCCGGTACCTGGTCGACCCAGCGCTGATCGGTGAACAGCTGCTTTTCCGGGGCGACGATCGCGTCGTGCCGCAGGCGCTGCGCCCAGAAGTCCAGGAAGTCCCCGGCACCGGTACCCACGGCGACGAAACCGAGGTTGAAGATGCCCGTCCCCATGATCACGGCGTCGTCGGGCTCCATGCCGTCCTGCGGCAGCGGCGCGAGGAAATGCGGCGTGAGCACGATTCCGTGTTCGGCGGCCAGCACAGCGAGCTCGGGCATCGGCGCGAACACCTGGATGTCCGGGTCGAGATAGATCGCTACCTGCCTGTCGCGCAGCAACTGTCGCAACAGGTACGGCTTGACCGAGGTCGCCAACTCGGTGATCGAGTACGCGGTCGCCATGCGCAGGTAGGTGTCTTCGTCGATGCCGAACGCGTCCCGGCCGACGACCCGGAACCCGTCCTGCCCGCCGAGATCCGCCTCGTCCGCGTCGATGACCGCGATGACGAAATCACCTTCGGGGTGATGCCGCAGATAGGACCGCGCGAGCACCCTCGCCGCGGGAAGGTAGTTCCTCGCGACGATGGTGCACGCTGTCACGGCCGGTGCTGGTGCGTGCGCCTCAGCCATTGCTGGGAAGCGCGCTCAACTGAGCCGCGAGAGCGGTCTCGTACGAGCTCTTGGCCGCTTCGAGCCCGGAAGTGTTCGCCACGTCCACCCGGACGATCACACTGCCGCTGACGTAGTGGCCGCGAACCTGGGCCGGCTGGCCGCCCTTGACCCCGATTTCGGTCGTCTGCACACCGACCGGAGACGCGGTGTCCGTCTTCGCGCCGTTCTCGACCTGGACGTCCTTCAGCTTCTCGACGGCGTCCTGTGCCGCGGCGGGGGCGAAGGCCTCCGTCAGCATGAGCACGACCTGGCTGCCGTCGGTCAGGTGGTAGACGACGACCTTGGTGTCGCCGGCGCCCGAGGTCGCGGTGTTATACGCCTCGAGCTCTTTGGGGCCGAGGTAGTTGAGCTGCGGGATGTCCGCCATGGACTTGATCTCGGGGTGCGCCTCGGCCTGGCCTGCCAGCTTGGCGGTGGGCAGCGGGTCCGGGGGCGCCGGCGGCGGGGCCTGCGAACTCGCGGCGGGCGGCGTCTGGTCGCCGGGGCCTGCTTGCTCGCTGGACGAGCCCTGACCCCAGATCAGGAAGGCGCCGACACCGAGCCCGGCCAGCACCAGCACGGCCACCACGATGCCGATGATCTTGCCCTTGCCGCCGCTCTTCGTGCCGAAGACCTCCGGACCCTGGGTGATCCAGCTGTCCGGGCCCTGCGCCGGAAGCGGCGGGAACTCGCTGCCACCCCACGGCGGGCTGGCGTCGGTGTCCGGGGTGTTCCACGTGGGCTGCTGCGGCCGGTGGCCGCCCATGGGAATCCCGCCGGGAGGTGAGGACGCGGTGCCGCCGGGGACGACCTGGGTGCGATCGGCGTCGCCCGGCGTCGCGGGCCAGCCACCCTGGACGGCCTGGGTGCGATCGGCGCTGGGGTCGAGGCCCCGCACGACCTGGGTGGCCTCGGAGTTCTGCTGGGGTGTGTTCGCCTGCGGCGCGTTCTGCTGCGGGAATCCCCGTGAGGGACTCACCGGAGCGATGATCTGCGTCGACTCCGCCGTCGGCGGCTGCCCCTGAGGCGGCTGCGACTGCGGCTGGCCCTGTGGCGGCGTGCCGGGAGGCGGGGACGGCGGAGCATACGGCTGGGAGCTGTCTCCCGGGGTGACGGCGGACGTTAGCACCTGGTCACGGCGCTGCCGGTACTCGTCGGCGGAGAGACGGCCCGATGCGAGCTCCTCGTCCAGGTTTCGTAGCTGCTCCTGCCAGGACACCCGGTAAACCCCCGTATGGCTTTTGTTACGCACGGCCCGCGAAGGCCTATCTGCGACTACGCCGCATATTGTGCATGGTCTCGCTCTCGGTGGCCGGTGCGGGTCGAATTTGTGATCTGATCGTGGATCAGCCGCGCGGGAGGACGCCGGTGAGCTGGTTTCGGGTCTTGGCCACACGCTCGCGCAGCAGGGCCGCGTCGCCGCTCGGCAGCTGGGAAATCCCGACCCCGACGGTCAGGTTGGCCGACGAATACCAGCTCTGTCCCAGTGTCCCTTGCGGGCTCTCCACACTGAGCGCGGACCTCGCCGGCGCGTCGGCCAGGTGCATGTCGGTGAATCCGCTGGTCTCCGCGTACTGGGTCAGGTCCTCCGCCAGGTTCGTCGCGTCGACCGGGGACGGCGTCTTGACGACGAAAAGCGTGTAACTGTAGGTCTGGTCGGCCATTTCCGCGGAGCTGCGGAAGGTGATCTCCTGCGCGTGGTTCGCGTTCATGAGATCGGCGGTGTGCTGCCCGATCAGCCTCAGGTCGAGCGCCTTGTACACCGAAACGGTGGAATTGTTCGGCCCCGCGGTGCCCGGAAGGACGGGCAAGCTCTTGTCGAGCGACGTCGCGCCGGTGTCCACGGCGTTGTCGCTGGTGCCGCCGATCCACCACATACCGCCGGCGACCAGTGCGCCCACGAGGACCACACCGAGCGCGATGAAGAGCCAGACCGGTGTGCCGCGGTTCTTCCTGGGCGGCGGGTCCATGGTGTCGGGCCGCCGATGACCCGACCGCCGGGAGTCCTGCTGTGACTGGGGCTGGAACGTCTGCGGCGGAGGCGGCGGCAGCACCGCGGGACGGACCACCGTCGCCGAATCGAACCGGCCGGCGGCCGGGATCGGGTAGGGCAGCCAGTCGGTGTGCCGCTCGTCGGCTGGGCTGGGCGCTGTCGTCCGCCGCTCGGTGGTGAACGGCTGAGCCGGCGCGGGCCGCTGCGGCTTTTGCGCCGGTGGCGGGGTGACGGGCTCCGTGACCTGGTGACCGGGGTTGGTGCTCTGCCACTGCGGCGCCGGTGGACCTTGCGGGCTCCGCGGCCGGTGCAGCGGGGACGCGACCGGCGACGCCGCGCCGCCACCGGAGGCGACCGCGAGCAGCTCGTCACGCTGCTTACGGTGGCTCTCGGGGGTGATGCGCCCATTGGCCAGCTCGACGTCCAGCTGCCGCAGTTCTTCCTGCCAGCCCATGGCGGAACCCCTTGCCCGTTCGAATACCCCAGTGTGGTGGGTGCCCACAGGGTATTGCGCTGCTCGGACAGACCGTCCTACGACTGCCGGAACAAGCGCGTTCAGATGCGTACGGGTGCAGTATGTCGTGGTTGGGCGGGGTCAGGGCAACCCCGATTTCCCCGGCGGGCATTTTGCCTGCCCGAAGGCCTCCTGAACAGGCCGTTTTTGTCGGTGCCACCTCGTAAAATAGTAGGGAAACCAGGGGTGTGGACCTGGATGGGGAGCAAGACACGGAGGGCAGCTCAATGGCCTATGTCACCCTGCCGACGTTTGTTGGTTACAGCACTAGTTCGGGCGCGGCGCGGACGTCGTTCGTCAAGCGGTACCGCCGTCTTTTCGACAACCCGGAGCGCGGTGCGTTCGACTTCTACGGACGGGCCACGAACGCCATCCGCGCGGGGCGGGCGTCCGGGCTGGACGCCGAGTCCATGGAGACACTCGTCGATCAGGCGATTCCGAAGTCGCTGACGCACTACACGGCCGTCGCCGAAGGCTGGCTGCGTTACCTGGGGCGGCGCAAGCCGGAGCTGGTGGACGTCGGCCGCGCGAAATGGCGGCACGGCGAGTTCGAATCGCGGATTTCGCCGCAGCTCGGCCTGCGCAAGCCCAATGGCGAGGTCTTCGCGACTTGGCTCTACTTCAAGGAGGCCCCGCTGACGCGCGACGGTGCGAACCTCGCGCTGTGGAGCATGGAACAGGTCATGGACGATCTGCTGCCCGAAGCGACGGCGCTGGTCGTGGATGTCCGGCGGGCCAAGGAATACACGCTCAACAGCCGTGACCGGACGCGGATGGAGCCGTGGGTGCGCAGCGAGGCGACTTCGTTCCTGACGTTGTGGGAATCCGCCGCTTAGGAACGCCACGTGACAAAGGGGCAGGGCGAGTTGTCTCGCCCTGCCCCTTTTGCCGTGTTCGATCGCTAGCGGCGGCGGAGAATGTACGTGTAGTTCTCCCATTCCTCGCCCGCAGAACCGTCTTGAATGGCGGCGAGTACGTCGGTGTTGCTGTATTCGAACAGATCACGCAGGAATTCGATGTGCAGGCCGTGCATTTCGATCGCGTCGCCGGGATGGGTGTCCTCGGCGGGGGCCGATTCGGCCACGGTCTCCTGCCGGGCACCGCCGACGGTCACCGTCGCGCGGGCGGTTTCCGTGCCGGCGTTCTTCCACCAGGTCACGTTTTCGTGCACCAGGTCGATTTCCAGCTCGTAGGTGCCCGCGGCTTCGGGGGCCGTGACGGTCAGCGGCAGCTCGACGAAGTCACCGGGTTCGACGTCCGCGGTCAACATCGTGCGGCCGTCGTTGAGCACCAGCATGTTCTCGCCGTCGAGCCAGTGGTTGCCGAGCTGGATGATCGCCGAAGCGGGCCAGGTGCGCTCGCTGACGTTGACCAGGTTCACGGTCAGCGTCGCGCGCTCGCCGGCGGCCAGGCTCGCCGGCGCGTCCTGCAGATCGATCTGCGCTTGGTAGGCGTCCGCTGCCAACGGTTTCGGCGGCAGTGGCCGGCTCGGGATCTGGAGCATGAGCACCCCACCGGGCCGCACCACCCGCTGCAGCTCCATCAGGCAGCGCAGCTGGACTTCCGGCCGCCCGTGCTGGAGGACGAGCAAGCTCAGCGCGCCGTCGAAGGAACCGTCTTCGAACGGCAGGGTGAGGCCGTCGTAGAGCACGAATTCGACCTGGTCCGGGTGCCGGTTGAGTTCGCGAGCCCGGTCCACCATCGACGCCGCCAGGTCGACCCCGACCACGGACTTGGCGTGCTCGGCCAGTGCGTTGCTCAGCCTGCCGACACCGCAGCCGAAATCGAGCACCCGTTCGCCCAGTGAAACGTCGTGCCTGGTCAGCGTGTCCACGGCGGCACCGACGGTCAGACGGCCGGTTTCCATGAATTCTTCGAGATCCCAGCCGCCGTTGCGGCGGGCGGGATCGGTGAGCACGGCCCAGAGTGGATCGACGCTGCCCAAGCTGTCCCAGGTGCTCTTGAGCTCGTCCAGCGCCATGCCTGCTCCTTGAAGGTGAATCGACCCCAGTGTTGTTCGTGCCGGTTCATCCTATGCGGGCCCAAACTGGAAGTAGGATCCTCATCGGTTGTGTGCGGGTCGGCCGGCGAGAGCCGTTCCGTGGAGAAAAGAGCGACACTGTGGTGCGGAGCTTGGAACGCTTGGACGAGCAGATCGACGAAGTCACCAGCGCGATGGAAGCGCTGACCGAGACCTTCGATCGCGAGGACGATCTCGGGTCGGTGCTTCAGACTGTCTGTGACCAGGCCATCCGGGTGATCCCCGGCGCGGACATGGCCAGCATCACGGTCGTGCGCGACGGCGTCGCGGAAACCGCCGCCGGTACCGATCGCCGGGCGTCGGACATCGACGCCGAGCAGTACCGGCAAGGTGACGGGCCGTGTCTGCGCGCGGCGGCGACCGGCGAGATCGTGCGCGTCGACGTCTGGAAGGCCGAGGAGCTTTGGCCCGAGTTCACGGCTTCGGCGCGTGAACTGGGTGTCGCCAGTTACCTGGCCGCGCCGCTGGCCGTCGACGAGGCGCTGTCCGGGGCGATGAACCTGTTCGGTTTCCAGGAACACGGTTTCCTCGAGGTCGAGGGCAAACTGCTGGACCTCTACACGACGATGGTCGTGCTGGCGTTGCGCAGCGCGCGCCGCTATCTGCGGGCGAAGGAGTCGGCCGAGCAGCTCCGGCGGGCGCTCAGCTCGCGTGCGGTGATCGAGCAGGCCAAGGGCATCCTGATGGCGGCACGGGGATTGACCCCGGACGAAGCGTTCGCGGCGCTCGTTTCGCGGTCGCAGCGGGACAACGTCAAACTGCACGACGTCGCCGGGCGATTCGTCGCCGAAGCGGTGCGGCTCGACCCCTGATTGCCCTTTGTGGACAGTCAGGATGGGCGAATCATAAAAGGGGTCGGCACGGTACCGCCGAACGAGCCCGGCGTCCTCGGCCGTTCGGTTGCGCACTGCTTCGAAGATCGGCATTCAGTCGAACGAATGCCGGGACAAGATCGACGTTCGGTATCAATTTCATAACTGTCAACCGGCCGGTCGCAACCCCCATTGCGAAGCGATTCCGCAACTAGCGCAAACTCAACTGGACAACTCCGGCGTCGAATACGAAGCTTTCAAGGTCTTAGCCGGTGCGAGCAACTGAGGTCGATAGTGAATCCTGCCTGGGAACAGCTGTCCAGAGTCGCCGACGAACCGGCGTGGTACTGGGTTTACGACAAGCTGGGCTTCTGGCCGAGCACGTACGCCAACGCGTGGCCAGGCTTCCGTGAGCCGTCGCCGTCGGTCACCTGGGATCTTTCCGCCGGTGACGCCGACCGCGCGTCCGCCGAGTTCCGCCTCGGCCCGTACTCGGTCAAGGAAGATGACGTGGCCACGCTGGCGCTGCAGGCACTGCGCGCCTGCGTCCAGCCGGACGAGTGGGTGTGGGCGCTGCACTGGCAGCACCAGTCCTACCGGTTCTGGCCGCACCGCATGGGCGGGTCGCAGCGCTGGCCGGTACCGGTTTTCCCGCGCGGTGACTACCATCTGTTCCTCGCGCAGGACTTCAGGTTCGGCACCCTGGGCCATCCGTGGGAACGCTCGCTCTGCGTGTTCGGCAAGGAACTCGTCGACGCCGTCGAGACGCACCGGAACGACGCGATGACGGCGGTTCTCCGGCGTGACGGGACCGCCCTCGTCTGAGGAAAACCGCTGGACTTAGGCTCTCCGCGTGTTCGAATACCACGGGTGGGTCACGATCCAGGCGAACGACGACGAAACGTCGCTGCTCGAGCGACTCGTCGAGCGGGTGCGCCGGGCGGTACGGGACTTCGGGGAGATCGACCTCGTCGATCTTCGCTGGGTGAACGGGGTGCCGGTGCTGCACCTCGGCGGCCTAGACAAACACGGCGCCACGATGGCGCCGGATCTGCTGGACCTGTACACCAGGATCGGTGAGCTCGCCCCCGGGTCCTACGGGCTCCTGCATGTCTGGGACGACCAGGATCTCCAGCACGACAACGAGTTCCGTGTCCACCGGATGGCCCGTGGCCAGGTCACGGAAATGGCGGACACCCTGCTTTCCCCGGTCGCACCGACCATTGTGGACGTTTATCCGGAGTTCGATCACTAGCGTTCTTTGGCCACGGTGGCATTTTTAGTGGCCGCGCGGGACTCGCGGGCGGTGGCCGGGTTCCTGAGTCAGGTCACCGAACGTCTTGCGCCGCCACTGCGAGATGTTCGGCTCGGTCACGCCGGTCACCTTTTCCAGCAGCTGCAACACCGAAGTGTGGTCGAAGAGGCCGTCGTTTTCGTCGTAGTTCAGGATGAACGCGGTTTTCGCCCACGCCGTGGGGCCGAAAACCGAGCAATGGCAGGAATCGCAGACGGTGAACGTCTCGGCGAGCGCGAACTGGAACGGCAGATCGGCGCGGGTGTGGTAGCCCATGACGTACGAGCCGTTCTTGCCGTCGGCTTTGCGGTGCGCCGGCAGCCAGTTGTCCATTTTCCCACCGTTCCAGGCGTCGTGCTGCACCTGCCAGGCGTGGGACGTCGGCCGAAGGAACGGTTTTCCTGCATCAGCATGACGACATGTTCGATATCGCGCAGGGAACCGTGTTTGGGGGCGCCCTGGGCGAGTGCGCGCTGCACATTGGGTGGCATAAGGGAAGTCGCGGCCGCGGCGGCGGCGACACCGGCGGCGGGTCAGTTCGGTCACGGGGAACAAAGGTGGAAATAGCCGGTTAAGAATTCGCGAGAAGGCGACATCCGAACAGGAACGGAACGCGTCGGCCGTGTCCGCGATGTCCTAAACGGCGTAATGAGATGAAGGGGAGGTGAGGGCCACGACCACTGGTCTAGGCCAGCGGAGAGTCCGAGATGGCCACCATGATCTTGGCCACAATGGTCTAGACATTGGGCCGGACGGTCTAGTGTGTTCCGCACGGTGCAAGCCCGGTGTCCGCCCAAAACGCGGTGTCTAGTCAAAACGCGGTGTCTACTCAAACGGAAAGGGCCCCATGTTCGCGTTTCCGCAAAACACAGGGCCCTTCGCGAGCGGACGACGAGATTCGAACTCGCGACCCTCACCTTGGCAAGGTGATGCGCTACCAGCTGCGCCACGTCCGCAAGCACCGATCAACTGGTGCTGGGCACAGCCTATACGACGTCCCAGTGCCCGTGCGACCCACCCTTCATCAACCTCTTCCGTCACTCCTGGCGTACAAGGGGTGACGACGAGGGTTTCGCTCCGTATGGTGTCTCCATTCGACCGAATGGTTGGTAATTCGGGGAGGAGGTGCCTGGCCGGATGACCGAGCAGGGCACAGTGCCGCATCAGGCGGCCTCGGGATCCGACGAGCAGGCACTTCTGCTGCGGCTGCGGGGAGGCGAGGACGCGGCCTTCGGCGAGCTCTTCGAACTGCACGCCGCCGCCGTCCGCAGGCTGGCCCGGAGCATCGCTTCGGACCAGTCCGAAGCCGAGGACATCACGGCCGAGACGTTCTTCCGCGTCCTGCAGGCGATCCGCCGCGGGGCCGGGCCACGCGACTACGTGCGTGCCTACCTGCTGACGGTCGCGCGCCGGGTGTCGTGGGAATGGCACGGCGCGCGCCGCGACGTCCCGGTCAGCGACGACGAACTGACCTTCCGGGTGGGGGCAGGGGCGGATACGCACGCCCGCTCCGCCGAACACACGCTGATCACCACGGCGTTCACCAGCCTTCCCGAGCGCTGGCGGACCGTGCTCTGGCAGACCGAGGTCGAGGGCGAGCAGCCGGCGATGGTCGCGCCCCATTTCGGGCTCAGCGCCAACGCGACGGCCGCGCTCGCCCGCCGCGCCCGCCAAGGCCTCCGCGCCGCGTATCTGCAGGCCCACCTGGCCGTGAACCGCAGTTCCGACGGCTGCCGCGCGGTCGTCGAAAAGCTCGGCGGCTACACCGCGGGCAGTGTCACGGGCACCGAAGCGCGCCGGATCAGGACCCATCTTCTCGGCTGCACCTCGTGCCGGGCGACCCACGACGAGCTGCGGGACGTCTGCTCGTCGCTGCGGGCGCACGCCGGTGTCGTCGTGCTGCTGGTGCCCGCCGCCGCACTGGGCTTCGGTGGCGGTGGCGGTGTCTTGGCCGCGGTGAAGAGCGTGCTGGTCGGATCCAAGATCAAGGTCGGGATGGCGCTCGCGTCCACCGCGGCAGCGGGTGCCTTCGGCATCGCCGTCGGCCCGGCGGTTTTCGACGCCGACAGCCACCAGACGGTCGGCTTGTCCGGCAAGACCGGCGACGACCTGCGGGTCGATCCGCAGGCGCCGGTTCCCGAGCCGCCGCAGATCGCGCTCGGTATCGATCAGCTGAATGTGAAGGCCGCCGGCCCGTTCGTGCACCACGTCAGCGGTGACGTGGCCCGTGGCGGCGCCGCGGGAGTGCCGCTCGGCGCCCCCCAGAACGCCGGGACGGCCCCGGACGGCGGTGCCGGGATCCCGCCCGCGAAGCCGGGGACCGAGCCCGGATTCGGGACCACAGAGCCGTCCGGTGAGCCGCGGCTGGACCCGCCGCCGGCGGAGGCCACCACCACGAGCGCCCGGGACGACGCGCCGCTCCTCTCGGAGACGGCAGCGCCGGACTCGTCCCAGCCCTCGGACACCGAAGAGCCTTCGTGCAAACCCAAGCCGAGCTACCCGTGGTCGACGGGCACGCCGCCGTGGCGTCCGCCGTCCTCGAGCCCCAAGCCCACGACCACCGCCGATACGACGATCAGTGGCTCCGATTCCGCCACATCGCCGGATTCGACGTCCTCCGCGGTGTCACCCGAGTAGCCGAAACACCCGATCTCCAGGGATTCTGGCCTCGCGAAGCCGGCCGCGATCACGGTACGGTGGAACGCGCTCACCGGGAGCGAGCGTCGCGCGGGAGGAACAGATGAACCGGCTGGTGCAGGGCGATGACGGCCGGGACTGGGTGGTGCGCGCCGAGATGGAGTGGCGGCAGCCCGCCACCTCGGACAGCTTCGACCACGACGTCGCGGACAGCTACGGCTCGGGCATCGCGATGATCGTGGTGACCGTGATCCTCGCGCTGGTGCTGGTCGTCTGGACGCCGGCCGACGTGCACGTCCCCGCTTGGGTGATTCTCGCGCTGCTGCTCGTCATGCTCTTCTTCCCGCTGCGCTGGATCCTTCGCCGGCCGTGGAAGGTCGTCGCCGAAACCGAGGGCGACATGACCGGTGACCGGCCCGCCGAGCGCTGGGTCGGCAACGTGCGCGGCATGTTCCGCATCCGCGGCGAGGTCGTCAAGATCGCGAAGACCATCCAGGCCCACTCGCTGCCGGACTTCGACGGCCCGTTGCGCCCGGTGGAATAGCCAACGACACTGGCAGCATGCCGGAGTTGCCGGAAGTCGAAGCGCTGGCCCACCACCTGCGCGAACACGCCGTCGGCCGCACGATCAGCCGGATCGACGTGGCCTCGCTGAGCGTGCTCAAAACGTTCAGCCCGTCCTACACCGACCTGCGGGGCCTCGAGGTGACCGGGGCCGGCCGCTTCGGCAAGCACCTCGACCTCGTCGTCGGCGAGCTGCATCTGATCACGCATCTCGCGCGTGCCGGGTGGCTGCGCTGGTCCGACGCGTTGTCGCCGACCCCGCTCAAACCCGGCAAGAGCCCGATCTCCCTGCGCGTCCATCTCGGCGGGCCAGGGTTCGACCTCACCGAGGCGGGCACGAAAAAGGGGCTCGCGGTGTGGATCGTGCGCGACCCCAGCGAGGTCGCCAGCGTCGCGCGGCTCGGCCCCGACGCGTTGTCGCTCGATCGGGCGAAACTCGGCGAGTTGTTCGCCGGCCGCACCGAACGCCTGAAAACGGCGTTGACGGACCAGAAAGTGATCGCCGGGATCGGCAACGCCTACTCCGACGAGATCATGCACATGGCCAAGCTTTCGCCGTACTCCACGCCCGGCAAGCTCCCCGACGAGGCGCTCGACAGGCTCGCCGACGCCATCCACGAGATCCTGACCAGTGCCGTCACCCGCTCAGTCGGGCAGGACGCGGCGCGCCTCAAGGGCGAGAAGCGGTCCGGCCTGCGCGTCCACGCGCGAACGGGCCTGCCGTGCCCGGTCTGCGGTGACACCGTGCGGGAGATCTCGTTCGCGGACAAATCGTTCCAGTACTGCCCCACCTGCCAGACCGGTGGCAAACCGCTGGCCGATCGGCGGATGTCCCGCCTGCTGAAATAGTTTCGCGGTCACCATTCAGCTTCGCGGGTGAACCACACGAAAACCATCGGGTGTCTCACCGGACAATGGGTAGGGTCTGGCCCACTCTCCGTTTTCCAAATCGCACAGAAAGTGGGTTGCAAGCCTTGCAGCCGGATGCCAGAGCGCAGAGCATTGAGGCTGTGTACTGGCCTATTGCTCAGATCGTTCCCTGGGGACTGGTCGGCGTGCTCCTCATCGTCATCGTTGTCATGATCATCAAGGCGCGCCAGCCTGGTCATGTCGTCGAGAACGCGCGGCTGGAAGCGGTGCACGGGTTGTCGAAAGCGACCCCTGACCTGCGGGAAGGCCTCACCGAGGAGGCCGCGGACAAGATCACCACCCAGCTGCTCGACATGCTGAAGTGTGTGGCCGTCGGCATCACCGACGGCGAAGGCACGCTGCTTTCGTGGGACGGCGAGGCCAACGACCACTACGTCGACCTGGTCGAGGCGATCGGCTCGGCGATCCGCAAGCACCGGCGCGAGGTCGTCCAGCACGACAAGATGCCCTGCAACCACCGCGGGACCTGCCGGATGAAAACGGCGGTCATCGTGCCGCTGATCGTCGAAGGCGAGACCGAGGCGGCGCTGATCGTCGTCGGCCGGACGCGCGGCAGGCTCATCGAGATGGCCGACGCCGTCGCGCACTTCGTCTGCACGCAGTTCGAACTCGCGCGGCTCGACGAATCCAAGCACCAGCTGCAGCAGTCCGAGATCAAGGCGCTGCGCGCGCAGATTTCGCCGCACTTCGTCTACAACGCGCTCAACACGATCTCCTCGCTGATCCGCACGGATCCCGAGGAAGCGCGGGAGTTGCTCATGGAGTTCGCGGACTTCACGCGGTACTCGTTCCGTACTTCGGGCATGTTCACGACGTTGAGCGAGGAACTCCGCAACATCGACCGTTACCTGACCATCGAGGCCGCGCGCTTCGGTGGACGGCTCGAAGTCCGGATGAAGATCGCGCCCGAGGTGCTCGCGGTGGTCGTGCCGTTCCTGATCATCCAGCCGCTCGTCGAGAACGCGGTCAAGCACGGGCTGGCGAACAAGCCCAGCGGCGGCACGGTGACGGTGATCGCGCAGGACTTCGGTTCCGAAGCGCTGATCAGCGTCGAGGACGACGGCATCGGCATGGACCCGTCGCGGCTCGAAGGGCTCCGCAGCTCGCATCGCACGGGCGCGCACGTCGGGCTCGGGAACATCAACCAGCGCATGCAGCAGGTCTTCGGTGGCGACTACGCGCTGATCGTCGAAACCGCGCCGGGCGCGGGCATGAAGGTGACGCTCCGGGTGCCGAAGTTCGTCAACGGCGTCCGCCCGAACCTGCCCGACTTCGCCCCCGGTGAAGACGAGGGCGACGACCAGCCCCAGCTGGACAACGGCGGCATCGGCTCGCGCAGCGGCGTGCTGCCGGCGGCGCGCGGCGGCGTCTAGCGCGCTGAAGCCGGGTCAAAACGTCAGTAAGGTGGCGATATGAGCGTCACGGACAAGCTGACTTCCCGCCTCCCGATGATCGGCGACAGGGGTGATCGCACCGACATCGTCGCCGTGGTGAAACTGCATGGCGTCATCACGCCGTCGCCGTCGCCGCTGGCCAGGGGCTCGATCAACCTCTCCGCGGTGGAGTCCGCGCTCACCAGGGCGTTCAGCCACGACCGCCTCAAGGCCGTCGCGCTGCAGATCAACTCGCCCGGTGGGGCACCCACGCAGTCGGGCCTGGTCGCGGAGCGGATCCGGCAGCTCGCGGACAAGAAGAACGTGCCGGTGATCGCGTTCTGCGAGGACGTCGCCGCTTCCGGCGGGTACTGGCTCGCCTGCGCGGCCGACGAGATCTTCGCGCACCGGACGTCGATGGTCGGCTCGATCGGCGTGATCAGCGGCGGGTTCGGCTTCACCGGGCTGCTGGAGCGCTTCGGCATCGAGCGCCGGCTGCACACCGCGGGCGCCAACAAGTCGCGGCTCGACCCGTTCAGCCCGGAGAAGCCGGAAGACGTCGAGTGGTTGAAAAAGATGCATTCCCAGCTGCACGAATTGTTCGTGGAATGGGTCAAGGAACGTCGCGGGGACAAATTGTCCACCGAGGAAGATCTGTTCACCGGTGACGTCTGGCTCGGGAACAAGGCGTTGGAACTCGGGCTCATCGACGGGGTCGGGACGTTACGCGAGGTGATCAACGCGCGGTACCCGGGGGCGGAGATTTCCGTTGCGGAGCCCAAGAAAGCGTTGCTGGCGAGGCTGGGTATCGGCGCGCCGGCGGCGGCCAGTGCGTTGATCGACGCGGTGACGACGAAAGCGGCTTGGTCGCGATTCGGGCTTTGAGTTAACCGGTCGCACTTTCTCGCCTAAGTGCCCCCCTTTTCACGTCGCGAAAAGGGGGGCACTTAGGCGAGAAAGTGCATATTAAGGCTTGGCACCATGTGATAAGGACCACACTTTCACTCGAATGGCGTACAGACATGGTCTAGACCTTCAGGTCTCATGGGGCGAGGCTTTGTTGTGACCGGCAACAAATGCCCTGTATCGGCCGGTTCGGGTTGACGAGGAGGTCACCCATGCCCGTCACATCAGTTTCGTCCAGAGCGCCACGAACCCGCCGGCGCTGGTGGGGCACGTTGAGTGCGGTCGCCGGCGCGGTGCTGGTCGCCATTCCGCTCACCATGACCGCCGAAGCCTCGGTCCCGCCACCGGACCCGGGCTGGACCACAGTTTTCGCGGACGACTTCAACGGCGCCGCCAACTCATTGCCGTCCGCGTCCAACTGGATCTACGACACCGGGTTCGGCTACCCGGGCGGGCCGGGGAACTGGGGCACCGGTGAGATCCAGAACTACACGACCAACCCGAACAACCTGGCCCTCGACGGCGCGGGCAACCTGAAGATCACCCCGCAACGCGACGGCGCGGGCGCGTGGACGTCGGCCCGGATCGAGACGCAGCGGACCAACTTCAAGCCGCCCGCAGGCGGTGCGATGCGGATCGAAAGCCGCATCCAGATGCCGAACGTCACCGGGGCCGCCGCGCTCGGCTACTGGCCCGCATTCTGGGCGCTGGGCTCGCCGTACCGCGGCAACAACTGGAACTGGCCCGCCATCGGCGAGTTCGACATCATGGAGAACGTCAACGGGATCAACTCCGTGTGGGGCGTGCTGCACTGCGGCGTCAACCCCGGCGGCCCGTGCAACGAGACCACCGGCATCGTGGCCAACCGGGCCTGCCCCGGCGCGAGCTGCCAGTCCGCGTTCCACACGTACCGCTTCGAGTGGGACGCGAGCGCCTCGCCGCAGGTCTTCCGCTGGTTCGTCGACGGGCAGCAGTTCCACTCCGTCAGCCAGAACCAGGTCGACGCCACGACGTGGGCCAACATGACCAACCACGCGGGCTATTTCATCCTGCTGAACGTCGCGATCGGTGGCGCCTTCCCGAACAACAACTCGGGCACCACCACACCAGGACCGGGAATCGTGCCCGGTCGCCCGATGGTCGTCGACTACGTGTCGGTGTCCACCAGTGGTGGTGGCACCACGACGACCCCGACCACACCCACCACTCCGACGACGCCCACCACGCCGACCACGCCGGGTAATCCCGGCAACGCCTACGCCACCATCCAGGCCGAATCCTTCGGTCAGCAGGGCGGACTGGCCACGCAGTCCACAACCGACACCGGTGGCGGACAGGCTGTCGGCCCGGCGGGCAACGGGGACTGGGCGTCCTATCCGAACGTCGACTTCGGGAGCACGCCCGGCCGCCAGTTCGTGGCGAGAGTCGCCTCGGGGGCCGCGGGCGGGGTGAGCGGCCTGGTCGAAGTGCGGCTGGACAGCCGGAGCAACGCACCGGTCGGCAGCTTCGCCGTCGGCAACACCGGCGGCTGGCAGAGCTGGCGCACGATCCCGGCCAACATCGGCGCCACGACCGGGGTCCACACGGTGTACCTGACGTTCACGAGCGGCCAACCGGCTGACTTCGTGAACCTGAACTGGTTCACCTTCGGCCACTAGTCGGTCATTCGGTGCCGGTGCCTTCAGCGTGGGGGCATCGGCACCGTTGGGCGGTACGGTCGAACGCGGGACCATCTCATCGGTGCGCGTGGTCTCGAAGGTATGGACATTGCCGCCTGCAATAGGCAGGATGCGAATCACTGTGAGTGCTCAAGATGCCACCCGTCAGCTCATCGTCCTCGCTGTGGACGATGAGCCGCATGGTTTGTCCGAGTTGGTCCACTGTCTGGACAGCAACCACCAAGTCAGCCGTGTTCTCGAAGCGGTCGACGCTTCCGAGGCGTTGCGGCGCATCATCGCGTCCGACGACCCCGAGCTCAGGATGCGGAAGGAACGCGGCCTTCCCCCGGTCGACGCCGTGTTCGCCGACATCCAGATGCCAGGGCTGTCGGGCATGGAGATGTCGAAGGTGCTCAGCGCGCTGAGCCCGCCGCCGCTGCTCGTCTTCGTGACCGGGCATGCCGACGAGGCCGTCAACGCGTTCGAACTCGGCGCGATCGACTACGTGCTCAAGCCGTGCAAGCAGAACCGCCTGGACAGGGCGATCCAGCGGGTCGTGGAGAAGCTCCAGTCCGCGCCTTCGCTCGACGCGCCGCCAGGCGGCGCCGCGCCGGTCAAGAACGACGACGAGGTCATCCCGGTCGAGCTGGCAGGCACCACGAAACTCATCCAGCGTTCTTCGGTCCGGTGGGTCGAGGCGCAGGGCGACTACGCGCGCCTGTTCACCACCGACGGCAGCCACCTCGTGCGGATCCCGCTCGCACAGCTCGAAGAGCGCTGGGAAAAGGCCGGCTTCGTGCGGATCCACCGGTCGTTCCTGGTCGCGCTCGGGCTCATCACCGAGCTGCGGATGGGCCAGGGCGGCTACCAGGTGGTCATCGGCAACGAGGAGAAGGTGCTGCCGGTCAGCAGACGGCACACCCGCGAGTTGAAGGACCGGCTGGTCGGCTCGTCTAGAAACTCCTAGCGATGACCGAAGACAACTACTACGGGGAAGACGGGTTCCGCAAACCGGATCCGACCCTCGGCAAGAACCTGAACCGCACCGACCCGCCCGAACCCGATCTGGTCGAGCAGTTCCTGAACCAGCAACAGGCGGAGCCGCAGCAGAAGATCCGCCGGCAACGGGTGGTGCTCGCCGATCCGCGGGTCGCCGCCAACACCCTGCGTGCCCGCGTCGAGTTGGAAGAACAGACCAGCTGGGGCGAGCTCCTCATCAAGGACCTCGTCAAGGCGCAGCTCCGGACCGGACTGCTGCTGGCGTTGCTGGTCGTGGCCCTGCTCGGGTCGCTGCCGATCCTGTTCTACTTCGTCCCGTCGTTCGGCCGGCTGTCGTTCATCGGCGTGCCGATGCCGTGGCTGATCCTCGGGGTCGTGCCGTTTCCGTTGCTGTTCGGTGTCGGGCTTTGGTACAACCGGCTCGCCGAGCGGCACGAGCGCGATTTCGTCGACATGATCGAGAACTGACCGCAACCAGTCGAAGACCGAGCGCGGGCGCTCGAGTGCGAGGATCTCCCAGTGCAGCTGAACCCATGGGCGTTGACCGGCATCGTGCTGGTCGCCGTGGTGACCTTCTATCTGGGTCACCGCTCGTCCCGGTTCGCCGTCACCACCCATGACTTCCTCGTCGCGCGGCGAACGGTCCGCTCGCGCCGCAACGCCGCCGCCATCTCCGGTGAGTACCTCTCCGCCGCGTCCTTCCTGGGGGTCGCGGGGGTCGTGCTCAAGGACGGCGCCGACGCGCTGTGGTTCCCGATCGGGTTCACCGCGGGTTATCTGGCGCTGATGCTCTTCGTCGCCGCGCCGCTGCGGCGTTCCGGCGCGTACACACTGCCCGACTTCATCGAGGCGCGGCTTGGTTCGGTTTCGTTGCGCAAGTTCTCGACGGCGTTCGTCATCTTCATCGGCATCCTCTACATGGTCCCGCAGCTGCAGGGCGCCGGGCTGACCCTGGCGACGATCCTGCCGGTCCCGGCGTGGGCCGGCGCGGTGCTGGTGACCTTCCTGGTCGCGGTCAACGTGATCGCCGGCGGCATGCGCGCGATCACCGTGGTGCAGGCGTTCCAGTACTGGCTCAAGCTGTTCGCGATCGCGGCGCCGACGTTCATCCTGTGCGTGGTCTTCCTCGGCGGTGGCGGCCCGGACGGCGCCCGGCCGCTCGGTGCGGAGGCGCCGCCGGTTTTCGTGCAGGAGACCACGGTCGACGTCAAGACGGACATCACCGTCGAGGTCGCCGGGTCGGTGAACCTCTGGGCGTATGGGCGAGTGGACGGCGCGACGGCGGACGGCGAGGTGTACTGGGCGTCGGGGATCAAGCGTCAGGTCGCCGCGGGAACGACGCTGCGCTTCTCCGCCGGCACCCCGGTCCCGGTCATCAGCGGCGCGCAGACGCAGAACGCGGACTGGCTGCGCGCGAGCTCCGGTGGTGTGACCGACCTGCTGCAGACGTACTCGCTGATCTTCGCGTTGTTCCTCGGCACTATGGGACTTCCGCATGTGCTGGTGCGGTTCTACACCAACCCCGACGGGAAGGCCGCGCGGCGCACGACCGTACATGTGTTGCTGTTACTGGGTTTGTTCTATCTCTTCCCGACCATGCTCGGCGCGCTCTCCCGGATGTACGTGCCTGAGTTGCTGGTGACCGGCGAGTCGGACGCGGCCGTGCTGCGCCTGCCGAGCGCGTTGTTGCCCGGCGTCGCGGGGCAGATTCTGGGCGCGGTGACGGCGGCGGGCGCGTTCGCCGCCTTCCTGTCGAGCTCGTCCGGGCTGCTGGTCAGTGTCGCCGGAGTGGTCTCGACCGACGTGCTTCCGGGGCGGGTACGGGACTTCCGCGTGGCGACGGCGATCGTCGCGTTCCTGCCGATGGTGCTGGCGGTACTGCTGCGGGCCGAGGACATTTCGTTCAGCGTCGGCATGTCGTTCGCGCTCGCGGCGTCGACGTTCAGCCCGCTGCTGGTGCTCGGCATCTGGTGGCGGAAGCTGAGCTGGCCCGGCGCGATGGCCGGGATGACTGTCGGTGGCGGGCTCGTGCTGCTCGCATTGGTCGCCGACATCGTCAGCGGGTACACCGGCAACTGGGCGCCCTGGTTCACCAGCCAGCCCGCGCTGATCACCGTGCCGGCCGCGTTCCTCACGACCTACGTCGTCAGCAAGGCCACGAAGTACGGCATCCCCGAGGATCTCAACGCCGTGATGTTGCGCTTGCACGCGCCGGATCCGCTGGGCTTCATGCGGGACCGGGCCGTCGCGCGGTTCGGGAACCAGGTCGAGGAAAAGGTGCGGCTGACCAAGGGAAAGCACCGCAAGTAGCCGGTTCGGGGCGATGACATTCCCTTCGGTAATCGAATCAGGACATTCCGTCGAGAACAGACGCGCATTGATCTACTTTGCGTCATACCGTTCACTCAATCGGATTATCAGCATGGGTGGCCCTGCGGGGGGATGATCTCAGTCGGCGCTTGAGTCGTGCCGCAGGCAAAAACAACCGATCAACGACTCGAAACCCGGCGTGTCGGGAACCGACGGAGCAGGAGGTCCGCAATGGAGAAAGACGTCGCCCACGAGGCCGAGACCGATTGGGAACAGATCCAAGCCAGCCCGGAATTCGCCCGGTTACGCAAGCGCTTGCGTAACTTCGTCTTCCCGGTGTCGGCGATCTTCCTGCTCTGGTACCTGCTTTACGTGCTGCTCGCCGACTACGCCCACGGGTTCATGTCGACGAAGGTGGCGGGCAACATCACCGTCGGCCTGATCTTCGGCCTGCTGCAGTTCGTCTCGACCTTTGTGATCACCGGGTTGTACGTGCGCTACGCGAACAAGAACCTCGACCCGATCTCCGACAAGATCCGCGGCGATATCGAGGGAGCAGCCAAATGATCAACCTCGCCGCGCCGGTCGAGGGCAGTAACCCGGCGCTGAACATCACCATTTTCGCGGTGTTCGTGCTGATCACTCTCGTGATCGTGTTCCGGGCCAGCCGCAACAGCAAGACCGCGTCGGACTACTACGCCGCCGGGCGAGCCTTCACCGGTCCGCAGAACGGCATCGCGATTTCCGGCGATTACCTCTCGGCGGCGTCGTTCCTGGGGATCGCCGGGGCCATCGCGATCAACGGGTACGACGGTTTCCTCTATTCGATCGGCTTCCTGGTGGCGTGGCTCGTCGCGCTGTTGCTGGTCGCGGAGCTCCTGCGGAACACCGGCAAGTTCACCATGGGTGACGTGCTGGCGTTCCGGATGAAGCAACGCCCGGTGCGCGCCGCCGCGGCGGTGTCGACGCTGGCCGTGTCGTTCTTCTACCTGCTCGCGCAGATGGCCGGGGCCGGTGGGCTGGTCGCGTTGCTGCTGGGCATCGAGAGCAAGGCCGGGCAGTCGCTCGTCATCGCCGTGGTCGGCGTCCTGATGATCGTCTACGTGCTCGTCGGCGGCATGAAGGGCACCACCTGGGTGCAGATCATCAAGGCGGTCCTGCTCATCGCCGGTGCGTTCGTGATGACACTCTGGGTGCTCGGCAAATACGGCTTCAACCTGTCGAGCCTGCTGCAAGGCGCCGTCGACAAGGCGGGCGGCGGGGCGAAGGGCGAGGCGCTGCTCGGACCGGGCAAGCAGTACGGCGCCACCGGGACGTCGAAGCTCGACTTCCTCTCGCTCGGCATCGCCCTGGTACTCGGCACCGCCGGCCTGCCGCACGTGCTGATGCGCTTCTA
>NZ_DASYMU010000009.1:0-2474 GCF_036008905.1 Amycolatopsis sp. | reverse complement strand
ACTCAAAATCCGCCCAGTGTGAGTTCGAATCTCACCGGGGGCACACCTTCCGACCGGCCCTTTTGGGCCGGTCACCTGCGCAAACACCACCAACGGCCGGTTACGGCTGTCCGACCGTGCCGGACGCCGTCCGGCCGTCGGCGGCTTGCTGCGGCCTATGCGTGGCCGAGGTGCGGCCTATCTGCGGCCGAGGGATCAGCGTCTCCTGCCACCTCAGCCGGCAGCCCCAGGGCGGTCTCGATACGCCGTCGTGCACTGTCCTCTTGGCCAGCGATCACCTTCGCGTAGATCTGGTGCAGGACCGCGACGGAGTGACCCGCCCACTCGGCGACCTGGGTCGACGGGACGCCCCCGCCCAGCCAGGTCGACACGCAAGCATGTCGAAGGTCGTACGGGCGGCGAGCGAGCGGTGAGGCGTAGTCCTCTTCGGTCAGGGCCGCCTCGCGTGCCTTCCTCCACACCCGCGCGACTGTCGACTCCGCGACGTCGCTGCCGTAGAGGCCCCGGAACAGCCGCCCGTCGGCCGCGACGCCCTGCCGGCTCACGTGGGCATGTAGCAACTCGGTGAGCGGCGGAGGCGAGGGGACGTGCCTGACCTCCCCCTTTCCCCGCTGTTTCAGCTGCCGTCGGTCGCGACGCTCCCCCGAGTCCGTCCACGCCGCGCCGGCGACCGGGGCCGTCTCGGACAGCAGCAACTCACCCCAACCGTTCTCCGGAAGCTGGAGATCCTGCTTCCGGAGCATCGCGGCCTCTTCCGGTCGAAGTCCCGCGTAGTACATGACGGCGAAGTACGCCGTCAGCATCGGTCCGGAGGACCGGCGGGGCTGCCCGTCGATGAACTGCGCTGCAACAGCGGAGAGCAGCTTCCGGGCCTGGTCCGGATTGATCACGACCCGCTTGTCGATCGACTTCACGTCCTTCGGCGGTGTCCACTTGACCTCTGGCAGGCGGTTGCGGTTGAGGACCTTCAACTCCACCGCGTACTCCAACGCGTTGTGCAGCACAGCACGCTTGCGGGCGACCGTCTTCGCAGCCGCAGGCTTGCCGTCCATCCGCACCGAGATCTGTTCGAGCGCTCGACGCGCCATAGCCGGATCGTCGAGCTGCGAGACCGGCATCGTGTTCTCGCGGAGCCATTTCAGGGCTCGCTCCACATCCCCTGGCTTCTCCGTCTCCCGGCGCTTCGTGTTGAACGCCCACCCGGTCATCGCCTTGCGTAGGACCGCGTCGCTCGGGCGTCCACGGCTGCCCGAAAGCAGGACCGGGGTGACGGTCGCCAGCGTGTCCGCGTTGCCCGCCCGGGACTTGCCCGCTGCCCGGGGCCACTTCATGTCGATGTATCGCTGGGCGAACTCGAACCAGCTCATCTCGTCGGCCTGCCTGGCGATCGACACCGGAAGGCCGTCGAGAATCCGGAACGCCTCTCCTTCCTTCTGAGCCCGCTCCAACCGCGAGCGGAACCCGTTGGCGAGAGCGCGGGTCGAGAAGGTCTCCGCCCACTGCTTCTTCGCCACCAGCCACCGAACCTCGAACGTCTTCTTGCCGGTTCGTCCCTCGCGGGCGCGGATCGCCCACACGCGGACGGCATAGGTCGTCTCCATCAGGCGGCCGTCTCCTCCAACGAGTCCAGCCAGTTCTCGAAGTCGGTGCGGCGGATGCGGATCTCGCCGTTGGGGAGCTTGATGCAGCGCGGTGCACGTCCCTTGGCGCGCCAGTCGTAGAAGGTCGAGCGTGAGATGCCGAGTTCGGCGCAGAGGTCCTGGACGGGGAGGCGGGCGGGCGGCCGGCTCATCTGTTCTCCCGGGTCGGAGTGACAGTCACGCGGCTGTCACTCGGGTTGTCACAGGTGTCGGTGCTGGTCAGGTGGCGCGGGGTGACGCAGTGACGGGCAGTGCGCCCCGCAGGGGCTGCGGCTGTGACTCCTCGCCTATGGGCTCTCACACCGGTTCGGGCTGGTCAGGCAGGGCTGAGTGACGTTGTGACAGCAGTGACAGTGGGTCCGGCGCGGTGGTGTCACTGCTGTCACCGCTGTCACTGGCCGGGTGGTACTGCCCTCCCGGGGTCGCGCGGAGCTGCCTGTCGGTGGTCATGCGCCGACAGGTCTGGCGGACGGTGTTCGCGTCGAGTTGCAGCGCCTCGGCGATCTGTTTGGGGCGTTGGCCGGGGTAGTCGCGGACGTAGCGCATGACCATCTAGCGGGTGTCGCGCATGAGGTAGTCCTCGGCGCGGCCGTCGAGGAGCCGCCAGGCTCCGGCGTCGGAGTCGAAGGCCAACGGGTAGTCGGTTTCGTCGACGTCGCGGCCGGTGACGTGCAGGACCCCGTCGGCTTGTGCGCGGGCGCGTTCGAGGACCAGGACGGCCGCGCACCGCCGCTTGGCCCGAGACTACGAACGCCACCCGGCCGTGCCCGAGGCCATGATCCGCTGGGCCGCGATCAACACCATCACCCGACGGATCGCCCGCGGCGGGCCCGC
>NZ_DASYMU010000008.1:0-27033 GCF_036008905.1 Amycolatopsis sp. | reverse complement strand
CCGCACCGATGTCGACGAGCAGTTCGCTCGGGCGTCCCATGTCCTTGCCCTGGTGGATGGTGATCCGGCCCGACGTCGTATGGCCGATCGACCGCAGGTACCCGCCCAACGCCGCCGCGGCCGCGCCCGTCGCGGCGTCCTCGACGACACCGCCGACGGGGAACGGGTCGCGCGCGTGGAACACGTTGCCGTCCTCGGCCCAGAACAACTGCGCGGTGGTCCATCCCGCGCGACGCATGATCGTGCCCAGCGCGTCGAAGTCGTAGTCGAGTTTCGCCAGCCGCGCCCGCGAACTCACACCCAGCACGAAATGTTCCGCGCCGGCGAAAGCGACGTGCGGCGGGAACCGCGGGTCGAGGTCTTCGGCCGTCCAGCGCAACGCCGTCAAGACTTCGCCGATCTCGGACTCGGTCGCCGGACGGGTGTGCGTGGCGACGCTCGTCAAGGTCGCGGTGATCCGGCCGCCGGCCGATTCGGTGTCGACGGGCACCGCGCCCGCGTTGGTGTGGAACACGACCGCGCCCGGGCCGTGGCGTTCGGCGAGCGCGGCGGCGGTGGCGATCGTCGCGTGCCCGCAGAAGTCGACTTCGGCCAGCGGGCTGAAATACCGCACGCGGTAGTCGTTTCCTTGAGCGGTGACGAAAGCCGTCTCCGAATAGCCGACTTCGGCGGCGATCCGCAGCATGTCGGCCGCGGTCAGCCCGGCCGCGTCGAGCACGACACCCGCCGGGTTGCCGCCCGCCGGGTCGGTGGTGAAAGCCGAGTAGCGCAGCACTTCAGTGGTCATACGTCCATGCTGTACCTCGAACGGCATCGAGTCCAACGATGATGAGCAATGGCCTCCATCGGGAAAGCCGATACCATCAAGTCCGTGGACACCCGCCTGATCTCGACGTTCGTCACTCTCGCGCGGACCGGCAGTTTCACCTCGGCCGGCACGGAACTGCACCTGGCCCAGTCCACGGTGACGGCGCATGTCCAAGCGCTGGAACGGGAACTCGGCGTCCGGCTCTTCGACCGGCTGCCGGGTGGCGCCGTCCTCACCGAGGCCGGGCGGCGCACCTGGGAACTCGCCAACGGCGTGCTCGACGCGGAGGCGACGCTCCGCGCGGACCTGCTCGCCGACGGCCCGATCACCGGCACCGTGGTCGTCGGCGCGACGGAATCCCTTTGCGGCTACCTGCTTCCGCGCGTCATCGCCTCCTTGCACCGAAGCCATCCGGACGTGGACGTGCAGCTCATTCCCGTCGGCACGGCCGAAGCGACGAACCAGCTCAGGACCGGGCGGCTGACGCTGGCGGTGATGCTCGAGCCGTCGGTCACCGATCCGGATCTCGTCGTCGAGCCGCTCGGCGAACTCGACCTGGTCTTCGTGACCGCCCGGGATCGCCGTGTCGCCGGAGCCGCGTGGCACGACCTGGTCGCGCACCGCTGGTTCCTGCTGGAGGAAGGCTGCGCGTACAGCGACGGCGTCGCCCGCGAACTCCAGGCGCTCGCCGGAGCACGCCCGCTGCTCACAAGACTCGGAAGCGTCGAAGCGACCCGAGCCTGTGTCGCCGAGGGCCTCGGTTTGGCGCTCCTGCCGACCTTCGCCGTCAAAGCGCACGAAGACCGCCTCGCGCGCTTCGGCGGGCCGCCGATACCGCGGCAGTCGATCCTGCTCGCGCACCACCGGCGACGATCACTCGGCCGCGCCGCCCACGTCGTCGCCGGCGAACTGGCCCGAGGCGCCGCTGCCCTCACCACGCGGTGAGGGCGCGACTGCCCGGCTACTTCTGCTGCTCAGCGGCCTTCTTGCGGAGGTTGTCCTCGGCTTCCCGGAGTTCCGGGGTGAGGTTGCCGCCGAAGTCCTCGGCCTCGAACACCTGGCGGATCTCGATCTCCGACTCCTGCTTGTCCGGGTTCGGGACCCGCTTGATCCACTCGATCGCTTCTTCCTTCGACTTCACCTGAAGCAGCCAGAAGCCGGCGATGAGCTCCTTGGTCTCGGTGAACGGCCCGTCGACCACCGTCGTCCCCGAAGCCGAGAACTTGACCCGCGCGCCCTTCGAGCTGTCGTGCAGTCCTTCACCGGCGAGCAGGACACCGGCGTTCACCAGTTCCTCGTTGAACTTGCCCATCTCGGTGAGCAGCTGCTCGCTCGGCAGCACGCCGGCTTCGGACTCGTCGTTGGCCTTGATCAGAACCATGAACCGCATCGTCGTCTCCTCGTAGTCCGTTTTGTCGGGCCGTAGCCTCGCTCTTACTAACGCGTCGAACGACCGACGACCGGATCGACACACCGGTAAATCTTTTTTCGACGAGTTTCCAGCTGCCCCGATTCGATGCCAGAGTGGCAGCGGGGAGCTGGGCGAGTTCGGCTTCCGCGTCGGGCGCGCACCTGCTGTACTGACCGCGGGATCTGCAGCCGAACCCCGTAGGCACCTTCGCTGAGTACGCCGATCGCAAGGGAGGCTTCTTCGAGTTTGCCGACCTTCAGGAGACCGCCAGGGCAATCGCCAGCACGGTGGGGCTGGTGGGCGCAGCAGGGATCGAACCTGCGACCGCTCGGGTGTAAACCGAGTGCTCTCCCGCTGAGCTATGCGCCCGGGAAGGTGACGTTCCCGGAGGAACGCCACCCGAAACAGCCTAGGCCAGTTCGGCCACGGCCTTCTTCCATGCTTGCTGGTCGCGCGCCTCGCCGGGCTGGTTGACCTCGGCGAAGCGGACGACGCCGTCCTTGTCGATCAGGAACGTGCCGCGGTTCGCGAGGCCGGCGGCCTCGTTGAACACGCCGTACGTCGTGGCGACCGCACCGTGGGGCCAGAAGTCCGAAAGCAGCGGGAACTGGTAGCCCTGCTGCTCGGCCCACGCCTTGAGCGAGAACGGTGTGTCCACGGACACACCGAGGACCTGTACGCCCTGGCCGTCGTAGTCGGCGAACTCGTCACGCAGCTGGCAGAGCTCACCCTGGCAGGTACCGCTGAAGGCGAAGGGGTAGAAGACCAGCAGAACCGGCTTCTCACCCTTGAACGACGACAGCTGCACAGACTGCTTGTTGTAGTCCTTGAGCGTGAAATCGGGGGCCTGCGAACCGACCTCGATAGCCATACGGGATCCTCTCGCGCGCGGAAAACGTGCCTACGAGACAACCCTATCGTGCGGCTTGCCGGGGCCGGATCGCCCGGGCCTCAGCGTTTGGTCTTCGACTTCGGCGGCACCAATCGTGTGCCGGACCAGTTCGGTGCGGCACTTATGTTCGACGTCTGGGCCAGTCCGACCGTCGGCACCGCTTCCGCGATGTCGCTCGGTTCGACGTGCCCAGGTTGGCCGTTCTTCGGTGTCAGTACCCAGATGACACCGTTCTCGTCCAACGGTCCTTTGGCGTCGATCAAAGCGTCGACCAGGTCACCGTCGTCATCGCGCCACCAAAGCAGCACCACGTCGATTACCTCGTCGACATCCTCGTCGAGGATGTCACCGCCGATCTGTTCCTCGATCGCGGCACGAAGGGCGTCGTCGACGTCCTCGTCCCAGCCGATCTCCTGGACCACCATGTCCGGCTTGATGCCAAGCCTCTCGGCGACGCTGCTTTGTTCAGCGTCTCCCGCGGCGACCACTGCTGTCACTCCTCCAACTACGAAGGAGTGTGGCGACCGACGAACCCTGCTGGACGCCACACTCGGATATACGGATGTGGTTAGCGAACACTGGTAGAGCGCCGCGCGCAACCGTCCACACCGGATCGGCGGCAAGTCGTGTCGCAGCGTACGGGGGCCCCGGCCCCTCGCGCGAGGGGAAATCGGGTGCTCTTGGGCGGCGCGGCCGACCCGTCGTGAGGGGTCTCGCCTAGGCTGTGGGTAGATATCGCGCGCGCGATACATCCGCAGGCCGGAGGTGTCACGGCGGGGTTGGCGAACGTTACCGCTCAGTAGCGGTGACGTGAACCCGGAATTGCGACGACGATGGCAGACGGCACACCGCCGCCAGGCGTCGCAGCACGAGCTGGACAAGCGTACGAGCACCATGAGCTACAACTTTTGGCGAGGAGATCCCTTGGCCCCGCAGAACGACGGCGCCCCCATCAAGGAGGCCCCGGCACGCGTTCGCGTAATCCGTGACGGATTGGCGGCGCACCTGCCCGACATCGACACCGAGGAGACAGCCGAATGGCTCGACTCCTTTGACGAGGCACTCGCCCGTGGCGGCCAGCAGCGCGCCCGGTACCTGATGCTGAGGCTGCTGGAGCGCGCCCGCGAGCGCAACGTGGGCGTTCCGGCGCTGACCTCGACCGACTACGTCAACACGATCCCCACGGAGAACGAGCCGTGGTTCCCGGGTGACGAAGAGATCGAGCGCCGCTACCGGGCCTACATCCGCTGGAACGCCGCGATCATGGTGCACCGCGCGCAGCGGCCCGGCGTCGGCGTCGGCGGCCACATCTCGACCTACGCGTCGTCGGCGGCGCTGTACGAAGTCGGTTTCAACCACTTCTTCCGCGGCAAGGACCACTCCGGCGGCGGCGACCAGATCTACATCCAGGGGCACGCCTCCCCCGGGATCTACGCCCGCGCGTTCCTCGAGGGCCGCCTGACCGCGGACCAGCTCGACGGGTTCCGCCAGGAGTACTCGCACGCCGGCCCCGGCGGCGGGCTGCCGTCGTACCCGCACCCCCGGCTGATGCCGGAGTTCTGGGAGAACCCGACGGTCTCCATGGGCCTCGGCCCGATGAACGCGATCTACCAGGCGCGGTTCAACCGCTACCTGCGCGACCGCGGCATCAAGGACACCAACGACCAGCACGTCTGGGCGTTCCTCGGCGACGGCGAGATGGACGAGCCGGAATCACGCGGCCTCATCCACGTGGCCGCCGGTGAAGGTCTCGACAACCTGACCTTCGTGATCAACTGCAACCTGCAGCGGCTCGACGGCCCGGTGCGCGGTAACGGCAAGATCATCCAGGAGCTGGAGTCGTACTTCCGCGGCGCCGGCTGGAACGTGATCAAGGTCATCTGGGGCCGCGAGTGGGATTCCCTGCTCCACGCCGACCGCGACGGCGCGCTCGTCAACCTGATGAACACCACGCCCGACGGTGACTTCCAGACGTACAAGGCGAACGACGGCGCCTACGTCCGCGACGAGTTCTTCGGCCGCGACCCGCGGACCAAGGACATGGTCGCCGACCTCACCGACGCCGAGATCTGGAACCTCAAGCGCGGTGGCCACGACTACCGCAAGGTCCACGCGGCGTACAAGGCGGCCATGGAGCACCACGGCCAGCCGACGGTGATCCTGGCGCACACCATCAAGGGCTACGGCCTGGGTTCCTCGTTCGAGGGGCGCAACGCCACGCACCAGATGAAGAAGCTCACGCTCGACGACCTCAAGTCGTTCCGGGACGCCCAGCGCATCCCGATCAGCGACGAAGAGCTCGAGCGCGACCCGAAGCTGCCGCCGTACTACCACCCCGGCAAGGACTCGGCGGAGATCGAGTACATGATCGGCCGCCGCCGCGCGCTCGGCGGGTTCCTGCCCGAACGCCGTCCCGCCAGGGCCAAGGCGCTCGTGCTGCCCGGCGACAAGGTGTACGAAGGCATCCGCAAGGGGTCCGGCAAGCAGGAAGTCGCCACCACGATGGCGCTGGTGCGGCTCATCCGTGAGCTGGCGAAGGACCCGGAGATCGGCAAGCGGATCGTCCCGATCATCCCGGACGAGGCCCGCACCTTCGGCCTCGACTCGATGTTCCCGACGGCCAAGATCTACAACCCGCACGGCCAGACCTACACCTCGGTGGACGCCAAGCTGATGCTGGCGTACAAGGAGTCCGAGCAGGGCCAGCTGCTGCACGAGGGCATCAACGAGGCCGGTTCCACGGCGTCGTTCACCGCCGTCGGCACGTCCTACGCCACACACGGCGAGCCGATGATCCCGATGTACATCTTCTACTCGATGTTCGGGTTCCAGCGGACCGGTGACGGCTTCTACGCCGCCGCCGACCAGATGGCCCGCGGGTTCGTGATCGGTGCCACCGCCGGCCGCACCACGCTGACCGGTGAGGGCCTGCAGCACGCCGACGGGCACTCGCTGCTCCTGTCGTCGACCAACCCGGCGATCGTGGCCTACGACGCGTCCTGGTCGTACGAGATCGCGCATATCGTGCGGGACGGGCTGCGCCGGATGTACGGCGAAACCGGGCCGGACGGCAACGGCGAGAACGTCATGTACTACCTGACGATCTACAACGAGCCGTACCAGCAGCCGGCCGAGCCGGCGGACCTCGACGTGGACGGCCTCCTGAAGGGCCTGTACCGCTACGCCGACGCTCCCGAAGGCGATGGCCCCGAAGCCCAGCTCATGGTGTCCGGTGTGACCATGCCGGACGCGCTCAAGGCGCAGAAGCTGCTCCTCGAGGACTGGGGAGTGCGGGCCGCGGTGTGGTCGGCGACTTCGTGGACGGAACTGCGTCGCGAGGCCCTCGGCATCGACCGCGAGAACCTGCTCCACCCGGCCGCCGAGCCCCGCGTGCCGTACGTGACGAGGGCGCTCGCCGACGTCACGGGCCCGATCGTCGCCGCGTCCGAGTGGATGCGCGCGGTGCCGGACGGCATCCGCCAGTGGGTCCCGACGGACATGCTGACGCTCGGTACCGACGGGTTCGGTTTCTCCGACACCCGCCCGGCCGCCCGGCGCCACTTCCTGGTGGACGCCGAGTCGATCGCGGTCGGCGCGCTCAGCGCGCTCGCCCGCCGCGGCGACATCGACAAGTCGAAGGTGGTCGAGGCCGCGGCCAAGTACCGCATCGACGACGTCGGCGCGGCCGGTCCGTCGACCACGGACGCCGGCAACGCGTAGGCCAAGTGCTATGAACGGACCTTTCCTCGCATTTCCCGCCAGGAAAGGTCCGTTCATAGCGTTCCGGCCGCCGATGAGCTATACATCGGATGTCTAACCGGAACTCGCGGAAGAGATGATCACGTGACGAAGCGCCGCTTGCCCCGTCCGGCCGAGCTGAAGCAGATCCTGCGCCCGAAGCCGATCCTGCTGAACCCCACCGAGCGGCGGCTGGCCAGCGCACACACGATCTCCGACCTGCGCATGCTGGCCCGGATGCGGACACCGCGTGCCGCGTTCGACTACACCGACGGCGCGGCCGAGCTCGAAGACAGCCTGCTGCGCGCCCGCCGGGCCTTCCGCAGCATCGAGTTCCATCCCAACGTCCTGCGCGGGGTGTCCGATGTGGACACCAGCGTGGAGATCCTCGGCAAGCGGTCCGAGCTCCCGTTCGCCTTCGCGCCAACGGGTTTCACGCGCATGATGAACCACGAGGGCGAGAGCGCGGTCGCCCGCGTCGCCCAGAAGGCGGGCATCCCGTACTCACTGTCCACAATGGGCACGACGTCGATCGAAGACGTCGCGAAGGCCGCCCCGGACGCGCGGAAGTGGTTCCAGCTCTACGTCTGGCGCGACCACGCCGCCGGCGACGACCTGATGAAGCGGGCCTGGGAAGCGGGCTTCGACACGCTGATGCTGACGGTGGACACCCCCGTCGGCGGCGCGCGGATGCGGGACGTCCGCAACGGCCTGACCATCCCGCCCGCGTTGACCATGAAGACCTTCCTCGACGGCGCGACGCATCCGGCGTGGTGGATCAACCTGCTCACCACCGAGCCACTCACCTTCGCCTCGCTGAGCCACTTCGACGGCACGGTCGCCGAGCTGCTCAACAAGCTCTTCGACCCCACGCTCAATTTCGACGACCTGGACTGGGTCCGCTCGGCCTGGCCGGGAAAGCTTGTGGTGAAAGGGATCCAGAACGCCGACGACGCCCGTGACGTCGTCAAGCACGGCGCCGACGCGGTGCTGATCTCGAACCACGGCGGCCGCCAGCTCGACCGCGCGCCGACGCCGCTCGAGCTGCTGCCGTCGGTACTGGACCAGGTCAACGGCGAGGCCGAAGTCTGGCTCGACACCGGGATCCTGTCCGGTGGCGACATCGTGGCCGCGATGGCCCGCGGCGCCGACGCCTGCCTGATCGGCCGCGCGTTCCTCTACGGCCTGATGGCCGGTGGCGAGCGCGGCGTGCAGCGCACGGTCGACATCCTGCGTACGGAGATGGTACGCACCATGCAGCTACTGGGCGTCCGCAAGATCAGCGACCTGCGCCCCTCCCACGCCACCCTCCGCTAGTTCGCCGGGTCTCGCCATCTCCTCGACCGATGGCGAGACCCGCGTATTTCGTCCTTGTGGCGATAAGTCCTCTTGGCACTTGACGCGGAGTGGACGGGTGACGAAGATCTCGGCCAGTTAGCGAAACGCTGTTTCCGCATCGTGGAAGCTGAGGTCTGGCCAATGTTCGTCCAGCAGCTCGCCCCGCTCGGCTCACTCGCCCTGTCCGCGCTGATCGCGATCCTCCCGCTCGCGGCCGTGCTCGTCCTTCTCGGTGTCATCCGGATGAAAGCCCACCTGGCCGCGTTGATCGGCCTCGCGGTCGCGATCGTCGTGGCGGTGGCCGTCTTCGAAATGCCTGTGGTCCAAGCGTTTTCGAGCGCGGTCCAAGGCGCGGCGTTCGGGTTGTTCCCGATCATGTGGATCGTGGTCAACGCATTGTGGATCTACCGGCTCACCGTCCGCACCGGACATTTCGACGTCCTGCGCAGATCGTTCGGCCGGGTTTCCGACGACCCGCGGATCCAGGCGCTGATCATCGCCTTCTGTTTCGGGGCACTGATGGAAGCGCTTGCCGGGTTCGGCGCGCCGGTCGCGATCAGCGCGATCATGCTGGTGGCGCTGGGATTCAGCCCGGTCAAGGCGGCGATGGTCGCGCTCGTCGCGAACACCGCGCCGGTCGCGTTCGGCGCCATGGGCACGCCGGTGGTGACGCTCGCGCAGGTCACCGGGCTGCCACTGGACCAGGTTTCGTCGATCGTCGGCCGCCAGACGCCGCTGCTCGCGCTCGTCGTGCCGCTGCTGCTGGTGATCATCGTCGACGGCAAACGCGGGCTGAAGGAGACCTGGCTGCCCGCGCTCGTCTGCGGGATCGGCTTCGGGGTGGTCCAGTTCCTGGCGTCCAACTACGTTTCCGCGCAGCTGGCCGACATCTGTGCCGCGCTCGCCGGTGCCGCGGTGCTCGTCGCGCTGCCCGCCACGCGCAAACCCGCCCGCGAAGAAGTCCGGACGGCCGTGCTCACCGGATCCCAGACGGCGACGCTGGACAAGCCCGACGAGCGCGGCGAGGTTGTCAAGGCGTATCTGCCGTACGGCCTGATCATCGTGATCTTCTCGCTCGCGCAGCTGCCGCCGATCAAGAAGCTGCTCGACAAGGCCACCTGGAAGTTCGACTGGCCGCTGCTGAACGTGGCGAGCTCGGCGGGGAAACCGGTGTCCAACAACACCTTCTCGCTGCCGTTCCTCAACACCGGCGGCACGCTGGTGCTGATCGCCGGGGTTCTCACGGCCATCCTGCTGAAGGTGGCCGCGAGCGACACCGTGAAGGAATGGCTGGCGACGGTCAAGGAACTGCGGTTCGCCATTCTCACCGTGACGGGCGTGCTCGCGCTGGCGTACGTGATGAACCTGTCCGGGCAGACGACCACGATCGGCAACCTGATCGCCGGGGCGGGTGCGGGATTGGCGTTCCTGTCCCCGGTGCTCGGCTGGTTCGGGGTCGCGGTCACGGGCTCGGACACCTCCGCGAACGCGCTTTTCGGCGCGCTGCAAGTGACCGCGGCCAACAAGACCGGGCTCCCGGCCGATCTGCTCGCCGCCGCCAACAGTTCGGGCGGGGTGCTCGGCAAGATGATCTCGCCGCAGAACCTCACCATCGCCTGTGTGGCTGCGAATCTCCCCGGGGAGGAAGGAAAGCTCCTCCGCAAGGTGCTGCCGTGGAGCCTCGGGCTGTTGCTGGTGATGTGCCTGATCGTGGTCGGTCAGAGCACAGCCGTGCTCAGCTGGATGCTTCCGTAAGGTCTTTCGCGGCGAGGTCTCGTGCGGCCACGCGCTGGGCGGAGCGGTTCCAGCTCCACCAGCCGTGGACCACGAGCCCGGCGAAGACGATGTAGATCGCGGCGGAGAAGTACAGCCCCGACGAGATCTGCAGCGGCACGCCGATCGCGTCGACGGCCAGCCACACGAGCCAGAACTCGACCAGCCCCGCGCCCTGCGCGGCGAAGGCCACCAGCGTGCCGACGAAGATCGCGGCGTCCGGCCACGGTGCCCACGAGGCGTCCAGCGCGTCCAACGTGAGCGCCATGGCCGTGGTACCGACGGCGAACGCGCCGATCATCACGAGCCGCTCGGTGAGACTTCCCTTGCGCACGACCACGCCGTACACCGGGTCACTGCGGCGCGACCACGCCCACCAGCCGTAGACGGAGATCGCGAGAATCGCTACCTGGCGCGAAGCGAGCCCACCGAGATGCGCGGAGATGTAGACCGAGAAGAGCAATACCGTCGCGCCGACCTGGACCGGCCAGGTCCACAGCGTCCGGCGCTGGGCGAGGAACACGACGGCGAGCGCGAACACCTGCCCGGCCAGCTCGGCTATCGAGATCCGCTGGCCGAACACCGTCAGACCGTGATGCAGCAGGAATTCCACCGCGCGCCCCTTCCGTCACCGGTTCAAACATGCCCCCGCGCACCCACATTCCCAAGCCAGTGTGAGCCGGGGAACAGGTTCCACTCCACGGGATTCCCCCGACTTGCGGCAACTCCCCAATGGCGGTCTTCGGACGGCTGGCCCGTTCCGCTGGCGACGTGGGTCAGAGCGGCCGAGAAGAGCCCCGAACGCGTCGTTC
Source organism: Amycolatopsis sp. (assembly GCF_036008905.1). Taxonomy (GTDB): domain Bacteria; phylum Actinomycetota; class Actinomycetes; order Mycobacteriales; family Pseudonocardiaceae; genus Amycolatopsis. The sequence goes on along the minus strand of NZ_DASYMU010000008.1, from coordinate 16,261 downwards.
AGGGCACCAGCTCGTGGAGCAGATAGATCCCCTTGCCCGACTCGTGTCGTAGCAGCCAGTCAAGCGGATGCAGGGTGTTCGAGTAGAACTCCGGGCCGGAGTCGTGGCCGGATACCCGCAGCGCACACAAACCGACGTCCAGGAACGGGTACGCCCCGGCGAAGAGTGTCAGCTCGCTTCCCGCGATGACCAAGGTGTTCGCGTGGACCTGGAGGTCGAGGACCTCGTTGCCGTCGTAGCCGTGCTTGCTATGCCCGCTGTAGTCCTCGAGCTCGGCACGCATGTCGATCCCGGTGTCGGCCAGGTGCGAGCGACCTCGGTCCAATCGAGCGCGGAGCTGTTTCCAGCGGCTCGCGGGGAATTGAAGGCTGTGGTGGACCAGCAGCAGGTCCAAAGGCTGGCCGGGGAACCTCTTCTCGGAGTCGGCCAGCGCTTGGGGGTCCAGCCGAAGTGGAATGTGGACCACGGTGTGCCGCGACCGCGCGGCGAGGTGCCAGAGTGCCGCGACGCGGACCAGTTCACTGCTCTCGGTGCAGAGGCCCGCATACCAGTCGACGCTGTCCCGCAGAGCGACGCCACGGATCGGAACGGCGGGGCGGAGTACCCGGTACTCGCGCGCTCCCAGCCGTCCGTGATGGATCGTCACCGGCATCTTCACGCCGGAGATCGCACCACACGACGTCGCCGCCTGTCGCCTCATTTGACGACAGGCGAACGGCACGCCCGATCTCTCGGACGCGCCGTTCACCCGGGGAATATGTCGACACTTTCCCCGGCGGGGTCAGCCGTCGACGCGGGCCATGCCGGCGGGCGGGGTGGGGGCGTCCATGCCGGTGGTGTCGCCGTTGTGGTGCGGCAGGGTGCCGGACTGGCGGGCGGGCGTCCCGTCGGTGCCGAGCTGGTTCTGCATGCTGGCCATCCAGCCGTCCCAGCGCTGCTGAGCGGGCTTGATCAGGCCACCGCCGAAGCCGACGACGATCACGCCGCCGATGGTCGCGAGCACGGTCACGAGCACCGGGGTGGTCACGGTGGTGGCGATCTCGATCTGGCCGAGCGCGGCGATGATGCCGAAAGACATGATCAGCCAGTACGCGACCGTGCCCAGGGTCCGGCCTGCCGGGCGGGACGACAGCGCGCTGGTCACCATGTCGCGGACCACCTTCGCGATGGCCGCGGCGACGATGATCAGCACGATCGCGACCAGGATCCGCGGCAGGAACGCGATGACGTCGTTGATCAGCTGGCTCACCGGGTTGCTCGGGCCGAAGACCCCGAAGGCGAGCTGCAGCGCGATCAGCAGGATGAAGTAGTAGACGAGCTTCGAAATGATGCCGGTGGCGTCGACTTTCGAATCCTTGAGCATGCCGGTCAAACCGGTCTTGTCGATCAATTTCGAGAAGCCGAGCCTGCCCAGAACCATGCTGAGCGCCTTCGCGACGGCCTTAGCGATCAGCCAGCCGATCAGCAGAATAATCAGGAATCCGATGAACTTCGGGACGAAAGTGGCCACTAGGTTCCAAGCTTGGCCAAGGCCATCCTTGAGCTGCTCGCCCATAATGTCTCCTCGTTCGCGGTGATTTCCTTATCCCTTCGGATCGTTAACCGGGGCGAACGGCCCGGCAACTCGGACAACCCACGATTGGGTGAGACGACTGGCGAGGAAGATCGACAAGGTTATAGTTGTCCTTACCGGTGGGGACCGGGGAGACGAGGCCGTCCGGCGCTGCGGAATCCGCGAGCGCCGGGCGGCCTCGAGTTATTCTTGGGACAACACCGCTACCCTGATTACGCCGACTTCAGCGCGTCCCGCAGCTTGACCTTCGCCCCGGTCCGCATTACGGCGTTCCCGTAGATCCGGCCCGCGAACCAGATCAGGATCGGGATCAGGGCCGCGACGAGCGCCACCGAGAGCACCGCTTCCCACACCGGGACCCCACCCATCGCGAGCCGCATCGGCATCAGCGTCGGCGCGAACACCGGGATGATCGACAGCACCTCGACGAAGGAGTTGCCCGGGTCCGAGGGTAGGACGCTCACCCCGACCACGTAACCGGCGATGACGAACATCAGCGCCGGGGTGATCGCGCCACCGACGTCCTCCTGCCGGGAAACGAGCGCACCGAGTGCGGCGAACACGATCGAGTACATCAGGAATCCGAGCAGGAACCAGACGATCAGCCAGATCACCGTCCCGAGCGCGGCGGAGAGGGAAATCGTGAGCACGCCCGTAGCCAATCCGGACGCGACCCCGACCCCGCCGATCAGGACCATTTGAATCAGCCCGATCGTCCCGATCCCGAGCACCTTTCCGGCCATCAGCTGCCAGGGCCGGATCGTGGAAAGCAGTAATTCGACGACACGGCTCGTCTTCTCCTCGACCACACCCTGCGCGACCATTTGGCCGTTGATCAACAGGGACATGTAAATCAGGATTCCGGCGATGATGCCGAGCACCAGCTGCTGGCCGTTGTAGTCGAACGGCTTTTCCATCGGCTGGATGTCGACGCGCGCGCCGGCGACGGCGGCTTCCACCTGCGCGGGGTCACCGCCCAGGCCGACGATCTGCTGGTTGAGCGCCAGCTGCTGCGCGAGGACGTTGAGCGAGCTCTCCAGTTTGCTGTCGAGGTCCTTCTTGACCACGACCTGGAGGTTCTCGCCGTCCCCGACGAGCAGCGCGTCGATCGAGCCGTCGGCCACCTTGGCCCGGCCGTCCGCTTCACTGGCGACGTCGGTGGTCTCGACGGTCTGGCCGATCGCCTTGGCGCTGGCCTGCAGCGGCGCGGAAAGCTGCGTCGTCGGGCCGGTGACACCGACGGTGGCGTCCGCGTTGCCCCCGCTGAGCAGCTTGATCACCAGCGTCGCGGCGACGATCAGGAAGAGCATCACGACGGTGCTGATGATGTAGGCCTTGGACCGCAGCCTGGTGTTGATCTCGCGGGACGCCACCAGCCTGATCGCGGACGCCGAACTCAGGCGGACGCTGGGGGTCGTTTCTGGCTTGCTCACGCTGCCTCCTCGGTGACGACGTTGCGGAACAGTTCGGTCAGTGAGGGCAGGCGGTGGGCGAACTCGCGCACCGGCCCGGTGTCCAAGGCGGCCTTCAGCACGAGCTGGTCGTCGGCGCCGGGTTCCAGTTCCAGCTCGGTCTTCTCGCCGTGGTGGCCGAGGACCTTGACGCCGGGCAGCCGGTCCGCCCAGCCCCGCGGCGCGTCCGGGGCATGCACGATGAGCCGCACGGCCGCGCCCGAACGCAGGTCGTCCACCGTGCCCAAAGTGACCATCTGTCCATTCCGGACGATGCCGACGCGGTCGCAGAGCCGCTCGACGAGGTCCAGCTGGTGGCTCGAGAACACCACCGGCACGCCCTCGTCCGCCTTCTCGCGGAGCACCTGGCTCATCACGTCGACCGCGACCGGGTCCAGGCCCGAGAACGGCTCGTCGAGCACGAGGATGCGCGGGTTGTGCACCAGCGCCGCGGCCAGCTGGACACGCTGCTGGTTACCGAGACTCAGCTTCTGGACCTCGTCTTCGCGGCGCGAAGCGACTCCCAGGCGCTCCGTCCACTCTTCGACGGACCGTTTCGCGCCGGCCGTGCCCATCCCGTGCAGCCGGGCCAGATAAGTGAGCTGCTCGGCGACCTTCATCTTCGGATAGAGGCCACGCTCTTCCGGCATGTACCCGATGTGACGCCGGGTCTCCACGGTGATCGGCTCCCCAGCCCACCGCACCTCACCGGCGTCGCTGGACAGCACTCCGAGCGCGATGCGCATCGTGGTGGTCTTGCCCGCCCCATTGCTTCCGACGAAGCCGAACAGCTCGCCGGCGCGGACGTCGAAAGTCATTTCCTTCAAGGCGACGACGTCGCCATAACGCTTGGAGATCGCGTCGATCTCCAGCCGCAGGTCTTCCACGGTCGAACCTCCCCCAGCGTCATTGTGACGCTTAATGTGATATCACTATGATAGGTTTCTGCCATTAGCGCAAGTGCTTTCCCACGGAGGGTGACCCCATGACAGACCCCATGACCCCTGACGAGCAAATCATCGATATGCCCGAGCCGCACACCCGGGAACGCGTGGTGCAGGCCGTCCGCGGGTCCGTGATGCTCGCCGTCTCGATGCTGGTCGTACTCGGTGGCATCGCGCTGCTCGTGTTCGGCGTCCTGAACCTGGTGGACGGCGGCGGCCCGCTGCCGCTGATCCTCGGCGTCGTCTTGTTCATCGCCGGCACACTGCTGCTCTGCGGGCTCACCGCTGTCGCGCCGGGCGAGGCTCGCGTGGTGCAGCTGCTCGGGCGCTACATCGGGACGCTGCGCGCCGACGGCCTGCAGTGGGTCAACCCGTTCGCCACGCGCCACCGGGTGTCCACCAGGATCCGCAACCACGAGACCGACGTCGCCAAGGTCAACGACTCCGACGGCAACCCCATCGAGATCGCCGCGGTGGTCGTCTGGCAGGTCGAGGACACCGCGCAGGCTGTGTTCGAGGTGGACGACTTCGTCGAGTTCGTCGCCATCCAGACCGAGACCGCGGTGCGGCACATCGCGAACTCCTACCCGTACGACACCCACGGCGATCCCCGGCTTTCCTTGCGGGACAACGCCGACGAGATCACCGAGAAGCTCGCGCTGGAGATTTCGGCCAGGGTCGCGTCGGCCGGGGTCAAGGTCATCGAATCGCGCATCACGCACCTCGCCTACGCCCCCGAGATCGCGCACGCCATGCTGCGGCGCCAGCAGGCGGGCGCGGTGGTCGCGGCCCGGCAACGGATCGTCGAAGGCGCGGTCGGCATGGTGGAGATGGCGCTCGACCGGCTCGCCGAGCACAACGTCGTCGAGCTCGACGAGGAACGCAAGGCCGTCATGGTGAGCAACCTGCTCGTCGTGCTGGTCGGCGACCGCGACACTCAGCCCATCGTCAACGCCGGATCCCTCTACTAGCGCGGCGAACCGGCGAACCCATGGCGGCCGAACGAAAGAAGATCCTGCTGCGGCTGGATCCCGGCGTGCACGACGCGCTGGCCCGGTGGGCGAACGACGAGCTGCGCAGCACCAACGCGCAGATCGAGTTCCTGCTGAGGAAGGCGCTGGCCGACGCCGGGCGGCTCCCCCGCGGTGTCGGCCGGATCCCCGGGCGCGGACGTCCGGCGAAGACAGCGGAAGAGACCGAAGAAGGAGCGAGCGATGAAACCCCCTGAGACGTTGCCCGGCGAGCTTTTCCTGCTCGCCTTCGACCCGCGCAAGGGCAGGCTGACCAACCGTTCGCAGCTCGGCTACGTGCTGCGGGCCGGCGCGCTCAACGAGCTGTACCTGCGCGGGCATCTCCTCGACGTCGACGGCAAGGCGCAGCCCGGCACCAATGCCGCCGGGCTCGACAGCGTGCTTTCCGGCGTGCTGGAGCAGGTTTCGGCGTCGACGCCGAAGAAGTGGCACCACTGGGTGCGCAAGGACGCCCGCGCGACGTTCCACGCCGTGCGGGACCAATTGGAAACCGATCGGGTGATCAAGATCGAGCGGCGCAAACTGCTCGGCATCTTCCCCGCCGACCGGATCACCTTGCGGCAGCCGCAGCTCGCGACCCGGCTGGCGAGCAAGGTGGGCGGGATCGCCCGCGGACGTCAGCCGCTCAGCCGCGTCGGCGCGCATGACACCGCGCTGGCCGCGATCCTCGCCAACAGCGAGATCCGGGTGACACTCAGCGGGAAGGACCGGCGGGAGCACAAGAAGACGATCACCCAGCTCACCGCGTCCGCCGGACCGGTGCCGGCCGCGCTCCGCAAGGTGATCAAGGACGCGCACGCCGCCGCGTCCGGCTGACGCGCGGAGCCGCGGACGTAGGATCACGGGACCATGGCAGAGGCGAATACCGCGCGACCGACCCCCAAGCATCACGGGCTGTCGGCCAGGACGCTGCGGCGACTGGAGGGCGCCACCGGCCGCCTCGCGTCGGCGAGCATGGCCGCGATGGAACAGCGGCTGACCTGGTTCGTCCGCATGCCCGCCGACCAGCGCGCGACCGTGCTCCTGATCACCCAGACCGGGGCCGCCGGGTTCATCGACTGGCTGCGGGACTCGCAAGAAGCGCTGAAGCTGACGACAGAGGCCTTCCGCGGCGCGCCGACGGACCTGTCGCGGTGGATCAGCCTCCGGCAGGCCGTCGCGCTGGTCCGGCTCGCGATCGAGGTCTTCGAGGAGCAGCTGCCCGCGTTCGCCGCGAACGAGGCCGAACGCGCGGCACTCATCGAGGGAATCCTTCGCTACGGCCGGGAAATCGCCTTCGCCACCGCCAACTCCTACGCCGCCGCCGCCGAAGCCCGCGGCGCCTGGGACGCCCGGCTCGAAGCGCTCGTCGTCGACGGCATCGTGCGTGGCGACGCCGAGGAATCCGTGCTGTCGCGGGCGGCCGCGCTGGGCTGGGACCCGGCCGCGAACGCGACCGCGCTCGTCGGCAGCCCGCCGTCGGAAGACCCGCCGACCGTGGTGTTCGAAGTCCGCAGCCGGGCCGCGCGCGTCGGCCGCCCTGTTCTGCACTCGATCCAGGGCTCGCGGCTCGTGGTCGTCGTGGGCGGTCCCACCGACGGCGACGACACCAAGGACCGCGAGATCCTCACCAAGATGGCCACCGCGTTCGCCGACGGCCCGGTCGTCGCGGGCCCGACCGTGCCGACGCTGGCCGAGGCACACCACAGCGCCGTCGAAGCCCTCTCCGGCCTGCGCGCGATCGTCGGCTGGCCGGGCGCGCCCCGCCCCGCGCGGTCGAGCGACCTCCTGCCCGAACGCGCCCTGTCCGGCGACCCCGAAGCCGAGCGGCTACTGATCGACGAGATCGCGAAGCCGCTGGAAGAGGCCGGACCAACGCTGCTGAAAACCGTCGAGACGTACCTGGAAAGCGGCGGTGTGCTCGAAACCTGCGCGCGACTCCTCTTCGTACACCCCAACACCGTCCGCTACCGCCTGCGAAAAGCCGCGGACCTGACCGGCTGCAACGCCGCCAACCCCAGAGACGCACTGGTGCTACGCATCGCCCTCACCGTCGGCCGCCTGGCCCGATCCCGAGGCCTCTGGTGACCCAGGCCCCGGGATCGCCATCTGTCGACAGATGGCGATCTCTTAGCAACTGAGAGATCACGTGATGTCGACATCTCGCGGGTGGGTCCAGAGCCCATCGTGCCTGGTAAAAGCCTTGAAGTCCGTATGCGGGACGAATAAGGGGTTGACGAACCACCTGTGTCTGAGTTCACTACGAAATGTGCTTGAACCCGACAAGGCATTTGGGTTAAGTACCGGGTTATTCCGGGCACTTTTGGAGGGTTTCTACAAAAGCGCGCGTCGGACTTGGTGAAGACCGGCATCACGGCCTTGCCGGTCGACCGTGTTCCCTAAGGGATGTGACAGCAGCAGTCCTCGCACCCGGACAGGGTTCCCAAGCTCCCGGCATGCTCAGCCCTTGGCTCGAGCTCGACGGTGCGCACGAGCGTGTCGAAGCCTGGTCCAAGCGCACGGGTCTCGACCTGGTGCGGCTCGGCACCGAGGCGGAAGCCGAGGAGATCCAGGACACCGCCATCGCGCAGCCGCTGATCGTCGCGCTGTCGCTGATCGCGTACGAGCAGGTGGCGCCCCAGGTCGCGCCCGACGCGCCGGTCGCCGGGCATTCGGTGGGCGAGCTGGCCGCGGCGGCGATCGCCGGGGTCCTGTCCGCCGAGGACGCCGTCGCGCTGGCCGCGGTGCGGGGCGCCGAGATGGCGAAGGCCTGCGCACTCGAGCCGACGAGCATGGCCGCGGTGATGCTCGGGGATCCCGAGCGGATCGTCGCTTGGCTGGGTGAGTACGGACTGGCCGCGGCCAACCGCAACGGCGCCGGTCAGATCGTCGCCTCCGGTGCCGCCGACGCGATCGCGAAGATCGTGGCGGAACCGTTGGAGGGCACCAAGGTCCGCGCGCTGAAGGTCGCCGGCGCGTTCCACACCGCGTACATGGCGCCGGCCCAGGACGCGCTGCGCTCCTACGCGGCCGACATCTCGCCGCGCGATCCGCGTCGGCCGTTGCTGTCCAATGCGGACGGCGGACTGGTCACGAGCGGCGCGGAGTATCTTGAACGCCTCATCAGCCAGGTCACGAGCCCGGTTCGCTGGGATCTGACCATGGACGGCCTGGTTTCACTCGGTGTCACGAGCACCTGGGAACTGCCGCCCGCGGGCACGCTGACCGGACTGGTCAAGCGCCAGCTCAAGGGCACCGTGACCACGACCATCGCACTGAAGACGCCCGCTGATCTGGCGAAGCTTCAGGAGCAGGAGGACGCTTCGTGACCGACCGACGGACTTTGCGACAGAACCAGGGCCCCAGCGCCACCCGCATCATCGGCGTGGGCAGCTTCCAGCCCGAGCGCATCGTCACCAACGATGATCTGTCGAAGATCATGGAAACCGACGACCAATGGATCCGGGACAGGGTCGGCATCGTCGAGCGTCGCTTCGCCGACAAGGACGAGCTCCTCGTCGACATGGCCGTCAAGGCCGGCACCGCGGCACTGATCGACTCCGGCGTCGATCCGTCCGAAGTGGACACCGTGATCGTGCCGAACTGCACGATGCCCTCGGGGATCCCCAACGCGGCCGCCCAGGTCGCCGACCGCATCGGCATCAAGGCCCCCGGCGCGTTCGACCTCAACGCCGCCTGCGCCGGTTTCTGCTACGGCCTCGGGGTCGCCTCCGACCTGATCCGCGCGGGCTCCGCCGGCAAGGTGCTGGTCATCGGCGCCGAGAAGCTGACGGACTCGGTCGACCCGACCGACCGCGCCAACGCGATCATCTTCGCCGACGGCGCGGGCGCGGTACTGGTCGGACCGTCGGACACCCCCGGCATCGGCCCGGTCACCTGGGGCAGCGCGGGCGACCTGGTGGACACCATCTCCATGCGCGACCACCGCTACATCCACCAGGAGGGCCAGGCGGTCTTCCGCTGGGCGACCACGCAGATCGCGCCGATCGCGCTGAAGGCGCTGGAGCTCGCCGGGCTCGAACCGTCCGATGTGGACGTCCTGATCCCGCACCAGGCGAACCTGCGTATCGTCGAATCGATCGCGAAGAAGCTGCGCGCCAAGGGCGCCCGTGAGGACATGGACGTCGCCGACGACATCCGGTATTCCGGCAACACCTCGTCCGCGTCGATCCCGCTCGCGCTGGACCACATGCGCAAGACGGGCCGGGCGAAGACCGGCGACGTGGTGCTGGCCATCGGGTTCGGCGCCGGACTGTCCTACGCCGGGCAAGCCTTCATCTGCCCGTAAGTGATACTTCCCCGGCGGGCACCATGCCCGCGGGGATCGACCAGGAAACACCGAGAAAGGGACCACCCAGTGGCAGACAACGCAGAAATCCTTGCCGGCCTCGCCGAGATCGTCGAAGAGGTCGCCGGTGTGGCACAGGACGACGTCACCGCCGAGAAGTCCTTCGTGGACGACCTCGACATCGACTCGCTCTCGATGGTGGAGATCGCCGTCCAGGCCGAGGACAAGTTCGGTGTGAAGATCCCGGACGACGAGCTCGCCAACCTCAAGACCGTCGGCGACGCCGTCAACTACGTTTCCGCGAACCTCAAGTAATCCGCTAGGTATCGAAGTACGTGCCGGCGCCGACCTCGGGAGACATCCAATGAGCAACATCGACGTCGTGATCACCGGGTTCGGCGCCACAACGCCACTCGGCGGCGATGCCGCGTCCACTTGGGACGGGCTGCTCGCCGGTCGCAGTGGCGTGGCGACGCTCAAAGCCGACTGGGTGGAGCGGTTCGGACTGCCCGTCAAGATCGCCTCTCGGCTCGCCGTCGAGCCGACCGAGGTCCTGCCGCGGGTCCAGGCCCGCCGCCTGGACCGCAGCGAGCAGGTCGCCATCATCGCGGCACGTGAGGCCTGGGCGCACGCCGGTCACAGCGAGACCTCCGTCGAGCCGGAGCGGCTCGCGGTGATCATCGGCACCGGGATCGGCGGCGCGAACACGCTGCTCGACCAGGACGACATCCTGGAGAACCAGGGTCTTCGCAAAGTCTCGCCGCTGACCGTGCCGATGCTGATGCCGAACGGTCCCGCCGCGCACGTCGGCCTGGAGCTCAAGGCGCGGGCCGGGGTGCACGCCCCGGTCTCCGCCTGCGCTTCCGGCGCCGAGGCACTCGCCTGGGCGTGGCGCATGCTGCAGCTCGGCGAGGCCGACGTCGTGGTGGCGGGTGGCGCGGAAGCCGCGATCGCCGCGATCACGATGGCCGGGTTCGCCCAGGCCCGCACCATGAGCACCCGCAACGACGACCCCGAGCGCGCGTCGCGCCCGTGGGACACCGAGCGCGACGGGTTCGTGCTCGGCGAGGGTTCCGGGATCATGGTGCTGGAGAGCGAGGCCTACGCGAAGGCCCGCGGCGCCACGATCTACGGCAGGCTCGCCGGGATCGGCACCAGTGCCGACTCGTACCACATCACCGGCCCGGACCCGGAGGGAACGGGACAGGCGCGGGCGATCACCGCCGCGCTGCGCAGTGCCGGTCTGGACCCGAAGGACGTCGGGCACGTCAACTGCCACGCGACGTCCACGCCCGCCGGTGACGTCGGCGAGACGGTGGCGATCCGCAAGGCCATCGGCGACCACCCGGTGCTGACCGCGCCCAAGGGCGCGCTCGGTCACCTGCTCGGCGCGGCCGGCGCTGTCGAGGCCATCGCGACCGTGCTCTCCATCAAGGAGGGCATCATCCCGCAGACGCTGAACCTCGAGAACCTCGATCCCGGCGTCAAGCACGACATCGTCATCGGTGAGCCGCGCAAGATGGACCTCAAGGCCGCGGTCAGCGACTCGTTCGGCTTCGGTGGTCACAACGTCGCGCTGGCGTTCACGCCCGCCTGATCTTCGCCGCACGCTGAATCTTTTCACCGCAAAAAGCCGGTGCTCGCGCCATGTCCCGCTACGGGATGTGGCGCGAGCACCGGCTTTTTGCTTTCAGGGCGTGCATTTCTCGCGCTCGGGAGTACCCGCCATGGTGACGTCCACCCGTAGCCGGTTGTCCTCCAGCACCACCGGCAGGACGAGCCGCCAGCGGACGCAGGTCTCCGGAAACCCGACCGGGGCGTCGGCCAGGTCCTGGGTGCTGCTGAAGCCGACGAACACGCGCAACTCGCCCGGCGAGACGGTTTCTATGCGGTACACCAGGATGCTGCCGTCCTTGGTGCTCCGGTAGTCCGCCAGCCATTCCGCCTTCGTCTTGCTCTGACGGCGCTCCTGGCTCACCGCCGCGGTCCACTTCGGGTAGTCCTTGCCGTTGATGGCGTCGAAGTAGTCCTGGATCAGGGTGGTGACGGCCTGGGCCTGCGGATGGTCCAGCGCGTCGGGCGACATGACGACCAGTCCCGGCCCGGGCTGCGCTTCGGGCGCCAGCGAACTCGACTCCGGCAGCGCCGGTGGCACGCTCGGCTGCTCCACCACGGACGGCCGGTAGACCTCGCGCAGGAGCAGCCCACCGCCGATGGTCACCGAAAGCACCACGATCAGGGTGGGGATCAGCCACCGTTGCCGGGCAGGTGCTCGCGGAGTCGTGGTCACCCGTTGGAGCCTAGCTGGGCGCGAAGCGTCTCCGTTGAGGGTGGTGGTGGGTGACGGTGCGGGCCTGGCCAGTGGTTAGCCGACCTGGTGCAGCCAGGTGACGGGTGCGCCGTCACCGGCGTGCCGGAACGGCTCGAGTGCCTCGTCCCAGTTGGCGCCGAGCAGCTCGTCCAGCTTGTGGGCCAGGTGCTCGCCCGCACGGCTGCGGCTGACCAACGCGCGCAACTGGTCCTCGCCCACGACGATGTCGCCGTTCGCGCTCGTCCGGCCATGCCAGAGGCCGAGTCCGGGTGCGAAACAGAACCGCTCGCCGTCAACGCCGGCGCTCGGCTCCTCGGTGACTTCGAAACGGGTCATCGGCCATGCCTTTAGCGCGGACGCCAGCTTTCCGCCGGTGCCCGAAGGCGCGCGCCAACCGCATTCGGCGCGCAACTGACCTGGGTTGGCCGGCTGTGCCGTCCACTTCAGATCCACTCGCGCACCAAGGGTGCCCGAGATCGCCCACTCGACGTGCGGACATACCGCAGACGGCGACGAGTGGACGTACACCATGCCACGGGTGCTGCCACGGGTGCTCACTGCTGACCTCCGCTACTCGACGAGGGGCGTCTTCCCCTACGACCTCGCAAGTAACCGGCTCACTGCTGCATTCGTGGCGTGTCCAGGACACGGTCAGCACATTGTGCACCCCAACCGTGCACTTTGGCCACACGAACACCAGAAGTCTCACCCTCGTGTCAGGAACACCGGGGCCGAGACGGTCAGACTATGCCCGCGGCGGCCGCTCCGACGCAAGATCCCCGGTGCAACCTGCAGGTCCCGATCGGTGGTCACCCGGCCAGGTTTGGCCCTCTTGCGCAGCTCCCGGCCCCGCGCGCGCTAGCGTGGACCCCTGGCAGAGATTTTCCACCACGGGGGAGGGAGCGCGCGGTGCGGCTCGTACGACTGGCGGAACAGCCGTCCCGGGTCTCCGAGGACATCCGCGCGGCACTCGCTTCGCTCGGGCGGGGCAACACCGTGGTCGGCGGTGTCTCCCTGATCGGGGTGAAGCTGTTCGACGACGCGCACACCGTCGACGCCGTGGTGATCCTCCCGCGCGGCATCCTCCTGGTGATCGGCGTCGACCTGCCCGATCCGGCGATGCGGCTGGAAGCCCCGCTCGAAGGCCAGTGGAAAGCCGACGGCTGGCCGCTGATCGTGCAGGGTGACGACGCCGTCAACCCCGCGACGAAGGCGCTGGCGTTCTCCACACTGATCGCGACCAAGCTGATCGAAGCGCATCCGATGGCGGGCACGGTCGGCACCGTGGTCGCGGTCGGGCCGTACGTGGAGACCGTCGACCAGCCGCCCGCGGACCTCGCGGGGACCGTGCGGGTCCTGCACCCGACGCCGACGAGCATGCTCGCGGCCACGATCTCGCTGGCGACGGCGAAGCGCCCGCGCACCACCGACGAGGCCCGTGCGCTGCTGAAGACGCTGGCGCCGGACGCCGCGGAGCTGTCCGACGAACTGCTGATCGCCGAGGGGTTCAGACCCGGGGGTGACGAGCCGACGATCGTCACCGCGTATCCATTGCTCGCGGCCACCCCCACCGTCCCCGCCGAGCATCCGCCGAGAGCCGCCGAAAAGCCGAAAACCCCACTGGCCTCACTGACCCCACCGCCCGCGCCGATCCGGGTCCCGGTCGTCGCGGGCCGGGCGCCCGCACCATCAGCCCCTCCTCCCCCGTCCCCCGCTCCTGCCTCACCCGCGGCCCCGCCTCCCGCCCGGAAACCGAAGTCACCGCCGAAAACCGGCGCGGTGCGCTGGCTGCCGTTCGCCGCCGTCGGATTGCTCGCGGTGTTGCTGATCGCGGCCATCGTGATAGCCAGCACCGGCGACGAGCCGCAGAAGGCCGCTGCCACCCCGGCGCCCACCGCGCCTGTTTCGGCCCCGGTTTCGCCGCCACCGCCGACCTCGGCGAGCCGTCCGGCCGAGGAGGTCAAGTTCGCGCCGAAAGCGTCGGCCGCGGACCAGCGCTGCGCGTCCCACGGCTTCGGTGACGTCCAGGCGAGCCTGCAGGTGACGAGCTGCACCACCGTCCGGCGCGCGAGTTTCGGCGCGGTCGTCGACGGGCGCCCGGCCGCCGCGACGATCAGTGTCGTCGAATTCGCCCAGCCGGATCAGGCCGCGGCGTTCAAGAGCCTCGCCGACACGCCCGGCAGCGGCGGCATCCTCGACATCGCGACCGAAACCGGTCAGTGGCAAGGGGAAGTCCCCGTGTTCGAGAACGCCGCCTACAGCAGTTCGCTGGAGGGCAGCGCTGTCCGGCTGGTCCAGGTCGTCTGGCTGCCGGGACCGTCGACGCCCGACGATCCCGGCCTGGTGCGCGCGGCCAAGACCGCGCTCACGCTGCCACTGACCTAGCCGTCCTAGAGGCCATACTCCTCGAGCAGGCGGAGCCAGACTTCGTTGACGGTCGGGAACGCGGGCACGGCGTGCCAGAGCCGGTGCAGCGGGACTTCACCGACGATCGCGATGGTCGCCGCGTGCAGCATCTCCGCGACGTCCTGGCCGACGAACGTCACCCCGACGAGGACGCCGCGCTCGGTGTCGACGACGATCCGCGCCTTGCCTTCGTAGCCGTCCGCGTGCAATGACGAACCCGCGACGGCGATGTCGATGTCCACCACGCGATGCGGTTTGCCGTCCTCGGCGCCGGCGAGCCCGACGGAGGCCACCTCGGGGTCGGTGAAGACCACCTGCGGCACGGCGTGGTGATCGGCCGTGGCGGCGTACGTGCTCCAGGGCGCGGCGTCGAACGTCTCACCGCGTGCCTCCGCGGCGATGACGTCACCGAGCGCGCGGGCGGCGTACTTGCCCTGATGGGTCAGCGGCGCCCGGCCGGTCACGTCCCCGGCCGCGAACAGCCAGCCACCCTCTATTTTGGACACCCGGCCGGAGTCGTCCACGGTCAGCGCGCTCCCGGCGTCGAGACCGATGGACTCGAGCCCGAGGTCCTTCGTCGCCGGGCGGCGGCCGGTGGCGACCAGCAGCTTGTCGACGGTTATTTGCCCACCACCGCGGAGCTCGAGCCGGGTGTCACCGTCCACAGAGGACACTCGATCGAGGCCCGATCCGGTGTGCACCGTGATGCCGTCGTCCCGCAGGCCCTTGAGCACGGCCTCGCCCACGAAGCCGGCCATCCGCGGCAACGGCACGTCCCCGGAGATCACCAAGTCGACCTTCGAGCCGAGCTTCGCCCAGGCCTGCGCCATCTCGACGCCGACGACCCCGCCACCGAGCACACCGAGCCGAGCCGGGACCTCACTCGCCGACGTCGCCTCGCGGGAACCCCAGTACTGGATGTCGTTCAATCCGGGGATCGACGGCACGCTCGGCACGCTGCCCGTGCACACCACGACCGCCCGGCGCGCGACCAAAACGTCTTCGCCGACCGTCACTTCACGCTCGCCGGTGATCCGCCCGTGCCCGCGGATCGGCGCGATATCGGTGTCCTTCGCCCACTTGACCTGCCCGGAATCGTCCCCTTTGGACGTGAAATAGTCGCGCCGCGCGAACACGGCTTCGGCGTCGAGCTTCTCCCCCACCGGCACGCCGGGGACGCGCTTCGCCGCGGCCAGGAGGTTTCCCGGCCGCAGCAACGCCTTGCTCGGAATACAGGCCCAGTAAGAACATTCGCCACCGAAACGCTCATGCTCCACCAGCGCCGCGGTCAACCCGCCGCGCACCACCCTGGCCGCCGCGTTCTCGCCGACCGGACCGGCACCGATCACAATTACATCAAAGGTCTGTACGGACATGGACACCAGCGCACACCAGCGCGCGGGTTCGCGCAACCCAAAGGTATCCTTTGGTGCGAGCTGGAAGAGTCGACGACAGCGGATCCGCGATTGTCGCCATGCCGGTTACAAATCAAGACACCCCCCGAGAACCGGAGTATTCGTGGCCAAGAACACCGCTGTGCACATGCTGGACGATCTCAATGGTGAGCCGGCCGAGGAAACGGTCCAGTTCGGGCTCGACGGTATCGAGTACGACATCGACCTTTCCGGCGTGAATGCCGCCGCACTCCGCGAGATTCTGGCGACCTACGTGCGGCACGCGCGCCGCACCGGTGGCCGCAAGCGCGCGATCCGGCGGATCAAGCTCCCGAAGAAGGCCACCCTTCGCAGCACTGCCGCGAAGAAGCCGGTCAAGCCGGAAGCCGCGCCGAAGCGCGCCGCCGCCAAGAAGGCCACCGCGGCCGTCGCCACCCCGAAGACCACGGCCGCCAAGGCACGCGCCACCCGCGCGGCGGCGAAGCCCGCCGTCAAGGCGTCGGTGAAGACCGCGCCCAAGGCGTCCGTGCGCAAGCCCGCCGCCGCGAAGGCCCCGGCCAAAGCGGCCACCGCCAAGGCTCCTGCCACGAAGGCTCCCGCTGCCAAGGCTTCTACGACGAAGGCCGCCGCCGCCAAGGCTTCCCCGGCGAAGTCTTCTGTTGCCAAGGCTCCCGCGGCCAAGGCGACTGCGGCGAAGGCTTCGGTCACGAAGGCGCCCGCTACGAAGGCTTCCGCCACGAAGGCCACTGCTGCCAAGGCTCCGGCGAAGGCAGCGGCCGCCAAGGCTCCGGCTGCCAAGGCGTCCGCGACCAAGCCCGCCGCTGCGAAGGCCCTGACCAAGTCCCCCGCGACCACGAGGACCG
>NZ_DASYMU010000007.1:0-104282 GCF_036008905.1 Amycolatopsis sp. | reverse complement strand
AGTGCGCAACAGTGTTCTAACACTGTTACGCACTCACGACCGCGGTCCTGTCGGAGGCCTGTGCCATCCTCGGGGGATGCGTATCGCCACCTGGAACGTGAACTCCGTCGGCGCCCGGCTGCCCCGGCTGCTCGCCTGGCTCGAATCCGCGAAGCCGGACGTGCTCTGCCTGCAGGAACTCAAGTGCACCACGGAGAAGTTCCCCTACGACGAGGTTCAGGCGCTCGGCTACGAGGTCGCCGCGTACGGGCTGGGGCGCTGGAACGGCGTCGCGATCCTGTCGAAGATCGGCATCGAGGACGTGACCCGCGGACTGCTCGACGAGCCGAGGTACGAGGACGCCGCCGAGCCGCGCGCGATCGGCGCGACGTGCGGTGGCGTCCGGATCTGGTCGGTGTATGTGCCGAACGGCCGCGAAGTCGGCCACGCGCACTACGCGTACAAGCTGGAGTGGCTGGAAGCGTTGCGGGGCACCGTGATCGCGGAGACCGCCGCGGACCGGCCGTTCGCGGTACTCGGCGATTTCAACATCGCGCCGACCGACGCCGACGTCTGGGACATCTCGCTGTTCACCGAGTCCACCCACGTCACCGAGCCCGAGCGCAAGGCACTCGCGACTCTGCGGGACGCCGGGCTCGTCGACGTCGTGCCGCGCGCGCTGCGCTACGACGTCCCGTTCACCTACTGGGACTACCGGCAGCTCGCGTTCCCGAAGAACAACGGGATGCGCATCGACCTGGTGTACGGCAACGAAAAGTTCGCGGGCGCGGTCGCGGATTCCTATGTGGACCGAGAAGAGCGCAAGGGCAAGGGCGGCTCGGACCACGCGCCCGTCGTCGTCGACCTCACCTGAGCCCGGGGAAAGTGTCGACACTTCCCCGGGGCGTCAGGTCCAGGCTTGCTGGTGCAGGCGGCGAAGCGCGCGGACGGCCTCGACGGCGCGCTGGCGGTCCACGGCCTGGACGGCCATGACGGAGTAGTACTCGTCGTCGGGAAGCTCGAGCCGCGCCCAGGAGGCGCCGTCCGGGAACGTCACCGAAAGCACGTCACCCCAGGCGAACCGGCGGGTGAGCAGCACGTTGCGCACCTCGATGCCCTCGGCGTCCGCCCGGACACGCGGCATCGCGAACAGCAGCGTCGCCCCGGCCAGCAGGATCCCGACGCCGATCATCGCGATCTGGTCGGACAGCTGGAAGATCGCACCGGTCTTGGAGTTGCGCAGCAGGATCCCGACGACGGCGAACACCACCACCAGGAACACCGCCAGCACCCCGGACATCCACGCCGCCCGGCGCGGGCGGATCACCAACGTCTCTTCGGTCATCGTGCTCACACGAAACCCCGCTCGGTCCACGGCTGACGCAGGCTGCGCAGCACGTGGGCCGTGTCCAACGCGGCGACCGTAGCCTCATGTCCTTTGTCCTCTTTGGACCCCGGCAGCCCGGCCCGGTCCAGCGCCTGCTGCTCGGTGTCGCAGGTGAGCACGCCGTTGCCGACGGGCTTCGACTCGTCGAGCGCCACGCGGGTGAGCCCGGCCGTCACGGCGTCACAGACGTACTCGAAATGCGGGGTCCCACCGCGGATCACCACGCCGAGGGCGACCACAGCGTCATGGTTGCGGGCCAGCGCCTGGACCACGACGGGCAGTTCGATCGCACCCGCGACCCGGACGACCGTCGGGTCCTCTTCGAGCTTCGCCTCGCGCGCGGCCACCAATGCCCGATCCAGCAGGCTGTCGGTGATCTTCGGGTGCCAGCGGGTGACCACGATCGCCAGCCGGAGGCTTGCGCAATCGCTCAGGTCGAGCTGGACTTCAGGGCGTCCTTCGCCGCTCACAGCGTGCCTCCACCGTTCTTCGACTCGTCCGCCTCGGCCACGCCGTTCTCGTACTGCTCCAGCTGCGAGAGGTCGTGGCCCATGCGGTCGCGTTTGGTCCGCAGGTACCGCAGGTTCTCCGGGTTCGGCGAGATCGGCAGCGAGACACGGCCGGTCACGCGCAGGCCGTAGCCCTCGAGCCCGACGCGCTTGGCCGGGTTGTTCGTGAGCAGGCGCATCGAGTGGATGCCGAGGTCGCAGAGGATCTGCGCGCCGGTGCCGTAGTCGCGGGCGTCCGCGGGCATGCCGAGCGCGAGGTTCGCGTCCACGGTGTCGGCGCCGGTGTCCTGCAGCTGGTAGGCCTGCAGCTTGTGGAGCAGGCCGATGCCGCGGCCTTCGTGACCGCGCATGTAGAGCACCACGCCGCGGCCCTCTTCGGCGACGGCCGTGAGCGCCGCGTCGAGCTGCGGGCCGCAGTCGCAGCGCAGCGAGCCGAACACGTCCCCGGTCAGGCATTCCGAGTGCACCCGCACCAGGACGTCCTCGCCGTCGCCGATCTCGCCGTAGACGAACGCGAGGTGCTCGATACCGTCCAAGAGACTGTCGTAGCCGACCGCGCGGAAGGTGCCCTGCGCCAGCGGGATCCGCGCCTCGGCGACCCGCTCGACCTGCCGCTCGGTGCGCCGGATGTAGGCGATGAGGTCGGCGATGGTGATGATCCGGAGATCGTGGTCGGCGGCGAAGACCTCGAGCTCGTCGCGGCGCGCCATGTCGCCTTCGTCCTTCTGCGACACGATCTCGCAGAGGACACCGGCGGGGTGCAGCCCGGCGAGCCGTGCCAGGTCGACAGCGGCTTCGGTGTGCCCGGGACGGCGCAGGACGCCGCCTTCCTTGGCCCGCAGCGGGACGACGTGTCCCGGCCGGCGCAGGTCGCTGGCCTGGGACTTCGGGTCGGCGAGCACGCGGATCGTGTGCGCCCTGTCCGCCGCGGAGATGCCGGTGGAGATGCCCTCGGCGGCGTCGACCGTGACGGTGTACGCGGTGCCGCGCGCGTCCTGGTTCGTGTGGTACATCGGCGGCAGGTCGAGCCTGTCGGCCTCGGCCTCCGTCAGCGAGACGCACACGTAGCCCGAGGTGTAGCGGACCATGAAGGCCAGCAGCTCAGGCGTCGCCTTCTCGGCGGCGAAGATCAGGTCGCCTTCGTTTTCCCGGTCCTCGTCGTCGACCACGACGACCGGGCGGCCCGCCGCGATGTCCGCGATCGCCCGGTCGATGACCGAGGCGTCGACCTTGGCGCCACACGACGCCGCCCAGTTGTCGGCCTCGGCCGTTGTCTTCGACTCGCTCACGCCTGCTCCTCAGTGCCACTCACAACATTGTGCGCCGAACCGGTCAGGTGCGGCATCGCCAGCTTCTCGACGTACTTCGCCACCACGTCCACCTCGAGGTTGACCAGATCACCGGGCTCGTTGCGGCCCAGCGTGGTCAGCTCCAAAGTGGTCGGGATCAGCGCGATCGCGAACTGGTCCTCGGTGATCGAGGCGACCGTCAGCGACACGCCGTCGATCGCGATCGAACCTTTTTCCACCACATAACGAGCCAGTGCGGCCGGAAGTGCGAACCGCGTCAGCCCCTGCGGGTCGCGCGAGAGGTACACGCCGGTCCCGTCGACGTGGCCCTGCATGATGTGCCCGCCGAGCCTGTCCCCGACGGCCGTCGCGCGCTCGAGGTTGACCTTGTCGCCGACGTTGACCTTCGCGAGGCTGGAGCGCTGCAGCGTCTCGTGCACGACGTCGACGGTGAACTCCGAACCGGAGACGTCCACCACCGTGAGGCAGACGCCGCTCACCGCGATCGAGTCGCCGTGCTTCGCGTCGCTGGTGACCAGCGGGCCGTGCACCGACAACCTCGCGGCGTTGGGCACCTGCTCGACAGCGGTGACCTCGCCCAGTTCCTCGACTATGCCGGTGAACACTGCCTTGCCTCCACATGTTTGCATCGAACACTGTGCCTTGAACACTGCGCCTTGAACGCTGAACTCCGGTCTCACGTCGTCGTCGACAGTGGCACTGCCGAGATCCGCACGTCGTCTCCGCTCATGCTGACCCCTTCGACCGACCAGCGGTGTATCTCGGTGATGGTCGACACTCCCGTGTCTCCGAGCGCCATCGGGCCGGAACCCAGCAGCGCGGGGGCGAGGTACGCCAGGATCCTGTCCACCCGGTGGGCTTCGACGAAGGCACCCGCCAGCCGTGGACCGCCTTCCAGCAGCACATCGACTATCCCGCGACCGGCGAGCAGCGCGAGCACCTCGTCCGGATCGTGGGACCGAATCCGCACCGTCTCCGCACTGCCATCCAACACCCGCGCGGTCGCCGGAATTTCGCCGGTACCCACCACGACGCGCAGCGGCTGGCGCTCGGCGAGCGTGCCGTCGGCCAGCCGGGCCGTCAGCGCGGGATCGTCGGCGAGCACCGTCCCGGTTCCGACCATGATCGCGTCGAGGCCTTCGCGAATCGAGTGCACTTCGGCCCGCGATTCCGGCGAGGAGATCCACTTGCTCGTGCCGTCGGCGGCGGCCACCCTGCCGTCCAGCGTGGACGCGTACTTCCAGGTCACGTGCGGACGTCCGGTCCGGGTGAAATGCAGCCACGCGCGCAGCGGGCCGTGTTCGACCTCGCCCACGAGCAGTCCCGGCTGGGCGTCGATCCCCGCGGCGCGCAGGATCTCCCCGCCGCCCGAGGCGACCGGGTTCGGGTCGGAGACGGCGTAGCGCACGCCCGCGAGACCGGCCTTGACCAGCGCGTCGGCGCAGGGCGGCGTCCGGCCGTGGTGCGCGCACGGCTCCAGCGTCACGAACGCGATGCCGCCACGGGCGCGCTCCCCCGCCTGCCGCAAGGCCATGACCTCGGCGTGCGGGCCGCCCGGCGGCTGGGTGGCGCCTTCGCCGACGACCTCGCCGTGTTCGTCGAGGATGACCGCGCCGACCGACGGGTTCGGGCTCGTGGTCCCCCGCGCGGCCTCGCTCAGCGAAATCGCCCGCCGCATCGCCCCCGCGTGGTCCACGTCGGTCAGCGAGCTGCCGCTGCGGCGGCCTGGGCGCGAAGCGCGGCGACGGCCTTGCCGGGATCGCCCGCGCCGTAGACCGCGGACCCGGCGACGAAGCAGTCGACGCCGGCTTCGGCGGCCTGCTCGATCGTCGAGGCGTTGATCCCGCCGTCGATCTCGACCACGAGTTTCAAGTGGCCGGTGTCGACCAGGCGTCGTGCGGTGCGGACCTTTTCGAGGACGTCGACGATGAACGACTGACCGCCGAAGCCCGGTTCGACCGACATGACGAGCAACGTGTCGTAGTGCTTGAGGACGTCGAGGTAGTCGCTGAGCGGGGTGTTCGGCTTGACCGACAGCCCGGCCTTGGCGCCGGCCGCACGCAGGTCCTTGGCGATCTTGATCGGATCCCTCGCGGCCTCGACGTGCACCGTGACGTTGTACGCGCCCGCTTCGGCGTACCCGACGGCCCAGCGATCCGGGTCGTCGATCATCAGATGGCAGTCGATCGGCACGTCGGTCGACTTGATGAGCGACTCGACGACCGGCAGGCCCAGCGTCAGGTTCGGGACGAAATGCGCGTCCATGACGTCGACGTGCACCCAGTCGGCGCGGGCGTCGCCCTCACCCGCGACAGCGCGGATTTCCTCGCCGAGACGGGCGAAGTCGGCAGACAGGATGCTCGGGGCGATCAGAGGTCGGTGGGCCACGGTTACTGAGTGTAGGAGGTGTGCCACGTCACCCGCCCTGCTCCCTCTGCGGCGAGGCCGTGAAGGCCACGTTGAGGGACTCAGAGTCCCTCAACGTGGCCTTCACGGCGTTTCGGCGGGGGCGGGCATAGAGGTCGGGGGCGTCTGGGCGGCCGCAGCCGTGGGTGAGCAGGACGCCGATGAGGGCACCGTCGAGCAAGAGGGGGCCGCCGTGGTCGCCGGCGCACGCACCGACGCCTTCCGCGCCGGCGCAGAGGGCGGCGCCGCAGCCGACGATCGGGACTTCGGCGACGCGCAGGAGGTCGGCGGGGTCGCCGCCCTCGGTGGTCTCGCCCCAGCCGACGACTTCGGCGATGGTTCCCGGTTCCGGGTCGACGTCCGCGAGGGCAACAGGGGCGACGGGAAGCGGCGAGGCGAGCGTCAGGAGCGCGAGGTCGTCGTGACGCTCGATCGACGTGATGGCCACGATTTCGCCCTCGTCGCGGATCAGGCTGCCGTACCGGATCCGCAGGCTCGCGGGATGTCCTTCGACGCAGGGCGCGGCCGTGACAGCGGTGGACTCCTTGAGCAGCACCGCGCCGCAGGTGTGCGACCACCCGGCCCAGCCGCTGCGCTGCAGGCTCAGCGCGAACGGGAACTCATCGACGTCCGCGACCCGGCCACCGACCACCGCCTGCGCCGCGGACACGTTCCCCAGAGCCGCGACCAGCACCACCGCTACCACCGCGAACCGGCGAATGATCATGGTCCAGAGGAGCACTGGCGGTGCACGGCCGCAACGCAAGTCCCCCGGTCGAGTTACGGCAGGAGGTCGAGGGCGTCGGTCCAGGTGTCTTGGAGGCGGTGGCACTGGACGCCCGCGGATTTCAGGGTGTCGAGGTGACCTTGCCAGGCCGGATGCGCGAAGCGCGAGTCGAGGACCTGGTAGCCGACGACGATGGTCGCGGAGCCGAGGACGTCGCCGAGGACGGTCAGGGCCTGGTTGTCGGCGATGCCCAGTGCGAGTTTTGCGACCGAGTTCGCCGACGCGGGGGCGAAGAGGAAGACCTCGGGGTCGGGGTGCGGGCGGGGCTGGCCGGGGAGGCGCGAGGTGCTGCGGACGGAGAGGTCCGTCAGGGCTTGGAGGTCGGCGAGTTTGCCGGTCTCGTGGAGCCAACGGGCCGCGGTGGGCGTGAGGGTGATGGCGAGCCGCCAGCCGCGTTCGACGGCTGGGGCCGCCAGGTCGGTCACGAACCTGGTGTCCAGACCGCCACAGGAGCTGGCGACCAAGCCGAGAACTTTGGTCACTGGGCGACGATAGGACATGGTGCGAAGTCGTACCGCGCGATCCATTGAGGTGAATCACCGCGTGGCCTAGGCCACTGGCCGATGCAGCGGTCTTAGGGTCCAGTCATGGCTGAAGAATCGACCGCGCGCAGGCGCGAATTGGGCAGTGAATTGAGAGTTCTGCGTAAGCGCCGCAACATGAGCGGGCATGAGCTGGGGCGACGTCTTGAGTGGGCGCCGAGCAATATCTCCCGGCTGGAGACCGGGGTCCGGCCGCTGCCGGTGACGGATGTCGCGGTCTTCCTGGGCTCCTGCGGCGCGAGCCTGCAGGAGCAGAGGCGACTGCTGAAGATTGCCGCCACCACGGACGATCTCTACTGGGTTCGCCCCTACTTCGACCACCTCGCGGACCCGCTGAAATCCGTGATCATCCAAGAGAATCTGGCCGAATCGATCCTCAACTTCGAGCCCGGAATGATCCCAGGACTGCAGCAAACTGAGACTTATCTGCGAGCAGCTTTCGAATGGTCCGGACACAATCAAGAACGGATCGACCTCCTCGTCAAGGCGAGAATGGATCGGCAAAAAGTGCTGGATCGGAGAAATCCACCACACTGCACGTTCTTCATCCATGAACGCGCACTGAGGTCGATGATCGGCGGTGCGCGGGTGATGCATGAGCAGATCGTGCACTTGGTGCTGTCGAGCAATCTGCGGCACTGCTGCATCCGAGTGGTGCCCGAATCAGCTCACGCGATGCGAATGCTGGACAACTCGTTCAACATCCTGGAGTTCACGGACCACCCCGCCACGGTGTATGTGGACACCTACGCAGCAGGTTTCTTCATCGATGATCGGGCGGGAGTGGAAGCACACTTCTTACTTGGTGCACAGCTGGAACAAAACGCCCTGACTGAGGCAGACTCAAGGCAATGGCTCAGCCAACTGGCGAGTGAGTACGACCGTATGGAGGAGTAAGCCGATGATGGCCTTCGAGTGGATCAAGAGCAGCTACAGCGGCACCGGCGAGACCAGCACATGCGTAGAAGTCGCTTTCGCCCCTCAACTCGCTGTTCGCGACTCGAAGGCCCCCGACGCGGGTCACCTGACGTTCCCCGCCCCCGCTTGGGCAGCGCTAGTCGCGAGCTTGCGCGACTAGCGCCCCCAGCAGGTCACTCCGGCTTGCGGAGGATGGCGCAGAACATGGCGTCGGTGCCGTGGCGGTGCGGCCAGAGCTGCACGTACGGGCCGTCGCCGAGCATCGGGACGCCGGGGAAGAACTCCCGCGCGTCGAGGATTTCAGCCTTGGCGCGACGGGCTTCTTCGCCGATGACGCCTTCGGTTTCCGCGAGGTGCGGCGAGCAGACGACGTAGGTCACGATGCCGCCGGGACGCACGAGCTCGATCGCCGCGGCGATCAACTGTCCCTGCAGTTTCGTGAGCTCGGCGACGTCCGACGGCTGACGGCGCCAGCGGGCTTCGGGGCGCCGGCGCAGCGCGCCGAGGCCGCTGCACGGGGCGTCGACCAGAACCCGGTCGAAGCCCGGCTCCAGGCCGGATTCCCGGCCGTCGGCGATGTGCACGGTGACCGGCAGGCCTTCGGTCGAGCCCTTGACCAGGCCCGCGCGGTGTGGCGCGATCTCGACGGCGTCGACGGTCGCGCCCGACATCGCGGCGAGCGAGCCCATCAGGGCCGCCTTGCCGCCGGGGCCGGCGCAGAGGTCGAGCCAGCGGGTGTCGCGGCCGGTCAGCGGCGCCTTCGTGGCGGCGATCGCGCAGAGCTGGCTGCCTTCGTCCTGCACGGCGGCCATCTTCTGCTGGATCGGCTCCAGGCCGGTGATGTCACCGGTGCCCGCGGGCAGGTGCACGCCGTACGGCGAGTACGGCGCGACTTCACCGCCGGTGATCGCGGCGAGCTCGTCGGCGCTGATCTCACCCGGGCGCGCGATGAGGTGGACCTCGGGGCGCGTGTCATCGGCTTCGAGCGCGGCCTTCAGGTCGTCGCCCTTGTCCCCCAACGCTTCCGCGAACGACCGGGCGATCCAGCGCGGGTGCGCGGTGCGCAGCGCGAAGCTGCCGATCGGGTCCTTCACCTCGTCGGGCGCGAGCTCGTTGAGCCAGGTCTCTTCGTCCTTTTCGGACACTCCGCGCAGCACGGCGTTGACGAAACCGGCGATATGCGAACCGGCGTCCTCACGCACGAGGTCCACTGTGGACGTCACGGCGGCGTGGGGTGGGATCCGAGTGCGCAGTAACTGGTACGCGCCAAGGCGAAGACCGTCGAGCACGACGGCGTCGACCTTGCTGACCTCGCGGTCGAGGTTGGCCGCGAGGATCGCGTCGAGAAGTCCTTGCGCGCGACAGGCGCCGTACGTCAGTTCGGTGGCGAGTGCGGCGTCGCGGCCGGTGATCCGGCGCTCGCGCAACAACTCCGGCAACACGAGGTTGGCGTACGCGTCGCGCTCACGGACGGCACGCAGCACGTCGAGGGCGACACGGCGAGCCGGATCCACTACCGGCGGCCGCGTCGGCCCATCCTTGCGCTGACCGGGGCGACCCCGATCGGGCCGTGACGGCCTGCGTTCCCTGTCGATACTCACTGCAGGCTTTCCCCTTGCTCGATCCGTGTTCCCCGCGCCCAATCGGTGGCCGCCATCCGCTTCTTGCCCTGCGCCTGCACATCACTGAGCAGTACCGGTTTCGTGGCCGTGCCCACCAGCACCCGCCGCCTCTCGACGACGA
Organism: Amycolatopsis sp.; assembly: GCF_036008905.1. Taxonomy (GTDB): domain Bacteria; phylum Actinomycetota; class Actinomycetes; order Mycobacteriales; family Pseudonocardiaceae; genus Amycolatopsis. The sequence continues at coordinate 94,701 of NZ_DASYMU010000007.1, read as the reverse complement.
GTTCACCCGGCGCCGGGCCGGGTTCATCCACACCATTGACAAAACTGACCGGACCCAGCTTCAAACGCTCGCCCCGGAATTCCGCCCACGCGCCCGGCTCCGGCGTCACCGCGCGGACCAGCCTGTCGACCGCGATCGCGGGCGCGGCAAAGGAAATGCGCGCGTCCTCGACGCTGATCTTCGGCGCGTAGCTGACGCCCTCTTCGGGCTGCGGCACCGCGCGCAGCGTGCCGTCTTCGATACCGTCCATTGTGGACACCAACAGCGCGGCGCCGGACACGGCGAGCCTGTCCAGCAGTTCGCCCGAGGTGTCCCCGGCTTCGATTTTCTCCGTGATCACGCCGAAAACCGGCCCGGCGTCGAGCGCCTTGACGATCTGGAACGTCGACGCGCCGGTGATCTCGTCACCCGCGCGCACCGCGGCCTGGACCGGCGCGGCACCGCGCCAGGCGGGCAGGAGCGAGAAGTGCAGGTTGACCCAGCCGTGCGCCGGAATGTCCAAAGCGGACTGTGGCAGCATCGCGCCGTACGCGACGACCGGGCAGGCGTCGGGGGCGATCTCGGCGAGCCGGGCCAGAAATTCGGGATCCCCGGCCTTCTGCGGCGTCAGCACCTCGATGCCGTGTTCGTCGGCGAGCGCGCCGACCGGCGAGCGCACCACTTGACGGCCGCGGCCGGCCTGGGCATCGGGCCTGGTGACGACGGCGACGACCTCGTGGCGGCCGGATTCGAGCAGCGCGCGCAACGCGGGCACGGCCGGGGCCGGGGTTCCGGCGAAGACAAGGCGCATCACAGCACCCCGGCAGCCGGTGGGACGGGTATCTCAACGTGATCGAACATCGCCGACCAGTCTAGATGCCCTGTCCCCCGGCTCCTCGTGCGCGGCTACTTGTCCCAGGGACTACTCGTCCCAGGGGAAGCGCACCGGCAGCACGACCTGGGCCGAGCCGATACCGCGTCGCACGGGTTCGGCGGCCGCGAGCCAGCGTCCGTCACGCAGCTTCTCGACGCCGGTCGCCGCACCGATTTCGGCCGGCGCCGTCGAGAAACCTTGCCCCTTGGCCCGCAGCGCGGCGGTCTCCGGCAGGTTCAGGAACTCCTGCTCGACCTGGGCGGCAGCCGAGTTGCGCTGCGACACGCGCGGCGCGGCGATGGCCTGGGGCAGCGTCAGCCCGCGGTCCAGCCTGCCGAGCAGTACCTGCAGCACGGTGGTGATGATCGACGCACCACCCGGCGAACCGACCGCGAGCAGCGGCTTGCCGTGCTCGAGCACGATCGTCGGCGCCATCGACGAGCGCGGCCGCTTGCCCGAGCCGGGCAGGTTCGGGTCCGGCACGCCCGGCGTGACCGGGGTGAACGAGAAGTCGGTCAGCTCGTTGTTGAGCAGGAAACCGCGGCCGGGGACGACGATCCCGCTGCCGCCCTCCTGCTCGATGGTCAGCGTGTAGGCGACGACGTTGCCCCAGCGGTCGGACGTCGTGAGGTGCGTGGTGTTCTCGCCCTCGTACGGCGTAGGCGCGCCGGTGGTGCCCGCCGCACACGGGACGGGGTTGCGCGGATCGGCCGGGGCGACTGGACTAGTCCCGGCCTTCGCCGGGTTGATCAGGCAGGCGCGGGTGTCGGCGAAGCGCTGGCTGAGCAATTCCTTCGCCGGGACGTCGACGAACGCGGGGTCGCCGATCCAGCGGTTGCGGTCGGCGAAGGCGAGCCGGGTCGACTCCATGAAGTAGTGCAGGTAGTCGGCCTTGCTGAGCTTGGAGACGTCGACGTTCTCCAGGATGTTGAGCGCTTCACCGACGGTCAGGCCGCCCGACGACGGCGCGGGCATGCCGTAGACGTCGAGGCCGCGGTACTGCGTGTGGGTCGGCGTGCGCTCGATGGTCTTGTACGCGGCGAGGTCGCCGGTGGTCAGGTTGCCGGGGCGGACGTTCAGCGTCGAGGCCGGGTCGACCGGCGGGTGCTGGACGGTGCGGGCGATGTCGGCGCCGATCGGGCCGCGGTAGAGCGCGGACGTGCCCTCGGCGGCGAGCTTGTCGTACGTCGCGCCGAGGTCCGGGTTCGCGAACTTCGTGCCGACCACGGGCGGCGCGCCACCGGGCAGGTAGAGCGAGCGGGTCGACGGGAACGCGGCGAAGCGGACGGCGTTGTTGGCGATCTGGTCGTGGAACGTCTTGTCCACGGTGAAACCGTTCTTCGCCAGCTTCTCGGCGGGCTTGATGATCTTCGACAGCGGCTGTGTGCCCCACTTCCGCAGCGCGTCCTGCCAGGTCGCGGGCGTGCCGGGAATGCCGACGCCGAGCCCGCTGGTCACGGCTTGGTCGAATGGGATCGCCGCGCCGTTCTCGACGAACAGGTTCTCGTTCGCCGTCTTCGGCGCTGTTTCACGGCCGTCGAGCGTGGAGACCTTGCCGGAGCGGGCGTCGTAGTAGACGAAGAATCCGCCACCGCCGACACCGGCCGAGAACGGGTCCGTGACGCCGAGCGCGGCGGCTGTCGCGACAGCGGCGTCGACGGCGTTGCCGCCTTCGCGGAGCACCTTCGTGCCGATGGCCGTCGCGTCGGCGTCGATGCTCGACACGGCGCCGAGATAGCCGACGGCGATCGGCGACTTCGGTGTGGCGGGCGCCGCGGAGGCGGTACCGGCCGCGACCGAGACGAGCAGCGTGGACGTGACGGCGACAGCGGCGACTCGACCCCATGGCCTGGTTCTGTGCGAAGGCATGGCGAGAGTCTGCTCCTTCGGACACAGGCCATCAAGACTTCCGGCTCTAGAACGGACAGCCCCGTCCCGCGACACTCTGTGGGTGAGCAGAACACGTAGCGTTTTCAGAGTCCTGGTCCCGCTCCTTGTCACGATCCCGATGCTGGGCTTACCCGCGATCGCGCAGGCCCAACCCGCGAAGTCCTGTTTCGACGCGACCGTCCCGCTGACTGTCGAGGAACAGCGCTTGACCGCGCCCTTGCCCGGTGGCACTGTCCCCGTCGGGCCGGAATTGGTACGGCTGGCCGGGTTCGATGCCCTGGTCGACGACTTCACCGAAGAGCTGTGCTCGACGTCGACCTCGCGACGGGCCCAGCGGCTGGCCACGACGGCGGGCGACGGGCTGTGGCAGACCGCCGTCGACCGTGCGCAGGGCCGCCGCCCCGATCTCGGCACGTCGGACACCTACGACGACCGGCCGCTGTACTGGGCGCGGCTGCAGATGAGCAAGGCGTTGCGCCAATGGACACCGCGGTTCGCCGTGGATCGGACCGGGCTGCTGAAGTCGTTCGATGAGGGGTCGCGGGGCATCGACTCGGTGAAGTTCCCGCTCGGGTCGCTCACCCGCCGGGTGCTGGTCAGCGGGTTCGACCCGTTCCAGCTCAACGGCTCCGGCGTGCGGATCTCGAACCCGGCGGGCGCGTCGGCGTTGCAGCTGGACGGGAAGGTCCTGAAGACGGCGAACGGGCCGGCGATCGTGCAGGCGGTGTCGTTCCCGGTGGTGTGGGGGTACTTCGACCAGGGGATCGTCGAGGCGGCTTACGGGACCGCGTTGAAGGCCCGGGGGCGTCAGCCGGATGTGCTGGTGACGATCAGCCAGGGGCGGCCGAGTCAGTTCGACATCGAGCGCTGGGCGAGTGCTTGGCGTGGCGGGGTGCCGGACAACAACAACGTCGGCGTGCGGGGACAGGTGCCGGTGGCGGCCGGGTGGCCGCAGCCGGATGTCCAGTTCATCGAGACGACGCTGCCTTATCAGCGGATGATCGACGGTGGGAGCGGGACTTATCCGGTGAACTTCAACCGGTCGTTCTGCGTTTGGTCGGATAGCGCGAAGCCGGGTACCGGGCCGCAGATTTGCCGGACGGATGAACCCAAGACCGGGGAGATGGCGGCTTCCGGTGGCGGCGGTGACTATTTGTCGAACGAGTCCATGTATCGCAGCAACCGTGTGCGTCTTGGGCTCGGGGCGACGGACGTTGCGGGTGGGCACCTGCATACTCCGGTGCTAGGGACTCCCGGAGATCCGGCGGCGCTGACCGATGCGGCTTTCGAGGCGCGTCGGAGGGCGATCGCCGATCAGGCCGTCGGTCTCGTCAAGGCCGCCGTCGCCTGACGACATCACGCGTACATGGATGGCCCTTAAGCGTGCACAGACTGCACATACGCGTACATGGATTGCACTCGGGATGAGTGCAGTCTGTGCGCGGGTGAGTGCAGGTTGGGGACGCCCGAGTGCAGGTTGGGGACGGGGCTAGATGAGGTCTAGGGGGTCTAGCTGGATTCGGATGGGTTCGGGTTCTTTGCGCATGTCGCGGCGGGCGCTGGCGGCGTGGATGGCGGAGGCGAGGGCTTTGCCTTCGCCGCGCACGACTCGGACCAGGGCGCGTTCGCGGTCGGAGCGGCCGTCTTCGTCGACCTCGCCTAATTGAACCGGGCCCAGGACTTCACCGGAGTCGGGGAGGGCGAGGTCGTTCAGGACGGCGGCGACGGCTTCGGGGGTGCCTTCGATGCTCGCCATCCGCATCGCGGGCGGGAAGCCGAGTTCGTTGCGCTCGGCCAGTTCCGTCGCGGCGTGCCAGCCCGGGTCCCAGCGCACCAGCGCCTGGACCACGCTCAGCCCGGCCTCGGCGCCGACGATCACCCGGCCACCGGCGCCTGCCGGGCGGACCATCGCGGCGGCCGTCATCCACCGGCGCAGGGTCTCCTCCCCCGCTCGCAGGTCCTGGCGACCCAGCAACGCCCAGCCGTCGAGCAGCAGCGCGGCGCCGTAGCCGCCGACAGCCACCGGCTCGGCGCCGGGAGTGCACACCACGAGCGCGGGTTTCCCCGGCACGGAAGCGAGTACTTCGGTCGCGCCCGAGGTCCGCACCGGCACGCCGGGGAACGCGCGGCCCAGCTCCTCGGCGGTCCGCTTCGCCCCGACGATGACCGCGCGCAGCCGCACGGAACCGCAGGCGGCACAACGGAAGTTCGTGTCCGGCACACCACACCAGCGGCAGCCGGGCGGCCGTGGGACACCTTCGTCCGTGCCGCCCGCCAGCGCCAGCGGACCGGCACAGCGTCGGCAATGCGCCGGAGTCCGGCAGTTCCCGCAGGCCAGACCGGGCACGTACCCGCGGCGCGGGACTTGGACCAGCACCGGAGCCCCGTTCGCCAGCGACTGGCGCGCGGCTTCGAACGCGACCGACGGCAGGCGCGCGGCCTTGGCGGCTTCATCACGGGCGACGTCGAAGTCCTCGCCGACCGGCGTCACGCGCGGGGCGGACGCGCGCAGCTCAGCACGTTCACCGACGATCGGACGCGCCCAGCCGGACTCGATCAGGAGCTGCGCTTCGGCCGTCCGCGCGAAACCGCCCGCGAGCAGCGTGCCCTTGTCGGCGTGCGCGCGCAGCATCAGGACGTCGCGGACGTGCGGGTACGGCGCGTGGGGGTCGAGGTGCAGGTCGTCGCCGTCGTCCCAGACGACGAACAGGCCGGGGTCGGCGACGGGCGCGAACATCGCGGCCCGCGTGCCCACCACCACCTGCACCGCGCCCCGCACCACGGCCAGCCAGCGCCGGTAGCGCTCCGCCGGGCCGAGACCGGCGATCAGCGAGACCACGGCCTCGGCACCCATGAGCTCGACACAGGCTTCGTGCAAGCGGGTCAGGTCGCGATGATCCGGCACGACGAGCACCGCGCCGCGGCCCGTCGCGGCGACAGCGGCGGCGGCTTCGGCCAGCCGTCGAGGCCAGTCCTCACCAGGGAGTGCCTGCCAGACGGCGTTCGCGGGCCGTTCCGCGGCCAAGGCCTCCAGGAAGGCCGGGCCGTTCTGGTAGCGCACCCAGGCGGAGGTGTCCGGCGCGGGCGGTGCCGCGGCGACGTCCCGCGGCGGTTCGCTTTCCGCCTTGCCGTGACGCGGCGGGATCGCCAGCCGGAGCACATCGACGAGCGTGCCGCCATACCGATCGGCGACCGCCCGGCAGAGCGTGGCCAACGCCGGGGTGAGCACCGGCTCGCTGGAAGTCACGCGCTCGATGAACGCGAGTTTGCCCTGGTGCTCGGTGGTGTTCGCACGCTCCAGGATGTAGCCGTCGACCAGCTGCCCGGCGAAGCGCACGCGGATCCGGCAGCCGACCACGGCGGCCTCGTCGAGGTTCTCCGGGATCCGGTAGTCGAAGGTGCGGTCGAGATGGGTGAGCGGGATGTCGACCACGACCCTGGCGACGGAGTTCTCCGCGGCGGCCTGCTGCTGTCCCCTGCGTTCGGCCGCCGCGGATTTCGCCTTCTTGATCTTGGCCTTCACCTGCGAGCCCGGCACCTTCGAACCCGGCACCTGAGAACGCCGGGGCTCGCTCTGGACGCGCACCGGCTCGGGCATGTCCCACAGGGGTGTCGTTTCCGGGCGGCTCACACCGTGATCTCTACCAGACGGCCACGACACCCCATCCAGATGCCTACGCCCCCGAAACGGACTTCAAGGCGTCCGCGCGGTCGGTGCTCTCCCACGGCAGGTTGAGCTCCGGACGGCCGAAGTGACCGTAGGCCGCGGTGGGCGCGTAGATCGGGCGCAGCAGGTCCAGGTCGCGGATGATCGCGGCGGGACGCAGGTCGAACACCTCACGGATGGCCGACTGGATCTTGCTCGGGTCGACGGTCTCGGTGCCGAAGGTCTCGACGAACAGCCCGACCGGGGCGGCCTTGCCGATCGCGTAGGCGACCTGCACCTCGACGCGCGAAGCCAGGCCGGCGGCGACGACGTTCTTGGCGACCCAGCGCATCGCGTACGCGGCGGAACGGTCGACCTTGGACGGGTCCTTGCCGGAGAACGCGCCGCCACCGTGGCGGGCCATGCCGCCGTAGGTGTCGACGATGATCTTGCGGCCGGTCAGCCCGGCGTCACCCATCGGGCCACCGATGACGAAGCGACCGGTCGGGTTCACCAGCAGGCGCATGTCGGCCGAGTCGAGGCCGACCTTTTCGAGCTCCGGCAGGACCACGTGCTCGCGGACGTCGACACCGAGCATCTTCTCGAGGTCGATACCGTCGGCGTGCTGGGTGGACAGGACCACGGTGTCGAGACGGATCGGCTGGTCACCGGCGTACTCGATGGTGACCTGGGTCTTGCCGTCCGGGCGCAGGTACGGCAGCACGCCGTCCTTGCGGACCTTGGTGAGGCGCTGCGAAAGGCGGTGCGCCAGCGCGATCGGGAGCGGCATCAGCTCGGGGGTGTCCGAGCAGGCGTAGCCGAACATGAGGCCCTGGTCGCCCGCGCCCTGACGGTTGATCTCGTCGTCGTCCAGGTCGACGCGCGACTCGTACGCCGTGTCGACGCCCTGCGCGATGTCGGCGGACTGCGAGCCGATGGACACGTTCACGCCGCACGAGTTGCCGTCGAAGCCCTTGGCCGACGAGTCGTACCCGATCCGCAGGATGACGTCCCGCACGATCGTCGGGATGTCGGCGTACGCCTCGGTGGTGACCTCGCCGGCGACGTGCACCTGGCCGGTCGTGATCATCGTTTCCACCGCCACGCGGCTGCGCGGGTCCTTGCTCAGCAGTCCGTCGAGGATCGAGTCGCTGATGGCGTCGCAGATCTTGTCAGGATGGCCCTCGGTCACCGACTCCGAAGTGAATAGCCTGCTGTTCGACGTAGGCACGGCGACGTCACATCCCTCAAGTAGTTAGGTAAGACTTAGTTGTACTCGACAGCGTACTGAGTTACCCCTCGTAAGCTGCTCATCGCGTGCTCAAATCCACAACAGCGTCCCAAACGGCGGCCGCGAGTTGCACCTTCGCACCCAATGGGATAGCGCGTTCGGAACCGTCCGCGCCGAGCAGCCAGCCGCTGTTGTCCTCGACTTCGAACGCCTTGCCGTCCCCGACGGCGTTGACGACGAGCAGATCGCTGCCCTTGCGCCTGAGTTTCGCCCTCGCGTGGTCGAGGACCGAGCCGTGCTCGTCCCCGGTCTCGGCGGCGAACCCGACGATCAGCTGCCCCGGGGCCCGGTTCGCGACCAGCTCGGCCAGGATGTCGGCGTTGCGGTCCAGCGTGATCGTGGGATCGGGCTGGTCGTCGGATTTCTTGATCTTGTGTGTGGCCAGGTTCGCGGGCCGGAAGTCGGCGACCGCGGCGGCCATGACCACGACGTCGGCCGGTTTCGCGGCCGTGTGCACGGCCTGACGCAGCTGCTCGGCGGTGGAAACCCGCTCGATGGTCACTCCTGCCGGATCCGGCATCGCGACGGTGTGCGCGGCGATCAGCGTCACCTCGGCGCCACGCTGGGCGGCGACCCTGGCGAGCGCGTAGCCCTGTTTGCCGGAAGACCGGTTGCCCAGGTAGCGGACGGGGTCCAGCGGCTCACGCGTGCCACCGGCGGACACGACGACCCGTTTGCCCACGAGATCCCGCGGAAGCGCGTCCGGCCTGGCCAGCAGCAGGCGGGCGAGGTCGACGATCTCTTCCGGATCGGCGAGCCGGCCCTTGCCGGTGTCCTTGCCCGTCAGCCGTCCGGCCGCGGGCTCGGTGACCACGGAGCCGCGCGAACGCAGCAGCTCGACGTTGTGCCTGGTGGCGGGATGTTCCCACATCTCGGTGTGCATCGCCGGGAAGAACGCGACCGGGCACCTCGCGGTGAGCAGGGTGTTGGTCAGCAGGTCGTCGGCGATGCCGTGCGCGGCCTTGGCGAGCAGGTTCGCCGTGGCCGGCACGATCAGCACCAGGTCGGCTTCCTTGCCGATCCGGACGTGCTGCACCTCGGGCACTTCGGTGAACACCCCGGTGTGGACGGGGTGGCCGGACAGCGCCTCGAAGGTCGCCGCGCCCACGAAATTGAGCGCGGCTTCGGTGGGGACCACACGGACGTCATGACCGGATTCGGTCAGTCCGCGCAGCACCTCACACGCTTTGTAGGCGGCGATACCGCCACCTACACCGAGTACGACTCGGGACTTACTCACCCTCGGTGTGCTCGAGCAGACCGGCGTGGATCTCGCGCAGGGCGATGGACAGCGGCTTCTCGCGCGGGCCCGGCTCGACGAGCGGGCCGACGTACTCGAGCAGGCCTTCGCCCAGCTGCGCGTAGTAGTCGTTGATCTGACGCGCCCGCTTGGCCGCGTAGATGGCCAGCGCGTACTTGGAGCTGACCTTCTCGAGCAGGTCGTCGATCGGCGGGTTGGTGATGCCTTCTAGTTCCTCGCCGTAGGCACCTAGCGTCGAAGTCACTCGCACAGCTCCTGAATCATGCTCGTTGCCGGTGCTCTCCCGAAGGCGAACAGCGCTGGGTGCAGCGCCCGATCAAAAAGAGTCACCGAATGTTGAAGTCTTCACCGACGACCAAGTCTAGCAACTCCTCGGCGGCGGCCCTCACCTCGGCATTGACCACCCGGACGTCGAACTCCCCGGCGGCGGCGAGTTCACGCTCCGCTTCGGCCAGCCTGGCCGCCACCGCGTCCTTGTGCTCGGTGCCGCGCCCGGTGAGCCTGCCGACCAGTTCTTCCCAGGACGGCGGCATCAACATCACCAGCCGGGCCTCGGGCATCGCGGCCCGGACCTGCCTGGCGCCCTGCAGCTCGATCTCCAGGATGGCCGGTTTGCCCGACCGCAGCGCGTCCTCGACCGGCTCCCGGGGCGTGCCGTAGCAGTTCCCGGTGAACTCGGCGTGCTCGAGGAGTTCACCGTTGGCGACCATCTTGTCGAAGGTGTCGCGATCGATGAAGTGGTAGTGCTGCCCATCGACCTCGCCCGGCCGCGGCTTCCTCGTCGTCACCGAGACGCTGAAGTAGATGTCCGGCCGCATACGCCGCATTTCGCCGACGACGCTCGACTTGCCCACACCTGACGGCCCCGATACGACAGTGAGCCGGTTCCGGAGGGATTCCCCCGGAACCGGCTCACCAACGCGGTCTACGCCCGTCGACCCGGAGGTCGATTTCGGGCCGTCATGACCGAAGCCGGTCACTCGCCGCTGAACTCGGCGAGCAGCGCCTTGCGCTGCCTGTCGCCGAGGCCGCGAAGCCTGCGGCTGGGGGCGATCTCCAGTTTTTCCATCGTCTGCTGGGCGCGAACCTTGCCGACGCCGGGAAGTGCTTCGAGCAGAGCCGAGACCTTCATCTTGCCGAGTACTTCATTGTCTTCGGCCTGCTTCAGCACGTCGACCAGAGTTGTACCGCCCCGCTTCAGCCGCTCCTTCAATTCAGCGCGGATGCGGCGAGCGGCAGCGGCCTTCTCCAGCGCCGCGGCGCGCTGTTCGTCGGTCAGCTGGGGAAGTGCCACGTTTTCCTCCGGTAGTCCTTCAAATCTGGGTGGGTGACGAGACGGTACCCACCTGCGACCATCCCCCACAATGCGGGGGGTGGCCGAACCGTGTCGATCGAAGGGCCTGCTATTAGCCGTTTTCCTGGGGATCGTTCACTGACACCAGTGACATCTGAGTCCGCTTCACGGCCGCTCGCAACGCATCCACGCCGGGTCCGTGCTTGAGGATGTCGCGTGAGGACGCCGGCAGAACTCCGTTCGGCCCGGGTCCGAACAGCTTGCGCAGATCGGCCGCCGTCGCGCCCTGGGCACCGAAGCCGGGCGCCAGAACGGGGCCGTTCAGTGCCCCCAGATCGAGCTCTCCGGCCGCGATCGTGGCTCCGACCACAACTCCCACACTGCCGTACGGTTCGGCGCCAGCGTTGACCTCAGCGGCCGCGTCGACGATTCCCTGCGCGACGGTCTTTCCGTTGCCCAGTACGGCGTTCTGCAGACTCTGGGCTTCCGGGTTGGACGTCCGCGCGAGCACGAAAAGGCCCTTGCCGCCCGCGCTCGCCGTCTCCAGTGCGGGGGCCAATGAGCCGAATCCGAGATACGGCGAAACGGTGATGGCGTCGGCTTCCAGTTCCGCACCTGCGGCCAGGTACGCCGCGGTGTAGGCCGCCATCGTGGAGCCGATGTCGCCGCGTTTGACGTCCAGCAGCACCAGTGCGCCCGCCTCCTTGGCGAGACGTACCACGCGCTCCAGGACGGCCACCCCGGCCGCGCCGAAAGCCTCGAAAAAGGCCGACTGGGGCTTGACGACCGAAACCTCGCCCGCGATGGCCTCGGTGGCCGTGAGGGCGAACTTTTCCAGTCCGCGGGCATCCACGGGCAGGTTCCACGCCTTGAGCAGCCCCGGGTGGGGGTCGATCCCGGCGCAGAGCGGCCCGCGGGCCGCGACCGCGCCGGCCAGCCTCTTTCCGAAAGTTTCGGTCACTTCGCCGCCCCCAACCCGATCTTTTGCCTGGCTTCTTTCACGGCTTCGTCTTCGCCTTGAGCGCCGCCTGGAGCTCCTGGAGGGACTTGACGCCGATGTCCCCGCGGATGAGCGCCTCGATGCCGTGGACCGCCGCGCCGGCCCCCTGGATCGTGGTGATGCAGGGGATGTCGCGGGAAACCGCGGCGGTGCGGATTTCGTAGCCGTCGATGCGCGGGCCGCTGTTGCCGTACGGCGTGTTGATGACCATGTCGACTTCGCCCGCGAGGATGAGCTCCACGATGTTCGGCTCATGAGGACTGCCCGCTGTGTTGGATTCGGAATACTTGCGCACTACCGAGCAGGGAATCCCGTTACGCCGCAGCACTTCCGCCGTCCCGGACGTCGCGAGAATCTCGAAACCGAGATCCGCGAGCCGTTTCACCGGGAACGCCAGCGAGCGCTTGTCGCGGTTGGCGACCGAGACGAACACCTTGCCGGAGACCGGCAGGGATCCGTAGGCCGCGGCCTGGGATTTGGCGAACGCCTTCCCGAAGGAGGTGTCCACGCCCATGACTTCACCGGTCGACTTCATCTCCGGGCTGAGTAAGGAATCGACGCCGTGACCCTCCGGGGTGCGGAACCGGTGGAACGGCAGGACCGCTTCCTTGACGGCCACCGGCGAGTCCGCCGGCATCTGGCCGCCGTCGCCCTCGGCCGGGAGCACACCGGAAGTCCGCAGCGCCTTGATGGTCGAGCCGGTCATGATGAGCGCGGCCGCCTTCGCGAGCGGCACCGCCGTCGCCTTGGAGACGAACGGGACCGTCCGCGACGCCCGCGGGTTGGCCTCCAGGACGTACAGGACGTCGTCCTTGAGCGCGTACTGGACGTTGAGGAGCCCCCGGACGCCCACACCGCGCGCGATCGCCTCGGTGGAGCGGCGGACCGCGTCGAGGTCGGTCCGGCCGAGCGTGATCGGCGGCAGCGCGCACGCCGAGTCGCCGGAGTGGATCCCGGCCTCCTCGATGTGTTCCATCACACCGCCGAGGTAGAGCTCTTCGCCGTCGAACAGCGCGTCGACGTCGATCTCGATGGCGTCGTCGAGGAACCTGTCGACCAGCACCGGGTGCTCCGGGGAGACCTCGGTGGCGCGGTCGATGTAGCCGGCGAGGGTGGCCTCGTCGTAGACGATCTCCATGCCGCGCCCGCCGAGCACGTACGAAGGCCGCACGAGCACCGGGTAGCCGATCTCGTCGGCGATCCGCTTGGCGCCCTCGAAGGAGGTCGCGGTGCCGTACTTCGGCGCCGGGAGGCCGGCCTGGGTGAGGACCTCACCGAAGGCGCCGCGATCCTCGGCGAGGTTGATCGCGTCCGGCGAAGTGCCGACGACGGGGACACCGGCGTCGGCGAGGCGCTTCGCCAGGCTCAGCGGCGTCTGGCCACCGAGCTGGACGATGACGCCGGCGACCGTGCCGGAGACCTGCTCGGCGTGCACCACCTCGAGAACGTCCTCAAAGGACAGTGGCTCGAAGTAGAGCCGGTCCGAAGTGTCGTAGTCGGTGGAGACGGTTTCGGGGTTGCAGTTGACCATGACGGCCTCGAAACCGGCTTCCCGCAAGGCGATCGCGGCGTGGACGCACGAGTAGTCGAACTCGATGCCCTGCCCGATGCGGTTGGGCCCGGAGCCGAGGATCAGCACCTTCGGCTTGTCCGGCTGCGCGGCGACCTCGGACTGCGCTTCGGGATCGGTCTCGTAGGCCGAGTAGTGGTACGGCGTGTTCGCCGCGAACTCGGCGGCACAGGTGTCGACGGTCTTGAACACCGGTCGCACCCCGAGCCGGTGACGCAGCAGGCGGACACCGTCCTCGCCGGCCAGTTCCGGCCGCAGCGCGGCGATCTGCCGGTCCGACAGGCCGGTGCGTTTGGCGCGGCGCAGGAGCCCGCCGTCGAGCACCGGGGCGTCGCGCACCTCGGCGCCGACCTCGCCGATCAGCGCGATCTGGTCGATGAACCAAGGGTCTATACCACTGGCTTCGTGCACCTGGTCGATCGTCGCACCGAGCCGGAGTGCGCGCTCCACAACGTAAAGCCGGCCGTCGTGCGGGCGGCGCAGCGCGTCCAAAGTGGACTCGAGAGTGACGCCATCGGGGTCCGGCACGGTCCAGAAGCCGGTCGCCTTGGTGTCGATCGACCGCATCGCCTTGCCGAGTGCCTCGGGGAAACTGCGACCGAAGGACATCGCCTCGCCGACGCTCTTCATCGTCGTGGTCAACGTCGGGTCCGCACCAGGGAACTTCTCGAAGGCGAACCGCGGCACCTTGACGACCACGTAGTCGAGCGTCGGCTCGAACGCGGCAGGGGTGGCGCCGGTGATGTCGTTGGTGATCTCGTCGAGCGTGTAGCCGATGGCGAGCTTCGCGGCGATCTTGGCGATCGGGAAGCCGGTCGCCTTCGACGCCAGCGCGCTCGAGCGCGAAACCCGGGGGTTCATCTCGATGACGACCATGCGGCCGTCGCGCGGGTTGATCGCGAACTGGATGTTGCAGCCACCGGTGTCGACGCCGACCGCGCGCAGCACGTCGATGCCGACGTCACGCATGACCTGGAACTCGCGGTCGGTCAGCGTCATCGCCGGGGCGACGGTGACCGAGTCGCCGGTGTGCACGCCCATCGCGTCGATGTTCTCGATCGAGCAGATGACCACGACGTTGTCATGCTTGTCGCGCATCAGCTCGAGCTCGTACTCCTTCCAGCCGAGCACGCTCTCCTCGATGAGCACCTCGGTGACCGGGCTCTCGGTGAGGCCGACCGACGCGAGCCGCTCGAGCTCCTCGGGGGTGTGCGCCATGCCGGACCCGAGCCCGCCCATGGTGAACGACGGGCGGATGACCACGGGGAGCCCGAGGTCGGCGACGGTCGCGCGGACCTCTTCCATCGTGTTGCACACCGCGCTGCGGGGCGTCTGCGCGCCGATGTCGGCCACGATGTTCTTGAACTTCTGGCGGTCTTCCCCGCGCTGGATGGCCTCGATGTCGGCGCCGATCAGCTCGACGTTGTACTTCTCGAGGACTCCGCGCTCGTGCAGCGCGACAGCGCAGTTGAGGGCCGTCTGGCCGCCGAGGGTCGCGAGGATGGCGTCGGGACGCTCCACCGCGATGACCTTCTCGACGAAGTCCGGGGTCACCGGCTCGATGTAGGTCGCGTCGGCGAACTCCGGGTCGGTCATGATCGTGGCCGGGTTCGAGTTCACCAGGCTGACCCGCAGGCCCTCCTCGCGGAGCACGCGGCAGGCCTGCGTGCCCGAGTAGTCGAACTCCGCGGCCTGACCGATGACGATCGGGCCGGAGCCGATGACGAGCACGTGCTGGATGTCTGTGCGTTTAGGCATTACTTGGCCTTCTCCATCAAGCTCGTGAACTCGTCGAACAGCGGGGCCGCGTCGTGCGGGCCGGCGGCCGCTTCGGGGTGGTACTGCACCGAGAACGCCGGGACGTCCGAGCAGCGGACGCCTTCCACGGTGTCGTCGTTCGGGCAGTAGTGGCTGATCTGGGCGGCGCCGAAGGGCGACTCGAAACGCTGGCCCGGCTCGCCTTCGAGGGCGAACCCGTGGTTCTGCGAGGTGATCGCCACCCGCTTGGTCGCCACGTCGATGACCGGGATGTTGATACCGCGGTGGCCGTAGCGCATCTTGTAGGTGCTCAGGCCCAGCGCGCGGCCGAGGATCTGGTTGCCGAAGCAGATGCCGAACAGCGGGATCTCCCGCTGCAGCACGGCTTTCGTCAGCTCGGTGGCGTGGTCGGCGGTGGCGGGGTCGCCGGGGCCGTTGGAGAGGAACACGCCGTCCGGCGCGATCTCCAGTAGCTCGTCGATGGTGCTGGACAAGGGAAGCACGTGCACCTCGATGCCGCGCCTGCTCATCATCCGGGGTGTGTTCGACTTGATGCCGAGGTCGAGTGCGGCCACCCGGAACCGGGTCTCACCCTCGGCCTTGACGACGTACGGCTTGGCGGTGGTGACCTGACCGGCGAGGTCGGCGCCCTTCATCTGCGGGCTCGCGCGGACCTCCTCGAGCATCGAATCGTCGGCACGCAGTGCGTCACCGGAGAAGACCCCGGCGCGCATCGCACCCTGCTCGCGCAGGTGGCGGGTCAGCATGCGGGTGTCCACTTCGGAGATCCCGACGATGCCCTGCTCGACCAGTTCGTCGTCGAGGGTGCGGACCGAGCGCCAGTTCGACGGCGTGCGGGCCGGGTCGCGGACGACGTAGCCCGAGACCCAGATGCGCTCGGACTCGTCGTCCTCGTCGTTCCAGCCGGTGTTGCCGATCTGAGGGGCGGTCTGGACCACGATCTGGCGGTGGTACGACGGGTCGGTCAGGGTCTCCTGGTAGCCGGTCATGCCGGTGCAGAAAACCGCCTCGCCGAACGAAGTCCCCTGCGCGCCGTACGCGGCGCCGCGGAAGACCCGGCCGTCCTCGAGTACCAGCGCCGCCGGTGTCCGTTTGCCTGAATCAACCGTGCCTGTGCTCACTGGGCACCTCCCTTGATCTCGCTGGTGTGATTTTTACCGTTAGGGATCATGGCTTCGAGCGCCTCGATCCACTGTGGATAGACGTCGACGTCGCCCCGGAATCCGGTGTCCAGCAAGGTTTCCCCGGCCTTCCAGGTGACCACGAGCAGTCCTTCGACGCCGAGGACCTTGCCCGCGATGTGGTTGTCGCGGCGCACCGCGCTCAGCGACTCCGCGGGGATCCAGAAGCCCGGCGCGCCGGCGCGGTCGACCTCGATACCGCCTCGGTAGAGCCGCAGGGTGGCCGCCGAACGCAGCCCGGCGCCGCGGGTGACGATGCGGTTCTGCCACTCCCCCGCGATGGTCGTGCTCACGTAGAGGCCGGTGGTCTCCGGCAGCACCGGCTCGCCCGGAGCTTCGGGGACCTCGGGGAAGGGCGGGACCAGGACGCTCTGCGAGCGGGCCTTTCGGAGCCAGCCTCGTCGCATGCCCCAGACACAGAGCGCGAAGAAGACGACGATAGCCAGGGTGAGTAAGAGCCGGTCCATTATTCGATTTTCCCTTCCCGGGACGTGATGCGCCCGCGCAAAAGCGTGGCGCTCACCACGCCGGGCAGCCGCATTCCCTCGTACGGGGTATTCGCGGCGATGCTGGCGAGCTCGCGGCCCCGCACGGTCCACTCCGCATCGGGGTCCACCAGCGTCAAGTTCGCCGGCTCCCCTTCGAGCAGCGGGCGGCCGTGGTCGGACAGGCCACCGATTTCGGCCGGCCGTTCGCTCATGACCCTCGCCACACCGCGCCAGTCGAGCAGACCGGTGCGGACCATGGTCTCGACCACGATGGACAGCGCGGTCTGCAGGCCGAGCATGCCCGGCCGGGCCGCCGACCACTCGCAGTCCTTGTCCTGCACGGCGTGCGGCGCGTGGTCGGTGGCGACGCAGTCGATGACGCCGTCCGCGAGCGCCTGGCGGAGGCGTTCGGTGTCGTCCCGGGTGCGCAGCGGCGGGTTGACCTTGTTGATGGGGTCGTAGGTGGTGAGCCGCTCGTCGGTCAGCAGCAGGTGGTGCGGGGTGACCTCGGCCGAGACCTTCGTCCCGCGGTCCTTCGCCCAGCGCAGGACGTCGGTGGTGCCCGCGGTGGAGACGTGGCAGATGTGCAGGCGGGCCTTGGCGTGCAGGGCGAGCAGGCAGTCGCGGGCCACAATGGACTCCTCCGCCGACGCCGGCCAGCCGGGGTAACCCAGCCGTGCCGACTGCTCGCCCTCGTGGGCCTGCGCGCCGACGGTGAGCCGCGGCTCCTCGGCGTGCTGCGCGATGACGACGTCGAGCGCGGTCGAGTACTCCAGCGCCCGCCGCATCAGCAGCGGGTCCGCGACGCAGACGCCGTCGTCGGAGAACACCCGGACGTTCGCGGCGGACTTGGCCATCGTGCCCAGCTCGGCGAGCTTCTCGCCCTTGAGCCCGACGGTGACCGCGCCGACCGGGTGCACGTCGACGAGCCCGACCTCGCGGCCGCGTCGCCACACGTGATCGACTACCACCGAGTTGTCGGCGACCGGATCGGTGTTGGCCATCGCGAAAACGGCCGTGTACCCGCCGAGCGCGGCCGCGGCGGACCCGCTCGCGATGGTCTCGGTGTCCTCACGGCCCGGCTCGCGCAGATGCGTGTGCAGATCGACGAAGCCAGGCAGAAGCACCTGCCCCCGCGCTTCGAGCTCCACGGCGTCCTCGGGCGTCTCACCGGGGCCGATCCGGGCGATGACGCCGTCGGAGACCAGCACATCCACCGGATCGCCTTCGCCGTACAACCGGGCGCCCTTGATCAGGACCTGGTCACTCACGCGGCGTCTCCTTCTCCGGCAAGCAGGTGGTACAGCACGGCCATCCGGACGTGTACCCCGTTGCGAACCTGTTCGGTGATGGCCGAAGCCGGCGAGTCGGCGACCGCCGAGGCGATCTCCATCCCGCGCAGCATCGGTCCGGGGTGGAGCACCACGGCGTGCTCGGGCAGCAGTTTCAAGCGGGCCTCGCTGAGGCCGTAGCCGATCGAGTACTCGCGCGCCGACGGGAAGAACCCACCGGTCATCCGCTCGGCCTGCACCCGCAGCATCATCACCGCGTCGAGCGCGGGCAACTCGGCGTCGAGTTCGTGCGAGACGGTCACCGGCAGGGCTTCGACCCCGGCGGGCAGCAGCGTCGGCGGCGCGACCAGCACGACCTCGGCACCGAGGGCGGCCAGCAGATGGATGTTCGACCGCGCGACCCGGCTGTGCAGGACGTCACCGACGATCCCGATCCGGCGCCCCGCCAGCGAACCGAGCCGCTCCCGCAGCGTCGCCGCGTCGAGCAGTGCCTGCGTCGGATGCTCGTGGGTCCCGTCACCGGCGTTGATCACGACCGTGCCGGCGTCGGCCAGCCAGCCCGAAAGCCGTTGGGCCGCACCGGAAGCGGGATGGCGCACGATCACGCAGTCGGCGCCGGCCGCGGCGAGGGTGAGCGCGGTGTCCCGAAGCGACTCCCCTTTGTTCACCGAGGAACTCGACGCCGAAACGTTGATCACGTCGGCACTCATCCACTTGCCGGCGATCTCGAACGAGACCCTGGTGCGGGTGGAGTTTTCGTAGAACAGCGTGACCACCGTGCGGCCCCGCAGCGTCGGCAGCTTGCGGACCTCCCGGCCCAGCAACGTGTGCTTGAGCTCGTCGGCGGTGTCGAGCACGGCTGTCGCGAACGCCGGGTCCAGCCCGTCGGTGGCGAGCAGGTGTTTCACTGAGGTGGCTCCATTCGAAGGAGAACCGCATCGGTTCCGTCCACTTCGGACAGCAGGACGGCGACCTCTTCGGCGCGCGACGTCGGCACGTTCTTGCCCACGTAGTCCGCGCGGATGGGGAGTTCGCGATGCCCGCGGTCGACCAGGACGGCCAGCTGGACCGCCTTCGGCCTGCCGTGGTCCCGCAGCGCGTCGAGCGCGGCGCGGATCGTGCGGCCCGAGAAGAGGACGTCGTCGACGAGGATGACGATGCGATCGTCTATCCCGGAGGGCGGCAGCTGGGTCTCTTCCAGCGCGCGGGTCGGCCTTCGGCGAAGGTCGTCGCGGTAAAGGGTGACGTCGAGGGCGCCGGTGGGCGGTCTCACACCGGAGAACTCGGCGATGCGCCCGGCGAGCCGGACGGCCAGCGGCGTGCCCCTGGTGGGTATGCCCAGTAACACGGGTGGGGCAGCCGAGCCCGCACCGAGTGCGGTCTTTTCGATGACCTGATGGGCCATTCGAGCTATGGTGCGCGCGACATCCCCGGCGGAGAGCAGTTCACGCTCGCCGGCCGGCTCCGTCGCGCCACGTGGACGTGGCGGCAACGTGGACCTCCTTCCCCGCCTCTCTGGACGGGTCCTTAAAGGACGTCGATTCCCTGCTTAGCGAGGAAATCGCACCGAGAGTAGCAGGACAACCCGCTCGCCCTTACGGGTGGTGTGGGGCGATTCGCACGGCCGTCCCACAATGATCTGCTTGACCTGGTGACGACAACGCGTAACCATTACTCTGAGTATTCGACTCAGGAGACCCCTGACCGTCACATGAAGCCGGTCGGGGCGAGGAAACGGAGAACCACCACATGGGCGATTACGCCAAGGCGCTCGGGGCCAAGCTTCGGGGGATCCGCCAGCAGCAGGGACTGTCCCTGCACGGGGTCGAACAGAAGTCCGGCGGCCGTTGGAAGGCCGTCGTGGTCGGCTCCTACGAGCGTGGCGATCGCGCCGTAACCGTCCAGAAGCTGGCCGAACTGGCCGACTTCTACG
This sequence comes from Amycolatopsis sp., assembly GCF_036008905.1. Lineage (GTDB taxonomy): Bacteria > Actinomycetota > Actinomycetes > Mycobacteriales > Pseudonocardiaceae > Amycolatopsis. Next base: position 75,223 of record NZ_DASYMU010000007.1, on the reverse strand, counting down.
GCGTACCCGTGGTCGAGCTGCTCCCGGAAGGCCGGGTCCCATCAGGAGCCGAGCCCGCCACCAAGATCGTGATCAACCTCGAACGGCTGCAGCAGCTGCCCGCCGAAAAGGTCGGACCGCTCGCGCGGTACGCCGCGACGATCCAGAGCCAGCGCGGGGACTACAACGGCAAGGTGCTGTCGATCCGCACGGAGGACCTCCGGTCCCTCGCGATCATCTACGACATGACCCCCGGGGAGCTCACCGAGCAGCTCATCGACTGGGGCGTACTGCCCCCGGAGGCGCGGCCTTCAAAAGAGGACTAGAGGCGGAGCAGCCCCGCGGGTTTGAACGCGGGGCTGCACAGGACCCTTTAAAGAGCGGCTTTAACCTCTTGAGCTGGGATTACAGGACCGCTCGGAGTCGTTCGGCGATGGAGCCGATGCGGCCGAGGACGCCATTGACGAACCGCGGGGAGTCGTCGGTGGACAGTTCCTTGGCGATGCCGACGGCCTCGTCGATCGCGACCGGGTCGGGCACGTCGGTGGCCCAGAGCAGCTCCCACACGCCGACGCGGAGCACCGCGAGGTCCACCGGCGGCATACGGTCGATCGTCCAGCCCTGCGCGTGCTCGGACAACAGCTCGTCGATGCTTTCGCGGCGGGCTGTCACCCCTTCGACCAGCGTGATCGTGTAGTCCGCGATCGGGTCGACCTCGACCGAGCCCACGCGGTCCGCGAGCAGCGTCACCGCGTCGGCACCCCGCTGCGCGGCTTCGTAGACGATCTCCACGGCACGCTTGCGCGCCTGGCTACGGCTGATCGGCCCGCCCCGCTGGGGTTTGCCCGACGGCTGCGGCTTGCTGGTCTTGTCTGAAGAAGGCACCAGGTACTCAGTTCGAAACGCGGCCGAGGTACCGGCCATCGCGTGTGTCGACCTTGACTTTTTCACCGGTGGTCAGGAACAGCGGCACCTGGATCTCCGCGCCGGTCTCGAGCGTCGCCGGCTTCGTGCCACCGGTCGAGCGGTCGCCCTGCAGGCCGGGGTCGGTGTGCTGCACGATCAGCTCCACCGAGGTCGGGAGCTCGATGTAGAGCGGAGTGCTCTCGTGGATCGCGACCTGGACCTCGGTGTTTTCCAGCAGGTAGTTGGCGTTGTCGCCCACTGTCGCCTTCGGCACGGTGATCTGGTCGTAGGTGTCGGCGTCCATGAAGACGAAGTCGTCGACGTCCTTGTAGAGGTACGTCATGTTGCGACGGTCCACGGTCGCGGTGTCGACCTTGGTGCCGGCGTTGAAGGTCTTGTCGACCACCTTGCCGCTCAGCACGTGCTTGAGGGTGGTGCGGACGAACGCGCCGCCCTTGCCCGGCTTCACGTGCTGGAAGGCGATGACGTTCCAGAGCTGGCCGTCGAGGTTGAGGACCAGGCCGTTCTTGAGGTCGTTGGTGGTGGCCACGAGTGCTGGATCTCCTGTAGTTCAGTTCGTCGGTGCGGCCGGGTTCTAGACGACCACGAGTTCTTTGGTGCTCAGGGTGAGGAGCTCGGGAAAACCGTCCCGCACGACGAGCGTGTCCTCGATGCGCACGCCACCACGACCCGCGAGGTAGACGCCGGGTTCGACGGTGACCGCCATACCGGCGGATAGTGTACCGACGCCGGTCGCGGCGAGACTCGGTGCCTCGTGCACCTCGAGGCCGACGCCGTGCCCGAGGCCGTGGGCGAACTCCGGGCCGTGCCCCGCGGCGACGATCACCTCGCGGGCGGCTTTGTCCACATCAGCGACGTCGACCCCCGGCAGCACGGCCTCGCAGCCCGCCGCCTGGGCGCGCTGGACCAGGTCGTAGATCTCCTGCTGCCAGGCCGCGGGCTTGCCGAGCACGACCATGCGGGTCATATCCGAGTGGTAGCCGTCGGCGGTGGCGCCGAAGTCCATTTTCACGAGGTCGCCGGCGGCGAGGACGGCCGAGGTCGGCCGGTGGTGCGGGATGGCCGAGTTGGCGCCCGCTGCCACGATCGAGTCGAAGGATCGCCCGGTCGAGCCATGTTCGAGCATCCTGTTCTCGAGATCCCTGGCGACCTCGAGCTCGGTGCGGCCGGGACGCAGGCCCCCGTGCTCGATGAGGTCCGCCAGCGCCCGGTCCGCGGCCGCGCAGGCCTGCCGGAGCGCGTCGATCTCCTGCTCGTCCTTGGTCAGCCGGAGGTCCTCCACCAGCCCGGGCGCGCGGCGCAGCTCGACGCCGCCGAACTGGGTCTTCAGCGCGTCGAACTGGTCGACACTGACGTGCTGGCTCTCGAAACCGGAGAGGCGATACCGGCCCGCATCGGCACTCGCGCGGGCGGCGAGCGCCTGCGCGCTGGACCGGTCGAGGATGCGCTCGAGGTCGGGGACCTCGGCCGCCGACTGGGTGGTGTACCGGCCGTCCGTGCAGAACACGGTGTGCTCCTCGCCGCCGGTGTGGACCAGCAGCGCCGCGTTCGAGCCGGTGAACCCGGTCAGGTAGCGGATGTTGAGCAGATCGGTGACGAGCAGGGCTTCGAGCTCGGCCTCCTGTAGGAGGGCCCGTAGGGCGGCTCGGCGGCGAGAGTGGGTTTCAGGCACGACCACCACCCTAGTGACCCCGACGGGATAACGTGCTGGCATGCGCACCTGGCTGATCCGCGGACTCATCATGGCCGTGCTGCACGCGGCCGCCTTCACCACCGTCGCCAAGGTCGAGGTCTACCAGCCGACCGGCGCGACGGTGATCCAAGCCGTCGCGATCGCGGTGCTGGTCGGCGCGGCCGCGCTGTGGAGCGCGCTCGACGGCTGGCTGCGGCGCGAGGACAGCGGCCGCACCTGGTTCATCGCCGCGCTGGTGGCCGGGCCGGTCTCCGGCGTCCTGTACGTCATCGCGCGCGCGATCTTCGTGGACCAGACGAGCATGAACGAGCTCTGGCCGGCGCTGACCGGCGGCGCCGCCTTCACCGCGCTGCTGGTGCTGATCCCGGCCGGGCTGGGGCTGCTCGTCGGCGGCAGGCTCGAATCGCCTCGCAAGGCCGCGCTCACCGACGACGAAGACGAAGAGGCCGAACCCGCTCAGCGACCGAGCAGGAAGCCCATCGGGTAGGCGTCCCACTGCTGGGGGCTGATCTCGGTGACCGGCGAATCGTTCGCCGCCGCCACCTCCGGGCGCCGCAGCGGCCACAGTTTGCCGTCGGCCAGCACGAACCCGACCCCGCGTCCCGCCGCGCTGACCGCCTTCGCGCCCGTCTGCAGCCGTGTGGTGACCGGCACCGTGTTCAGCGAGGGCACCCGCTGGTCGAGCACCTGCCCGGCCAGTTGCGCGGCCACCGAACGCCGGTCGACACGCAGGACACGGCGGCCCGCGACGAGGTCGACGGTACGGGCCGGGGACGGCATCGCGGCGCCGTCCAGCACGCTGAGCAGGCGATCCGGGGTGGGGCACGCGACGACGGCCCGCACGTCGACGCCGAAGTGCCGGAGTTCCGTGGGCGCGGCGGCACCGCCGATGGCGGTCGCGCGGACGACGTCGAGCGGCACCCGGCCGCACGGATCGGCCGCGGAGAGCGGGGTGTGGCCGTCAGGGCGCCGCACCAGGCCCGGGCCCTCGCGCCACGGCCCGGGGATCAGCACCGGCCGGTACGGGCTGGCGGTGAACTCCTGGTTCCAGAAGGTGACAGTGGTGCCGTCGGTGGTCTCGTGGGCGATGGCGAACGCCTGCAGCGCCTCGATCCACGTCAGGTCCACGCTGAAGGCGTCGACCAGCGATCTGGTCCGAGTGGTCGACGCGGTCGGGACGGCGGTGAAGCCCTGGTCGCTGAGCGCTTCGACGCCACCGGCGAACACCGGGTCCTTCGACCGGAGCAGGAACTGGCCGGCGCCGTTCACACCCGCGGCGCGGCCGGTCGTGTCGGTGAACATGAGGTAGAACCAGCCGTCGAGGTAGACGACCGTGGGCTGGCCGGCGCCGTAGACGTTGTCCCGGTGGACGTCGTGCGAGGGGTCGACGATGGGCCGTCCGCCGTTCGCCCGGGTCCAGGTGATGCCGTCGGGGCTCGTCGCGACGCCGATCGAGTTGCCGAGCGCGTGGTCCCCGGCCGCGCCGGTGTAGTACAGGTAGTAGGTCTCGCCGACCCGGAGCACCGAGGGATCACAGGTGTGGACGCCGTCGAAGTTCCCGGGGTTGCCGGAGAAGACCGCCGCGGGGATCCCACCGCCCGGACCGGTGAACGGGCCGTCCGCAGTCGGCGCTTCGGCGTAGAGGATGTCGTCGCCGGGCGGGCCCGAGCCGCCGTATTGGCTGCACCACCACATCCGGGTCCGGCCGCCGTCGGCCATCACCGTCGGGCCGTAGTTGTACACGGCGTCCGCCCCGCCCGCGGCGACGACGCCCGGGCTGCCCCGGCCGGCGTCCGTGGCCAACGGGACGTTGATGGCTTGGGGAGGCGCTTTCGGCTTGGCTCCGCCGATCCCGCCGCCGCGTCCGCCGGCCGCGTCGGCCATCGGCTGGGAGCCTCCATCGCTACAGCCAGCGAGCATCGCGACGCAGACAAGGGTGGCCAGGAAGCCTCGAGCGGCTCGCCGGAACCCCGGAGGCAACGTGCGCATGATCGCCGAGTGTAGCGAGCGATTAACCCTCTCGGGTTAACGCGTTCACGTTAGTGACCGACTGGCAGGTCGCCCTGTGGCTCGGCCACGAGTTCGATCTCGAACCCGTCGGCGTTTTCCAGATACGCGGCGTAGTGCTTTTCGCCCCCGGCGAAGGGATAACGATCGGCGAACATCGGCCGCCAGCCGTGCTTCAGCGCTTCGGCAGCCAATTCGTCGACGTGCTCACGGGTGTCGACGTGCAACGCGAGATGGTTCAGCCCCGGGCGCATCCGGTCGTGGGGCTCACCCAGTACCGCGGGCGACTGCTCGACGACCAGGTAGCCCGTCCCCAGCTTCCAGCTGACGCCGGCCGACCAGCGCTGGAACTCGTGCCAGCCGAGCGCGCCGAGGAGCCAGCCGAAGCTTTCCTCGGCGCGGGCGAGATCCGGGACCCACAGTTCGATGTGGTGCGGCTTGCCGTGCGCGCCCGGCAGCACGACCTGCACGCGATGTTCGGCTCCATAGTGGACTCCGTTGCCCACATCCAGGAAACCCAAGCGCTGGGCCAGGTTCAGACTGGCCACATTGGACTCGTGGATCAACGCCCATATGGCGGGAAGGGCCATTGTGGACAGTCCGTGATCGAGTACCGCGGTAACGGCTTCGGTCGCGAGTCCCTGGCCACCGTGCGCCCGGTCGAGGGAGTAGCCGATCTCGGCGAGCCCGCCGGGCAGCTGCGTCGACGGGCGGAGATGCGCCAGGCCCACGAGCTTGCCGTCGAGCTCGATCACCCACTGCCCCAGTCCCTCGGCGCTGTCGTCGGCGAGCTTCCTGTCGACGAGGGCCTTGGCTTGGACGGGATCGGCCAGGTCGGCGGCGAAGAACCGGCTCATCCACGGGTCGGCGAACATCCTGATGACGGCGTCGGTGTCGGTGGGCGCGATTTCCCGCAGCACCAGCCTTTCCGTGCGCAGTACCGGGACGCTCATTCCGCGTTGTCCGCCAGCCAGCGCAGCGCGAGACGGTAGCCGTCCACCCCGAGCCCGACGATCACGCCCGTCGCGATGTCGGAGAGCAGGCTCGTGTGCCGGAACTCCTCGCGCTTGTGGACGTTCGAGATGTGCACCTCGATCAGCGGCGCCTTCAGCTGGGAGGCGGCGTCGCGGACCGCGACCGAATAATGCGTCCAGGCGGCGGCGTTCAGCACGACCGGGGTTCCGTCGTCGGCGGCCTGGTGCAGCCAGCCGACGAGCTCACCCTCGTGATCGGTCTGGCGCACCTCGACCTCAAGCCCCAGTTCCGCACCGGTCTTGACGCACGACGCCACCAGGTCGTCGTAGGTGGTGGCGCCGTAGATGCCCGGTTCACGCTTGCCGAGCCGGCCGAGGTTCGGGCCGTTGAGCACCAGTGCCTTCACAGGAAGATCCCTCCCCCGCTCGTCGGCTCGTCCTTGGCGACGGCCGAGTACGCGGCGGCCAGCAGTGCCGGGTCCGGGCCTTCCAGCCTGCCCGGCCGGGCCAGCCCGTCGAGCACGACGAATCGCAGGATGCCGGAGCGGGTTTTCTTGTCGCCGCGCATGCTCTCCAGCAGCTGCGGCAGCGCGTCCGCGTCGTACTTCGTCGGCAGGCCCAGGAGTTCGAGGACCGCGACATGCCTCGCGGCCGTCGCGTCGTCCAGCCGCCCGGCGAGCCTGGCCAGCTCGGCGGCGAACACGAGGCCGACGCTGACAGCCGCGCCGTGACGCCACTTGTACCGCTCGCGACGCTCGATCGCGTGCGCGAGGGTGTGCCCGTAGTTCAGGATCTCGCGCAGATCCGACTCGCGCAGGTCCGCGGCGACGACGTCGGCCTTCACCTGGATCGACCGCCGGACCAGTTCGCCGAGCACCTCGCCCTGGGTGTCGAGCGCGGCGGCCGGGTCCTGCTCGATCAGCTCCAGGATGCGCGGGTCGGCGATGAACCCGGTCTTGACGACCTCGGCCATCCCGGCGACGAGTTCGTTGGGGGGCAGGGTTTCCAGCGTCGCCAGGTCGACCAGTACCGCGGCCGGTTCGTGGAACACGCCGACCAGGTTCTTGCCTGCCTCGGTGTTGATCCCGGTCTTGCCGCCGACGGCCGCGTCGACCATGCCGAGCAGTGTCGTCGGCACGTTGACCAGGCGCACGCCCCGCATCCAGGTGGCCGCGACGAAGCCCGCGAGGTCCGTCACCGCGCCGCCGCCGAGCCCGACGACCACACCCTGCCGGTCGAGGCCGATCCGGCCGAGTACCTCCCAGCAGAAGCTGGCGACGGTCAGCGCCTTGCCGTCCTCGGCGTCCGGGATCTCCACGCGGTGCGCGTCGAGCCCGGCCGCGACCAGTTCGTCACGGATCGCCTCGGCCGTGGTCGTCAGTGTCGACGGGTGGATCAACGCCACCTTCGACGCGCCGGCCAGCACCTCGGTGAGCTCACCGAGCAGCCCGCGACCGATCACCACCTCGTACGGGGTGCCGGTTTTCACCTGGATGCGGACCGGGTCGGTCATGACTCTCCTGGGTTCTCTTGGGCCAGCAGCCGCACGATTTCGGCGACCACCTCTTCCGGGGTCCGCTTGTCGGTGTCGACCTCCACAGTGGACACCTCGCGGTACACCGGCAGCCGGGCGTCCAGCAAGGACTTGTAGGTGGCGCGGGGGTTCACGCCGGTGAGCAGCGGCCGGGCCGTCGACAACCCGGTGCGCTGCACCCCTTCGGCCATCCCCACGTTCAGGAAGACCACCGCGGCGCCGCTCAGGCGCTCGCGGGTGGGAAGGGCGAGTACCGCGCCGCCGCCGAGCGACAGGACGCCTTCGTGCTCGGCCAGCGCCTCGGCGACGACCTGTTCTTCCTGCGCGCGGAAAGCGGGCTCGCCGTCCTCGGTGAAGATGTCGGCGATCGCTTTCCCGGCCCGGGCGACGATGTCCTCGTCGGCGTCACGGAACTCGACGCCGAGTTCCTTCGCGAGCAACTGGCCGACAGTGCTCTTGCCGGACCCGGGGGGCCCGACGATCACCGCACGCGGCGTCACCAGCGCTCCTCGAGGGCTTTCAGGTAGGCGTCGGCGTTGCGCTTGCTCTCGACGAGCGAATCCCCGCCGAACTTCTCCAGCGCGGCGTCGGCCAGGATCAGCGCGACCACGGACTCCAGCACGACCCCGGCACGCGGCACGGCGCAGACGTCGGAACGCTGGTGGATGGCCACCGCGGCCTCACCGGTCTCGGTGTCCACTGTGGCCAGTGCCTTGGGCACGGTCGAAATCGGCTTCATCGCGACACGGACGCGCACCGGCTCGCCGTTGGTGATGCCGCCCTCGAGGCCGCCCGCACGGTTGGACCGCCTTGTCACGCCGACCGGACCGGAACCGCGGTCGATCTCGTCATGGGCCTGGGTGCCCCAGCGGTGGGCCGTGGTGAAGCCGTCGCCGACCTCGACCCCCTTCATCGCCTGCACGCCCATGAGCGCACCGGCCAGCCGCGAATCCAGGCGCCTGTCCCAGTGCACATGGGAACCGAGGCCCGGCGGGAGGCCGTAGGCGATGACCTCGATCACGCCGCCGACGGTGTCCCCCGCCTTACGCACGGCGTCGACCTCGGCGACCATCACTTCGGTGCCCTTTTCGCCGAAGGCGCGGACCGGGCTCTCGTCGATCGCGGCGAGGTCCGAGGCCAGCGGCAACGGGCCTTCGGGGGCTTCGGCACCGCCGATGGACACCACGTGGCTGATGATCTCGACCCCCAGCAGCTGCCGCAGGTACGCCCGCGCCACCGTGCCCAATGCCGTGCGCGACGCCGTCTCGCGGGCGGAGGCGCGCTCCAGGACCGGGCGGGCGTCGTCGAAGCCGTACTTCTGCATGCCGGGGAGGTCGGCGTGGCCGGGCCGGGGCCGGGTCAGCTTCTCGTTGCGGGCGAGGTTCTCCAGCTCGGCCGGGTCGACCGGGTCGGCCGCCATGACCTTTTCCCACTTGGGCCACTCGGCGTTCTCGATGTGCACCGCCACCGGGCCGCCCTGGGTGAGCCCGTGGCGCACTCCGCCCAGGAACTCGATGTGGTCGGTCTCGAAGCCCATACGCGGGCTCCGGCCGAAGCCGAGACGCCGGCGCGCCAGCTGCTCGTTGACATCGGCTGTGGTGACCGAGACTCCGGCCACCATGCCTTCCAGCACAGCGGCAAGGGCAGGGCCATGGGATTCACCTGCGGTTATCCAACGCAACACCCGACAGATCCTTCCACGGTGGGATGAGCGGTCACAAACAGGCCCGGTCACGGCCGGGCCACGGCTTCGACCGGAGTCAAGACGATCAGCCAGGTCGCCACGAGCAGCCCTGGCCCGTGCGGCACGGCCGTGCGCCAGCCTCGTTCCCGGCGGCGCGCGAAGAGCCCGAACAGCAGGGTCACGACCGCCGCGAGAAACGCGCAGAGCACCAGCGCGGCCCAGCCGACCGCCCCCAGCACCAGGCCGAGGCTGCCCGACAGCTTCACGTCGCCCGCGCCGAGCGAACCCGGCCGCAGCCGGTGCACGGCCAGATGCACACCGCCGAACACCAGCGCGCCGACTCCCGAACGCACCGCGAACTCGGCTCCCCCGTACGCGACGACGGCACCGACCGCCGCGCCGAACCCGGGATAAGCCCCCAGCGTCAAGACGTCGGGCAGCCGCCGATAGCGGAGATCCGCCAGCAGCAACGGGACCGCGAACGCCGTGACCACCAGCGGCACCGGCAGCCACCAGCTCGGCACGCCCCCGGCCGCCCACCACCAGCCGACCGCGGCCCACAGCAGCACGGACAGGCCTTCGCACACTCCGGCGGGCACCGGCGCCCCCACCGCACGCAGCACTGCCCGCCCGGCGAGACCCACGCCGAGCCCGGTCACCGCGAACACCCAGATGATTTCCACGTCACCCAGCGTCGCCGCGCGCCACACCCTCCGCAATCACCGTTTCTCGGAAATCCACGAATCCCCAGGTCATAACGTGCGAGATGACCGTTCGCGGGGCTTCCCGGCTTGCAAGTACCTCAGGAATCGAGACGGAGCAGGGACATGCCCGACCGGGTCCGGATCTCGAGGGCCTGGATGTCGGTGCGTTTGAGTTCGGTCGCGACGACGAGCCGCGCGGTGTCCTTGGGTACGGCGCTCCAGGTCGCGAGTTCCATGATCGAGCCGTCGTACCGGACCGCGACCAGGACGTAGCTGCCGCTGCTGCGGCCCCCGGTGTAGCTGCAGTTCATCGAGACACGGGTTCCCCAGTCCTCGTCCTCGAGCCCGACGTCGGCCTGCACGGGGAAGTTCCCCAGCGCCGTCATCGTCGACCCCGGTGACCCCATCTCCGGCGCGGGCAGCGAAATCGTCACGGCCAATGCGATACAGGCGGCGGCCGCGACGGCCACCGTGCCGACCATGGCGGCCGTCCGGCGGCGCCGGGTCTTCGCGACCTGGCTCAGCGTGGTGCTCAGCAGGCTCGACGGCGGCGGCTCGCCCCCCATCATCTCGGGGCCGACCTGCGAAAGCAGGGCGGGCATCTCTTCGATCTCCCGGACCGAGCGCGCGCACGCGTCGCACCCGAGGAGGTGTTCCTCATAAGCCTGACGGTCTTCCGGCGACAAGGCGCCGAGCACGTAAGCGGCATCGAAGGTATCGAACGGGTCTGTTTCGGGCGGGGTCACTGAGTCACCCCCTTCTCCTCGAGTACGAGTTTCAACGCGCGCAACGCGTAGTGGGTACGTGACTTGACCGTCCCGGGGGCGATCCCGAGCCGCGCGGCGGCGTCAGCCACGGAGTGTCCGTGGAAAAAACAGAGCAGCAGCACCTCGCGGTGCGCGGCGGAGAGTTCACCCAGTGCTTCGGCGACGACCCAGCCTTGGATTGCCCGGTCCGTGCCGTCCCCGATCGGCCGTTCCGGTGGCATGTCCGTGCTGATCTCGGTGCGCCAGGACGCCGTCCGCCAGCCGTCGATCGCGATCCGGCGCGCGACGGTGAACAGCCACGCCCGCGCCGACCCCTGCGACTGGTCCAGCACCCTGGGGTGACGCCACGCGCGCAGCAACGTCTCCTGCACGACGTCCTCGGCCCGCGAACGGTCGCCGCCGACGAGGTGCAGCGCGAACGACCAGAGCGCGCTCGCGTGGTCGTTGTGCAGAGCGCGCATCAGGTCGTCGTCGATCCCCTTTTTCCCGGAACCGACCTTCTTCGGCACCAGCTTCATCCGCATCGTCCTCACGCGCGACTGCGTGACCGCACCGCCATGGCCATCAGGATGATCCCGAAGACGATGCAGCCGGCCTCTGTCACCACGCCCCAGATCTCAGCCTGTGTGGTGAACTGCTCCTGGACGCCGTAGAACCCGACAGTCGCCGAAAGCACGTAAGCGCCCAGTGTGGCGGCCCCGAACCCGACCGCGGCCAGCGCCGGGAACCAGTGGTGCCAGACGAGTACCGCGATCGCGACGACCACCCCGGCCACCGCGTTGACCAGGAACAACGGCCCGACGACGTCGATGTCCTTGAACCCCTCGTTGGCCCACAGGTCGTAGTGCACCCATGCCGATCCGAGCAACCCCAAGGCCACCAGTACCCGTACCACCCATGCGCCCATAACCGCTCCTCAGCTCTCCTGGTGAACCCTCTTACCCGGAACACGGAAGAGTGGCCTGTCTGGTTCATTTCCGCGCCGAATTGAACCGATCGAGGAATCATCTCGTGTCTTGTGACATGACTGCCGAACTACACACCCGCCGCAACATCCTCACCACCGGAGCTGCCGTAGCCGGAGTGGCTGTGGGCACCGTCGCCCTCGCCGCCTGTGGCAGCGACTCCGGGACGGCCGCTGCCCCCGCCGCTGCCCCGGCCGCGGGCGCCACCGTCGCCACGCTCGCGGACATCCCGGTCGGTGAGTCCATGAGCGCCAAGACCGCCGATGGCCAGGAGATCGTCGTGTCCCGGCCCACCGAGACGACCGCGGCCGCGTTCAGCGCGATCTGCACCCACCAGGGCTGCACGGTCAAGGCGGCCGGCGCCGTCCTGAACTGCCCGTGTCACGGCTCCGAGTTCGACGCGCTCACCGGCGCGGTCAAGAAAGGACCGGCGACGTCGCCGCTCCCGTCCGTGGCCGTCAAGGTCGCCGACGGCAAGGTCGTCACGGGTTAACCCAACACCAGGAAAATAGGGGCCGCCCGGGACAGTGAACGTCCCGGGCGGCCCCTTCTCGTTTTCAGCGCCGCACGTTTTCAGCTCTGCCAGCTGAATACGGGATCCCCCGCCGAAATGTCCGTTCCGGTGGAAATGCCGGAAAGCGCCTCGGCGGCCGCGTCCAGCGCCACCACCGGGACGATCGCGGAGTAGCCCGCGGCGACGACGGCGTCAGGGTCCCACTCGATGAGCGTCTGTCCTGCCCGGACAGTCTCACCCTTGACCACGTGCAGGGTGAAACCCTCGCCCTTCTGCTGCACGGTGTCGATGCCGAGGTGCACCAGCACCGCCTGCCCGGACTCCGTCGCGATGACGAAGGCGTGCGGATGCAGGGTCACCACCGTGCCGTCGACCGGGGCGACCGCGTTCTGCCGTCCGCCCGAAGGCTGAACGGCCACACCGGGTCCGACCATCGCCTGCGCGAAGACCGGGTCCGGCACGTCACTCATGGCGACGGTCTTGCCGTCGACCGGGCTGAGGATCTCGAGGCTCACATCAGGTCCTGGATGTCGCTCGCGATCGTGTCGGCCTCGGGCCCCATGATCACCTGCACCACCGAACCCATCTTCACCACGCCCATCGCGCCGGCCTTCTTCAGCGCCGGCTCGTCGATGATCGAACCGTCTTCGAGTTCACACCGCAGCCGGGTGATGCATCCTTCGATCTCGATCACGTTGTCGGCTCCGCCGAGCGCCGCGAGAATTTTTTCCGGCCTGTCGTCCGCCATCGCGGCCTCCTTTGTTCCTAACATGTCCCCGTGCCCCGGGCGTCCCAAGCTCTGTACTACGCCGATTGGCGTCCGCGCTCGCCATTCTGGGCCACGAACGCATAACGGTGGTTGACACCCCAACGTGCGAGGGAGCACTCTGCCCCATCAGACATTGGTCTAGACCGGAACGTACCAATGTTCGCGCCTCGGCGCGAGTGGCAGAACTCGGACGAGCACGAAGGGAAGTGATGGTGATGAGTGCCTCCATGCCCATCCCCGCATCCGACCGTGTCGTCGAAGGCCCTACCCCGAAACACGCCCAGCTGCGGGAAATCCTTCGCCGCGCGGTCGAGCAGGAACTGCCGCCGGGGTCCCCGATCCCGTCGGAGCGTGAGCTCGCCGACCGCTATCACGTGTCACGGCTGACGGTCCGGTCCGCGATCGGCAAGCTCGTCGAGGAGGGCCTGCTCTCCAGAGTGCGGGGCAAAGGCACCTTCACCGCCACGCGGCGAATGGAACTGCAGCTCTACCTGATGTCGTTCACCGACGACATGCGGCGGCGCGGCCTGACCCCGACGACCGAGGTCCTGCGCACCTCCACCGAAGTCCCCCCGAAGCCCAACGCCAACGCGCTGGGTATCGAGGACGGCGCCCCCGCGCACCGGCTGATGCGCCTGCGCCGCGCCGACGGCGTCCCGCTCGCCGTCGAACGTGGCTGGTATCACGCCGGCAAGATGCCGGGGCTGCTCGAACTCGACCTTTCACAGTCCTTGTACGCACAGCTCGCCGACGCGTACAACGTCCGGCCGGACCACGCCTGGCAAACGGTGTGGGCCGAATCGGCGGACCGGGAAACCGCGCGCCTGCTCGGCATGCGCACGGGCAGCCCGCTCCTCGTCTTCCGCCGGGTCTCCAGTTCGCAGGGAGAACCGGTGGAGGACATGACTTCCTGGTACCGGGGCGATCACTACCAGGTCACGATGCAATTGGACCGGAATTCCCCGGATTTCGGCCATCATCCCCAATATGGAGGTACCCGATGAGCGCCACCACAGCGACGGGGAAGGGCCAGAGCAGAGGGCTCGCAGCGCTTCAGCGCTTCGGTCGCAGCCTCATGCTCCCCATCGCCGCTTTGCCCGCAGCAGGTCTTCTGGCCCGGCTCGGTCAAGACGACCTACTCGGCAAGGACGGACTGGGCTGGGACAAGGTCGCTGCCGTACTCGGCGCGGCGGGTGGCGGGTTGTTCGACTGGCTGCCGCTGCTGTTCGCGATCGGTATCGCGGTCGGATTCGCTCGCAAGAGTGACGGTTCGACGGCCGTGGCCGCGGTGGTCGGCTGGATCGTGTTCAACAAGGTGATCCAGGCGATCGCCCCGATCAACGAGATGGAAGGCTTCAAGGAAGGTTGGCTGCTGGCGCCGACCAAGTGGCCGTACAGCGTGCTGACCGGTGTCATCTCCGGCATCGTGGCGGCGCTCCTCTGGCAGAAGTACCACCGCATCAAGCTGCCGCCCTACCTCGCCTTCTTCGGTGGCCGCCGGTTCGTGCCGATCATCACCGCGTTCGCGATGCTCATCCTCGGTGTCCTGTTCGGCATCGTCTTCAAGCAGGTCGACCACGTCATCAACAACATCGGCGACGCGGTCACCGCGGCCCCGATCATCGGTGGCGGTATCTACGGCTTCCTGAACCGGTTGCTCATCCCGATCGGTCTGCACCAGCTGCTCAACGTGCCGGTGTGGTTCATCTTCGACGGTGGCGACATCACCAACTTCTTCGCCAAGCCCCCGGTCCCCGGCGCGGGTTCGTTCACCACCGGGTTCTTCCCGATCTTCATGTTCGCCCTGCCCGCGGCCGCGCTGGCCATCTGGCAGACCGCGAAGCCGAGCCAGAAGAAGGTCGTCGGCGGTGTGATGATCGCCGCGGCGCTGACCTCGTTCCTGACCGGTGTCACCGAGCCGATCGAGTTCGCGTTCATGTTCGTGGCGTGGCCGCTGTACCTGTTCCACGCGGTCATGACCGGTCTCTCACTGGCACTGGTCAACGCGCTCGACATCCACCTCGGGTTCTCGTTCTCCGCCGGTGCGATCGACTTCCTGCTGAACTCCAGCGCTCCCGCGGCGACCAAGGCGTGGCTGCTGATCCCGATCGGTCTCGTCTTCGCGGTCATCTACTACGTGGTGTTCCGCTGGGTCATCGCCAAGTGGAACCTGCGTACGCCGGGCCGTGAGGACGACTCGCTCGAAGCCGACCTCGAACGCACCGCGGCCAAGTAATCCCCATCAGGCAAGGAAAGGACCCTCGATGCCCGAACGACGTGTCACCGTGGCGAGCAAGGTCGGCCTGCACGCCAGGCCCGCCGCGCTGGTCGCCAAGGCGGCCGCCGCGCAGCCGGTGGCGGTGAGCATCGCCAAGAACGGCGGTGCCCCGGTAGCCGCAGGCAGTGTGCTCAACCTGATGACCCTCGGCGCCGCTTTCGGCGACGAGGTGGTCATCACCGCTGAGGGCGAGGGCGCCCAGGCGGCCGTCGACGCGATCGCCGAACTCGTGGCGACCGATCACGACGCCTGAAGTACCACCGATACGCGGGTTGGGCGGGCTCTCCGGAGTCCGCCCAACCCGCGTTCGTACGCTGGGCCCCATGGACAGCGTGCGCTTGATCGACCAGTGGCCCGTAGAGAACGCCGTGACCGCGGTGGTGAACTCCGGTGGTGACGTGCTCGCGCAGCACGGCGACACCCGCCGAGGGTTCCCGCTCGCGTCGGTCACCAAGCCGCTGACGGCGTACGCCGCGCTCATCGCGATCGAAGAGGGCGTCGTCGAGCTGGACACGCCCGCCGGGCCCGAGGGTTCGACGATCCGGCACCTGCTCTCGCACACCTCAGGGCTCGCGTTCGACGCGCACAAGGTGGTGGCCCCGCCCGGCACCCGGCGGCTCTACTCCAACACCGGTTTCGAGCAGCTGGCCGACGCGCTCACCGAGCATTCCGGCATTCCGTTCGCCGAGTACCAGTCCGAGGCGCTCTTCAAGCCGCTCGGCATGGTCAGCACCACTCTCGACGGTTCCCCCGCCTCCGGTGGGACGTCGAGTGTGGACGATCTCATCGCGTTCGTGACCGAACTCCAGGACCCGAAGCTCCTCGCGCCGGAAACGCTGCGGGAAGCGACTTCGGTGGTGTTCCCCGGGCTCAACGGCGTCATTCCGGGCTTCGGCCACCAGAAACCGAACGACTGGGGCCTCGGCTTCGAACTCCGCGACCACAAGAGTCCACATTGGACGGGCGCGAACAGTTCCCCGCGAACCTTCGGGCATTTCGGCCAGTCCGGGACTTTCCTGTGGGTCGACCCGGTCGCCGGGCTCGCCTGCGTCGCGCTGACGAACCGCGCCTTCGGGCCGTGGGCCGCCGAAGTCTGGCCACCGTTCACCGACGCCGTGCTCGCCGAATTCGCGAAGTGAACCTCCGGCGCCGGTGGCCGGCGCTGCTCGGGGTCGTGCTGCTGGCCGCCTGCAGCACGCCCGCTCAGGCGCCACCGGTCCCCCAAACCGTCGATCCGGCGGCTCCGGCCGCGCTGGGCACGAACGGCGCGGCCGTCCCGGAACTGCGCTGGAACCCTTGCCACCAAACGTTCCAGTGCGCGACGGCCGCGGTGCCCCTGAGCTATCGCGAGCCGGCCGCGTCGCCGTTGAGCCTGTCCGTGATCAAGCTTCCGGCCACCGATCCCGGGCGGCTAGGCTCGTTGTTCGTCAACTTCGGCGGCCCCGGCACCGACGGCGTCGGCGAGCTGGTCCACTTCGGGCCCAAGTACCCCGAAGAGCTGCGCGCGCGGTTCGACCTGGTGAGCTTCGATCCGCGGGGCATCGGCGCCAGCTCCCCGATCGCCTGCCCCGCGAGACCGGTGCCCCCGTCCGGGTCGCCGCTGCGGCCGGACCAGCGTGAGGCCTTCTACGCGACGAGCGCGGCTCCCGGGAAAGCCTGCACCGGCGAGTTGCTCGGGCACGTGTCGACGGCGAACGTGGCCCGGGACATGGATCTGCTGCGGCAGTCCGTCGGCGAGCAGAGCCTCAACTTCCTCGGATACTCCTACGGGACCTACCTCGGCAGCACCTACGTGAACCTGTTTCCCGGCAACGTCCGCGCCATGACGCTCGACGGCACGCTCGACCTCGTCGCCAACGCCACGGGCGCGCCCGGCCAGGAGAACGCGCCGGTGGACGTCCGCGCGGACACGGCCGGGGCGCAGCTGGCCGAGCTGGACTCGTTCTTCGACGAGTGCGTCAAGGCCGGGCCGCGGTGCGCGTTCTCGGCAGGTGACCCAGGGCAGAAATTCGCCGAGATCATGGCGCGGCTGAGCCACGGCCCGATCGGTGGCACCACCACGGCTTCGCTGCTCAAGACCGTCGACAGCGCGTTCTACCAGGTCGGCCGGTGGAAACGGTTGGGCGAGACGCTGAACGCGCTCACCGGGCCGTCCCGGGGCGCGGTGGGCACTCCGGTGCTCGACCCGTACCTCGCGACGCATTCCGCCGGTTTCCTGGCCGTGCAGTGCGCCGACAGCGAAATTCCCCAAGATCAGGCGGCCTACGGCAAACTCGCTGTCAGTGAAGCGCAGCGGGTGCCGTACTTCGGGCTGGGCGCGGTGTTCAGCATGGCCCAGTGCCTCGGCTGGCCCGCCCGCGACGAGGATCGCTACCTCGGGCCGTGGAACAGGCCACGGGCGAACCCGATCCTGATCGTCAACAGCAGGTACGACCCGGCGACCCCGCTGCACAACGCCGAAGCGGCCGCGAAACAGCTCGGGAACGCTTCGCTGCTCGTCGTCGACGGCTGGGGTCACACCTCGCTGAACGTGCACAGCGCGTGCGCCTCCGCGGCGATGACGAGCTACTTCACCACGCTCGCCACACCGGCTCCCGGCACGACCTGCGCGCCGGACGCCTTCCCGTTCACTTCATGAAGGTCAAATGTGGCGTCGCCCGGGAGCGAAGCTTCGCACTTTGGTGAGAAAGTGCCGCTCAGCTTGTCGCCCGAGGTACTGAAGGCCTCCTTCACGGCGTCAGACGCTGCGAAGGAGGCCTTCACGGCGTTCCCGAGCTTGCCTGTCACTCCATGACGCGCAGCGGGCTTCCGGCTTTGAAGGCGGCGATGTCCTCGACGGCGTCGCCGTAGAACACGTCGTAGACCTCGCGCGTGACGTAGCCGACGTGCGGCGTGAGCACGGTGTTGTCCAGCGACCGCAGCGGGTGGTCGGCGGGCAGGGGCTCGGTGTCGTAGACGTCGAGGGCCGCGCAGCCGATCTCCTTGCGCCGCAAGGCGTCCAGCAGGGCGGCCTCGTCGACGATGGGCCCGCGCGAAGTGTTGACCAGGATCGCCGTCGGCTTCATCGCGGCGAGCTCGGCGGCGCCGACCAGCCCGCGGCTGCGGTCGCTGAGCACGAGGTGGATCGACAGGACGTCGGCGCGGGCGAACAGGTCCTCTTTGGACACCGCGGTGACGCCGTGCTCGGAAGCCTTCTCCTGGGTCAGGTTCTGGCTCCAGGCAAGGGTTTCCATGCCGAACGCCTGGCCGACCTTGGCGGCCCGCGCACCGAGATTCCCGAGCCCGAGCAGGCCGAGGGTCTTGCCGTGCAGGCCGCTGCCGACGTCGACCTGCCAGCCGCCCTCGCGCATCGAGCGCTCCTCGGCGGGCAGGTTCCTGGCGGCGGCGAGGATCAGCGCCCAGGTGTGCTCGGCGGTCGGATGCGCGATGTACCCGGTGCCGGACACCACGATGCCGAGCTTCCGCGCGGCGGCGATGTCGATGGCGGCGTTGCGCCGGCCGGTGCTCACGAGCAGCTTGAGTTCGGGCAGCTTGCCGAGCACGTCGGCGGGGAACCGGGTGCGCTCACGCATCGCGACGATCACGTCGAAGCCGCCAAGCCGCTCGACGACGTCGTCGAGCGGCTTGGTGAACACCTCGATCTCGGCGTCCAGTGAGTCCCAGTCGGCAAAGCCGAGCGCCACGTTCTGGTAGTCGTCGAGAATCGCGATCTTCATACCGGCCAAGCTACTTGACGGCCCGGAAGTACAGGAACCGCGGCTTGGTGCTGAGGTTCTCGTACACCGCGGGTGCGAGGTGCCTGGCCTCGGGCAACGGCATCGGCTCGGCGATCTCGTCGATGGTGAAACCGGCCTGACGCAGCGCGCCGAACGTCTTGTTCAGCGGGCGGCGGTAGAACTGGACCTCCTGGGGCTTCCCGCCGATCGGGAACTCGTCGGTGACCCGTTCGGTCCGGAAGTAGTCCGGCCGGTCGAACCAGTGCCAGTCCTCCGGATGGTGGACCGACAGCACCAGCGCGCCACCCTGGCGCAGCACCCGGCGGAACTCGCCGAGCGTGGGACCCCAGTCGAGCAGGTAATGCAGGACCAGCGAGGCCGTGACCAGGTCGATCGACCCGTCCTCGAGAAAGGTCAGCGGCTCGGCCAGGTCCGCCCGCTCGAACCGCGCCTGGTCGCCGTGGCGTTTGCGGGCGAGGTCGACCATGCCCTGGCTGAGGTCGATGCCGATGACGTCCGCGCCGCGCTCGGCGAGTTTCGCGGTGAGGTGCCCGGCCGCGCAGCCGACGTCGAGGACCCGCTTGCCGGCCACGGGCCCGGCCAGCTTCAGGATCGCCGGGCGGTCGTAGAGCGCCTGATACGGGTTGTCCGCCGCGTGGTCCGCGTAAGCCTCGCTGAACTCGTCGTACGGCGCCACCTGCTCGGCCCGTGCCCTGGCGATGATCTCGTCGATCACGGCTGTCTTGGCGTCGGCGTAGTGCTGGATGTACTTCCAGGTCCGCTGAGCGAGCTCACGCTTGGTGGCGGCGTACAGGTCACGCTCGTCGTCGTGGGCCCGCATCCGTTCGCGGAAGAGCCGGTAGCGCTCGATCTGGGTGCTGGACGGCGAATAGACGTGCAGGTTGATATTGGTGTCCGGGCCCTTGAACGCCCGGTGCGCTTCCCAGTCCGGCTCCCGGATGACGAGCTTGTAGCCCGCGTCTTCGAGGTCGGGCAGGTAGGTGCTCTCGTCGGAGGAGTCCGGGACGATGAGCATGATGTCGACGATCGGCTTGGCGCAGAGGCCGGGCACCGACGTCGAACCGACGTGCTCGAGCTGGAGGACCCGGTCGCCGAGAATCTCGCGGATTCGCGCGGCTTCCCGTTCGTAGAGCACGGGCCAGGACGGGTCGTAGTCGGCGAGGGTAACGGTCGAATTCAGCTGCGGAGCTTGCTCGACCCACAAAGCTTCGATCTCGTCGTCGGAGTAATTCTCGCGGTCTGGCTTCGGCATGACTGGCTTGTTCCTTCCCCAAGGCAGTCGGCCAGCTTAACACGCGTGATCAACCGGGAAGACTCAAGCCAGCGGAAGCGGGACCTGATTTCCGGTCGCTTCGGCCAGCGCGTCCCGCATGGCTTCGCGGGGCGCGCCGAGTCCGGTGAAGTGCTCGACCTGCCCGAAAGCCTGGTGCAGCAACATGTCCAGCCCGGTCGCCAACCGGCCACCGCGGGCGGCCACGGCCTTGGACAGCGGTGTCGGCCACGGGTGGTAGATCACGTCCAGCAGGCACCGCGCCCCGGCGAGCTCGCCGACATGCGCGTCGAGGGCCACCGAAGGAACCGTGCTCACCACCACCGCGGCTTCGGCGGCCAGCACCGTGAAGTCCACTTCGGACCACCGCAGCACCTCGACGGCCAGCCCGGCGAGCTTCGCCGCCTGCAAGGTTTCCGCGGCCCGCGCGGGCTCCCGCACGACGAGCCGCACCGATCGCAGGCCCAGCGCTTCGAGCCCGACGACCGTCGCCGCCGCGGTGCCACCGGCACCCAGCACCACGCCGACGTCACCCGCGGCCGGGACGTACCCGCCCGCGACCCGCAGCGCACCCACCACACCGTCGACGTCCGTGCAGTCCGCCAGCCAGCCGGAACCATTACGCACCAGGGTGTTCGCCGCGCCGACGGCGGCCGCCCGCGGCGTCACCTCGTCGGCGAAGTCCAGCGCGGCGCGCTTGCCCGGCATGGTCACCGACAGCCCGGTCCACTCCGGGCCGAGACCGCCGACGTACCCGGGAAGGCCCTCGGCGTCCATCTCGACGCGGTCGTACGTCCAGCCGGTCAGGCCGAGCGCGCGGTACGCGGCGCCGTGGAGCACCGGCGAAAGCGAGTGCTCCACGGGCTTTCCGAGCACGGCGGCCCGGCGTGGCTCAGTAGACACCACGGGCCTGCGCGTCGTCCCTGTTCTTGTTGTGCTCGGTGTTCGTCGTGGCGAAGCACGACAGACCGTTCTTCTCGCACTTGACGAAGAAGATGATGTCCCCGTCCACCGGCTTCAACGCCGCCTGGATGGCTTCCGGGCTCGGCGCGGAGATCGGCGTCGGAGGGAGGCCGACGCTCTGATAGGTGTTGTAGGGGCCGCCCTTGTTCCGGTCGGCTCGGTCGGTCGTCAGCACCGGCCGCTCGAGCGCGTAGTTGACCGTCGAATCCATCTCCAGCTTCATCTTCACGGCCAGCCGGTTGTAGATGACCCTGGAGATCTTCGCGAAGTCCGCCTTGACGCCTTCACGCTCGATGATCGAGGCGATGGTGAGGATCTGATACGGGTTCTGCCCCTGGAAGGCCGCCTTGTCGTTGAGCCCGGCGACCTGCAGCTCGGCCGCTGAAGCCTTGACCACATGCGTTAAGAGCTCTGTCGCCGACCATCCGGGCTGAACGTCGTAGACGCCCGGCGCGACCAGGCCTTCGAGGCGCCGGAACTTGTCCGGGGTCTTGTTGGCCTCGTCGATGGCCCAGCTCGGCACGCCGATCGAGGCCAAGTCCACCGTTTCCACGGTCTTGCGCAACTCCTCGACCGGGATGCACGTGCTCTTGCCGTTGATGTCGGCGCAGGACGCCTTCGCCAGCAGGCTGAAGATCCCGGGGGTGACCTTGTTGTCGGGCTGGGTGACGTCGTCGAACTGGGTGTACGACTTGATCTGCAGCTCGCCGACCCGCGACCCGGCGGTCGTGATCCGCTCCACCGCGCTCGCGCCGGACATGTTCTTCTTCAGTACGTAGTAGCCAGGGCGGATCTTCGTGACGTCGCCGTTGTCCGCGCCGGCCTTGGTGAACGCCTTGTTGCTCGCCACGACCCCGGCCGCGGTGAGCTTGGCGGCGATCGCGCCGGTGGAGTCGCCGTCGGCCACCTGGACGAGGACGTCGGCGTCGCCGGAGCCCTTGAAGTCGTCGTAGCCGAAGATGCTGTTCACGCCGTACCAGGCACCGCCGACGAGCAGGGCGATGACGACGAGTGCGGCGACCCAGCCGAAGACGCGCTTGCCGCGCTTCCGCTTGCGGGGCGGGCGGTCGCCCTCGATGTACTCCGGCTCCGCGTGCGCTTGTTCTTCGAGTTCTTCGTCCTCGTCGTAGAAGTCTTCTTCGTCTTCGTACTCGTCGTAGTCGTCCGCGTACTCGCCGTCGGCCACGTCCTCGAACTCGTCCTCGAACTCGGGTTCGAGATGGATGATCTCGGTCGGACGCTCGTCGGGCGGCGGCTGCAGCGGGTGAACGCGTCGTCGTGCGGGCATGCCGATACCGGCGTCACCCGATTGGGGAGGCCTCGGAGGTAACCGACGCGGGCGCGGGGGCAGCGGATGCGACCCGGAAGGCTGCGACCCGGACGGCTGCGGCAGCGGCGGCAGCGCGGGGGGCGGAGGCGAGTCCTGCGCCGGGCGCGGCGGCCGGGCAGACCGTGGTGGCGCGGGTGGCTCCGGTGCCTCACGGCGGCCGTGGCGCGATCTGCGTTCTCCGGGCTCTGGCGACTCGGCGAAAGCCGGCGGCTGGGCCTGCGGCCTGAGCCGCCGCCTGCCCCCGGTGCTTTCGGAACCGTCCCGTGGCTCGGTCATGACTCTCCCGTCCGCGCGCGGTAGGCCGCAGCGCCGTCCAGCCATGCCTGCAAAATTTCGACAGCGGCCGCCTGGTCGATCACGGCACGCTGCTTACGTCCTTTGACGCCGCGCTGGGACAGCATCCGCGACGCGGTGACCGTGGTCAGCCGTTCGTCGGCGAGCCGTACCGGCACGGGCGCGACGCGGGTCGCGACCCTTTCGGCGTACTCGATCGCGATGGTAGCGGCCGGGCCCTGCCTGTCCGCGAGTGTCCTGGGCAAACCCACGATCACCTCGACCACCTCGTGCTCGGTGACGAGTTGGGCAAGCTGCTCGAGATCCGTGTCGTCGCGCTCATCACGGACGAGGGTAACCAGTGGACTGGCGAGCATGGGGGCGGGATCGCTGAGCGCGACCCCTACCCGGACAGACCCGACGTCCACCGCGAGCCGCCGACCGCGGCCCGGATCGCCCTCACCAGGACGATCCGGGCGCCTGTCGTTTATCAAGCCACGCCGTTCGACACCGCGGCACGCAACGAGACGATCGCCTGCTCGATACCGGCCGGCTCGGCGCCACCACCCTGGGCGAGGTCCGGCTTGCCGCCGCCACGACCGCCGATGGCGGCCGCGAAGGACGGGACGAGCTTGCCGGCCGCGAAACCCTTGTCACGGGCGGCGGCCGTCGTCGCGACGACGAAGCTGACCTTCTCCCCCGCGGGCGCGAACAGCGCGACCACACCGGGCCGTGAGCCGAAACGGCCGCGGATGTCGGCGGCCAGCGCGCGCAGGCCGTTGGCGTCGACGCCCTCGCCGAGCTTCTGCGCCACGAACGTGATGCCGTTGACGTCCTCGGCGGTGTCGGCGAGCGAGCCCGCCGAACCCAGTACCGCCTGCGTCTTCAGCTGCTCGATCTCCTTCTCCGCGTTGCGAAGGCGGGTGAGCACGTCGTCGATCCGGCCGGGGAGCTCGTCGGTCGGCACCTTGAACGTGCCCGCCAGCTGCGAGACGAGCAGCTGCTCCTTGCGGACGTGCCGCAGCGCGTCCGTGCCGACCAGCGCCTCGACGCGGTGCACGCCCGAGCCGATGGACGAGTCGCCGATCAGCTTGACCAGGCCCAGCTGCCCGATGCGGTCCACGTGCGTGCCACCGCAGAGCTCGCGGGAGTACTCGCCCATGTCGACCATGCGGACGTCGTTGCCGTACTTCTCACCGAAGAGCGCTATCGCGCCCATCTCGAGGGCCTTGTCCTTGGTCGTGACCATGGTCTGGACCTCGACGTCGGTCTGCAGATACTCGTTGACCTCTTCTTCGACCGAGGTCAGCACGTCGGCCGAAACCGCACCCGAAGAGGTGAAGTCGAAGCGCATCCGGCCCGGGGCGTTCAGCGAACCGGCCTGCGCCGCGCGCTTGCCGTAGGCGTTGCGCACCGCGGCGTGCACGAGGTGCGTGGCCGAGTGCGAACGCTCGATCGCGGAGCGCCGGTGCACGTCGACCGAACCGCTGAGCCGGGTGTCGAGACCGACCTCGCCCGCGACGACCTCGACGCGGTGCACGAACAGCCCTGGCACGACCTTCTGGACGTCGAGCACCTTGAGCTCGACGCCATCGCCCACGAGCACGCCGGTGTCGGCGACCTGACCACCGCTTTCGGCGTAGAACGGGGTGCGGTCGAGCACGAGCTCGGCCTTCTTGCCCTCGCCGACGCGGGTCACCGAGACGCCGTCTTCGAGCAGGCCGATGACCTTCGCGTCGGACTGCAGATCGGTGTAGCCGAGGAACTCGGTCTCGCCGTGCTGCTCGAGCACCTTGCGGTACACCGAAAGGTCGCCGTGCCCGGTCTTGCGGGTCTTGGCGTCGGCCTTCGCGCGCTGCCGCTGCTCGTTCATGAGCGTGCGGAAGCCCTCTTCGTCGACCGAGAGGCCCTGCTCGGAGGCCATCTCCAAGGTGAGGTCGATCGGGAAGCCGTAGGTGTCGTGCAGCTGGAACGCCTGGTCCCCGGCGAGCGTGCTGCCGCCGTCGGCCTTGATCTGCACAGCCGCCATGTCGAAGATGCGCGAGCCGCTGGTGAGCGTGGAGAGGAAGGCCTCTTCCTCGGTCTTCATGATGTCCGAGATCCGGCCGAAGTCCTTGACGAGCTCCGGGTACGACGGGCCCATCGAGTCGCGGACGACCTCGGCGAAGGCGGGCAGCACCGGCTCGTGCACACCCAGCAGGCGCGTCGAGCGGACGATGCGGCGCAGCAGTCGGCGCAGCACGTAACCGCGGCCGTCGTTGCCCGGCGTCACGCCGTCACCGATCAGCATCACGCCGGAGCGGGCGTGGTCGGCGATCACGCGGAAGCGGACGTCGTCGACGTGGCTCTTGCCGTAGCTGTGGCCGGAGAACTCTTCGGCCTTGCCGATCACCGGGCGGACGAGGTCGGTCTCGTAGACGTTCTCGACGCCCTGCAGGATCGTCGCGACCCGCTCGACGCCCATGCCGGTGTCGATGTTCTTCTTCGGCAGCTCACCGATGACCGGGAAGCCCTTCTTCGGGCTCTGCTCCCCCCGGATGTCCTGCATGAACACCAGGTTCCAGATCTCGATGTAGCGATCCTCGTCGACGACCGGGCCGCCGTCGCGGCCGTACTCCGGGCCGCGGTCGTAATAGATCTCCGAGCAGGGCCCACCCGGACCGGGCACACCCATGTCCCAGTAGTTGTCCTCGCCACCGCGAACCTGGATCCGCTCGGACGGCAGGCCGGTGATCTTGCGCCACAGCGCGGCCGTCTCGGTGTCCTGCTCGTAGACCGTGGCCCACAGGCGATCGGGGTCGAGCCCGTAACCGCCGTCGGCGACCGAACCCGTCAGCAGGCCCCAGGCGCGCTCGATGGCGCCCTCTTTGAAGTAGTCGCCGAAGGAGAAGTTCCCGGCCATCTGGAAGAAGGTGTTGTGCCGGGTGGTCTTGCCGACCTCTTCGATGTCCCCGGTGCGGACGCACTTCTGGATGCTGGTCGCGCGCGGGTACGGCGGCGGGGCCTCGCCCAGGAAGTACGGCTTGAACTGGACCATGCCGGCGTTGACGAACAGCAGGTTCGGGTCGTCCAGGATCAGCGAAGCGCTGGGGACCCGGGTGTGGCCGTTGCGTTCGAAGTACGTCAGGAAGCGATTGTTGATCTCGTGTGTTTCCACTGAAAACTGTCCTTGCGCTCTGGCCGGCGGTGATACGCCGAGCCGGGATCGAGAGGGGCGGCCGACGGCGGCGGAGGGTCTTCGCGCAGCGTGCGGGGACGCGGCTGGATCAGCCCTCCGCCCGGCGAGCTCGCCGGACGGGGCGTTCGGCCGCGGCGTGCCTGCCGTCGCGCAGCCGCGCGGTGACGCCGGATCGGTCCTCGACCATGTTGTGCAGCTCCTGCTCCCGCTCACTCATCCCGGCGCGCACTTCGGCGCCGAACGAACCGACGGCGCCGGCCAGCTCGCGCACGGCGTCGCCCAGGTTCGAGGCTAACCCCGCCGGAGTCACCTGGCGAGCGGTTTCGGTGGCCTTGCGGGACAATGCGACACCGGTCACGACGCCGAGGCCGAGCCAGAAGAGGCGCTTCATCGGTTCTTGCTCTTCCGCTCGGGACGGGCGGCCTTGGCGGCGAGCTTCGAGGCCTTCTTTTTACGGCGCACCCGGATGGCCTTGCTGACGCCGTAGGACAGCGCGGCGGTCTTCACCAGCGGGCCGCCGAGGGTCGCGGTGAACACCGACGACAGCGCGGAAACGTTGCCACTGACGGCTTGGGCGTTCGCGGTGATCCCGTCGACGCGCTCGAGCTGGGTGTTCACATGGGTAATCGTCTGGTTCGCCCCGACGAGGATCGGGTCGGTGTTCTCGTTCGCCTTGACGATCGCGTCCGTGGCCGCGTCGAGGGTCTTCCCGAGCTTGCCCAGGGTGATCACCAGCATCACCACCAGTACGACGAACGCTACTGCGGCAACCAGCGCGGCGATCTGCCCTGCCGACACGTGCCCTCCTGAGAAGTCTGGGTGTGATGGGCGGTCAGGTTACCGCGCGGCACACCGTTCAGCCGTACTGGCCCGGCGAGTCGTCACTTACCGCGACCCCGGCACGACAGCCCGATAGAGAGCTGCCATGTCCTCGTCGCCATACCCGGCTTCGACGGCGGCTTCGAGGTGACCGAGCGTGGCCGCCGTGCCGCTGAGGTCGACGGTGTCCCCGGCCGCTTCGAGCACCAGCCGCGCGTCCTTCGCCGCGAGCCGCGCGGGAAACGCGGGCGGGAACTCCCCGGCGACCATCGCGGCGCCCTTGAGATGCGCGTATGGCACGTCGAGTGAGCCGCCCTTGATGGCTTCGAGGAACAGGTTCGGGTCGACGCCGAGTGCCTGCGCGAGGCCGACGCTCTCGGCGGTCGCGTTGGTCAGCGCGAGGACCCAGGCGTTGGCGACCAGCTTGAGCCGCGTGGCCGTGCCGACGGGGCCGACCCACAGCGTCCGGCCGCCGACGGCGTCGAACACCGGGGCGCACCTTTCGCGCAGCTCTTCGGAACCGGCGGCCAGGACTACCAGCTTTCCCTGCTCGGCGGGCTGTTTCGTGCCGAGGACGGGCGCGTCCACGAAGGCGACACCCGCTTTTTCGGCGGCCGCGGCGAGCTTGTCGGTCCAGTCGACGCCGACGGTGCTCATCTGGATCCAGAGCACGCCTGGCGGCAGGGACGCGGCGTCGAAGGTGTCCTGGACGGCTTGGCCCTCGGCCAGCATGGTGACCACGATTTCGGCACCCGCGACCGCTTCGGCCGGGGTCGCGAACACTTCGGCGCCCTGTTCGGCGAGCGGCCGGGCCTTTTCGACGGTGCGGTTCCACACGCGGACCGTGAGGCCGGCGGCGAGCAGGTTGGCGGCCATCGGCAGGCCCATGATGCCGGTACCGAGCAAGGCGACGG
Organism: Amycolatopsis sp.; assembly: GCF_036008905.1. Classification (GTDB taxonomy): domain Bacteria; phylum Actinomycetota; class Actinomycetes; order Mycobacteriales; family Pseudonocardiaceae; genus Amycolatopsis. Next base: position 47,944 of record NZ_DASYMU010000007.1, on the reverse strand, counting down.
TGGGACGAGAAGTCATGGTCCCAGTCTGCCCTGCGCACCGTGTGCACGCCGGGCAAGAGTCACCCGCTCGCCATCTCGGCAAGCCACGGCGTTCACCTGACTGGGCGAGGGTCGGCGCATGCCTGAACTGTCACGCCGCCACCTGCTCGGCCTCACCGGCGCCGCCGTCGCCGGTTCCCTGCTCCCGCCGTCGGTCCACACCGCCATGGCCGAGCCGATGCGCCGCGGCGGGCTCGACGCCGTCGAGCACGTCATCGTGCTCACGCAGGAGAACCGCTCGTTCGACCACTATTTCGGCGCGCTGCGGGGTGTCCGCGGGTTCTCCGACGCGCACCCGCTCGAATTGCCGGGTGGGAAGTCCGTCTTCGAACAGCCCACGCCCGGCGGTGGGACCGTGCTGCCGTTCTCGCTGCGGAAGGAAGCCGAGCGGGCCGGGCGCAACGCGTCCGACATCCAGTACCTCGGCGACCTCGATCACAGCTGGACCGGCACCGGCCAGGCGTGGGCGCGCGGCTGGAACAACGGCTGGGTCGCCGCGAAGAGCCCGGCGACCATGACCTACTACGACCGCGCCGACATCGCGCTGCAGTACGAACTCGCCGACACGTTCACCCTCTGCGACGCCTACCACTGCTCGATCTTCGGTTCGACCAACCCGAACCGGAACTTCCTGTGGACCGGCACGGTCGGCAACGAGCCCGGCAGCACCGCGCGCGCGGTCACCAACGCGGCGTACTCCTACGACCACGCCGGTTACGACTGGACCAGCTACCCCGAGCGGCTCGAAGCGGCCGGGGTCTCCTGGCGGATCTACCAGGAGTGGGACAACTTCACCGACAACGCGGTGGAGTACTTCGTGCCGTTCAAGAAGATCGGCAAGAAGATCCTGGCTTCGGTCGACGGCGGCTACCGGACCACCGAGGAGTTCTACTTCGCGCTCTTCGGCAAGACAGCCGAGGAACAGAAAACCCTGCGCGCGCAGTTCGACGCGGCCGTCGCCAAGCTGACGCCCGCCGAGCGCAGCCTGTTCCGCAAAGGCATGTACCGCGGTGAACCGCTTTCGCTCGTGAGCCAGCTCCGCACGGACATCAAGGCGCGCACCCTGCCGAAGGTGAGCTGGCTGGTGCCGTCCGCGGTCGACTCCGAGCACCCTGGCGCGTCGACGCCGGTCGGCAGCGCGAACCTGATCTACAACGTGCTCGACGCGATCGCTTCGGACCACGACACCTGGTCGAAAACCGCGCTGCTGATCAACTTCGACGAGAACGACGGTTACTTCGACCACGTGCCCCCGCCCGTGCCGCCGGGCAACGCCGCGAACGACGCCGACCACTTCGGCGGGCAGCCCCTCGGCTTCGGGCCGCGCGTGCCGATGACCGTGGTGTCGCCGTGGACCGTCGGTGGCTACGTGGATTCCCAGGTGTACGACCACACTTCGGTGCTGCGGCTGCTGGAACGCTGGACCGGCGTCGCCGAGCCGAACATCTCGAACTGGCGGCGGACGGTGGCCGGGGACCTGACCGGCGCGTTCGACTTCTCCCGGCAGGGACGGCCTCCGCACCTGAAGCGCCCGGGCGCGGTGCCGGCGCCGATCAGCCGGTGGCATCCCGCTCCGCCGGTGGAGCAGAAGCTGCCGGTGGCCGAGCCCGGCACCCGGCCGGCGCGGGCTTTGCCTTACCAGGTCTCGGTTTCGGGACGTGTTGACGCGGGGAAGCTGGCTCTGCAGTTGACCAACTCCGGGCGTTCGTCGGCGCATTTCGCGGTGTACCCGTATGCGGGTGAGCTGGCTGAGCCCGCGCATCACGATGTGGTCGGTTCTTCGTCGCTTTCGCTGGGCGGTGACACGTATCGGGTTGCGGTGCAAGGGCCGAACCGGTCTTGGTGGGAGCTTCGCGGGAGTTCTTCCGGGATGGCGGCCGGGGTGGATGTGTGGACTCGGTTCCTGCCTCAGCGGTGTGGGGTGGAGTTTTCGTTCGTCAATTCCGGTTCTCGAGCGGTTACGTTGCGGTTGACGGCTTCTCGTTATGGGCAAGCCAACCGGGTTGTGCGGGTTCCGGCGGGGCGGTCCGCGGCGGTGGATTGGCCTGCTTCCCAGGGGTGGTACGACATCCGGGTCACGGCTGATGGTGATGCTTCGTTCCTGCGGACGTTGACCGGGCGGGTCGAGGACGGGCGGACTGGGGTCAGCGGCTGACTTCGGGCCCCACCATTACCCCAAAGCGGCGTTGGGGGCACTCAACGCCCCCAACGCCGCTTTGGGGTAATAACCGCGGCTTACGAAGTTCCCCGGATAGTCCGCCGCAGTTTCGGCACCCGCTCGGACAGGGTCCGCTCGGCGCCGCGCTGGGTCGGGTTGTAGTAATCCTCGCCCACCAGCTCATCCGGCGGGTACTGCTGCGCCAAGACACCGTCGGCCACGTCATGCGGATACCGGTAGCCCTGGGCGTTCCCCAGTTTCGCCGCCCCCGCGTAGTGCCCGTCGCGCAGATGCGGCGGAACCGTCCCGATACGCCCGGCGCGGACGTCGGCCAGTGCGGCGTCGATTCCGGCGACCACGGCGTTCGACTTCGGCGCGGTCGCGAGGTGGATGGTCGCCTGGGCCAGCGCGAGCCTGCCCTCGGGCATGCCGATGAACTGCACCGCGTGGGAAGCCGCGACGGCCGCCTGCAGCGCTGTCGGGTCCGCCATGCCGATGTCCTCGCTGGCGTGCACGACGAGCCGGCGCGCCAGGAACCGCGGGTCCTCCCCCGCTTCGATCATCCGCGCCAAATAGTGCAGCGCCGCGTCCACGTCGGAGCCGCGGATCGACTTGATGAACGCGCTGATCACGTCGTAGTGCTGGTCGCCGTCGCGGTCGTAGCGCACGGCCGCCTTGTCCACAGTGGACTCGACGATGGCGAGGTCGATGGTCTTGTGCTCGGTCGCCGAGGCCGCGTCCGCCGCGGCCTCCAAAGCGGTCAGCGCGCGTCGCGCGTCGCCGGAAGCCAAGCGGACGAGGTGGTCTTCGGCTTCGTCGGTCAGCTTCAGCCGGTCGCCGAGGCCTCGCTCGTCGGTCAGCGCGCGCTTGATGAGCGCGCGGATGTCGTCGTCGCCGAGCTCGCGCAACTGGAGCACGAGCGAGCGGGACAGCAGCGGCGAAACCACCGAGAACGACGGGTTCTCCGTGGTCGCGGCCACCAGCAGGACGGTCCTGTCCTCGACCGCGCCGAGCAGCGCGTCCTGCTGGGTCTTCGAGAACCGGTGGACCTCGTCGATGAACAGGACGGTGTTCTCGGCGTTGTAGTTGCGCCGCCGCCGGGCCTCCTCGATGACCCCGCGGACCTCCTTCACCCCGGCCGACAGCGCGGACATCGCCACGAACCGCCGTCCGGTGGCGGCCGAAACCAGGTTCGCGAGCGTGGTCTTGCCCGTCCCCGGCGGTCCGTACAGCAGCACGGACGCGGGCGCGGCGCCTTCCACGAGCCGGCGCAGGGGCGCGCCCTCACGCAGGAGGTGCTGCTGGCCGACGACCTCGTCCAGCGAACGGGGACGCATGCGCACGGCGAGCGGCGACTCCGCGCGTGCCGCCTGCACCCGGGGTGCCTCCGACGGCTCCGGAGGCGGCCCCAGATCGGGGTTCACGGTGAAGAGTTCGTCCTGTGCCACGCCTTGACGGTAGCCGTTGCGCCCGCTGCGAACACCGCTGGCCGGGTGCCCGGGACAACGGGCAGGCTGTGCGCATGAACGATCGTGTGGCCGTCCTCTCCGACATCCACGGCGTGCTGCCCGCGCTGGAGGCCGTCCTGGCCGAGCCGGACGTCGCGAGCGCGGACCGGATCGTGCTCACCGGCGACCTCGCCGCAGGCCCGCTACCTGCACAAACCCTCGATAGACTGGCCGAACTCGGTGACCGCGCGGTGTGGGTGCGCGGCAACGCGGATCGCGAACTGGTCCAGCTCGCGCGCGGTGGCGACACCAAGATCCCCGACCCGATCGCGCCCTGGGCGGCGGCACAGCTGACCGGCGCCCACGTCGAACTGCTCGGTGCCCTGCCCCTGACGGTGACGCTGCCGGTCACCGGGCTCGGCGAAGTGCTCTTCTGTCACGCCACCCCGCGCGACGACGAGGAGATCGCGCTGGTCGACTCCCCGATGGCCCGGTGGTCCGAGGTGCTCGACGGTGTCGAGGCCGAGACCGTGGTCTGCGGGCACACCCATATGCCGTTCACCCGGCTCGTGGACCGCCGCCTGGTGGTCAACCCGGGCAGCGTCGGCATGCCGTACGGCTCGGTCGGGGCGCACTGGGCGTTGCTCGGCGGCGCGTCCGGGCCCGCTGTCCAACTGCGACGGACCCGGTTCGACGCCGAGGCCGCCTGTCAGTCCCTTGTGGACAGTTCCACGTACGCCGATATCGAGACCTGGGCCCAGGATTTCGTCCGGTCCCCGGCGTCCGACACCGAAGCGCTCGCCGTGTTCACCAGGATCGGCAACCTTCCTCGTTGACCGGGCCGAACGACGGCAAGACCAGGCCGCACAGATAGCCGTCGATCCACCGGCCGTTGCCCGCGCCGTTGGTGAAGATCCGCACGAACGGCGCGAACCGCTGGATGCCGAGGTCGAGGGCGACCTGGTTGCGTTGCAGCATCGTCGTCAGCCGGTCGAGCTGCGTCAGCACCGGATCCAGCTGGTCGTCGTTGTCGTCGACCAGGCCCCGCAGCTCTCGCGACAGGGTCGTCGCGCCGGTCAGCAGCGCGCTGATCGCCTGTTTCCGCCGCGTGACCTCGTCGAGCAGCTGGTTGCCGTCACTCATGAGCTGGACGAGCTGGGCATCACGATCGGCCAGCGTGGCGGAAACCAGCCGGGTGTTGGCCAGCAGCCGGGACAGCTGACTGTCTCGGCGGGACAGCGTGTCAGACAGCTGCGAGAGTCCCGACAGCGTGCCTTTCACATCCGCGGGTGTGTTCGCGAAGGTCTGCGACAGAGCGTCGAAGCTCGTGGCGAGCTGGTTCGTGTCGACGCCGTTCACCGTCGTGACGAGATCCTCGAACGCGTCGGTGAGTTCGTAGGGCGTGGTGGTACGCGCCCGGGGAATCGGCTCGGTGGGGTCGAGCACGTCGTCGCCGAACGGCTCCAGCGCGAGATACTTCTTGCCCAGCAACGTTTCGAGCTTGATCGCGGCCGAGGTCCGGTCGCCGAGCCAGACGTCCTTGGCGCGGAACGACACCTCGACCTTGTCCCCGGCGAGCTCGACACTCGACACCTTGCCCACCTTCACCCCGGCTACGCGCACGGCGTCACCTTCGGTCAGACCCGCCGCTTCGCCGAATTCGGCGGCGTATTTCGTGCCGTCTCCGACGAGCGGCAGGTCCGGGACGTTCACCGCGGTGAGCACAGCCAGAGTCAGCACGGTCAGGCCGACGACCGCGACCGTGACCGGGTTCCCGCTGCGAAAGCTCTTGGACATCTGCAGCTACCAGTTGATCATCGGGTACCAGATCACGCCGAGCCTGCCGAGGACCCGCAGGTCCCAGTAGAGCAGCGTGAAGGTGCCGCCGACGAGCAGTGCGGCACCGGTCACGACGGCGATCCGGGCGGGTTTGGCGCCGAGCCACCGCTGCACCCGGCCACCGGTCGCGTGCACCAGCAGCAGGAACAGTAGGCCCATGACCAGGATGTTGCCCACCGACTGCAGGGCGAAGGCCGCGGCGCCGTAGAACACGTTGTGGGACTCGGCGGCGTCGCGGAACATGATCCGGAACAGCGGATACGGGCGCCCGATCAGGAACCCGCCGATCAGCGCGCCCATGACGACGAGCGGTGCCGCGGGGAACCGCCGGGTGAGACCCGCCAGCGGATTGGGGATCGCGCCGACGGCGGCGAGGCCGAGCACGATGAAGGCCAGGCCGATGATCCCGAACGCGATCATCGACTGGATGCTGCGCGCCGACAGCCCGGTCGTCGGCGCGGTGGCGAACTGCGGCATCCGGACGCCCACGATCGCGACGAGCACGCCGTAGACCACCGAAACCGTCAGCATCCCCGCCGAAATCCAGCCCAGCGGCTTCAGCGTGGTGAGGAAGCGGCGCCGTCCGGCGGTTTCGCCGCCGACGAGCGGGGCCACGGCGCCGAACGCGGCGATGTTGCACGCCGTGAACGACCCGGCGAGCCCGGAGACGAAAGCGAAGAACGTCCCGGCGAGCGCGCCGTTGACCGGCGTTTCCTTCGCGTCGTGGCCGAGCAGTGTGTTGGCGACGCTGTCACCGATGACCGAATCGACGAACGGCGCGGACCAGATGATGGTGAGCACGAACCCGGCCAGCACCGACCAGGCGATCACCCGTGTCTTGTGGGCCGGGTAAGGCCCGGAACCGAAAAAGGACTCCGCCGGCCTCGCCGGGATGACTGTTTGCTCGCTCGTGGACATGGTTTCTCCCGGTTTCACGTCGGCCCCGCCGGACAAGCGTGGAGGCAGGCGCCCCGCCCTGCCCACCTCCACGCTGCTGAGAACTCGCTAGCCGAGTGCTTCGGCCGCCAGCCTGGTGCCCTCCACGCGCGCGGCGATCTTCGCGAACGCGATGTCGCGTGACGTCGAGGTGTCGTCGGCGAACGGGGAGAACCCGCAGTCGTCGCAGGTGCCGAGACGGTCGACCGGAATGAACTCCGCCGCCTGGAGAACCCTGTCGCGAACCAGTTCCACGGTCTCGACCTCGGGGTTGATCGGATCGATCACGCCGACGAAGACCCGCTGCCCCGGCCGCAGGTGGTTCTTGATCGTCTCGAGTGCCTTGCGCGGCTCGGCTTCACTCGCGAGCTGGACGTAGAAATTGCCCGCGTCGAGTTCGAACAACGTCGGCAGCAGCCCGGCGTAGTCGATATCGAGACTGTGCACCGAATCCTGGTCGCCACCGGGGCAGGTGTGCACGCCGATATTCCGCCGATACTCTTCGGAAAACCGGCTCAGCACGACATTGTTGAGTTCGACGAACGAACGCAGCAGACCACCGGACGGGTCCAGTTTCAACGAGAGCCTGGCTTCGGTGAAATCGATCTGCACGCTGTCCGCACCCGCGTCGAGACTCCGGCGGATATCGGCCTCGGCCTCGTCTGCCAAATCGGCAAGGAATTCCTCCCGCGAGTAACCAGGCAAACCGTCGCCGGGATAGATCAGGCTGACCGCGGAAGCGGCGATGACGGCCTGCTTCACCGGTTTGGTCGCTTGCGCCAGCGCTTTCTTCAGATATTCGTCCGCGAAGGTCTGGTAGCGGAACGGGCCTTCGGTCAACCGCGGCAGCTGGCGGGTGTGGCCGTCCGCAAAGGGAATGACAACGCCGTCCGGAGCCAGGGATACCAAGCCCGCCAGCGGATACGTCGCGAAACTCGGCTTTCCCTGCTCGCCGTCGGTGATCACCGGGGAGCCGGTCTGCTCGAAGCGGCTGACCGTGTCGGCCAGCGCCTTTCCTTCCAGTACCGCCAACTGGGTGGAATCGATCTTCCCGGCGGCGAAGTCCGCCATTGCCTCAAGAAGGAAAGCCGGACGCGGAATGCTGCCGATGGGCTCGGTGGGAATGATCATAAAGGTAGTCCTCCCGGGATTGCGATCACCTATCATCCCGGAGAACTACGCGGTCCGCCAACTCCGATCTTGCTTATTTCGAATTCGTGTATTTCGCACTATCGAGAAGTACGTACCGAACGCCACATGATCGAGACCGCATAGGGCACCAGATCCCGGCCGCGCCGCCATAGCCACGGAATACCCTTGATGATCAGCCAGCCGACGTGTTCGGCCGTGCCGTGGCTCGCGCCGCCCGAGCAGGTCATGCTCACCGGCTCGGGGATTTCGAACCCGGCGTCGGCGATCCGCTCGGTGAAACCGGTCGCCAGCAAGCGATGTCCGAGCTCCGAGGGGTGCAGCCGGTCCACGCTCCACGTCGCGAGTTCGTAAGCCCCGGGCAGCGAGTGCAGGTCGACACAGGGCGCGCCGAGCCGGGTGACCACGCCGTCGATGACGTCGTTGAGTTCGCCGATCCGCGACGAAAGGGCGCGCCGCAGCGAAGCGGGGAGCCGGAACACCCGGCCGTGGTCGTGGAAGCGGACGGGGATCACGGTGGTGCCGACGGCGTTCAGCTCGGTGATCACCGCGGCGAGGTCGCCGGCCATGGCCACCGCGTCGAAATCCGAGCGCAGGGTGTCGTTCATGCCGACCACGACGAGCGCGACGTCGGCGCGATGCTCCAGCGCGGCCGGCAACTGGTCGGTGCGGACGCAGCGCATCCGGGCACCGGGGAAGGACGGGTTGAGATAGCCGTCCGGTTCGACGCCGAGCGCGTCGGCGACCAGCGGGCCGACGCCACGCCAGCCGCCACCGGGCAGCGGATCGCCCAGTCCCACCGCGGTGGAGTCCCCGAGCACGACCAAACGGCGTGCCTGACGCGGGGATTCCGGTTCGGCTGGTTCAGCGGGACTGACGGAGTAGAGGGGATCGGGTTCCTGAGTGACTTCGACGCTCACCACGGTCACACCCTGACCATCGGGCATGCAGACTCACCTGCGGTGATGCCTGGGTAACGGGCTGAGGTCGGCTCGGCGAATCCTCGGTGCCCGGGTTACCGGAAAGCCGGGTACAGCGCCAATTCCAGACCAGGACCGAAGCGAGCGTCCAATTTGTCCGCTACTTCCAGCGCGTGGTCGACGACGTCGGTCAGCTTGAGCCTCTCCGCGTGCTTCGCGACTTCGCGCCACCACGACACGAGAGCGGCCTGCCTGCTGAGCGGGCCGGCGCCCGTACCCGCGGGCAGGGTGGGCAACAGATCCCAGGTGACCATCCAGACGAGCAGCAGCTGGCTGTCCATCAGGTAGCCGGCGAGCGCGACGTCGTCGGCCAGCGCCGGCCAGGCCGTCGCGGCTTCGGCGCGCCACGCGGCGACCATCGCTTCGCTCATCCCGGCGGGCAGCGCGAGCGCGCCCGGGAAGGCCGCGAACGGCAGCCGCAGGTACGCGGCGTCGACCAGCGCGTTGCGCACACGGCCGCGCTCGAAGTCGAGGAATCGGACACCCGAGCTGGTGACGAGGTTGTTTTCGGGGCTGAGGTCCGCGGGGCTGAACGCGCGGTACGCCGACGACCGCGCGTACTCCGCGGAGCGTTCCGCGCGCTGACGGACCGACTCAGGCGTCTTTACCTGGAGTACCTCTTCGAGCAGTGCGGGCAGCTGCGCACAGGCCACCACCGGCGTGGTGTCCTCGCCCTTCGCCGGACCACCGAGCCGCCGCAGCAGAGCGTTGAAATCGGCTTCCCGGCTGGCTGTGGTGGCGTGGAGCCGCCCGAGCGACCGTGCCCACGAAAGCAGCGAGGACTCGGCCGCCCTGGCGTCGGACGACCTCAGCTTGTCCTGCAGGGTCGGCGCGCTGCCGAGGTCGTCGATGACGAGGACGCGGTGCTTGCCGTCATGCGCGAGCAGCTCGGGGCACATGCGGTCCTCCGGCGCCAGCGCGGTGAACAGCTGGTAGCTGACCGCCTCCTGGGCGAAGGAATCGATCATCCCGGGCTGCGGTCGCACCGGGTAATGCTTGATCACCAGTGTGCAAGGCAACTCAAAGGGCGAAGAGGCAACTCTGGCGCGAACCACGGTGGCCGGGCCGCTACCGGCCAGCTCTTCCGCGTCGACCAGCCTGATCGCGCTGCCGAACCGATGCGCCAGCACCGATTCACCAGCCGCGACAGCCGCTCCGATGTCATGAGCTTCGGCTCCTGCTCCGACAGTCGAGTCGTCGGCAGAGGAGGTGTCCACTGTCATTGCCACCGACCCTACTAGTGAGCGAGTAACCATGACCACTTCCATTCGGACAATTGTGGGCAAAGACGTTGTAACGCAGTCAGCCTTGTGAGAGCGGACGTTGCGCAACGTCAGAACGTTGCTTGTTCCGGCGAAAAATCAGCACAATGGCCGCAGCTAGAACGATTCCGATCAGGTTCACCACGAGCTGACCGGCGGAACTCAGACATCTGTCCCATTCACCGAGCACCGCGGCGACCACCGCGTACCCCGCGGCCGGCACCGTGGTGACCGAGATGAACACGCCGACCAGCGCCGCGGATTTCGCCGACGTCATCGACAACATCCCGGCCGCGCCGGCCAGCAGCGCCACGATCAGCGCGTACGGGCCGACCTGGTAGATGAAGTCGACCTGGTGCTCCCCGATGAGATCCGAGGCCGCGAACAACCCGGTCGCCTCCGCGAGCAGCGTGGCACCCAGGGTGACGAGCATCGCGACCGGAAACCCGATGCCCAGCGCGACCGCCGCCCGGCGGACCAGATCCCCGCGTCGCAGCACCAGTCCCACCGCGATCGCCGCCAGCGGACCGAACTCCGGGCCCACCACCATCGCACCGACGATCGTCACCGGCGAATCGGTGACGATGCCGACCGCGGCCAGCAGGCAGGCGATGGCCAGGAACGCGAGGAAGGTGACGTTGAGCCGGGACTCCTCGCCGGTCCTGCCGAGCAGTTCCTGCCAGACCACGGCGTCCGCACCCTCACCGGGAGCGTCCTCTTCGGCCTTGTCCGCCGCGTCCGACAACGCCGTTTCGATCGTTTCGAGGGTGATCCCGCCCGTGCGGTCCAGCTGCAGCCCGCACAGCGAGTCGACGATCTCGTCGGTCGACTCGCGCGCGATGTCGGCCTCGATCAGGTCACCCCCGGGTTTGACCGCGACGCCGTGATGCACGACGAGATGCGCGACTCCGGAGTGTGCCCGCAGGATTTCGACCGCTTCAGCGGTCTGGTCCGGCGGGCACACCGCCCTGAGGTGAAGCACCTACCGCTGGGTGGGCTGCTTGGGCGCGGCCGGTTTCGCGTCGACGCCGGCTTCCTTACGCTGCTCCGGGGTGATCGGGGCGGGCGCCGCCGTCAGCGGGTCGAAACCGCCGCCGGTCTTCGGGAACGCGATGACGTCCCGCAGCGAGTCCGCCCCGGAAAGCAGCATGACGATCCTGTCCCAGCCGAACGCGATGCCGCCGTGCGGCGGCGGGCCGAACTGGAAGGCGTCGAGCAGGAAGCCGAACTTCTCCTGCGCGTCCTCCTCGGACAGTCCCATGATCTCGAAGACGCGCTTCTGCAACTCGGCCTGGTGGATACGGATCGAGCCGCCACCGATTTCGTTGCCGTTGCAGACGATGTCGTAGGCGTACGCGAGCGCGTTGCCCGGGTCCTGCTCGAGCTTGTCCGTCCATTCCGGCGTCGGCGAGGTGAAGGCGTGGTGCAGTGCCGTCCACTTGCCGGCACCGACGGCGACGTCGTCGGAAGCGACGGCCTCGGCGGCGGACTGGAACATCGGGAAGTCGACGACCCAGACGAACGACCAGGCGTTCTCGTCGATCAGGCCGAGGCGCTTGCCGATCTCGACGCGCGCGGCGCCAAGCAGCGGGCGGACGTCGGCGGCCTGGCCCGCACCGAAGAAGACGCAGTCACCGGGCTTCGCCCCAGCAGCCTCGGCGAGGCCTTCGCGCTCCTTCTCGGACAGGTTCTTGGCGACCGGGCCGCCGAGCGTGCCGTCCTCGTTCACGAGCACGTACGCGAGGCCGCGGGCGCCACGCTGCTTCGCCCACTCCTGCCACGCGTCGAGCGTGCGGCGCGGCTGGCCGGCTCCGCCTGCCATGACCACGGCACCGACGTACGGCGACTGGAAGACGCGGAACGGGGTGTCCGCGAAGTACTCCGTCATGTCGGTGAGCTCGAGGTCGAAGCGCAGGTCCGGCTTGTCCGAACCGTACTTCGCCATCGCGTCGGCGTAGGTGATCCGCGGGAACGGCTGCGGGATGTCGTGGCCGATCAGCTTCCACAGCGCCACGGTGACCTGCTCGCCGAGCGCGATGATGTCGTCCTGCTCGACGAAGCTCATCTCGATGTCGAGCTGGGTGAACTCCGGCTGCCTGTCGGCGCGGAAGTCTTCGTCGCGGTAGCAGCGGGCGATCTGGTAGTACCGCTCCAAGCCGCCGACCATCAGCAGCTGCTTGAACAGCTGCGGCGACTGCGGCAGCGCGTACCAGGAACCCGGGCGCAGACGCGCGGGAACCAGGAAGTCGCGGGCGCCTTCGGGGGTGGAACGGGTCAGCGTCGGGGTCTCGATCTCGACGAAGTCCTGCGCGTGCAGCACCTCGCGGGCCGCGCGGTTGACCTCGCTGCGCAAGCGCATCGCCTTGGCGGGGCCGCTGCGGCGGAGGTCGAGGTAGCGGTGCTTGAGTCGGACCTCTTCACCGACGTCGACGCGCTCGTCGATCGGGAACGGCAGCGGCGCGGCTTCCGACAGCACCTCGAGCTCGGTGGCGAGCACTTCGATCGCGCCGGTCGGGATCTCGTCGTTGGCGTTGCCCTGGGGCCGGGCGGAGACCTCGCCGACGATGCGGACGCAGTATTCGGAGCGCAGCTGGTGGGCGCGCTCGGCCATCTCTCCTTCACGGAAGACGACCTGGGAGATCCCGCTCGCGTCGCGCAGATCGATGAAGATCACCCCACCGTGATCGCGCCGCCGGGCCACCCATCCGGTGAGGGTGACGGTCTGGCCGGCGTGCTCGGCACGCAATGTGCCGGCGTTGTGGGTGCGAAGCACTACGCAGGATCCTCTCTAGGCTCGTTCGAACGGTGTCATCAGCGGCAATCGCCGCCGGTAAAGGCTAACGAACCCACCCGGGGGTAGCGCCACCAGGTTTATCTAGAGCAGCCGCAACTGGTCGCCTTTGGTCATCGAGGCGTCACTGTCGGCGGGACGGCGCGGAGCGGGGATCGCGCCTTCGGGCCAACCTGCGTTGTCGTCACCGGGGACGCCGCGGGCCGGCTTGGGTGCCCGCGGTTCCAGGCCGTGGCGCCGGATGAGCCGCGCGGCCCGCTCGGAAAGCCTTTGCCGGTAAGCCTTGTTCACGTAACTGCCACCGCGGTAAAGCTCACGGTACTTCGTCACGAGCGCCGGATGTTCGGCGCTGAGCCACTGCGCGAACCACTCCCGCGCGCCAGGCCGCAAATGCAGCGGCAGCACGGTGACGCCGCTCGCACCGGCGTCGGCGATGGCCGCGAGCAACGCGTCCAGCGCTTCTTCGGAGTCGGTCAGGCCGGGCAGGATCGGCGCGATGAACACGCCACAGGACAGCCCCGCGTCGCGTGCGCGGCGCACGAGGTCGAGACGCGCCTGCGGGCTCGGTGTGCCGGGTTCGAGTTTCCGCTGCAGATCGCGGTCCAGCAGGGCGATGGAGACACCGAGCCCGACAGGGACGTCCTTCGCGACGGCGCCGAGCAGCGGGAGGTCCCGGATGAGGACGGTTCCCTTGGTCAGGATGGAAAACGGCGTGCCTGAGTCGGCCAGCGCGCGGATGATCCGCGGCATCAGCTTGTAGCGGCCCTCGGCCCGCTGGTAGGGGTCGGTGTTGGTGCCCATCGCGACGTGTTCGCGTTTCCAGCCCGGTTTGCGCAGCTGTGCCGTCAGGACTTCGGGCGCGTTGACCTTGACCACGACCTGGGTGTCGAAATCCTTGCCGGAGTCGAATTCCAGGTACGTGTGGGTGTTGCGGGCGAAGCAGTTATGCGCGACGACACCGTTCGCGATGAAGTCACCGGTGCCGGTGGTGATGTCGAACAGCGGCAGTTCGATACCGAGCGGTTCGATCGAGACGACACCGACGCGCGCGGACGCCCTGATCGGCAGGCCGTGGATACTCCGTTTGCGCGTGATCGCCGGGTCGACGGTGAGCAGGAACCGGACCTGCTCGGCGAGGCCGCCCAGAAGCCGCACGGTGCGCCTGGCGGCGGCCTGCTCGTAGTCGCCGATGGTGTGCCGGAATCCGAGCGCCCGCAGCGCTTCGGAGACGGCTGTGAGCACGGACTCGTCGCCATTGGAGATCCGCAGCACTCCGCGGCTGTAGCCGCCCTGCGCGTCGAAAACCCCGGCGAGGAATCCCTTTTGCCAGCCCACGCTCGGCGCGGCGGGCAGCTCGGAGAGGTCGCTCAGCGAGCGGAAGCCCTCCAGGTACATACGCGACCGGTCGGACGCCTCGGGGTCCGCCGAGCCGTTGCCTTTGACCGTGCCGCAGACGTATCCGGCGCGATACTCGGCGTCATCCAGGGGTGGTGCCGGGAAACGTCCGGAGCTGACGAGCTTGCTGCCCGGCATCAGATGCGGTTCCCGCGCGGGGGTGGCGCCGACCTGTTTCCAGCCGCGATCGGTCAGGAAGCGGTGGTCACCGCTCGCGACGAGTTCGGTGCCGTCTTCGAGGGCGACCCGGTAGGCGTGCTTGACCGACGGCCAGTGCGCCAGGACCCGAGTCCGGGCGTAGCGGCGACGGCTGCCCTCCTGCTCGGTGCCGTAGACCTCGTCGCCCACCTGGATTTCGGACAGCGCCTTGGTGCGGCCGTCGGCCATGAGGATTTCGGTTTCGCCCGCGAGACAATAAGTACAGGCGTGTGAGCATCCGCGGTACGGGTTGATCGTCCAGCTGAAGGGCATCGGCGACCCCGAGGGCACCTTGGTCAGCACGGACTTGGCGTACACCTCGTGAAAGGTGACGCCGTCGAACTCCGGCGAACGCACGGACCGCACGAGCCCGTCCATCCCCAGCAGCGCCTGCTCGGCGGCACCGTCTGCCCGCTGTCCATCCCATCGCACTCAGCCAGTCGAACACATGTTCTAACGGATGTCAAAACGCCTGGTCAGATGGCGTACCGCTCCAGCGACCGGATCTTGTTCGTCGCGTCCAGCGCGGCGACCTTGTACGCCTCGGACAGCGTCGGGTAGTTGAAGACGGCGTCGACGAGGTAGTCGACAGTGCCGCCGCAGCCCATGACGGCCTGTCCGATGTGGACGAGATCGGTGGCGCCGGTGCCGAACACGTGCACCCCGAGCAGTTTCCGGTCCACAGTGGACACAAGGAGCTTGAGCATCCCGTAGGAATCGCCGGTGATCTGCCCGCGCGCGAGTTCGCGATACCGCGCGATACCGACCTCGTACGGCACCGAAGACGCGGTGAGTTCCGCTTCCGTGGCGCCACAGTAGGAGATCTCCGGGATGCTGTAGATCCCGATCGGCTGCAGCGACGCGAGTTCGTTCGCCGGCTCGTCGAACGCGTGATAAGCCGCCAAGCGCCCCTGGTCCATCGACGTCGCCGCGAGCGCCGGGAAGCCGATCACGTCACCGACGGCGTAGATGTGTTCGACCGGCGTCCGGTAGTGCTCGTCGACCTTCAGCCTGCCACGGTTGTCGGCGGTGAGCCCCGCGAGTTCCAGGTTCAACGCCTCGGTGAGTCCCTGACGGCCGGCGGAGTACATGACCATTTCGGCCGGGATCCGCTTACCGCTCACCAGAGTGGTCACCGTGGCGTGTTCGGAAGCGACCACATTGGCCACCTTCTCGCCGAACCGGAACGTGACGGCCTGGTCCCGGAGATGGAACTTCAGCGACTCGACGATCTCGGGATCGCAGAACCCCAGCATCGAGTCCCGCTGCTCCACCACGGTGACCCGGGCGCCGAGCGCGGCGAACATCGACGCGTACTCGATGCCGATCACCCCCGCCCCGACGACGACCATCGACGACGGAATCGACTCGAGCCGCAGGATCTCGTCGGAGTCGAGCACCCGCTCCGCGTCGAAGTCGACCTCCGACGGGCGCGCCGGCTTGGTTCCGGTGGCGATCACGATGAAGGCCGCGCTCATCGACGTCCGGTCGCCGCGGTGCTTTCCCTCGACCGCGACGGTGTGCGGGTCGACGAAACTCGCCTCCCCCACGACCAGGTCAACGTGGTTGCGCAGCAGTTGCGCCCGGACGACCTGGACCTCCCGGCCGACCACGTGCTGCGTCCGTGACATGAGGTCGGCGATCGTGATGTCCTGTTTGACCCGATAGCTGGCCCCGTAGAGCTCCCGCTGGTTCATCCCCGTCAGGTAGAGAACGGCTTCCCGCAAAGTTTTCGATGGAATCGTGCCCGTGTTGACACAGACACCGCCGACCATGTCGTGTTTGTCGATGATCGCCACCCGCTTGCCCAGCTTGGCGGCGGCGATGGCCGCCTTCTGCCCGCCGGGGCCGGAGCCGATCACTATCAGGTCGTAGTCGTACTCGCGCTCGCTCACACCTCATACCCTGCGCACCGGACCCCACCTGCGCAAGTGCGTGCCATCTGTCGACAGGTGGCGACCTCTCAGTAGCTAAGAGATCGCCGCCTGTCGACAGGTGGCGAAGCCTCAGGATCGGAGGGTGGAGCGCGAGCGTTGGAGGTCGGTGACCGTGGAACAGGCAGCGTCGATTTCGGACGAGAGGAGGGCGGCTTGCTGAGCGACGACGTCGTCACCGAGGAGTTTCGCGGCGCGGCCGCCGTCGGCAAGCGCGGCGAGGGCCTCCCACGGGGTAGCGGCGAGGGTGCCGAGATCGGTACCGGCCGGAGGCACCGGGAGGCGGTCTTCGATCCCGGCACGACCGGCCGCGAGCAGAGCCGCCACCACGAGATGCGGCTGAGCGTCCGCACCGGCGAACCGGAACTCCAGCCGGAGCGAGGAATCCTTGCCCGCCACCCGCACCGAAGCCGTCCGATCGTCGACACCCCAGCGCAGTGTCCGAGGCGAGAACGGGGCCGTCCGCAGCCGGACGTAACTGTTCCACGTAGGCGCCCAGATCGCCGTCAACGCCCGCGCGTCCCGCAGCACTCCCGCCAAAAAGTGACCCATGGTCTCGGAAAGCGCTGTGCCACCGCCGGAAGACGCCGCGTCGCCATCCAAAGTGGACAAAGACAGATGCACATGGCACGAGCTGCCCTGACCGGCCTCGGGAGCCGCGAGATAGCTCGCTTGAACACCGTGGCGGACCGCCGCTTCCCGGACCACCCACTGCTGCAGCAACGCGTCGTCACAAGCGGCCAGCGCGTCGCGGTGCCGCAACACGATCTCGTACTGTCCCGGATGACACTCGGCCCGCGCCGATTCGACGCCGAGCCCGGTTTCCTCGAGCGCGTCGCGCACCTCCCGCAGCACCGGCGCCAGCCGCCCGGTCCCGCCCAGCGCGTAGTCGACACCGTGCGCAGTCAGGGGATTCCCATGCCCGTCACGGAAAACCACCTCGTGCTCGATCCCGGCCGAGGGCACTAGCCAGGACTCCTCCAACGCCGCCAGCTGCCCCGCCAGCACCTGCCGAGGCGCGATGGACACGGATTCCCCGTCCGGCCACTCGACGTCACAAACCACCGCCCAAGTGCGCCCGTCCCCCGGCAACGGAATGGCCGAGGCCAGATCAGGAGTCATCTTCAGATCCCCGAACGCGCCGAGATACCGCCCCAGCGGGCCGTTCATATCCACATTGGACAACGCTTCGCGCCGCACATCCCAGGCGAAGACGTAGCTGCAGACGCCGTAGCCCCCGGTCAGCACTTCGTCGGCGACGAACCGCCCGTCCAGCTCCACCGCGGCGAACCGGGCGTGCGGGTCCGGCACAACGAGGACCAGCCTGCCGATGGCCCCATCGGCCAGTGCCCGCAGCAGCGCCGGTTCGAGCGTCCGAGCGGCTGAAGAACGCGCGGCCAGCGAACGAGCGCCCACCGGGCGATGATGGTGCGTCAGGCCGGTCACCACGCGCCGCCGGGATCCGCCGCATATAGCGGATTCGCCGCGCGACCCCAGCGGACGTCGAACTCGTCGTCTCGCTCGACCTTGTCGAAGCCCTGCCCGGCAAGGTGTTCCCGATTCAGCGTCACCCGCTCGACGTCCGGCGAAAGCAGTTGGCAAGCGTCGAACCGGGCCGACAACTCAGGATTCTCGTCCCGGAACTTCAGGACGATCTCCCGGACTAGCTCCCAGAACCGGGTCCGCGCGAACCCGAGGTCATCGACCAGGATTTCCGCCCAGAACCGCAGCTGCCCGGCGAAAACCGAGCTGAACAACGACTGTGCCAGCAAATGCGGCGCCCACCGCAACATCTCCTCCGACACTTCGGCGGGAAGCGACCGATAGCAGTCGACGTCGGCGTCCATGAGGTCGACACCCTGCGCGAAGTCCTTGATGGCCACCCTCAACGGCTTGCCCTCGGCGTCGACCACGAGGATCAGATTCTGTCCGTGCGGGCAGAAACCGACACCGTAGCGCAGCAGCC
Organism: Amycolatopsis sp.; assembly: GCF_036008905.1. Lineage (GTDB taxonomy): Bacteria > Actinomycetota > Actinomycetes > Mycobacteriales > Pseudonocardiaceae > Amycolatopsis. The sequence continues at coordinate 29,849 of NZ_DASYMU010000007.1, read as the reverse complement.
ATTGGAGCAACGGCGTGAGAAACAGGTCGAAAACGCGTGCACACCACAGCTCGGCGGTCAGATGCGAGCGCTGGATCAGCTCGACGATCACCGTGTCACCGTCCGGGTCGCGATAGGTCAGCGCCGCGAAGGAAATCGCTTGCTCACCCTCGGCGAGCCGCCGCACGATCGGCTCCCGCCAGAGCGCGCCGAGCGTCTCGTGAAAGCGGTACGGGAGTTCTTCCAGCGTGCCGAACAGCGGATGCCGTACCGAAACGCTCGCCACCTCGCCGAGCAGGCCGAACCGGCATTCGTCGGTGAGCAAGGAATCCGCGGCACTGACCTGTCGCAGCCAGCTCGTCACCGCGGGCCCGGCGAGCGTGGCGGCCGAGTTCAAACCCCGGTACACCAGCGTGTTGCGCACCGAGACAGCGGTCTTGACGTCCCGACGCGCGGGAGCACTCATGTTCGCCAAGGTGCGAATCGTCTGATGTGGACGGTAGTGGTCCCGTGACTGTCCGAGTGCGATCATCGTGCCTAGGCTCAGCTCCGCCGCGTAAAGCGTGCCGATGGTTTCGTCGGCCTGCCAAGGGTGGACCGGCACCCAGACGTAGTCCGCGGGATCCCCGACCTCGGCGACCAGCGCGGTGAACTCGGCACGCTGCGTCTCGTCGAGCTCCTCGGCCAGCAGTGTCTGCTCGCTGAGCCCGTCCACGCACCGGAATTCGGCGAAGGACCGGTGCACCGCGTACCACTCCAGCACGACGTCCTCACCGGCCTCCGGCGCGTACCTTGCCCGGTCGGCCGCCGAAAACCCGACACGGCCCTTGTTCAATACCAGCCGCGGATGCCCGGTGAGATGCCCGTCCGCCAGGTTGTAGTCCATAATGGACAGATCGTGCGCACTCGGCGCCCGGCGCAGGCGAGCGGCTTCGTTGGACACCGTCGCGGTCAGCTCGGCGAGCACGTCCGCCAGCCGCAGACCGGTCAGGCCGAGGACAGTCCGCGCGTCCACGATCAGCGTCCGGGGATCGTCGGCGGGTACGGCTTCAGCGGTACCGGCCTGACGTGTCGCACTGCCCGCGGCGACAGTCCAGGAGTTGAAAGCTCCTTGCCTGGCAAGGAAGAAGTAGTCTACTTCACCGGGAAGGGACAGCCGCCAGCCGCGGTACTCCCCCGGCCGGTCGTCGCCGACGGGTTCCGGGTCGAGCAGCCCCTCATAGGACAGCTCGCCGAGCATCTTGTGGACGATGAAGGCACCGGCCTCCCGCCAAGCTCCGGCGGCGTCGATACGGTCCTTCGCGTTGCTGGTCACAGCGCCTCCGATGAGTGCAGCCCGAATGTGGTGAACGCGGTGCGGTCGGGCAGGGCGTAGACGTCCCGGCCGGCCACCGCGTTGATGATGGACGCGGAACGCCAGGCACCGAGCCCGAGATCCGGTGCTCCGGCTCCATGGGTGTGCCGTTCCGCGTTCTGCACGAAGATCGAGCCGGTGATCTCGGGTGGCAGCCGCAGGCGATAGTCCGCGTCGACGGCGAGGCGTCCGCTTCCGTCCCGTTCCAGTTTGTCCCCGAGCGGGCCGAGCAGACCGTTCGTCGGCGTCTCGGCGTACCCGGTGGCGGCCACGACGGCGTGTGTTCGCAACGTCGCCGTGGTCTCCTGCTGGACATGACGGACGTCCAGCTCGAGCGTGTCACCGTTTTTACGTGCCGCGAGCACCTCGACGCCCGGCGTCATGACCACCGCCGGCCACGAATCGCCGACGCTGAGCCGATAGAGCTCGTCATGGATCGCCGCGATCGTCTCGGCGTCGATTCCCTTGTACAGCTGCCATTGCGCGGGCAAGAGGCGATCCCGGACCGGTTCGGGCAGCCTGCGGAAGTACGCCGTGTAATCCGGGGTGAACTGCTCCAGTCCCAGTTTCGAATACTCCATCGGCGCGAACGCCGGGGTGCGGGCCAGCCACCGGAGTCCCACCGCGCTCGCCCGGCCGCGCAAGAGGTCGAGGAACACCTCCGCGCCGGACTGCCCGGAACCGACCACGGTCACCGTTTCCGCCGCCAGCAGTCGATCCCGCTGCGTCAGATAGTCGGCCGAGTGGGTCGCGAGCACCTCCGGATCGGAGACGAGGTGCGCGAGCGGCAACGGGACCGACGGCGAGCTTCCGACACCCAGCACCACGTTGCGCGCCAGCACCGGCTGAGCGCCGCTCAGTGCGATTTCGAACGCCGCCTGTTCGGCAAGCCACCGGAGCTCGGTGACCTCACTGGAGAACCGGCAACCGTCCAATCGGGACGCCGCCCACCGGCCGTAGTCGTCGTACTCGACGCGCGGGATGTGGAACCGTTCGGCGAAATAGAAGGGAAAGAGCCGTCCCTTCTCCCGGAGGTAGTTCAAAAAGGACAGTGGGTTCGTCGGGTCGACCAGCGTCACCAGATCCGCCAGGAACGGCACCTGGATCGTGGCGCCTTCCAGGAGCAGACCCGGGTGCCAGCGGAACTCGGCGCGGCGGTCGAACAACGCGATGTCGAGGTCTCCCACCGGCTCGGCCAGCGCGGCCAGCGAAAGATTGAAGGGGCCGATGCCCACCCCGGCCAGATCAAGCGGCTTCACGAAGCGACCGGACTCTCTTCAGTTTGGTGGTTCGGCGACGCTTCGGATTCGGTCGCGACAACGAGGTCGAGCAGACTCCGATAGTCCTCGACGGTGGCATACGGGTGCAGGAGCGTGAGTTTGAGCCAAAGCTGGTCCGTGCCGCCTGCCCCGGTGGGCATCGCGGCGCGCCCGATGACGGCCGTGCCCGCTTCGAGCAGCACCCGGCGGATCCGGGCGATCACCTCGTCTGCCACGGTGTCGGGCAGCCCGTCAGCGAGGGACGGACGGAACAACACTGTGGACAGTGCCGGCGGACCCCAGAGCCGCAGGCCCGGATGGTCCACAATGGCCTGTGCGACGCCGGAAGCCGTTTCGCAGCACCGTTCGATGAGCTCACCGACACCGTCGGTACCGAGGGCGTGCAGGGTGACGGCCATCCGGAACGCGTCGGGGCGGCGTGATGTCCGGATCGAGCGTCCGAGCAGGTCGGGCAGACCGGCTTCGGTGTCGTCGTCGGCGTTCAGGTACTCGGCGCGCACGGTCAGCGCGTCGAGCCCGTGTCCGTCCCGGCACGCGAACAGACCGGCGGAAATGGGCTGCCAGCCGAACTTGTGCATGTCGAGCGCGACGGAGTCCGCCGCTTCGAGTCCGGCCAAGAGAACGCCCAGTTTCGGGCTGCACAACGCCATCCCGCCATACGCCGCGTCCACGTGCAGGCGTGCGCCGAGTTGCCGGCACAGTGCGGCGATCTCGGGCAACGGGTCGATCTCACCGGTATTGGTTGTCCCGGCTGTCGCCACGACGACGACGTTCTCCAGCCCCGCCAAGACTTCGGCCAGCGCCGAGGGGACCATTTTGTCCGCTTCACAGGCGACCACGACCGGTGCGGGCATCCCCAGCAGCCACGCCGCCCGCGCGACACTGTGGTGGGCGTTGCGTCCGCAGACCGGCTGTACAACACGTCCGGGTGAGTTTTCCCGTGCCAGCAACAGGCCCAGGAGGTTCGACTCGGTCCCGCCGGTGGTGACGACGGCGTCCGGCGACACCTCCCCGGGGTAACACAACCGGGCGATCCCGGCGGTGAACGCGCGCTCCACCTCGCTGGCGACCGGCGCCTGGTCCCACGAATCCATCGACGGGTTCAGCGCCCCCGCGACGACGTCGGCGGCGACGGCCACCGCCAGCGGCGGGCAGTGCAGGTGCGCGGCGCACCACGGATCGGCCGGGTCGACCGAACCGGCGGCGAGCAGCCGGCTGAATTCGGACAACGCGCGCTCAGCCCCCATTCCCCGCGCCGGCAACCCCTCGTGGGGGTTGACCGCGGCCACCTCGGCGGCCACCGCCGCCGGTCCGCCGGACGGCGCGGCGCCGCCACGTTCCGTCACCCCGGCGGCGAACCCCTTGAGCGCCAACGGAATCAGCTCCGCCAACCGGCCGGGTCCGGCTACACCACCGGCCAGCGAGGACGACAGCGACGACAACACCGCCTCGTCGGGCATCAACTCACCACTCCCAGTTCATAGTGGTCACGATCGGAAGTTCGTCGGGGTCTCGGCGGCCCAACAAACTTCCCATCGCAACCACTTAGGTATGCCTACCCTCAGCAACAATACGGATACCGTCCGGTTCAAGCGAGGCCGGGTTGGTCCCCGCTCACCATCATGTTCGAGCCGCCACGCCGACGCGTCCGCCATCGGCGTGCAGTTCCGGGCGGTGGCTAGATTCAGGTCATGATCGGCACCCAGGCGACCCGATGGGACGTGCTGCTCGCGATCGGCGCTGGTGGCGCCCTCGGCAGCCTCGCACGTTATGGCCTCTCCGAGGCGATTCCCCACCCACGCGGAGGGTTCGCCGTCGCCACGCTGATCACCAATGTCGTGGGCTGCTTGCTGATCGGCGTCCTCATGGGCGTCCTGACCACGATGGCCCGCCCTCACCGGCTGTTACGGCCTTTCCTGGGCGTCGGCATCCTGGGCGGCTTCACGACGTTCTCGACCTACGTGATCGACACCCTCGACCAGCTCACCACCGGCCGCACTGAGCTACGCGTTCGCCTCAGTCGTTCTCTCGCTACTGGCAGCCGCCACAGGGCTGGCCCTGGTGCGACGATGACGGCTCTGCTCGTCGCCATCGGCGGCGCCCTCGGCGCGATCCTCCGCTACCTGACCGACCACCACGTCACCAAACGCACGAAGCCGGCTTTTCCCTGGGGCACCCTGACGGTCAACACCGCCGGCTCCGCCATCCTCGGCGTCCTGACCGCTTGGTCCCTCCACGGCTCCGAACCGGACACCCTCCGCGCCAACGTGCTGCTCACCCTCGCCTGCGGCTTCACCGCCGCCGCCCTCCCCCTCCTCCTCTGGCCCTGACCCCCTCGCCACCTGTCGACAGATGGCGGTCTCTCAGCAACTAAGGGATCGCCGTCTGTCGACAGGTGGTGGCTCACGAAAGGTGACCTACCGGGGAGCCAGCCCCCGCACCTGCTCGAAGGGATCCTCGCCCGTAGGCAGCAGCGCGATAATCGGCGTGGTCAGGCCATTATCCGCATAAGCCTGAACCTTCTCCCGGCACTCGTCCACACTCCCGTGCACGATCAAGTCGTCCACCACAGCGTCCGGAATAACCGCGTTGGCCTTCTTCCGATCCCCAGCGGCCCAAGCCTCATGCATCGGCGCCAACGCCTCCCCGCGCCCCAGCCAGTCATGGAAAGCCGCATAAACCGGCACAGTCAAGTAACTGCTGATCAACATGCGCCCAAGCCCACGGGCAGCCTCGACGTCCTCGGTCGGGCAAACAAAAATCCGAGCCGCGAGCTCGACGTCAGCCCCGATCTCACCCCGGACCTTCGCCACATCCCCCGAACCCAGCCAGTTCGTGATAGCCCCATCAGCTTCCTTCGCGGCAAGCCTCAACATCCCCGGCCTCAACGCCGCGAGCATGATCGAAGGCGGCGGCACGGGCGGCCGCTCCAGCCGGAACTTCGACACCGAGAAAGTCTCGTACTCCGCGGTCACCTTCTCCCCGGCCAACGCGGACCTCAAGAACCGCAACGTATCCCGCGACCGGGCGAACGGCGCCTCGAACTTCTGCGCGTTCCACCCCTCCACGATCACCGGTGACGACGCCCCGATCCCCAGCACGAACCGACCCGGCGCCAGCTCCGCCAAAGTCGCCGCGCTCATCGCCAACAAGCCGGGCCCACGGGTGTAAACCGGCACGATCGCCGTCCCCAGCCGCAGCTGAGGCGCCCACTGCGAAGCCAGCACCAACGGAGTGAACGCGTCGACCCCGGCCGTCTCGGCCGACCAAGCGTCCGTATAGCCCAGATCCGGCAGCTGCTCGACGAGTTCGCGGTGCGCGGCCAGCGGCACCCCGGTCAGCGGAATCGTGATACCCCAACGGTTCATGAGCTCTTCTCCCTGGAAACGACACCGAGTTCACGCTTGATCCAGTCGACCTGGGTGCGCATCATGTTCTCCGCGACCTCTTCCGCCTGCGGGGTCATATGCGTCGCCCCCGCCAGCGGCAGGAACACGTGCGAACGCCCCTTGCCCAGCAGCGCCGAAGACAGTCGCAGCGAGTGCGCGACGAACACGTTGTCATCGGCCAGTCCGTGCACGATCAGCAACGGGCGCCGCAGCTCGCCGGCGTCGGCGATCAGCGAGTTCTGTTCGTAGGAGTTCGGGTTCTCACTCGGCATCCCGAGATACCGCTCGGTGTAGTGCGTGTCGTACAGCGACCAGTCGGTCACCGGCGCCCCCGCGATGCCCGCGTGGAACACGTCCGGCCGCCGCAGCACAGCCAGCGCCGACAGGTAGCCGCCGTACGACCAGCCCCTGATCGCGACCCGGGAAACGTCCAGCTCGGGGTGCCCAAGAGCGGCGGCCTGCAAGGCGTCGACCTGGTCCGCGAGCGTGACGTCGGCCAGCTTCCCGGCGATCGCCTTCTCCCAGACCGCGCCGCGCCCGGGAGTACCGCGACCGTCGGCGATCAGTACCGCGAAGCCCTGGTCCGCCCACCACTGCGGTGCCAGGAAGGCGTTGCGGCTCCGCAGAACGCGCTGCGCGTGCGGGCCGCCGTAGGGATCGAGCAACACCGGCAGCTTCTCGCCGGGCTGATGCCCGGTCGGCAGGATCAGCGCCGCGCGCAGCCCGCGTTCGCCCAGGGACAGCCAAATCGGCTCAGGTACCAGACCCGGGTCCATTGTGGACGACGTCACCGATGCCACCGGCTCGCCGTCGGCGAGCACGCTCACCCGGGGCCCGCTGTGCGCCAGGCTCCACGACGACACCACCGTCACCGCCGCGCTACCGGACCCGACATGCACGCCGTCGGACGTCGAAAGCCGCCGGACCTTGCCGTCTTCGGTCCGGTAGACGTGGATCTGTGTCGGGTCGTCGTCCGACGCGCTGAACAGGATCTCGTCGCCGACGTCCAGCACGGATCGAACCTGAAGACCCGGCTCGGTGATCGCGACGCCGTCCACCACCAGGCGGTGCGTGCCGTCGGCGGAGCTTTCCCGGACCAACCGGCCGTCGGGCGTCCACGCGGGCACCCCGGGCACCAGGTCGATCCAGTCCGCGTCGACTTCGACGTGCAGTGTGGTCGTCTTGCCGTCCGCGGGATCCACCGCGTGGATCTCCAGCCGCCGCTGGTTACGTGACTGCACCGCCAAAAGCGGGTTCCCGCCGGCGGACCAGTGCACCGCGGCCAGATACTCCCAATCCCCCGGCCAGACGTCGACGCGGCTGCCGTCGAGACCGATTACGGCGAGCGATACGTCCACATTGGATGTTCCGGCGGCCGGGTAGGCGACCGTGTTGACCGGCTTGTCCGGGTTCGCCGGGTCGGCGATGTTCCAGCGGGGAACCGGCGTCTGGTCGACCCGCTCGACGAGCAGGCGCTGCCCGTCCGGCGACCACCAGTAGCCCCGGAACCGGCCCATCTCTTCGGCCGCGATGAACTCGGCCTGGCCCCAGGTGATCTGCTCGTCGTCCTCACCGGCCACCACCCGGTCTTCCCCGGTGGAGACGTCGACCACCCGCAGCCGCCGGTCGCGCGCGTACGCGACATGCGTGCCGGGCGGGTTCACCCGCGGGTCGATCACCGAGTCGCCGACCAGCGTCTTCACCTCACCGGAGGCGATGTCGACGGTGTACAGCTTGCCCGACAGCGAGAACGTCGCGAGCCGGAAAACGGCGTCGACCGAGTACCCGACCACCCCGCCGGACGACTCCCGGCTGCGCTCACGCCGGGCGCGTTCCTCGGGCGGCAGCTCCTCTTCGCCGGGGAGCAGCTCGACGGCGTCGACCAGTTTGGTCTCCTCGCCGGACGCGATGTCGAGCGACCACAGGCTGTTGCGCGGATCGGTGCCGGATTCGGAACGCAGGAACAGCACTCGTGAGCCGTCCGGGGAAACCCGGAACCCCTTGGGGGCACCCAAGGTGAAGCGCTGCGTACGAGCCTGTCTGCGGAGGAAGGAGTCGCTGGGGTTCACAGCTCGCACTCTTTCAGAAACTCACTCCGCTACGCCAACACCCTTGAGTTTCGCCAGCTCGGCATCGACGTCGAAGTCGGTTTCCGGGAACTGCGGGTCCATCTTGGACAGCGTTTCGGTCAGCAGCTCGGCGACCACCCAGTTGCGGTACCACTTGCGGTCGGCCGGCACCACGAACCAGGGTGCGACCTCGGTCGACGTCTCGCGCAGGACGTCGAGGTAGGCGGCCTGGTAGTCGTTCCACCGCCCACGGGCTTCGAGGTCGGCGGGGCTGTACTTCCACCATTTGGCCGGGTTGAGCAGCCGCGCCTTCAGCCGCCGAAGCTGCTCCTCGGGCGAGATGTGCAGGAAGACCTTGACCACGGTCGTCCCGTTGTCGGCCAGCTCCTGTTCGAACTCGTTGATCTCGGTATAGCGCCGGCTCAGCTCGTCGTCCGTCAGCAGCTTCTCGACACGCGGCACCAGGATGTCCTCGTAGTGCGACCGGTCGAAGACGCCGATGTGCCCGGGCGTGGGCAGTTTCTTGCGGATGCGCCACAGGTAGTGGTGGCGGCGCTCGGCGGGCGTCGGCTTCTTGAACGACGCGTAGAGCACGCCCATCGGGTTGACCAGGCCGAGCACGTGCCGGACGGTGCCGCCCTTGCCGGAGGTGTCCATGCCCTGCAGCACGAGCAGCACAGTGCGGTCACCACCGCCGACGCCCTCGGCGTACAGCGCTTCCTGCAGCTGCTCCAGGCGTCCGCCGACGCCGAGCAGCTTCTTCTCCGCCTTGGCCTTCTTTTCCGGGCCGACCGGGGTCGATGCGGGTTCGGGCAGACCGGTTTTCTCCAGGATGTCCTTGTCGACCAGGAGTGCGTCCCGGACCGGACTCGCCGACTTCTTCATCCAGCGACCATAACCACTTCGCGCTCGGCTCGCCGTCCCAAAGATCTACACAACGTTTCGCCGCTGGATCGGGTCAATTGCGCAACGATCGGCGATTTCAAGCAACGTTCCCGGGTGAACTTCGCCGCGATGAACATCTAACCTGGGCGTATGACGACGTTTGCCGCGGATCCCACCACAGCCGGTTTCATCGCGCTCGACGAGCAGTGGAGCACCCACAACTACCACCCGCTGCCGGTCGTGATCGCCGAGGCCGAAGGCGCCTCCGTCACCGACGTCGACGGCAAGACCTATCTCGACTTCCTGTCCGGGTATTCGGCGATGAACTTCGGCCACCGGCACCCCGCGCTGGTCGCGGCCGCCGTGGAACAGCTCGGCCGCGTCACGCTGACCTCCCGCGCGTTCCACCACGACCAGCTCGGGCTGTACTGCCGTGAGCTGGCCGAACTGACCGGCACCGAGATGGTGCTGCCGATGAACTCCGGCGCCGAAGCCGTCGAGTCCGCGGTCAAGATCGCCCGGAAATGGGCCTACGACGTCAAGGGCGTGCCGGCCGACCGGGCCGAGATCGTCGTCGCGGGGTCCAACTTCCACGGCCGGACCACCACGATCGTGTCCTTTTCCACCGACGAAACCGCCCGCGCCGGGTTCGGGCCGTTCACTCCCGGGTTCGTCACGGTGAAGTACGGCGACGCGGGCGCCCTGCGGGACGCCATCAACGAGCGCACGGCCGCGGTGCTCCTCGAGCCGATCCAGGGTGAGGCCGGCGTCGTCGTGCCGCCCGCGGGCTACCTCGCCGAGGCCCGGCGCCTGTGTGACGAAGCCGGTTGCCTGCTCATCGCCGACGAGATCCAGTCCGGGCTGGCGCGCACGGGCAAGCTTCTCGCGCTCGACCACGAAGGCGTCCGCGCCGACCTCTACACGCTGGGCAAGGCGCTCGGCGGCGGCATCATGCCGGTCTCGGCGGTCGTCGGCAGCCGGGCCGTGCTGAGCGTGCTGCACCCGGGTGAGCACGGCTCGACGTTCGGCGGGAACCCGCTGGCCTGCGCGGTCGGCCGCGCGGTGATCAAACTGCTGGCCACGGGCGAGTTCCAGCAGCGGTCGACCGAGCTCGGCGCGCATTTGCACCGGCGGCTCGGCGAGCTCGTCGGCCACGGTCTCGCCGAGGTGCGCGGCCGAGGGCTGTGGGCGGGGATCGACATCGCGCCGGGCGGCCCGACCGGCCGTGAGGCGTCCACGACGCTGGCGGCCGAGGGTGTCCTGTGCAAGGAGACGCACGACTACACCCTGCGCATCGCTCCCCCGCTGGTGATCAGCAAGGCCGATCTCGATCGGGGGATCGACGCCATCGCGAAAGCCATCACACCTGCGTGAACTCTGGCAGGCTCTCGTTCGTTGGCTGAGCGACGAGGGGAGCTGACGATGGTGAGTTGGGCGAAGAGGGCGCTGGTCGGGGCGGACACGGCCGAGCCGGAGGAGATGTACGCGAGGGGCCGGGCGCTGCGGGAGTCGGCGCCCACCTCCGCGCACGATCACGCGGCCACGGGCAAGGACAGGCCGTCCGCGCTGGAGTTCGTGGAAGCCAGCAACGAGGGCCGTCTGCCGGACCTGATCCCGCTGCGCATCGAGCGGATGGTGACGTCGCCGTTCTCGTTCTTCCGCGGCGCCTCCGGCTTGATGGCGGCAGACCTCGCCAAGACCCCGACGAGCGGCCTGTCCGCCCAGCTCTGCGGGGACGCGCACGCCGCGAACTTCGGGCTGTACGGCACGCCCGACGGCAAGATCGTGATGGACATCAACGACTTCGACGACACCGTGCCGGGCCCGTGGGAGTGGGATCTGAAGCGACTGTCGGCGAGTCTCGTGCTCGCCGGGCGCGAAGGCGGTGTCGGCGAGTCCGCGTGTTTGGAAGCCGCCGAGGACGCCGTCAAGTCGTACCGGCGGACCATTCGCGGGCTCGCGGAGCTGCCGTTCCTGCGGTCGTGGAACGCGCTGCCCGACGCGTCGGTCTTGAGCAAGGTCAAGGCACACGACCTGATCGACGACTTCGAGGACGCCGCCGACAAGGCCCTCAAGAACACCAGCGCCAAGGTGGCCGCGCGCTGGACCAAGCACATCGACGACCACACGACCGGGACGAAACGGCACCGGTTCGTCGAAGACCGGCCGGTGCTCAGCGGTGTCGACGACGCGACGGCCATCGCCGTCGTCGACGGACTGGTGTCCTATGTGGACACTTTGCGCGAGTCCCGGCGCAACCTGATCGCGCGCTACCGGGTGTCCGATGTGGCCTTCCGGGTGGTCGGCACGGGCAGCGTCGGACTGCGGAGCTACGTCGCGCTCCTGCACGGCAACGAGGACGAAGACCTCATCCTGCAAGTGAAAGAAGCCCGGCAGTCGTCGTTGACGCCGTATCTCGGGCTCGAACCGGCGGAGCACGAAGGCAAGCGGATCGTGCACGGCGCGCGGCTGGTGCAGGCCGAGACCGACATCCTGCTCGGCTGGACCACCATCGACGGCCGTCCGTACATCGTGCGGCAGTTCCGGAACCTCAAGGGCGACATCGATCCGTCCGAGCTCAAGGCCGATCACCTCGACGACTACGGACGCCTGGCCGGGGCGCTGCTCGCGAGGGCGCACAGCCGGTCGATCCATCCGCGGCTGCTGGCGGGGTACTTCGACAACGACGAGGACCTCGACGAGGCCATCGGCAAATTCGCCGTCCGGTACGCCGACCAGACCGAGGCGGACCACGCCGAACTGGCGAAAGCCGCCCAAACAGGCGCGGCTTGGGTGGGTGGCTCGTGAGTGGCTACGAGTGTTCTAACACTCGTAGCCACTCACGAGTTCGGTGACCTCGTCGGCGCAGCCCCAGGACAGCGTGATGCCCGCGCCGCCGTGGCCGTAGCAGTGGATGACGTCGCCGACGCGCTCAAGCCGGACCTCGGGGCGGTGCGGGCGCAAGCCGACCTTGGTGAGCAGCACCTCGGCGTCCTCAAGTGCCGGGACCAGCTCGCGGCAGCGGCGGAGGATTTCGCGCGTGGCCTCGGGATCCGGCTCGGTGCCGGACCGGCCGCGCTCCTCCGTGCCGCCGCACACGACGTGGCCGCCGTGCGGGATCACGTAGGTCACGAGGTCCCCGTCGATCTTGACGGCCCATTCCCGCAGGCCCGGGTCGGCCAGGTGCACGACCTGGCCGCCGTACGGCACCACCGAGTCGTCCCCGGCGAGCGCGCCGCCGCCGAGGCCCGCCGCGTTGACCACCAGGTCCGCCCGCAAGCCGAGAAGATCGCCGACCCGCCGGTGTTCGATCCGCACCCCGGCGGCTTTCACCTTCTCCACCAGCCACTCCAGGTACACCGGCGTGTCCACGACGGCGGTGGTGAACACAAAGGAGTCACCCTCCCTGGCGACGCCCGCCACCGCGCGGGTCCAGTCGGGCCACGGCTCGCTGATCGGCATCGCCAGCCTGCCGCGCAGGAACCGGACACCCGGCGCGCCGATGAGCTGGAACTCCGCCAAGGTCTCGCCGGTCCAGCCCGCACAGCGGGCGAACGGCCGGGTGCCCGGCGGGTAGATCAGCCCGCCCGCCACCGCCGACGTCGTGTCGGCGACGCCGTCCGCGGTGACGAGGGTGACGGTGTTCCCGGCGTGTGCGAGCCGCAGCGCGCAGCTCAGCCCGATCACCCCGCCACCGACGACCGTGACGTGCATGGGAGTTCTCCTTACCGGGCGCGCTCGACCCGGCGGGTCGACCAGACGGGTTCGTCCACTTCGGACACCTGGCCGTCGGAGTCGAAGAGCAGGTAGCGGTCGAACGAGCGCGCGAACCACCGGTCGTGGGTGACCGCCACCACGGTGCCGGTGAACTCCCGAAGCGCGTCCTGCAGCGCTTCGGCCGAAATCAGGTCGAGGTTGTCGGTCGGCTCGTCGAGCAGCAACAGGGTCGCGCCGGAGAGTTCCAGCAGCAGCACCTGGAACCGCGCCTGCTGACCACCGGACAGGCTTTCGAAGCGCTGCTCGGCCGACGCCGCGAGTCCGTAGCGGCTCAGCACCGACGTCGCCCCGCCGCGTTCCAGGCCGCGGCGGGTTCCTTCACCGCGACCGAGGATGTCGAGCAGGGTGCGGCCGATGAACTCCGGATGCTGGTGCGTCTGCGCGAACAGCCCCGGCACGACGCGGGCGCCGAGCCGGTAAACCCCGCTGTACGCCACGGAATCGTCACCGCCGAGCAGCCGCAGGAAATGACTTTTGCCGGAACCGTTGGCGCCCAGCACACACATCCGGTCGCCGAAGAACACCTCGGTGTCGAACGGGGACATCAGCCCGGTGAGCTCCAGCGATTCACAGGTGATGGCCCGGACCGCGGTCCGGCCGCCACGCAGCCGGGGTGCGACCTTCTGTTCCTTCGGCGGCATCGGCGGAGCGCCCACCTCCTCGAACTTGCGGAGCCGGGTCTGCGACGCGTGATAGCGCGACGCCATTTCGTGGCTCATGCTCGCGGCACGTTGCAGGGAAACGACGAGTTCCCGCAGCTGCTCGTGTTTTTCGTCCCAGCGCCGCCGCAGCTCCGCCATCCGGTCGGCGCGGCCGAGACGCGCTTCGTGCCAGGTGCTGAACCCGCCGCTGTGTACCCAGCAGGTGCCGCCTTCGAGGCTCACGATGTGCGTCGCGGCGGCGGCGAGCAGTTCACGGTCGTGACTGACGAGCAGGATCGACTTGCCCGACTCCGCCAGCCGTTCTTCGAGCCAGCGCTTGCCGGGGACGTCGAGATAGTTGTCCGGCTCGTCGAGGAGCAGGACCTGCTCGCTCCCGCGCAGCAGCACCTCCAGCACGAGCCGCTTCTGCTCCCCACCCGAAAGAGTGCCGACATCGCGGAAACGCGCGCGTTCGAACGGGATCCCGAGCGCGGCCACGGTGACGGTGTCCCACAGCACTTCGACCTCGTAACCGCCGCCTTCACCCCAAGCGGTCAGCGCCTCCGCGTACCTCATCTGGGTGGGTTCGTCGTCGGTTTCCATCAGCGCGAGTTCGACGGCGTCGAGTTCCTCGGCGGCGGCGCGCAGAGCGGGCGGCGCCACCGCCAGCAGCAGATCGCGGACGGTACGGCCGTCGCGGACCGAGCCGATGAACTGCGGCATCACCGCCAAGCCGCCCTGTACCTGCGCGGATCCCCGCAGCGCCGTCAACTCACCGCCGAGGATGCGCAGGAGTGTCGTCTTCCCGGCGCCGTTGTCGCCGACGAGCGCGACCACCTGGCCCGGTCCGACGCGGAACGAAACGTCGTCGAAGAGCCGGCGGCCGTCATTGAGCTGATACGCCAGCGAGCTGGCTTCGAGGAACCCCACTCGCGCATGGTTCCCGATCCGGCCCGGATACGCGAGTCAATTGAGACAAGTGCTTCACGTACTCTCGGAAACGGGGAGGGACCTTGGTCGATCAGCGCACGCGCCCACCGGCACAGCGGCAGCTCGCCGTCGTGGCGGTGCTCTGCGCCTTGGCCACGCTCGCGATAGGGCTCTACTACGCGGGCGACACCGGGCCGCGCGGTTTCGACGCCTCGATCAAGGCTTCGCTGGACACCCACCTCGCCGGAAGCCGGGATCTGCTGACGTTCCTGGTGCTTTCGACGCAGCCGTACGTGCTCATCCCGGTGATCCTGCTCGTCATCGTGGTCTGCCTCGTGCTGGGTCGGCGGCGGGACGCGCTGCTCGCGCTGCTGGGCCCCGCCGTGAGCGTCTCGGCCAACACCTGGATCTTGAAACCGTTGTTCGACCGGCAAAGCATCGGGTTCGGCATCGAAGGCACGCTGGCCTACCCGAGTGGACACACCGTCAGTCTGGTGTCGACACTCGCCGTGCTGGCGCTGCTCGCCCGGCCGGGACCGGCCACCGCGGTCATCTCCGCGATGGGCGCGATCCTGCTCATCGCGGCCGCCGTCGGCATGATCGAGCTCGGCTACCACTACTTCACCGATATCGCCGGTGGCACTTTCTTCGCGGTGGCAGTGGTTTTCGCACTGCGAATCCTTATTGGCCGACTTTCGCCGCGTCCCTCGCGAGAGCGGTCAAGCGACTGATCGCCCGCAGGTATTTCTTGCGGTAACCGCCGTTCAGCATCTCCTCGGTGAACAGCGTCGGCAGTGGTTCCCCCGACACGACAACGGGGATCGCGCTGTCGTAGAGCCGGTCGGCGAACGCGACGAGCCGCAGGCCGACGGTCTGGTCGGGCGCCGGGCGCACGTCCCGCAGGTGGACCATCGAGACGCCTTCCAGCATCCGGCCGTAGCGCGACGGGTGCAGGCTCGCGAGGTGGCGGCACAACGCGTCGAAATCGTCCACTGTGGACCCGGCGTGCGTCTCGGCCGAGGTTTCGAGTTCTTCGGCGCTCACCGGCGGCGGTGCGTCGGGCAGGCCGCGGTGGCGGTAGTCCGGGCCGTCCACACGAACCACACTGAACCGCCGCGACAGCGTCTGGATCTCCCGCAGGAAGTCCTCGGCGGCGAACCGTCCTTCGCCCAGCTTGTCGGGCAGTGTGTTCGACGTCGCCGCGACGTAGACGCCCGCTTCGGTGAGCTCACCGAGCAACCGCGCGACGAGCGTGGTGTCACCCGGGTCGTCCAGCTCGAACTCGTCGATGGCCAGCATCCGGTGCCGGGAAAGCCGGCTCACCGCTTCGTGGAAACCCAGTGCGCCCACCAGGTTCGTGATCTCGACGAACGTCCCGTAGGCCTTCGGGGACGGCGCCGCGTGCCACGTCGAGGCGAGCAGGTGGGTCTTGCCGACGCCGAATCCGCCGTCGAGGTACATACCCATCGGGCCGGTGTCCGCGGTGTCGCCACCGAACAGCGAGCGCAGCTTCGACTTCGGTTTCTTCGCCGCCGCTTCACCCACGCGGGCGGCGAAAGCGGAACAATCCGTGACCGCCGCGGCCTGGCTCGGTTCTTCCGGGTTCGGCACGTACGTCGAGAACCGCACGGCGTCGAAGCGCGGCGGCGGCACGAGGGCGGAGATCAGCTCGTCGGCGCCGATCTCGGGACGTCGATCGGTGAGATGAGCTGGAGACGGCATGAGGGACAGGATATCCGGGGAGTCACCTCGTCGTCGCCCGGCCGAGAAACGTGTATCCCCCGGTCGGGGCGGGTTTCGCGGCGTGCTGGGATGGTCGGTGTGCAGAGCCTGTGGCCAACCCCACCCGAAGCCGAGCTGACCGACGCCGATCTCGAACGCGTCTACGGCTATCCGGAGCAGTTGACACGTCCGTGGGTCCAGGCGAACTTCGTGTCGTCGGCCGACGGCGCGGTCACCGTGGACGACCGGTCCGAAGGTCTCTCGCACCCGGCGGACAAGCGCATCTTCCGGCTGGGCCGGGATCTGTCCGACGTCGTCCTGGTCGGGGCGGGCACGGCTCGCACCGAGAAGTACCGCGGTGCCAAGGTGAACGTGGAACGCCGCGCCCGCCACGGCCTCTCCGCGGTGCCCCCGATCGCCGTCGTCACCAACAGCGCCTCGATCGACCCCGAAAGCCCGCTGCTGACCGACACCCAGGTCCCGCCGATCGTCATCGCGCCCCGGAACGCGCCGCGAGAGCGTCTCGACAGGCTCGCGTACGCCGGTGCGGAGCTGCTGCTCGCCGGTGATCGGACCGTCGACCTCGTCGTGGCGCTGGAGGAACTCTCGAAGCGCGGCCTGCGGCGGATCAACTGCGAAGGCGGCCCGCACCTGTTCGGCGAGCTGATCGCCGAAAACCTCGTGGACCAGCTCTGCCTCACCGTCGCCCCGCTGCTGGCCGGCGCGGGCGCGGGACGGATCTCCGCCGGACGGCTGTCGGGTGCCGCCCGCAGGATGGAGCTCGCCTCCGTTCTGCACGAGGACGGGTTCACCATGCTGCGCTACCGCCGAGGCGCCGGCTGATGGGCGACCCCGCCGAACTGGTCGGCAAGGCCGTCGACGGCGACCCCGCCGCTTTCGACGCCCTCGTCCGGACGCACACCCCGCAGATGTACCGCGTGGCGCTGCGGATCACCGGGACGGCCGCCGAAGCGGAGGACGTCGTGCAGGAGGCGTGGCTCGCCGCGTGGCGTTCGCTCGCCGGGTTCCGGCACGAGTCGGCGGTGTCGACCTGGCTCTACCGCGTGGTCACGAACGCCGCGCTGGCCCAGGTCAGACGCCGCAAGCCCACGGTTTCCCTCGACGCGGCGCTGTCTTCGGGCGGTCGGGAACTGCTCGACACCAGCGTCCTCGCGGACAACCGAGCCAACCCGGAAGGCCAGTTCGTCCGGGCCGAACAGGTCGACGCGGTGCTTCGCGCGATCGCCGGGCTCGACGTCGCTCAGCGGGTCCCGCTCGTGCTCCGCGAATTCGAGGGCCTCAGTTATGAGGAGATCGCCGAAGTACTCGAAGTGAGCGTGCCCGCCTTGCGCTCCCGGCTGCACCGCGCAAGGGTTGCCTTGCTCGCGAAACTCAGGGAGCTGCGTTGACCACAGGCGAACGGCAGGACGACCCCAGGGACGATCCGCGGTGGGAACTCGTCCGTGCGGCGGCCCGGACCACCGTCTCCACGCCGCCGGGTCTCGTCAACCGGGTGCTTCAGTCGGTGCGAGGACTCCGCGGGCACTTGCTGTCGGCGCCGATCGACATCCCCTTCGAAGGCGGCAAGCTGCGCGTGAGCGAGCGAGTGGTCGTGCTGATCGCGCGCCGGCTCGGGGCGGAACTCGCCCGGGAACTCGACGGCGTGCACGTCTCCGCGGTAGCGCTGGAAGCCGACGGTCTGCAAGTCCTGATCACCGTGCGCTACGGCGTGGCGGCCGACGAAGCCGCCGCGCTCCTGAGGACGCGACTTCGTGCTGGCATCGGCGACCAGCTCGGCGCGCCGGCACCACCGGTCCACGTGCACATCGTGGACGTTCATCCGAACTAAAACCCGTTCGGGTGGTGTCGCGCACCACACCGGCGGGCAGTGACGTCATACCAAGCGCAGGACAAGGGAGAGGAAGCAGAAACCATGGGGCAGCCGATCGAAACGCGGGCGGGCACGGTCACCTCACTCAACGAGGAGGGCGCGCACGGCAAGACCACCATCGCTTCGGCGGTCGTGCAGAAGGTCGCCGGGATCGCGGCCCGCGAGGTGTCCGGGGTGTTCGCCCTCGGCGGCGGGGTTTCGCGGGCGTTCGGCGCGATCAAGGAACGCATCCCGGGCTCGGGCACGGTCACCACGTCCGGGGTCTCGGTGGAGGTCGGCGAGAAGCAGGCCGCGATCGATCTCGACGTCGTCGTCGAGTACGGCGCGCGGATCGTCGACGTCGCCCGCTCGGTACGCCGCAACGTGATCACCACCGTCGAGCAGATCACCGGGCTCGAGGTGATCGAAGTGAACATCGCGGTCAACGACATCCATCTGCCGGAAGACGACCGCGAAGGCGAAGTTTCGCGGGTCGAGTGACCGAGGAGGAGGCCGCGCGGGCGGCCTATCGCGCGTTCGTCCGGGAACACCACCCGGACGTCGGCGGTGACCCCGACGAGTTCATCGCCGGGCTGGAGAAACTCCGGCGTCAGCAGGACGGACCACCGTGGGAGGACTCCCCGCGGTTCGACGCGCCGGTGACGTTCGTGGTGAACCCCAAGGGGGTCGTCGGCCGGGTCCGCCGCTGGCGGGACCGGCGGCGACGGCCGCCCCGGGTGCAGTGACCCGAGTGCAATGACAACAAGGAGTGAGAGCATGAACGCCACGCAGACCGGGATCATCTCCGGCCTCGTCCTCGGCCTCGCGGCCACCCAGGGCTTCATCGCCTTCCTGATCACCCTGGCGGTCGGCGTGATCGGGCTGGTCGTGGGCCGGGTGCTCGACGGCGCGCTCGACCTCAGCGACCTGTTCGGCAAGGGCCGTGACCGGTGACGGCCGAACTCCCCGCCGTCGAAGACCGGGGAACGCTCACCATCGACCACGTCGTGGTGCGCAAGGTCGCCCAGCGCGCGGCGGACCAGGTGCCGGGCACCGCGACCGTCGAACGCAAGATCGCCGGGCTCGGCGTGGGTGTCCAGGGCGCCACGGCGAAGGTCTCCGGCCGGGACAACGACGTCGATCTGGCGCTCGACCTGGCGCTGCACTACCCGGCGCCGGTGCGGACGGTGGTCGGTGACGTACGCGCGAAGGTCACCGAGGAGGTCGAGCACATCACCTCGTACCGGGTGCGTTCGGTCGCGGTGACGGTGTCCGCGCTGCTGCCCGACATCCCGCCCCGCGTGCGATAGAACCCAGGAGCCAACAGTGCGTGTGTTCGTCCGTCTGCTTTCGACGTTGCTGGCGCTGGCGGTGGCCGCCGGTGGGCTGCTGCTCGCGGTGGAGGTCGGCTGGGCCTGGTGGCGGCCCGGGGACGCGCCGCTGCTCGTGCCGTGGCCGCAGTGGCGCGACCGGCTCGCCGAAGTCGGCTGGGATTCGTACGTGGTGCGGCTGACCGCGGGGATCGCCGCCGGCGCGGGCCTGATCCTGCTGCTGATGTCGTTGTCCGCCCGGCGCCGCGATGTGCGGCTGCACGACCCGGTCACCGAGGTCAGCGTCACGACGTCGCCGCGTTCGCTGGCCCGGCTCGTCGGGCACCAGGTGCGCGCGCAGGACAACGTGACGGGCGCGTCGGTGACGGCCAGCGCGAAGAAAATCCGCGTGCGCGCGACGAGCCGTCTCGAAGAGGAGAACCAGATCCGGCCGCGGCTGCTGGAGGCCGTCTCGTCGCTGCTCGACGAGGTGCCGCTGCTCAAGCGCCCCAAGGTTTCCGTGGTCGTCGACTCGCCGAAGGACCGCCGATGAACCAGCGATCGACGTCGGCCCGGGCACTGGCCCGGTCCTACCGCACCGAACGCACGCTCACCTTCGTGGTCGGACTCGTCGCGGTGCTCGGTGCCGCGGCGGTGTTCGTCGTCAGCTTCGGCGTATTCGGCGAGTTCCGGGCGCAGCGGGCGCTGCTGGACCCGCTCGCCGTCGACTGGCTCGGCGGGCACACGAACCTGTCCAGGATCGTCGCGATCGTGCTGGGCCTGGTGCTGTTCGTGCTGGGACTGCGGTGGTTCTTCCGGTCGCTGCGGCCCGAAGGGCGGCCGGACCTGGAGCTGGACCGTTCGGACAACCCGGTGACGGTGACGTCTTCGGCGATCGCCAACGCCGTGCAGGCCGACGCGGAAACCGTCGGCGGAGTGAGCCGGGCCCGTGCGCGGGCCGTGGGCGACAGCGAACATCCGGCGTTGCGGCTGACGCTGTGGCTGCGTGAGGGCACCGACGTCCGGCAGGTCTGGGAGGAGCTGGACACACGCGTCCTGCGGCGGGCGCGGGAGTCGCTCGGCATCGAAGTGCTGCCCACCGCGGTCCGGATCGAGCTCGAAAGTGGCAACAAACAGCGAGTCCTCTGAGGCCTTCTGGGGCAGAATGATCGCCATGTCGCTGCCGCTGAACCCGCCGGTCAAGCCGATGCTCGCCCGTCCGGTGAAGAAGATCCCGGACTCCGGCGGGCTGCTGTTCGAGCCCAAATGGGACGGTTTCCGCTGTCTGGTGTTCCGCGACGGCGACGAACTGACCCTGCAATCGCGGTCCGGGAAATCGCTGAACCGGTACTTCCCGGAGGTCATCGAGCAGCTGAAGGCGTCGCTTCCGGAGCGGATCGTGCTGGACGGCGAACTGGTCGTCGCGCGCGACGGGCATCTCGACTTCGACGCGCTGAGCGAGCGGATCCACCCGGCCGACAGCCGGGTGCAGCTGCTCGCGAAGGAGACGCCGGCGGTGTTCGTCGCCTTCGATCTGCTGGCGCTCGGCGACGAGTCGCTGGTGGACGAGCCGACGTCCGGTCGTCGCGTCCGGCTGGAAAAGCTTGCCACCGAAGGGATCCGGCTGACCCCGGCGACCACGGACGCCGACGTCGCGCGCAGCTGGTTCGAGCTGTTCGAGGGCGCCGGGCTCGACGGCGTGATCGGCAAACCGCTCGACGAGCCCTACTCGCCGGGCAAGCGGATCATGTTCAAGTACAAGCATTCGCGGACGGCGGACTGTGTGCTCGCCGGGTTGCGCTGGCACATCGACGGCGAGCCCGGGGAGATGGTCGGTTCGTTCCAGCTCGGCCTGTTCGACGAAAAGGGCGTGCTGCACCACGTCGGTGTCGTGGGCTCGTTTCCGGTGACGCGGCGCCGTGAGCTGGCCGAGGAGCTCAAGCCGTTGATCACCGAGGGCGAGCACCCTTGGCTCGGCGACGCGACGGTCGAGGGCCAGCGGCTGCCGGGCGGGATCAACCGGTGGCGGTCCACCGAGCAGCCGTGGGTGCCGCTGCGACCGGAACGGGTCGTCGAGGTGGCCTACGAGCACACCGAGGGCGGCCATCCCGGGCGCTTCCGGCACACCGCGCAGTTCCTGCGGTGGCGGCCGGACCGGGAGGCGTCGTCGTGCGGATACACCCAGCTCGACGAGGTCGCGCGGTACGACCTGGACGCGGTGTTCCGTGGGGAAGTAGTCCGATTGGATTGAAGTTAGCGGCGCGAAGCGTCTCCGTTGAGGGTGGTGGAGGGCGACGAGAGGGCTAACTGAGGTCCTACATCCGACGTGCGAGGCTCAAACGAATCGTGCCTGGAAAGTGAGGACCCGCCCGTGCGCCGCCGTGGTTTCACCTGTCTTCCCCGGAGGCCTCAACTGCTCGTGGCCGTCGCGCTGGCTTCGGTCGCGCTCGCGGGCTGCACCACGGGACCGTCGATGCGGCCGGAGGTGGTCGTCAACGACGGCCCCGCCCCGAACCGGGCGCCGGTGAACGCGGGCGAGGTGCCGCTCCCCCCGCTCGAAGAGCCGAGTTCGCCGTCGGTCCGGTGGACCGAATGCGACGAGGACACCCGCAACCGGCTCGGCCAGCCCCCGGTCCCCGACACCCTGAGCTTTTCGTGCGCGCGGATCCCCACCACGCTGGACGCCCCCGACCTGCCCGATCGCGGTGTCGCGCGGATCTCCGTGCTGAAGGTCGGCACGGGCACGATCCCGCTGGTCGTGCTGAACGACGTCGACGGTGAGCCCGGCACGCTGTACGCCGCGCGGCTCGCGTCGGTGCTGCCGCCCGAGCTGATGCAGCGGTTCTCGCTGGTGGGCGTGGACCGGCGCGGAACGGGCCAGTCGATGCCCGCGCAGTGCATCCCGGGCGGGGTCCGCCAGGAGCTGGTGGGACAGGACCCGGGCGCGGACACCATCGAGACGGTCATCGACTCGGCGAGGAAGGCCGGGCAGCAGTGCGCGATCGAGCTCGACAGCACCCAGAACGCGATCGACAGCTGGCGCGCGGCCGGGGATCTCGAAGAGCTCCGGCAGCAGCTCGGTGTCGCCAAGCTCAGCGCGCTCGGCCACGGTGAAGGTTCGAAAGTACTGAGCGAGTACGCCGTGCGCTTCCCCGGCCAGGTCGGCCGGTTCGCGCTCGACGGCGTCCCCGACCCGGGTGCCGACACCGCCGCTGTGCTGGACACCGTCGCGGCCGGCCTTCAGTCCACAATGGACGCTTTCGGGGTCGACTGCGCCAGCCGGGGTTGCGCGCTCGGCGCCGACGCCCGCGGTTCGGTCACCGCGCTCACGGACACGCTGCGAAGCGCGCCGCAGGTGACCGAGGACGGCGACGAGATCGGCCCCGGCATCGCGCTCTACGCCGTCGCCGCCGGGCTCGCCCAGCGCTCGCGGTGGCCGGAGCTGGCCGACGCGATCACGGCCGCGCGTGCCGGTGATGCCACGAAACTGCTCGTTTTCGTCGACCCGCTGGTCCAGGACACGCGGCTGCGCCCGTCCCGGCTCGACGGCCTGATCGCGACGAAGTGCAACGACAGTGCCACCCGGCTGCCCGCCGACCAGATCGCGCAGGTCGCGCAGACGTTGCAGCAGAAGTACCCGGTGTTCGGCGGCCTCGTCGCGCAGCAGCTGGCCTGGTGCAGCCCGTGGCCGGTCCGGACCGAGGCGCTCCCCGCGGCAGGCGCGCCCGGCGCGCCACCGATCCTGGTCGCGAGCACCGAAACCGACCCGGTGACCCCCGGCGCGGGCACCGCGCGGGCCGCCGACCAGATGCCCAGCGCGGTGAAGATCTCCTGGCAGGGCGCCGGGCACGGCGCGCTCGGCGTCTCGCCGTGCGTCACGGACGCGATGCGGGGGTTCCTGGTGGACGGGAAGGTCCCGAACGACGGGACGCTCTGCCCTGCCTGACCCGTGACATGAACGGACCTTTCATCTCGACTTTCGAGATGAAAGGTCCGTTCATGTCACATTTTTCGGGGCGCTACTGCCGGTAGGACTCGACTTCGCTGATGGGACGCGCGGCGACGCCCCCGGGGTTCTCGTTGAACTCGACGCGCGCGCGGCGCTGACGCAGCAGGTCCCAGCACTGGTCGAGTCGCTGTTCCAGCAAGCCGAGCTTTCCCTGCTCATCCGCCGTCAGTCCGACGCCGGTCGCTCGGGAACGCAGTTCGTGCTCCTCGGCGATCAGCTCGTCGATGCGGCTGAGGATCTCACCGTCGGCCATTTTTCCTCCTGTGTTGGTCCGGCTCGACGGTACGCCGTGGGCCGGGAATGTGCGCGGACCGCTCAGGTGTTGACAGGTACATGAGCACTGTTGAGCTGACCACCGACAACTTCGACGAGGTCGTGTCCGGAAACCCCTTCGTGGTGATCGACTTCTGGGCGAGTTGGTGCGGCCCGTGCCGCCAGTTCGCCCCCGTCTACGAGCGCGCCGCGGAGAAGCACGACGACATCGTCTTCGCGACCGTCGACACCGAGGCCCAGCAGCAGCTGGCCGCCGCGTTCGACGTCCGCTCGATCCCGACCCTGGCCGTCATCCGCGACCAGACGGTGATCTACGCCCAGCCCGGCGCGCTTCCCGATTCGTCGCTCGAAGCCCTGCTCCAGAAGGCAAGGGAAATCGACGTCGACGAACTGAAGAAGCAGGCCGCCGAAGCCGAGTAAGGTCGTGCCCCGGGGGGGGGTACGACTTGAAGAACATATGGAACGGAATCGCCCTGGTGGTCGTCATGACCGCCGGGGCGTTCGGCGTCGCGGCGGTGGTCGTCGCGCGGCACGATTCGACACCGCGGCCGGACCTGAGCCGCCCGATCCCGCGCGCCGAAGCCGAGGCTCTGCTCCAGGAGACCGTGCGGCTCGCGCAATCCGGCGACGTCCACGGCATCTGCAAGAACCTCGCCGCGGTCGAGAACATGTGCGAGCACCTACTCATCACACAGCACGAGCCGGGGAAACTCGCCCCCACCGTCGTCGATTTCGAGCACCACACCGGCGGTAATTCGCCCACGACAGCCGTTCTGCACCTGCTGGGCCTTCGCGACGACGGCACCACGTACACGAGCGACTTCTCCGTCATCCGCGTCGAGCCGGACCGCCTGGCGGCCTTCACCGCCATCTACTGGTCCGGTGTCAAGTACGGCCGCCAGGCCCCCAACTCCAGCACCACGTCACCTCCGCCCCGCTAAAGACGTGAAGGCCTAGCGTCTCCAGTGACGATGCCGCGCACACCTCAAGACCGCTATGAACGGACCGTTCCTACCAAATACCGCAAGGAACGGTCCGTTCATTGCACGGCAAAGCCAGGGACGAACCGACGTACCCACGGTCAGCCCAACCCACCCCGGCGCGACCAACCCAAAAGCCGTGAAGGCCTCCTTCACGAACAGACACGGCCTAGCCCTTGGTGACCAAACCACGCAGGAAGAACGTGAGATTCGCCGGGCGCTCCGCGAGGCGGCGCATGAAGTAGCCGTACCACTCGTCGCCGTAGGGCACGTAGACGCGCATGGTCTGGCGCGCGCCGGCGATGCGGCGTTGTTCCTCGGGGCGGATTCCGTACAGCATCTGGAATTCGTGGTCGCCCGGGACGCGTTCGGTGTCCATGACGAGCCGTTCGGCGATGGCGATCATCCGCGGGTCGTGGGTGGCGACCATCGGATAGCCCTTGCCCTCCATGAGGATCTTCAGGCAGCGCACGTACGACTTGTCCACGTCGGTCTTGTCCTGGAAGGCGACCGGCTCCGGCTCGGAGTACGCGCCCTTGCAGAGCCGCACGCGCGAACCCTCGCCGGACAGGTCGTGGCAGTCCTGCTCGGTGCGTCGCAGGTACGCCTGCAGCACGGCCCCGACCCACGGGAAGTCCACGCGCAGCTGGCGCAGGATCCCGAGCGTGGAATCCGTGGTGGTGTGGTCCTCCATGTCGAGGGTGACGGTGGCGCCCACCTCGGCCGCCGCGACGCAGATCTTCCGCGCGTTTTCCAGCGCGATCTTCTCGCCGTCGACCGGCAGGGACTGGCCGACGGCCGAAAGCTTGACCGAGACGTCGGCGCCCTCGGCGAGGCCTTCCGCGGCGAGCGCGGAGAGCATCGCCGAGTAGGCAAGGACGGTCGTCTCGGCCTGCTTGGCGTCGGTCGTGTCCTCGCCGAGGTGGTCGAGGCTGATTCGGAGACCGTCCTCGGTCAGCTCCCGGGCGACCCGCACGGCGTCCTCGGTGGCGGAACCGGCGACGAACCGGCCCACGACCGAACGCGTCGCGGGCACGGTTTCGATCAGCGACCGCATCCGGGAGGACCGGGCCGCGGCCAGCAGCGGTGAACGCAACATGGCGAACTCCTTCGAGAAGACTCAGCCCTGGTGGGGGTAGCGGACACTGGTCGGCGGCACGAAGGTTTCCTTGATCGAGCGCGGGCTCGTCCAGCGCTGCAGGTTGAAGATCGAGCCGGCCTTGTCGTTGGTGCCCGAAGCGCGGGCGCCACCGAAGGGCTGCTGGCCGACGACGGCACCGGTCGGCTTGTCGTTGATGTAGAAGTTCCCCGCGGCGAACCGCAGCGCGTCCATGGTCTTCGCGACGGCCGCGCGGTCGTTGGCGATGACGGCGCCGGTCAGGGCGTAGGCGGCCGTCTCGTCGACGAGCTTGAGCACCTTGTCGTAATCGGCGTCGTCGTAGACGTGGATCGCCAGGATCGGGCCGAAGTACTCGGTGCTGAACACGTCGTGCGTCGGGTTGTCCGAGACCAGGATCGTCGGCCGCACGAAGTAGCCGACGGAGTCGTCGCAGGTCCCGCCCGCGATGACCTCCAGCTCGGGGTCGGACTTGGCGCGCAGCAGGACGTCGGCGTGCTTGTCGAACGCGCGGCGGTCGATCACGGCACCGGCGAAGTTGTGCAGGTCGGTGACGTCGCCGACGGTCAGCGCGTTGGTCTCGGCGACGAGGTCGTCACGCAGTTTGGCCCACAGCGAGCGCGGCACGTAGGCGCGCGACGCGGCGGAGCACTTCTGGCCCTGGTACTCGAAAGCGCCGCGGATGAGTGCGGTGCGCAGGACGTCGACGTCGGCCGACGGGTGCGCGAGCACGAAGTCCTTGCCGCCGGTCTCGCCGACGATCCGCGGGTAGCCGCGGTAGCCGGAGATGTTCTTGCCGACGGTGCCCCAGAGGTGCTGGAAGGTCGCCGTCGAGCCGGTGAAGTGGATCCCGGCCAGGTCGCGGTGGGTTAGCGCGACCTCGGAGACGGCCTTGCCATCACCCGGGAGCAGGTTGATGACGCCCGGCGGCATACCGGCTTCCTCGAGCAGGCGCATGGTGAGGTGCGCGGCGAAGCTCTGCGTCGGCGACGGCTTCCACAGCACGACGTTGCCCATCAGCGCGGGCGCGGTCGGCAGGTTCGCGGCGATCGCGGTGAAGTTGAACGGCGTGATCGCGTAGACGAAACCTTCGAGCGGCCGCTGCTCCATGCGGTTCCAGATCCCGGCGGAGCTCGACGGCTGCTCAGCGAGGATGCGGCGGCCGAACTCGACGTTGAAGCGCCAGAAGTCGGCCAGCTCGCAGGCGGCGTCGATCTCGGCCTGGATGGCGGTCTTCGACTGGCCGAGCATGGTGGCGGCGTTGATCCTGGCGCGCCACGGGCCGGTCAGGAGGTCGGCGGCGCGCAGCAGGATGGCCGCGCGGTCGTCGTAGGACAGGCCGTGCCACGCGGGGGCGGCTTCCTTGGCCGCGGCGATGGCGTCGGTCGCGTCCTGCGCGGTGGCGCCGTGGAGGTGGCCGAGCACGTGGCGGTGGTTGTGGGGCTGGACGACCTCGATGAGCTCGCCACCGCCGGCGCGCTGTTCGCCGCCGATGGTCGCGGTCAGGTCGATCGGGTCGGCACTGCCCAGCTGCTTGAGCGCGCCCTCGAGTTCAGCGCGCTCAGCGCTGCCGGGCGCGTAGTTCAGCACCGGCTCGTTCTTGGGGGCGGGGGTCTGGGTCACTGCGTCCACTGCGGCTCCTCGACACGGCTGAACCTACTGGTTACCCCGAACGGTAGGCCGCGAAGCAAGCCGAGAATTTGTCCGCGAGGCTAGTCTTGAGGTCCACCAGTTGTCTGATTGGACAGTGCCGCATTCTAAAACGGACAAAAAGAGATGAGACATGTCGACCTCGCTCCGGCACATCCTCAGTACCCTCGGCGAACCGCTGGTCGAGGTGCTGACGGCGCCGATGGGGCTGGGTGTCACGGTCGAGGACGTGGTCATCCTCGACCCGGAGGACGCCCCCGACGCACATTCGGGTGATCTCGTGCTGGTCATCGGCGCGCGCGGCCGGGCCGCGGTGCCCGCCATCCGCGCCGCCGGACGCAGCAACGCCGCCGCGGTGGCGGTCAAGGGCGGCAAAGGGCTGGTAGAGGCCGCGACGGAAGCGGGGGTCGCGCTGCTCGAAGTCCGCCCGGAAGCGCGCTGGGAGCAGGTCGAAGCACTGGCACGCGGTGTCGTCGACGCGGCCCGTGTGGGCGGTGAGGCGGAGACTGGCGAACTGCTCGGTGACCTCTTTTCCTTGGCGCAAACGATCGCGACGCTCACCGGCGGGCTGGTCAGCATCGAGGACACGGCCAGCCGTGTACTGGCGTACTCGCGCGCGGGCGACGAGGTCGACGAGCTGCGACGGCTGTCGATCCTCGGCCGCGAGGGACCGGAGCGCTATCTCGCCATGCTCCGCGAATGGGGCGTCTACCAGCGGTTACGTGCGGGCGAAGGCATCGTCCGCATCGACGAGCGGCCCGATCTGGGCATCCGGCGCCGGATCGCGGCCGGGATCCACGCGGGGTCGCAGCCGCTCGGCACGATCTGGGTCCAGGAAGGCTCGACACCGCTGACAGAGCAGGCCGAGGTCGCGTTGCTCGGCGCGAGCCGCGCGCTGGCACCGCAGCTGATCCGGCATCGGACGCTGCCGAGCCCCGAGCTGCGGTTGCGCGAAGACCTGCTGGTCAGCCTGCTCGACGGGCGGCTCGACAGCGAGTCGGTGGCCGACGACATCGGCGCGGACCCGGCGCGCCCGGCGCTGGTCGTCGCGTTCGCGCTCGCCCGTGAAGGCGTCAACGCCGGACGTCAGCTCAGGCGGGCGGAGCTGGTCAACATCATTTCGGTGCACACAGCGGCCTACCGCCGGAGCGCGCTGGTGAGTGTCATCGGCGGGCGGGTCTACGCGCTGCTGCCGGACCTGCCCGAGAACGGCGAGGCGCGGGTTTTGGCGCTGGCGAAGGACATCGTGGGCGCGGCGAAGCGGCATTTGGACGTCCCCGTGCGGGCCGCGCTGGGCGGTGTCGTGCCCCGGCTCTCGGAGAGCGCCGCTTCTCGCGCGGACGCCGATCGTGTGCTGGAGACGATGGCGCGCGGGCATTGGCCGGACGACGTGGCATCGCTGGCCGATGTCCGCGCCGAGGTCCTGCTGTCGGAGGTGCTCGCGTTTCTCGGGGAGCAGCCCCGGATCCGTGATCCCCGGCTGACCGAGCTCGTGGCGCACGACGCCGAACACGGCGGTGTTCTCGTGCCGTCCCTGCTGGCGTATCTCGACGCGTTCGGCGACGTCCGGCGCGCGGCGGGCGGACTGAACATCCACCCCAACACCCTGCGGTACCGCGTCCGGCGCGCGTCGGAGGTCTCCGGGATCGACCTCGACGACCCCGCACAACGCCTTCTCACCCAGCTGCAACTCCGGCTCTGACCCCAGGAGACCAGTAGGCCGTTCGGGGTAACCGCACTAACGCGAACCGCCGGATACCCGACCTAAAGAAGGTAAGGAAAGCCCTTGGGGAGGGGATTCATCGTGCTGGATCTTGTCAAGAAGCAGTCCAAAGAGCGCGCGCCGGACAAGAATTTCCCGAAACGACCTTCGGTACTCCGCTTGCGCACGGAATTCCACACGCCCGGTCAACCGGACTTCAACGATATCCGGGAAAACTTCGAGAACAGTACCGGAGAAATCATCGACGAATACTACGCGCCACGCACACCGGCCGCGGCAGTGCTCGTCCGGACGAAAAAACGATTCTTCTTCCGTGAGTGGAAGAGCGTCTGCCGGATCTCGCTCAGTTACGACAGCACGATCGCGGAACCACGGTTCGCGTTGATGCTCCGGTCCGCCCGTCGTGAGGAGCGGCAGAATTCCGCACTGCTCCGCGGGAAAGCCCAAGAGATCTTCGCGCAGAGCATCTACAACGTGATCGTCCACCTGTTGAGTGTTCTCGATCTGATCAGCAATGCTCCCGACGGGCAACCACTCGATCAGGAACTGGCCAGAAAACGTCTGGACGAAGAAACCGCCGCCGCCGAGGAAGACATCCGGCACGCGAGGGAGTTCGCCACCACGGCGGCGAGGAACTCCGCGCTCACGTCTTATCTCTGGGGACTGCCTATCGGCGTTCTGCTGGGGTTCGGCCTCATCATGGCCGTGAAGTCGTTTCCTTACCGGCTTGGTGAAGAAGCCTCAGGCGACGTGAATTCCCAACTGGTCCTGTGCCTGGTCGCCGGAGCCATCGGCGCCGTCGTCAGTGTGATGATCAGGATCACCCTGGACCCCACACCTGATGTCACGACCGAAAGAAGACGGCCGGTGATGTTGCTCGCCGGTGCGTTC
>NZ_DASYMU010000006.1:0-23897 GCF_036008905.1 Amycolatopsis sp. | reverse complement strand
CTCACGACCCACCCACCCAGGCCGGGCGAAATTCGGTTGCGGGTGGGGCGGATTGACGTAATCTCCGGGGCCGGAAGTCCGCTCTCACGCCTAGGAGTCACGTGCCGTCTCTCGTCGAGAACCTGATCATCGACTGCGCCGACCCGTACGAGCTGGCCCAGTTCTGGAGCGAGGTCGTCGGCAAGCCGGTCGACGACGAGGACGAGCCCGGCGACCCGGAGGTGCTGGTCCCGCTCGGGAACGGCATCCGGCTGTTCTTCAACCAGGTTCCCGAGGTCAAGACGATCAAGAACCGGCTCCACCTCTGTCTCGTGCCCGATGTACCGCGTGACGTCGAGGTCGAGCGCCTGCTCAAGCTCGGCGCGACGCTGCTCGACGACCGCCGCAGGCCCGACGGCAAGGGCTGGGCCGTGCTCGGTGACCTCGAGGGCAACGAGTTCTGCATCCTCCGCAGCGCCGCCGAGAAGGCAGCCACGGGCGACTGACCCGACCTAGACCTAGACGCGGACCGGGCCGCCGTGCGAGTCGAGGTGGTACGGCCGCATTTCCCGGCCACCACCGCGATAGACGTGCACGCTGACAGCGGTGTCCGGCCCTTCGTTGCGCACCTCGTGCACATACCCGGGCCCGAACACCCGCGACTGCCCCGCGACCAGCGCGTGCCGCTCGGTCACCGCCCGCCCGTCCGGCGCGCGACGGGCCACCGTCTCGCTCAACTGGCCGCTGACGACGGTGAACGCGCCGGCGCTGAACGCATGGTCGTGCAGGTCGGTGTGCTGCCCCGGGAGCCAGCTCATCAGCCACACTTCCTGCTGCTCATCGCTTTCGATGAGCGCCGAAAAGCGCTGGTCAGGGTCGTACCGGAGCAGGTGGCGCCAGCTGTCGCGATCCGCCGCGAACTCGATCGCGACGCGGACGGGATGACGCAGGGCCGGGTTTTCGGCGACAACAAGCGTGTTGTCAGGAACGGCGAACATGGTTTTCCTCAGTGGAATGGGGGGTTGCCTACAGGGTCAGGGCTGGGTTCACCGACAACAGAGGCACAGCGCACACGAAACCGGGCTCAGGTCCATGAGACCCGGCCACACGGTCATTCGTCGCGCCAACATGCCGTCAAGCGAACCAGCCACCCCCACCCGCGTCAACCCGTCCCACCCTCTGGGCAAGTGGCATGAACGGACCTTTCATCTCAATTTTCGAGATGAAAGGTCCGTTCATGCCACTTTGCAGCCGCTAGGACCACTCGTGTTTTTGGGAGCGGCCCAGGAGTTCGGCACCGGCCTTGCGCGGGTCGACGCCCTCGTGGCAGACGCGGAACATCGCGTCGGTGATCGGCATGTCCACGCCGAGGCTCATCGCCAGCTCCCGGATCGACTGGCACGACATCACGCCCTCCGCGACCTGCCCGCCACCGGCGAGCTGCGCCTGCTCGACGGTTTCGCCGCGCCCGAGGTGCTCACCGAAGGTCCGGTTGCGCGACAACGGCGACGAGCACGTGGCCACCAAGTCGCCAACTCCCGCCAGCCCGGCGAACGTCAGCGGGTCGGCACCGAGCTTCGTCCCCAGCCGGGCCATCTCCGCGAGCCCGCGGGTGATGAGCGTCGCCATCGTGTTGGTGCCCAGCCCGAGCCCCGCCGCCATGCCACAGCTCAGCGCGATGACGTTCTTGCACGCCCCGCCGAGTTCGCACCCGATGACGTCGGTGTTCGTGTACGGCCGGAAGTACTGGTTGAAGCTCGCCTTCTGGATCGCCACCGCGCGCTCGTGGTCGGCGCAGGCGATCACCGCCGCCGACGGCTGGCTCTGCGCGATCTCCCGGGCCAGGTTCGGCCCCGAGACCACCACGACCTCACCGTCCCGGACCTCGGCGATCTCGGTGATGACCTCGCTCATCCGCTTCAGCGTCCCGAGCTCGACCCCCTTGGCCAGGCTGACCAGGATCGCCTCGGGCGGCAGCATCCCGCGCCACTCGGTCAGGTTCGCGCGCAGGCTTTGGCTCGGCACGGCCAGTACCACCGCCTGGGCGCCGGCCAGCGCGGCCCGGGGATCGGCCGTCGCGGTGATCCGGCCGGGCAGCGCGACGCCGGGCAGGTACGAGTTGTTCGTGTTCGCCGAGGTGATCTCCTCGGCGACCTCGGGGCGGCGGGCCCACATCGTCACGTCACGGCCGGCGTCGCCGAGCACCTTGGCGAACGCCGTGCCCCACGAACCCGCCCCGAGGACGGTGATGCGCTGCACGTCTTCCCGGACCACCGTCATGAATTTTCCTCTGTCGTGTTCTTCTTCGGCGGTTGCTCCTGGCGGATCTCGCCCAGCAGCGCGGTCACTTCGGCCATCATGAGTTCGGTCACCTCGCGCAGTACCGACGCGCTCTTCGTCGACGCGCCGCGGTAGCCCGAAAGGTCGATCCGCTGACCGACCTTGTGCGTCACGGTGCGGCGCGGGAACGGCCGGAGCTTCTTGGTGTAGCCGTTGAAGATGTAGTTGGTGCCCCAGCGGGCGATCGGGATCACCGGGACGTCGTTCTCGATCGCGAGGCGCGCGGCCCCGGTGTACGAGCGCTTCGGCCAGCCCTCCGGATCCCTGGTGATGGTGCCCTCGGGGTAGATGACGACGATCTTGCCCTCTTGGAGCGCCTGGTGCGCGGCGCGCAGGCTGTCGCCGGCCGCGGTGGTGCCGCGGTACACCGGGATGCCGCCCGAGCCGATGAAGATCTTGCCGAACACCGGGGCCTTGGCGACGGCTTCCTTCGCGAGGAACCGCGGGACCCGCTTCTGCCGGTGCACGAACACGGCGTCGACGGCCGGGTCCATATGCGAGACGTGGTTCAGCACGAGCAGCGCCGCGCCTTCCCGCGGGATGCGCTCGGCATTGAGGTAGACCCGGCGGCCGAGCATGGTCGCCGGGTAGAACATCGCTGCGGCGGCGCCAACCCAAAAGCCGCCCTTCTCACGCCGGGCCACGACTCCTCCTCGGATGTTCGTCACGAATCCCGCCCTGATCCTGCCGCGCGCCCACGGCGGTGGTCCAGGAAGGGTGACCTCGCTCCGCCACGTCCGCGCGAATTCGGCAATGATGGTGAGGTGGCTCCTCCCGTGGACCTGATCGTCCCCATGAAACCCCCGCGCGTGGGCAAGTCCCGGCTGCGCGGTGCGCTGGCCTATCCGGATGACGACGCGAGACATGCCGAGCTCGTCCTGGCGCTGGCGTCCGACACGCTGTCCGCGGTGACCTCGGCCACCGGCGTGCGCCGCGTGCTCGTGGTCGCCACCGACCCGGAAACGCTCGACGACCTGCGGCTGTTCGGGGTCGAGATCATCCGCGAACCGCCTGGCGCGCATGGATTGAACGCCGCGTTACGGCACGGCGAGTCCGTGCTCCGGCGCGACGACGCCATGTCGACGGTCGGCGCGCTCCAGGCCGATCTGCCCGCTCTGCGTTCCGCGGATCTGACAGCCGCGCTCGCCGAAGCGGCCGGCCGCCGGGCCTTCACCGCCGACAGGCAGGGCACCGGCACGACCCTGTTGCTGTCGGCGCCAGGCGGCCCGCTCGACCCGCGATTCGGCGTCGGTTCGGCGTTCGCGCACACCCAATCGGGTGCTGTTCCGCTCCAGCTCGAAGTGGAGTCACTGCGTAGCGATGTGGACACATCGGGCGATCTGATCCACGCGTGCTCGATCGGTGTCGGAAAACACACCGCGGTGATCTTGGGCGCCCGCTGTTTACCACTTTAACCAAGGACGAACAGGAGTTCACCCGCACGTCGAATTCAGGTGTGCGCATCGGGGCCCCAAGTGGTGAACAATGGGCCTCGTGAGCAACGACGAAGGCACTACACCGGCGACAGCGGATTCCGCCAAGGACGGCTCGGCTTCCGCGCCGCGACGACGGGCCAAGACCCCCGCCGCGGCGAAGGCCCCTGCCGCCAAAACCAAGACGGCCTCGGCGTCCAACGGCTCGAAGCGGGTTCCTCCCGTGAAGAACCGGGCGACCCGTGGTGGTTCGGCGAGCCGCCCGGTGCAGGACTTCCACGCCGTCCCGTCCGCTCCGCCCGCTGTCACGCCGACGTCGACGATGCCCGCGCAGACGCTGCCCGACGACAGATACTTCAACCGGGAACTGTCCTGGCAGGATTTCAACGCCCGCGTGCTCGCGCTGGCCGAGGACGAGTCCCAGCCGCTGCTGGAGCGGGCCAAGTTCCTCGCCATCTTCGCGTCCAATTTGGACGAGTTCTACATGGTCCGGGTCGCCGGGCTGAAGCGCCGCGACGAGACCGGGCTTTCGGTCCGCAGCGCGGACGGCCTAACGCCCCGGGAGCAGTTGGCCTACATCGCCAAGCGCAACCAGGACCTCGTCGAGCGGCAGACCGGCGCGTTCGAGCTGCACCTGCGCCCGCAGCTCGCCGAGGAGAACATCCGGATCGTCGGCTGGGCCGATCTCACTGGTCAAGACCAATTGCGGTTGTCCAACTACTTCAGCGAGCAGATCTTCCCGGTGCTCACGCCGCTCGCCGTCGACCCGGCTCACCCGTTCCCGTACATCTCCGGGCTCTCGCTCAACCTCGCGGTGACCGTTCGCGACCCCGAGGGCGGCACCGAGCGGTTCGCCCGTGTCAAGGTGCCGAACAACGTGCACCGGCTGATCCGCATCGAACAGCAGCGCGAAAACCGGACGGCGACCTTCATCCCGCTCGAGGAACTGATCTCCGCGCATCTCGGCGAGCTGTTCACCGGTATGGAGGTGATCGAGCACCACGTGTTCCGAGTCACCCGGAACGCCGACTTCGAGGTCGAAGAAGACCGCGACGAGGACCTGTTGCAGGCCCTCGAGCGCGAGCTCGCCCGCCGCCGCTTCGGGCCGCCGGTGCGGCTGGAAGTCGCGCAGGACATGAGCGAGCACATGCTGGAGCTGCTGCTGCGTGAGCTGGAGGTGGACCCGCACGACGTCGTCGAGGTGCCGGGGCTCATCGACCTGACCTGCCTGCACCAGCTGTCCAGTGTGGACAGAAAGGAACTGAAGGACCGCCCTTTCGTGCCCGCGACGCATCCGGCGTTCGGCGAGCGCGAGACGCCGAAGAGCGTGTTCGCGACACTTCGCGAGGGTGACGTCCTGGTCCACCACCCGTACGACTCGTTCTCCACGAGCGTGCAGCGGTTCATCGAGCAGGCCGCGGCCGACCCGAAGGTACTGGCGATCAAGCAGACGCTGTACCGCACCTCGGGTGATTCGCCGATCGTCGACGCGCTGATCGACGCGGCCGAAGCGGGCAAGCAGGTCGTCGCGCTGGTCGAGATCAAGGCGAGGTTCGACGAACAGGCCAACATCACCTGGGCGCGGACACTGGAGCGCGCCGGGGTGCACGTCGTCTACGGCTTGGTGGGCCTCAAAACGCACTGCAAGGTGTCGATGGTCATCCGCCAGGAGGGCACCACACTCCGCCGCTACTGCCACATCGGCACCGGCAACTACAACCCGAAGACGGCGCGGCTCTACGAGGACATGGGCCTGCTGACCGCCGACCCGACGATCGGCGCGGACCTCACCGACCTGTTCAACGTGCTCACCGGTTACTCACGGCAGGACACCTACCGCAACATCCTCACCTCGCCGCACGGCATCCGGCGGGGCATCCTGCGCAGCATCGGCGAAGAGATCGAACTGTCCAGGGCGGGCCAGCAGGCCGGCATCCGGATCAAGTGCAACTCGCTGGTGGACGAGCAGATCATCGACGCGCTCTATCACGCGTCGCAGGCCGGTGTGCCGGTCGAGGTGATCGTGCGCGGTATCTGCGCGCTGAAGCCGGGCGTCGAAGGACTGAGCGAGAACATCAAGGTGCGCTCGATCCTCGGCCGTTTCCTCGAGCACTCCCGGGTCTTCCACTTCCGCGCCGGCAACACCTACTGGATCGGCAGCGCGGACATGATGCACCGCAACCTCGACAGGCGCATCGAAGCGCTCGTGCGGGTCAAGGACCCGAAGCTCACCGCGCAGCTCGACGACGTCCTCGATTCGGCGATGCACCCGAACACGCGGTGCTGGGAACTCAACGCCAGCGGCGAATGGGCCCCGGCACCCGCCGACGGCTCGCAGGTCCGTGATCACCAGGCGGAACTGACCGTGCAGCACGGAGCAAACGGGTGAGTGATCGGGAAATCCGGGCCGCCGGCGCCGTGTTGTGGCGCGGGACGGGCGAGACGCTGCGGATAGCGCTCGTCCACCGGCCGCGTTACGACGACTGGTCGCTGCCCAAGGGCAAGGTCGATCCCGGCGAGACCATCGCCGCGACAGCGGTGCGCGAGATCCTGGAGGAGACCGGTTTCCACGCGATCCTCGGCCGTCATCTCGCGAAGGTCGGCTACGAGGTGGCCAACCGGGGCGGTGAAGGCATGGTCGACAAGACCGTCGACTACTTCAGCGCGCAGGCCGTCGGCGGCGAGTTCGCCGTCAACGACGAAGTGGACGAACTGCGCTGGGTCGACGCCGTCGAGGCCGAGGGACTGCTGACCCGGCACGGCGACGTCGACGTGGTCCGGACCTTTTACGCGCTGCCCGCCGAGCTGGCCAAGGTGCTGCTCGTGCGCCACGCGAAGGCAGGCAAGCGCGACGAGTGGAGCGGCGACGACGACCTCCGCCCGCTCGCCGCCACGGGGTTGCGCCAGGCCGAGGCGCTGCGGGCGCTGCTGCCGGCGTTCGGCGTCGACAGGGTGCTCTCCGCGCCACGGCTGCGATGCGTGAAGACGGTCCAAGGTGTCGCCGACGATCTGGGCATCGAGGTCCGGCACGAGCCGTTGCTGTCGGAGGAGGGCTACTGGCCGGACCCGGTGCTCGCCCTCGCGCGCCTGCTCGCCATCGCCGGCGACGGCGGCACTCCGGTGGTGTGCAGCCAGGGCGGGGTCATCCCGGACGCCATCAGCGCGCTCGCCGACCGCGACGGTGTCGAGATCACCGCGTCGAAGCGCGGGGCGCTGCCGAGCAAGAAGGGCTCGCTGTGGGTCCTCTCGTTCCTCCCTGCCGCCGGCAACGACAGCCCGAAACTCGTCGCGGCGGACTACTTCGCCAGCGCCCTCCCCCTCCCCGAACCCGCCCGCCCCTGACCCTGACCCACACCCGTTCAGCGGGCGAAAGGCAGTCAGTCACGTGACAGTGGGCTGACAGTGCTCGCTGATCTACTAGTCCGGTACACGCGTTTCGAGGGGATGCGCCGGTCTAGGGGTGCGGCGCATCCCCTCCGACGCCTGTGCGGACCGGGGAAGGTCAGGAGCTCGCGGGCAGCGTCGCCAGCAGAGCCCGAATATCAGCGGTACGGGGGTCGCCGAGGCGTTCGCTCACGTCCAGCGCCTCGGCCCAGTGCGTCGCCGCCTCGGCGTACTGGGACAATTCGGCCTTCAGCCGTCCCATGTTGATGAGCACGTCGATGGTCGCGTGATCGGCGCCGAGTTCGCCGAGCAGCGCCATCGCGTGCTCGAACTTCTCCTGTGCCTCGGCGTAGCGGCCCGATCCGGTGAGTGCCTCGCCGAGGTTGTCCAGCGCGAGCGCGGAATGGTAGCGGTCGCCCTGCTCGTGGAAAGCGCCATAAGCGGCAAGTCCGTGTTCGACGGCTTCGTCGAATTTCCCCATCCCGATACAGCTCGCGCAGACGTTGAGCAATGCGTGCGGGATATACGGCGCCTGGCCGGTCGCCCGTGCGGTGTGCGCGGCTTCCAGGCCGTGTTGATAAGCCTTCTCGTATTCCTTGCCGAGATAATAGCTCCCGGCGAGATTGCTGAGGATGGCGACGGTGACGACGCTCCCTCCCGTTTCGACCGACACTTTCCGCGCTTCTTCCAACGCCGCCAATGCCTCGTCGCTGCGCCAGCCGCGTAAATGCGCCGAGCCCAGGTTGTTCGCCGCGTATTGCAGTCCCAGCAGGTCACCGGCCGAACGGGTGGCGCGGACCGCGGCCGCGGCGGTGCCGACCCACTCGTCCTGGTCGTGGCGTTCGGCGAAAAGCCCGCGCAGGAGCCAGGCGAGAGTCCACGCGTGCGTCGCCCAGCCGTGCCGTTCGGCCGCGGACACCAAGGCGACCAGGTTCGCCCGTTCCGCGACGTACCAGGTCGTCGTCGCGTCGTGATCGGAAAAGCGCATCTCCGGGC
Source organism: Amycolatopsis sp. (assembly GCF_036008905.1). Classification (GTDB taxonomy): domain Bacteria; phylum Actinomycetota; class Actinomycetes; order Mycobacteriales; family Pseudonocardiaceae; genus Amycolatopsis. The sequence continues at coordinate 15,765 of NZ_DASYMU010000006.1, read as the reverse complement.
CGGCGGACTCCGGCACGACGACGTCTTCGGTCAGGAGATCGGGCCGGACCCAGTTGTTCGCCTCGGCCACCGTCCGGAGGTACCAGTCGAGCAGGCGCCGCAACGAAGCTTCGCGTTCGGGTTCGGCGTGCTCGAGCTCCACCCGTTCCACCGCGTAGACCCGCAGCAGGTCGTGGAACTGGTAGCGATCGGCGCGCGGCTGGTTGAGCAGATGCGCGGAAGCCAGCTGGTCCAACAGCTCCCTGGCCTCGCGCACGGTCGTGTCCCCCAGCACCGCCGCCGTCGGCAGGCTGATGTCCACGCCCGGATGCAGGCTCAGCAGCCGGAACAGGCGCGCGGCCGCCGGGCGCAAGGCGTTGTAGGACCACGAGAACGCGGCGCGAAGATCGGTTCCGGCGTCCTGGGGGTCGCGCAGCGCGTCGAGGCGGACACGCTGGTCGCGCAGCTCGTCGACGATCCCGGCGATCGACAGATCGGAGAACCGGGACGCGCGTTCGCCCGCGAGTGCGAGCGCCAACGGCAGCCGCCCGCACAACTCGGCCAGCTCTTCGACGGCTTCGGGTTCGGCCTGAAGCCGGGCGTAGCCGACACTTCCGGCGAGCAGCGCTGTCGCGTCGCGCTTGTCGAACGATCTCAGGGCGAGCCGCTTTGCCCCCTCACGGGCCACCAGACCGCGTAACTGGTTGCGGCTGGTCACCACGACCAGGTTCCCCGATCCGGGCAGCAGCGGGCGAACCTGGTTGGCGTCGTGGGCGTTGTCGAGCAGGATCAGCATCCGCGCCCCGGCCAGCCTGCTGCGGAGCATCGCCGATCGTTCCTCCACTGTGGAGGGAATGCCGTCGGCGAGCACACCGACCGAACGCAGGATCCGCGCCAGTGCGCCATCCGGGGTCACCGGGGTCCCGGCGGAGTGTCCGCGCAGGTCCAGAAACAGCTGACCGTCGGGGAACCGGTCCCGCACCCGGTGCGACCAGTGCACTGCCAGCGAGGTCTTGCCGACGCCCGCGGTGCCCTCGATCACCGCGATCGAGGTGAAACTGCCCTGCTGTCCGGCGAGGAATCCGTCCAGCTGGGCGATCTCCGCGTCCCGGCCGGTGAAGGCGGCGACGTCGAAGGGAAGCTGTCTCGGCACCTGCACGGCCATCGGCGCGGGCTGTTGTTCCTGTTCCACGTCCGAAGACAGCAGCTCGGCGTGCAGCCCGCGCAGACGCGCACCCGGCTCCACCCCCAGTTCCTCGGCGAGGAGCTCACGGAGTTTCGCGTAGCGCGCGAGCGCCTCGGCGCGGCGGCCCGACCGGGCGAGCACCCGGACCAGGCGCTCCCACAACGATTCCCGCAGCGGATGCTGGGCGACCAGATCGGTGAGTTCCGCCGCGAGCTCGGAATCCGGCACGATCCCCGCGTCCAGGTCGATCCGCCGTTCCGCGGCGAACAGGTACCGCTCGGTCAGCAGCGGAGCCCAATCCTCGGTCAGCGCCGGTGATCCGACGCCCTCCAACGGTGCCCCGCCCCAAAGCTTGATCGCTTCGGCGAGCATGCCGCGCTCGGACTCGGGGTCGCCCTGTTCCGCGGCGACGTCGAGAAGCCGGAGGAACCGCAACGCGTCCACCGCCAGCGGATCCACCGCCAGCCGGTATCCGTCGGGTTCGGTCATCACGACTTCTTCGCCCAGATGGCGGCGTAAGCGCATCACATAGGTCTGCAGGCTCCCGCGGATCCGCTCCGGCAGTTCCTCACCCCAGACGCACCTGGCCAGCGCGTCCACGGATACCAGGCGCCCGGCGGAAAGGGCCAGTGTGCCGAGTAGAGCCCGTTGGCGGCTGCTGGTCAGGGAAAGGGTGCGGTCGTCCACGGAAACCCGGAAGGGGCCGAGAAGGCGGATGTCGATGGTTGCTGCCCCTCCATATGTTCGCGGTGTCCGCGGTCCTTGCGCAGGCAGCGTCGCACCACCGCGGCGCCCGCTCAAGTCCGTAACACAAATTACTGTGCGCCCTTGGCGGAACCGGACACCGGGGACCGGCCCCGAAACGAGCGGCAGGGCCCCGCGCTCAGCGCGGGGCCCTGCCGGCAAATCGCTCGTAGAGCGGTTACTACTTCTTCTTCGCCGCGGCGGTGGTCTTCTTACGGACCGGCGCCTTCGCGGCGGGTGCCTTGGCAGCGGCCTTCGGCGCGGCCTTGGCGGCGGCCGGCTTCTTGGCAGCGGTCGCCTTGACGGCGGTCGCCTTCGGGGCGGCCTTGGCAGCCGTGGCCTTGGAAGCGGTCGCCCTGGCGGTGGCGGGCTTCGCGGCGGCGGCCTTGGTGGTGGTCGCCTTGGTGGCGGTCGCCTTGGTGGTGGTCGCGCGCGGCGTCCGCGTGGTGGTGCTGCGAGTCGCGGTCGGGCGGCTGGCGGCCGCCTTCGTGGCGGTGGTGCGCGTGGTCGTGCGAGCGGCGGCCGGCTTCGCGGCGGCGGCGGTGGCCGTCGCGCGCTTCACCACGGTGGCCTTGGCGAGCTTCTTCGCGCCACTCACAACGTCCTTGAAGGTCGTGCCGGCGCGGAACGCGGGCACGTTGGTCTTCTTGACGCGCACGGTCTCGCCGGTACGCGGGTTCCGAGCGGTGCGGGCGGCGCGGGCGCGCTTCTCGAACACACCGAAGCCGGTGATGTTCACCTTTTCGCCCTTGTTGACCGTGCGGATGATGATGTCGACGAGGCCGTCGACAGCCTCAGACGCAACCTTCTTGTCGCCCAAACGCTCGGAGAGCGCCTCGATGAGCTGAGCCTTGTTGGCCATTCCCGTCCTCCAAGAAGAACTACATGTACACGGCCACGTCGGCCGACTAGTCGCACACGGTATTACCAATGCAGCACAAATTCCAAACGGCGCGCGGAAATTTCCCTTATCTCGAGGGCGATTCCGCCTCTTGAGGGACCCCTTCCGGGTCTCCAGAGGTACCGTTCGGTGCTGTTTCAGGGGTTCCTGACGGGGTACCGATTCCCTTGCTGAGCAGGGAATTCTTCCCCTACGGGGCAGCCAATGGGGTGGTCACAGGCTTCCAGCTGGGACGGGCTGCCTCAAATGAATCGATCTTTGCGGCGTGTCGGAGCGTCAGGGCGACGTCGTCGAGCCCTTCGAGGAGCCGCCAGCGGGTGTAGTCGTCGATCGAGAAGGGCGCGACGAAGTCCTTGGCTCGTACCGTCTTCGACTCGAGGTCGACAGTCACCTCGGTACCGGGGTCGTTCTCGAGGACCTTCCACAGCTGCTCGACGTCGGCCTGCTCGCACTGGGCCGCCAGCAGTCCCTGCTTGCCGGAGTTGCCCCGGAAGATGTCGGCGAAGCGGGCGGAGATGACCGCGCGGAAGCCGTAGTTCATCAAGGCCCAGACGGCGTGCTCCCGTGAGGAACCGGTCCCGAAGTCGGGGCCCGCGACCAGGACACTGCCCTGGCGGAAGGGCTCCTGGTTGAGGATGAAGTGCTCGTCACCCCGCCAGGCGGCGAAGAGCCCGTCCTCGAAACCGGTGCGGCTTACGCGCTTCAGGTAGACCGCCGGGATGATCTGGTCAGTGTCCACGTTGGACCGGCGCAGGGGCACGCCGACGCCGGTGTGGGTGGTGAAGGGATCCATCAGTGGTGCTCCTACTCAGATCAGGTCTGCGGGCGAGGAAAGGGTGCCGCGCACGGCTGTCGCGGCGGCCACGAGCGGGGAGACGAGGTGCGTCCGGCCGCCCTTGCCCTGCCTGCCCTCGAAGTTGCGGTTGGAGGTCGACGCGCTGCGCTCACCCGGCTTGAGCTGGTCGGGGTTCATCCCGAGGCACATCGAGCACCCGGCCTGGCGCCACTCGGCACCGGCGTCGGTGAAGATCTTGTTGAGGCCCTCGGCTTCCGCCGCCTGGCGGACCCGCATCGAGCCCGGAACCACCAGCATCCGCACGGAATCGGCGACGTGGTGCCCGCGCAGGACGTCCGCGGCGGCCCGGAGGTCCTCGATCCGGCCGTTGGTGCAGGAGCCGAGGAAGACGGTGTCCACGGCGATCTCACGCAGCGGCGTACCCGGGGCCAGGTCCATATAGGACAGGGCCTTCTCCGCGGCGAAGCGCTCGTTCTCGTCGGCGATGAGCTCGGGGTCGGGCACGCTGGCGCTCAACGGCAGGCCCTGTCCCGGGTTGGTGCCCCAGGTCACGAACGGGGTGAGTTCATTGGCGTCGAGGCGGACTTCGGCGTCGAAGACGGCGTCGTCGTCGGTGCGGAGTTCCCGCCAGTTCTCGACCGCGGCGTCCCAATCGGCGCCCTTCGGCGCGTGCGGACGGCCCTGGAGGTACTCGAAGGTGGTCTCGTCCGGCGCGATCAAACCCGCACGGGCGCCCGCTTCGATGGACATGTTGCAGACCGTCATGCGGGCTTCCATCGACAGTGCCTCGATCGCGCTGCCGCGGTACTCGAGGATGTAACCCTGGCCACCGCCCGTGCCGATCTTCGCGATCACCGCGAGGATGATGTCCTTCGCGGTCACGCCCGGTCCGAGGTCACCGTCGACCGTGATCGACATCGTCTTGAATGGACGGAGCGGCAGGGTCTGGGTCGCCATCACGTGTTCGACCTCGGAAGTGCCGATACCGAACGCGATCGCGCCGAAAGCGCCGTGGGTGGAGGTGTGGCTGTCGCCGCACACCACGGTCATTCCGGGCTGTGTCAGGCCGAGCTGCGGGCCGATGACGTGCACGATGCCCTGCTCGTCGTCACCCATCGGGTGCAGGCGGACACCGAACTCCTTGCAGTTGCTGCGAAGGGTGTCGACCTGGGTGCGAGACACCAGGTCGGCGATCGGCTGATCGATGTCGATCGTCGGGACGTTGTGGTCCTCGGTGGCGATCGTGAGGTCGGGCCGCCGGAGCGGGCGGCCGGCGAGCCGCAGCCCGTCGAATGCCTGAGGGCTGGTGACTTCGTGCACCAGGTGGAGATCGATGTAGAGCAGGTCCGGTTCGTCGCCTTCGCCTCGATGGACGGTGTGGGACTCCCACACCTTCTCCGCCATCGTGCGGCCCCGCGCGCTGCTGGAACTGGCCATCAGGGCTCCTCCAAGAGGTTGGTGGGAGCAAAAGGAACTCGGCCGTAACCGCCGGGATCGTGCGCCGGACGAGACGGGCTGGGCCCAGGTCGATCCGCGACTCGAGTTCGATTTTCCCAGGATCTGGACTTCCCAAACTTCGGGAAGATAGTATCGCGTCGTGGGACAGCATAGCGGTATCGGAGTCTTGGACAAGGCAGTGGCCGTGCTCCAGGCAGTGGCCGAAGATCCATGTGGCCTCGCGGAACTGTGCACCAGGACAGGTTTGCCGCGAGCCACCGCACACCGGCTGGCGGTGGGCCTCGAAGTGCACAGGCTGCTGCGCCGCGGGCCCGACGGGCGGTGGCGGCCGGGCACGGCGCTGTCGGAATTGGCGGGCGGTTCGACCGACCCGCTGCTCGACGCGGCGGGCTCGATCCTGCCCAAACTGCGTGACATCACCGGGGAAAGCGTTCAGCTGTACCGGCGTGATGGCGTGCAACGGGTCTGCGTCTCGACGGCCGAGCCGCCCAGCGGCCTGCGCGACACCGTGCCTGTCGGGTCGCGGCTGCCGATGACGGCCGGTTCGGGCGCGAAGGTCCTTGCGGCGTGGTCGGATCCGCACACGCAGCGCACGATCCTGACCGACGCGGTCTACGGGGAACGCACGCTGCTCGAGGTCCGTCGCCGTGGCTGGGCCCAAAGTGTGGCCGAGCGCGAGCCCGGAGTGGCGAGTGTCTCAGCGCCCGTCCGGGATTCGTCCGGGACGGTCGTCGCGGCCGTTTCCGTTTCAGGGCCCATAGAGCGCATAGGACGCAAACCCGGGGCCCGCTGGGCCGCCGACCTCCTCGCGGCCGCCGACGCGCTCCAGGAACGCCTGTAGCCCTCTAGAACCCCAGAAACCCCACCAACCTCAGGAGTTCAGAAAAAGCGGTATCAAGGGAGCTTTACTGCCGTTTCGCGGTAGTAAAGCTCCCACGCTCCCGCCGCGCGATAGTAAAGGTCCCACGCTCCCGCCGGACGGCAGTAAAGGTCCCTTGATCCCGCCGCCCGTTAAGCTCCGCGCTGTGACCGTTTCCACTGAGGACATCGTCCGGTACGCGGCGAAACTGCTCTTTCGCGGGACCCGGCTCGACCTCAGCCGGATGTCGGCGGAGCTCGGCATCTCGCGCGCGACGCTGTTCCGCCGCGTCGGAAATCGCGAAGACCTCATGGGCGAAGGCCTCTGGACGCTGTCGGATCGCACGTGGTCACAGGCGATCGGACGCTGGGAAGCCGAGTACGGCGCCGCTTCCCGGACGCCGGACGGGCGGCTGCGCTGCCTCCGGATCATGGAGGACTACCGCCAGGAAGTCGCCGGCAGCGAGGGCATGCGCCAGCTGATCGACGCCGAGCCCGCCGTCGCGCTGCGGGTGCTCACCGATCCGCGCGGCCGCATCCAGCCGCGGCTCGTCGCGTCCCATGTGGATCTCTTCCGGCGGGATGTCGAGGATGCCGGTTTGAAACCCTTGGTGGGCCTGGACGATCTCAGTTTCGCCGTGGTCAGGCTCGGTGAATCGTTCCTGTACGCCGACACACTCGCGGCCCGGACGGTCGATCTTGACGTCGCCACGACGCTGCTCGACGCGCTCGTCGGTGGCGCGCTCGCGTCGAAAGTCGGCTAGCCACAGCGCTTTTCCGCCGGGAATTCCCTCACCCGTTCGGCCGGTTGTGAAACACTTCAGCCAACTGTTTCACTGAGGTCGCGGTCACACTGCGACCGCGTGTCGCAAAGAGCTCCTATCCATCGTTCGGCAGGGTCTGTTCGTCGTGCCCGAAAAAAATGGAGATGGTCATTCATGACAGCACTCGCCAGCCCGTCAATGTTGCCCGGCTCAGGTGAGAAAACCCGCAGGTCGCCCAGGAAATCCTGGCTGACCCGATCCGCCGCGGTGTTCGCCGCGGCGGTCGCCATCGCCGGTGGGACGGTCGCGGCTTCGCCGGCCGCGCTCGCCGCCGACAATCCCTACGAGCGAGGTCCGGCCCCGACCACGTCCAGTATCGAAGCCTCACTCGGAAGCTTCGCCACTTCGACGCAGACCGTTTCCCGGCCCAGTGTTTCGGGCTTCGGCGGCGGCACGATCTATTACCCCACCAGCACATCGGCGGGCACGTTCGGCGCTGTCTCCATCGCGCCGGGCTACACCGCGACGCAGTCGAGCATGGCCTGGCTGGGCCCGCGACTGGCGTCACAGGGTTTCGTGGTCTTCACCATCGACACGAACTCGACGTCCGACCAGCCCGACAGCCGCGGCCGCCAGTTGCTGGCATCGCTGGATTACCTGACCCAGCAGAGTTCGGTGCGCACCCGCATCGACTCGAGCCGGCTCGGCGTCGTCGGGCATTCGATGGGCGGCGGCGGAACACTCGAGGCGGCCCGATCCCGGCCCGCCCTGCAGGCGGCCATTCCGTTGACCGGCTGGAACCTCACGAAGAACTGGTCCAGTGTGCGGGTGCCGACGCTGGTCGTGGGCGCGCAGTCGGACACCGTCGCGCCGGTGTCCTCGCACTCGATCCCGTTCTACACCAGCCTGTCCTCGTCGCTGGACAAGGCATATCTGGAGTTGCGGGGCGCCAGCCACTTCGCCCCGAACTCGTCCAACACGACGATCGCGAAGTACACGATTTCGTGGTTGAAGCGTTTCATCGACAACGACACCCGCTACGAACAGTTCCTCTGCCCGCTCCCCCGGACGAGCACGACCATCTCCGACTACCGCGGAAACTGCCCGCACACCTCCTGATCCACCGCTGACACGTGCCTCGCCGTTCCGCTCGGACGGCGAGGCACTGTGTCGTAACGGATCTACGGCGCCGCCGCCAACGCGTCGACGAGCGGCAGTGGCGCGTTCCGGCGCCGGAGCCCGAAAGCGATCACGATCGCGGCGAGCCCGGCCGCGACAACCGGGACGAGCAACGCCGCACGGAACGCCCCGAGCCACGCCTCCGCCGACCCGCCCTCGCCGAGGACCGCGACATGGACCGCTGTGACCACGGAAAGTCCCAGTGCCGCGCCGAATTGGAACGACGTGTTCAGCAAGCCGCCGGCGAGGCCTTGCTCCGCTTCGGCGACGCCGTCGGTCGCGACAATGGTGAGCGGGCCGTAAGCCAGCGCGAAAGCCAAGCCCAGCACGATCATGGTCGGGAACATCGCGCCGTACGCCCAGTCGACGTCGGCGGGAAGGAACAGTGCGTAGGCAACGGCCGCGAGCACCAGTCCGCCGAAAGTCACCCGCCCGGTGCCGAACCGGTTCACGAGCCACGGCGTGAGTGTCGGCGCGAGAACGGCGTCAGCGCCGACAGCGAGCAGCGCGAGCGCGGTCTCGAGTGTCGACCAGCCGCGCAACTCCTGGAGATACAGCGTCGCCAGGAACTGGAACCCGAAGAACGAACCGGCGAACAGCAGCGCGCCGAGGTTGGCCCGCACCAACGGCCCCGAACGCAGGATCCCCAGGCGCACCAACGGAGCGGCCGATCTCCGTTCGATGGCCACGAACGCGGCCAGCAACAGCAGCCCGGCGACGAACGACGACAACGTCCAGTCCCAGCCCTGACCCGGATGTTCCAGCCGGACCACGGTGTACGCCAGGAGAAGCATCGCGCCGGTCACCGTGGTCGCCCCGGCGATGTCGGTGCCGCCGGGAACCCGCGCCGGGCGGCCGTCGTCCTCGATCAGGGGAACGGCGGCGATCAGCAGCACCACGGAAAGCGACACCGGCGCGAAGAACACCCAGCGCCAGTCGATCGCGGTGAGCACCCCGCCGATGACGAGCCCGAGCGAAAAGCCCGCCGCGCCCGTCCCGGCGTAAACCAGCAAGGCCTTGTTGCGTTGTGGCCCTTCGGCGAACTTCGTGGTGATGATCGAAAGTCCCGCCGGCGTCAGGAATCCGGCCGCCACCCCGGTGACGAACCGCGCGAGCAGCAACATCCAGCCCTCGGTCGCGAACCCGCCCAAACCGGAGAACAGCAGGAAGACGACCAGCCAGAGCAGGAACATCCTTCGCCTGCCGAACAAATCCGCCGCCCGGCCGCCCAGCAACATGAAACCGCCGTAGCCGAGCACATACGCGCTCACCACTCCGCTGAGCATCGCGGTGGACAAACCAAGATCAGCGCGGATCGACGGCAGCGCCACGTTCACCATCGCGACGTCGATCCCTTCGAGAAAGATCGCGCCGCACAGCACGAAAAGCACACCCCAAGCGCGCCCGTTCATCAACGGCTCCTCAGAAAAGTCGGTTACCCCCATGAGGGTCGGTTCCCTCTTGTAACCGTTCGTATACTGCGGCAATATCGATGAGCGTGGAAGAAGGCACTTTGAACTCACCGACGCACTGTGAAATAACCGAGGACGAGTACGACATCCTCCAGTGGGACACGCGGGAGGATTGCGAGGTCCGCCAGATCCTCGACCGCATCGCGGACAAGTGGTCGCTGCTGGTGATTTCGCATCTCGCGCTGAGCACCCTGCGCTTCACCGAACTGCGCCGGAAGATCGACGGCATCAGCCAGCGCATGCTCACCACCACCCTGCGGCACCTGGAGCGCGACGGCCTGGTCGAGCGCACGGTCCACCCCGTCGTTCCGCCCCGCGTCGAGTACGCGCTGACCCCGCTCGGCGCGACGCTGCTCAAAACCATCCAGAGTCTGGTGTCCTGGACCGAAGAACACCAGAACGAGATCGCCACCGCCCGCGCCCACTACGACGTCCGCGCCGACGCCTGAGCCCTGGACTTCGCCATCTGTCGACAGATGGCGGTGGTTGCGGACCCTGGGTATCGGCGGCAGTTCGGGGGCGATCCGCGGGAGCACCGCGAGATACGCCTCGGGGTCGAGCAGGAAGCCCGAGCCCTCTACAACGCTGACCTTGACGTATTTCATGATCAGCCGAACACGATCTCGGAACCGGCGTCGCGGATGGCCGTCACCACGGCGTCCATAGTGGACTTATAGCCTTCACGGGGGTAAGCGAGTAGCCGCCACGGTCGGAATGGCGAGTCCCGGTGAAAAAGTCGTACGCATCACTCACCATGCGAGTGGCGATTTCCCAGAGGACTCACGTATCGCGAATCGCGGCGCGGTACTCACAAGTCGATCCCCGCCGTCGAAAGAATTCGGCAAGACAAAACGCCGACCCGCTATGCGGACCGGCGCTCTTGCTTGTACCCCCGATGGGATTCGAACCCACGCTACCGCCGTGAGAGGGCGGCGTCCTAGGCCGCTAGACGACGGGGGCTAGGATATTCAGTTCTTGTTGTTCTCTGTTGCGAAGAAGAACTTACCAGAGGTAGGTTCACTCTCTGCAGCTGGGGTACCAGGACTCGAACCTAGACTAACTGGACCAGAACCAGTCGTGCTGCCAATTACACCATACCCCAATGTGGTGCTTTCCCAGGACTGGCCCGGCTCAGCACCACTGGATGAAATACTAGAGCACGCGGTTTCACCGGCTGGCAGCGGGGGCCGGACTGCGTCGCTGCGCGGGCACCCCGACCCGGGCGAACTCGGAAACGAGCAGCTCAGGGAGCTCGGTGAGGCCCGAGATGGCGTGGATGTCGGCCGGTGCGGACAGGCCGGTCTCGTCCCGATCGAGCCAGACGGCACCCAGTCCGGCGTCGCGGGCGCCGATGGCGTCGGTGTCGAGCTTGTCGCCGATGTGCACGGTCTCGCTCGGATCACAGCCCAGCGCGAGACAGACTGAGCCGAACATCACCGGGTCCGGTTTGGCTACTCCCAGTTCGCCCGCGATGGCGATGTGGTCGAAGTAGGGCGCCAGGCCGAGATCGGCGAGCTTCTTCCGCTGGTGCGCGCCGGAGGCGTTCGTCACGGCAGCGAGCAGCACGCCTGCGGCCCGTAGCCACTCGAGGCAGGGCAGGACGTCGTCGAACAGCCGCCAGGACGTCGAGAGCAGGTCGAGGCGGCGGCGCTCGAAACCCGCCACGTCCGCGGCGTCGGCGACGACCCCGAGTTCGCCGAGGAAACACTCGGTACGCCGATGGTGCATGGAGGCGTACTCGAGTGTCCCGGCGACGACCATCGCCACGTGCTCTTCGGTGATCAGATCCCAGAGCGGCCACATGTCGGCGCGGCCGGTCAGCGCGTGCAGGGTGCGGCGAATGGCCGCGGTGCAGTCGATCAGCGTGTCGTCAATGTCCAAACACACCAGAGCGAGCTCTGGTGGCGACCACGGATTGGAGCATTCGGGGGCAGCCGGGGCGGCTTGCGAAGGGGACTGGGGGGCAAGCGCGGAATCCACCTTGCGAGGCTAGGTCAACATCGCACTCACCGACTCGTCCAACGAGGTGAATAAGGCGGTACTGTTTCGCCGCCTCAGTACTACTCCCAGTTGGTGGGACGAAACCCAATGGTTACTGGGGGATCCCGCGGCGCAACCGGCCTAAGGAAACCTCGCGTCCGAGCAGTTCCATCGACTCATACAGCGGCGGTGAAACGGTTCGGCCGGTAATCGCGACGCGTACGGGCGCGAAAGCCTTGCGGGGCTTGAGGCCCAGACCGTCCACAAGGGCGTCTTTGAGTGCCTCTTCGATCGCGGACGTCTCCCACTTGGGCAGCGCTTCGAGTGACTCGAGGGCCGAACGCAGCACGGGCTCGGCGTCGGGACCGAGCACCTTGGTGGCCGCATCCTCTTCCGGGGCAAAGGTTTCCTCGTCGACGAACAGGAAACGAAGCATCGCAACGGAATCCGAGAGCACGGTCACGCGCTCCTGCACCAGCGGCGCGATCGCGCGCAGCTTCGACAGCTGCTCCTCGCTGGGCTGTTCAGGCAGAACACCACCGGTGGCGAGATAGGGAATCACGCGCGTCACGAATTCTTCGGCCGGGAGAGCCCGAACGTGGGTTCCGTTGATGGACTCGGCCTTCTTCAGGTCGAATCGTGCGGGATTGGCGCTGACCTTGGCGATGTCGAACGCCGCGATGAGCTCGTCCACGCTGAAGATGTCGTGGTCGTCCGCGATGGACCAGCCCAGCAGCGCCAGGTAGTTGAGCAGGCCCTCGCGGATGAATCCGCGCTCGCGGTAGTTGAAGAGGTTCGAAGAAGGGTCCCGTTTGGACAGTTTCTTGTTGCCCTCGCCGAGCACGTACGGCAAATGGCCGAATTCCGGCGTGAAATCGGTGACGCCGATCCGGCGCAACGCCTGGTAGAGCGCCAATTGACGCGGCGTAGACGGGAGCAGATCCTCGCCGCGCAGCACGTGGGTGATACGCATCAGCGCGTCGTCGACCGGGTTGGTGAGCGTGTACAGCGGCTCGCCGTTGTTGCGCACCAGTACCGGGTCGGGAATCGAACCGGCCGGGAAGCTGATGTCACCGCGGACGAGGTCGGTCCAGGCGAGGTCCTCGGCGGGCATGCGCAGGCGCAGCACCGGCTTGCGGCCCTCGGCGACGAACGCCGCGCGCTGCTCGCCGGTGAGGTCACGGTCGAAGTTGTCGTAGCCGAGTTTCGGGTCCTGCCCGGCGGCCTTGCGACGCGCCTCGACCTCTTCGTTGGTCGAGTAGGCCTCGTACAGCTCGCCGGCCGCGAGCAGCCGGGCGGCGACGTCGGCGTAGATCTCGCGACGCTCGCTCTGCCGGTACGGGCCGTACTCGCCACCCTTTTCCGGGCCCTCGTCCCAGTCGATGCCGAGCCAGCGCAGGCCGTCGAGCAGCTGCTCGTAGGACTCCTGGGAGTCGCGCGCGGCGTCGGTGTCTTCGATCCGGAACACCAGGGTGCCGCCGTGGTGGCGGGCGAAAGCCCAGTTGAACAGGGCCGTGCGGATCAACCCGACATGCGGGGTTCCGGTCGGCGATGGGCAGAAGCGCGCGCGTACACCAGTGGTCTCAGTCATAGCCCGATCAGCGTATCTGGCGGCAAGAAAAGGCAGCGACGCGGAGCGTCTCCTTGAGAGGGCGGGGGCGGGAGACGGGTGGGCTTGACGCACGGGACGGGACGGGTGCATGCTGAATTTATTCAACAATCGATGAAAAAGAGGGGATCACCATGAACGAGCACACGACCTGCGTGATCGCGGGAGGCGGTCCGGCAGGCATGGTTCTGGGGTTGTTGCTGGCACGGGCCGGTGTCGAGGTGACCGTGCTGGAGAAGCACAACGACTTCCTCCGCGACTTCCGCGGCGACACCGTGCACCCGACGACGTTGCAACTGCTCGACGAACTGGGCCTCGGCGAGAAGTTCGCCGCGCTGCCGCAGAGCAGGATCACCAGCATCGGTTTCCCACGCGAAGACAACAAACTGCTCGTGCTGGGCGATCTGGGACGGCTGAAGGTGACCCACCCCTACATCGCGATGGTGCCGCAGTGGGACCTGCTCGACCTGCTCGCGACCGCGGCCAAAGACGAACCGACGTTCACGCTCCGGATGAACACCGAGGTCACGGACCTGCTCCGCGAGGACGGCCGGGTCGCCGGGGTGGCGTACCGCACCGCCGACGGCACGGAAGGCGAACTGCGGGCCGACCTGACAGTGGCGTGCGACGGCCGCTGGTCGATCGCCCGGCGGCTCGCGAACCTGACGCCCAAGGAATACGACGTCCCGTTCGACGCGTGGTGGTTCCGGCTGCCGCGGGAAGAAGGCGACCCGAGCTCGATAACGCCGCAGATGCGGGACAAGCGGTTCGCCATCGCGCTACCGCGGCGCGGCTTCTTCCAGATCGCCTACCTGTCGGCGAAGGGTGACGACGCCGAGCTGCGCGCGGCCGGCGTCGAGAAGTTCCGCGAAGGCATCGCCGCGCTGTACCCGTGGCTCGGCGATCGTGTCGGGAAGCTGGCGTCGATGGACGACGTCAAGCATCTCGACGTCCGGCTGAACCGCCTGCACCGCTGGCACGCCGACGGCCTGCTCTGCATCGGCGACGCCGCGCACGCGATGTCACCGATCGGCGGCGTCGGCATCAACCTGGCGGTACAGGACGCGGTGGCGACGGCACATCTGCTGGCCGGGCGGCTGCGCCGTGGCCGTCCGACGGAGAAGGACCTCGCGAAGGTGCGTACCCGGCGGTTGCTGCCGACCGTACTGGTGCAGGGCATCCAGCGGCTGCTGCACCGGGCGGTGCTGGGGCCGGTGATGCGGGGCGAGCGCAACGGGCCGCCGCCGGTGATGATCAAGCTGCTCGGGCGGTTCCCGGCACTTTCGGCCGTGCCCGCCTACGTGATCGGCGTCGGGCTCCGGCCGGAGCATGCTCCGGAGTTCGCCCGACGCCAGTCGGTTTAGCCCGCCTGAACGGGGTTCGACAAGGTGCCGATGCCCTCGATGGTGATCGACACGTCGTCGCCGTCGTACATCTGACCGACGCCCTCCGGGGTGCCGGTCAGAATCACGTCACCGGGCAGCAGCGTCATCACCCCGGAGATGAACTCGATCAGCTCGGGGATGCCGTGCACGAGGTCGGAGGTCCGGCCGTCCTGCTTGAGTTCGCCGTTGAGCTGCGTGTGCAGCGCGAGATCCGAGGCGTCGATGGACGTCTCGATCCACGGGCCGAGCGGGCAGAACGTGTCGAAACCCTTGGCGCGGCCCCACTGGCCGTCGGACTTCTGCAGGTCACGGGCGCTGACGTCGTTGGCCACGGTGTACCCGAGGACCACGCTCGCGGCACGGGCAGCGGAGACGTTCTTCACCGGCTGGCCGATGACGATGGCCAGTTCACCCTCGAAGTCGACGTGCTCCGAAGCCTTCGGGAGCTTGATGGCCGCGTTGGGCCCGATGACCGACGTCGACGGCTTGATGAAGAGCATCGGGTCGCCCGGGACGGCGTTGCCGAACTCCGCAGCGTGCTTCGCGTAGTTACGGCCGACCGCGATCACCTTCGACGGCAGGATCGGGGCCAGCAACCGCACGTCGGCCAGCGGCCAGCGCTTACCGGTGAAGTTCGGCTGGCCGAAGGGGTGTTCGGCGATCTCCAGTACCTGCATGTCGTCTCCGTCACCTTCGACGGAAGCGAACGCGACACCACCAGGATGAGCAATACGGGCTAGGCGCACGCGGATGAGTCTACGTGCGGCTAACCCGTATTCCTTAGGCGGTCGCCTTGATGCCGGACTTGACCAATTCGTAGGCGGGCAGGTTCTTCTCGAAGAGGTCCTTGCTCAGTGCGCCCACCGAGACGACGACGATTCCGCCACCGGCGGGAACGGCCAGCGCCCGCGCGGGTGAATCCGAACCCTTCACGTACTCGACCTCGGACCCGGACAGCGGTCCGGCGGTGTACTTCTGGTCACGCCCGATCTCGCCGGAAGTGAACTTTTCCAGCGCGGCCTTCGCATCGGTGACGCCGGCGGCCTGCCAAACCCGGATGAAACCGACACTGCCCGCGGGCTTGGCGTCGATCTCGCAGAGCAGCTTGACCCCACCCGTGGTGAAGTCCTGCTCCGCGACGTCCGCCTTCCACTTGTCCGCGGTGGAAAAGGTGACGGGCATCGGACAGGCCGACCCCGGCGGCCCGACCTCGGCGCCGGCTTTGGCGGCTTCCTTGGTGTCCGATCCACAACCGGCCAGTGCCACCGCGGCGAAAGTGAACCCGGCCACTAATGCAACTGATTTGTTCCGCATTGAACAACCCCCTTTTGGTGATTCCCCGACCCAAGATCACCATAGAACATTCGCTATCGGAGGCGCTTTACCGGGGGTGAATGGGGAATGGTTTTAATCGGTTGACATTCTTGTGGTCGTGAGTGCGTAACAGTGTTAGA
>NZ_DASYMU010000005.1:0-14820 GCF_036008905.1 Amycolatopsis sp. | reverse complement strand
TCGCTGTCTCGGGTGGCTGCGCGTCGCTGGCTTTGGGCGCGCCCTAAGCCAGCGACCAGCGGCTCCACCGCCCGTGGGTCACCGAGGTCGCCCAGCGCCCGTGCCGCGGCGGCGGAAATGATGAAGTCGGGTTCGCCGAGGACAGTGATCAGCACGGGCACCGCGCGGGTGTCGGCGAGTTTGCCCAGCGCTTGGACCCCGGAGAACACGACATCTCCCGGGTTGCATGGCTGCCGCGTGTCCTGTGTCATCTTGTAGGTGCCTTGGACCGACTTCGCGTGCCGGTCGACCGTGGCGATCAATGGCTCGACCGCCCGCGCATCGCCGATCTTGCCGAGCACCCTCACCGCGCGGTGGACCCAGTCGATGTCGTCGTTTTCGAGCGCCTCCAGCGGAACCGTCAGCGCCTCCTGCTCACCGCGGTCGATCCGGAATCGCAGCGACACGATCAGCTCGTGAGGAGGGAAGTTGGTCCAGTAATAGATCGGTTGACCGAACTGTCTCACTGGCGACTGCTCAACCTGCTGGCCATGTCGCGGGTACTCAGTCGACCGCCTGCGCCTCCACCACATGCCTGCACGATAACGGTCCTTGCCGTCCGCAGCGCGCTGTCGACGGCTTCGACAGCGCACTAGTCGGTGGCGGCGCCGAGGGCGAGCAGGCCGGAGCGGAGGAGTGTAGCGGCTTCGTCGAGGCGGCCTTGGTCGCTGAGCAGGGTGCCGGCGCGGTCCAGGGAGCGGACGAGCGCGTCGCGGGCGTCGAGGCGGATGGCGAGTGCGATGGCGTCGCGGAAGTGTGACTCGGCGGCGGGAAGATCGTTGCGGGCCAAGGCGAGCGCGCCGAACTGGTAGCGGACGGCGGCGGTCAGGGGATCCTCGTCGGACACCGCGCGCAGGACGTCGTCGAGCAGCGATTCGGTGACGTCGAGATGGCCGAGCTCGCGGTTGACCTCGGCGAGTTCGATGGCGATCGCGAGATCGTCGTCGGACGTCGTCATCTCGCGCGCGGCGACGAGGTCGGCGAGCGCGGCCCGGTGATCACCGGCCAGCCGCCGGACGCGGCCGCGCGCCAGCAGGCACCGGGCGATGGCGGGCCGCAGCGCCTGTTCGTGCAGCAGGTCGTGGGCGTGCGCGACGGCGACGGCCGCGTCCGCGTACCGCTCGGCTTCCAGATGGGTCCGGCACACGACGGTGTACTGCGTGACCAGCTCGGTCAGGACGGCCTTGTCGCCGAGGTCGAGCCGCGCCAGCCGGAGCGCGTCGCTCGCGTGGGCGCCCGCGCGCTCGATGTTGCCGAGCCGCAGATGGCCGTCGGCGAGATGCGCGCGGAGCGTCAGCAGCACCATCGGCTGTGGATAGCCCTCGCGCATGAGTTCGTCGTGGCTGGTTTGCAGCAGGTAGAGCGCGTAATGCGGCTCGCCCCACTCGGTGAGGATCGTGGCGCGGATATGCGCGAGCAACGCGCGATAGGGGAGCGTGTCGCCGGACAACGCGCTCTCGGCGGCGGCCACGTGCCGGGTCCGGGCGTCGTTGTCGCCAAGGTGGCTTTCGATCGTGGCGAGCCACAGGAGAGCGAGCCCGGCTTGGCGCGACTGGCCAAGCGCCTCCGCCTGGCGCACGATCTGCTCGAGCCGCGTGACGGCCGGTTCGGGCCTGCCCGCCATGAACTCCTGCGCGGCTTCGACCAGGCTCAGATCCAGCTGGACGACGTCACGGGGTGAGTGGCCGCCGAGCAGCTCGTCGGCGTCGACCCCGAGCCGATCCGCGAAATGCCGCAGCGCGTCACCCGAAGGTGTGCGTGTGCCGCTCTCGACCGAGGAAACGTACGCGGCGGTGTAGTGGGGCTGGGCCAAAGTGCGCTGGGTGAGGCCCCGTTCCGACCGCAGCCGCCGCAGTCGCGTGCCGACGGACTCTCGTGAGTGGCGCACGCGGGGAGCCTAAAGGGCCGCTGGTGTCGCGCGTGGACATTGCCGCGACACCAGCGAGTCCCTAGACGGTAATGCTCCAGGTGTCGAGCGTGCCGGTGTCCTGCGCGTAGGCGTCATAGACGACCAACGTCCAGGTGCCACCCGCGGTTTCCGCCGTCACGGGGACGGAGTAGGTGCGGGGGGTGGTGCCGAACGGGGTGCAGCCGGAGCCGGTCGCCTTGACGGAGTAGGTCTTGGCGCTCGGTGACTTGAGCTGGATCCGCAGGTCCTGGTAGCAGGTGTGGGTCGCGGTGATCGACAGTCGTACCGGGGTGACCGCGGAACCGGTGGCCGTCGAAGTGACCGGGCTCTGCAGCGTGGCCAAGTCCTGGATCGGGAAGTCCGTGCCGTTGCCGAAGGTCCGGCCGGCCGACGTCCCGACGGTCAACGAGTACTGCGCGGAGCGGTCCGCGCTCACACCGTCGCCGGTAACCGTGATCTGGCTGGTGCCGTTCGGCGTGCTGCCCGACGTCGTGATGGTCAACGTCGAGGAAGCGCCGGACTGGATCGACGCCGGGCTGAACGACGCCGTCGCGCCCGCGGGCAGGCCGCTCGCACTCAGCGCCACCGATTGCGCGGAACCCGCCGTGGTGGCCGTGTTCACCGTGACCGTGACCGTGGCCGACTGTCCGGGTTGGACAGTGCCCGATGACGCGCTCAGCGTGAGCGAGTAGTCGTTCGCCTGCGAGGTGCCGGTGGCGAGTTTCCAGACGGCGTAGGCGATCGCGTCACTGTTGCGGTCGAGCGGGGTGTCGGCGACGCTGGACATCGTGTCGCACGCGCGGTGATAGCAGGCGTCGTACGCGGCACCGGAGGTCCCGCCCCATTTCTGGGCCTGTGCGGCGGTTTTGATCGCACCGGCGCCGGTGGCGAGCCCGCCGACGGGGATGCCCGCGCTCTTGAACGACGCGTGGTCGGACCGGCCGTCGCCTTCGGTGTCACCCTCGGTCTGCACGCCGATCGACTGGAAGTACTCGTCGAAGACGGCCTTGACCGAGGCGACGTCGTCGTAGACGAAGTGGCCCCAGTTCTTCGAGCCGATCATGTCGAAGTTCAGGTAGGTCTTGATCTTCGTGCGCTCGGCGGCCGGAAGCTGGGCCACGTAGTACTTCGAGCCCTTGAGGCCGGACTCTTCGTCGGCCCACCAGCCGAAACGCACTCGCTTGGCCATCGCCGGGTTCGTCTGGGCCAGCGTCAACGCGGTCTCGAGGATGGCGGCGCTACCGGAACCGTTGTCGTTGATGCCCGGTCCGGCGCTCACGCTGTCGAGGTGCGCGCCCAGCATGATCACCTGACTCGCGTCGCCCTGCGGCCACTCGGCGATCAGGTTTTGGCTCTGTCCAAGGCAACTCGTGCAGGTCTGGCGCGTGACGTTGTACCCGGCGGCCTGGAGCTTACCCTCCACATAGGACACCGAGGCCGCGTAACCGCCGCCGCCTGCCGACCTGTTCCCGCCGTTCTGCTGCGCGATCGTCTGCAACTGCGTCAGGTGCGCTTTGACGTTCGCCAATGAGATATCGGGCGCCGCGGCGACAGTGGCGGCGTGCGCCGGTATCGCCGAGACACCCATCGCGAGAGCCAGCGCGGCACTCACGAATCCCGCTCGTAACCGTTGTCCGGTACGCATATCCGTGCTCCTTAGTGGATACCGTGAAGGCCACCCCGAGTTCCCTCAAGGTGGCCTTCACGGCTTACTGACAGAGGGAACTAGACGGTGATGCTCCAGCTGCTGAGCGTGCCGGTGTCCTGGGCGTACGCGTCATAGATGACGAGGGTCCAGGTGCCACCCGCGGTCTCGGCCGTCACCGGGACGGAGAAGGTGCGGGGGGTGGTGCCGAACGGGGTGCAGCCGGAGCCGGTCGCCTTGACCGAGTAGGTCTTGGCGCTCGGCGACTTCAACTGGATCCGCAGGTCCTGGTAGCAGGTGTGCGAACCGGTGAGGGACAGCTTGACCGGGGAGACCGCGGAACCCGTTGCGGTGGAAGAGATCGGGCTCTGCAGGGTGGCCAAGTCCCGGATCGGGAAGTCCGTGTCGTTGGTGAACGTCCTCGTGCTCGACGTCCCGACGGTGAGGGAGTACTGCGCGGAGTGGTCCGCGCTGACGCCGTCACCGTTGACGGTGATCTGGCTGGTGCCGTTCGGGGTCGTGCTCGACGTGGTGATGGTCAGGGTCGAGGACGCGCCGGACTGGACCGACGCCGGGCTGAACGACACGGTGGCACCGGCGGGCAGGCCGCCGGCGGTCAGCGCGACGGTCTCCGCGGAACCGGAGGTGACGGCCGTGCCGACGGTGACGGTGGCGGACTGTCCGGGCTGGACAGTGCCGGAGGTCGGGTTCACCGTGAGCGAGTAGTCGTTGGTGCCCTGACCCGAGCAGGTGGTGGGCTCACCGGTGGCCGCGGTGACGCTGACCGCGTCCCAAGCCGCCTTGACGGTGTTGAATTCGGTGCAGCTGCCCGGGTAGAGGGCGAGGGCGGCTTCCAGCGTCGCCTTGCGGGCGGCCTGGTGGTTCCAGGCGGAGGTCTTCTTCAGCAGGCCGTTGTAGAAGATCTTGCCCGCCTTCTGGATGCCGATGCCGGTGACCGAGCTGCCGTTGCAGGTCGGGCTGGCCGGCTTGCCGGCACCCGGCGCGCTGCCCTCGGCGAGCAGGTAGAACCAGTGGTTCTGCGGGCCAGCGCCGGCGTGCACCTCGGGGGCGGGCGAAGTGAAGCAGTTCGGGTCGCCGGCTTTCGACGGGTCGTACATGTAGCGGATCGGGCCCTGGCCGACCAGGTTGACGCCTTCGCCGACCTCGTAGTCGGGGACGTCCTTCGGGTTGTTGACGTAGGCCTCGGTCAGTGCGCCGAAGATGTCACCGGTGGACTCGTTCAAGCCGCCGTTCTCGTTGCCGGAGCCCGCGCCACCCGGGGTGGTCTGGAAGATGCCGTGGCCGAACTCGTGGCCGACGACGTCCATCGAGGTCGCCTGGCGCGCGTTGTCCTGCGAGTGCCCGAAGTGGGTCGAGGAACCGTTCCAGTAGGCGTTGACGTCGTTCAGGCCGACCGACGCGGGGAAGCCGCCGCCGGAGCCGTTGATGCCGTCGCGGCCCAGCCAGTCGCGGAGCATGTCCCACTCCTGCTGCACGCTGAAAAGCGTGTCGACACAGGCGGTTTCGAGGTCCGTGCCGGAACCGTTGCCCCAGGCGTCGTCGGGGCCGGAGAACACGGCACCGCCTTCACGCCCGCAGCTCAGGCCGGTCCGGGCGGGGTCCCGCAAGGAGAACGTGCCGCCCGACGAGGTCGTCGCGACGGTCACGTTGCCGACGTAGTAGCTGTTTCCGGTGCCCTGCACGGTCGCGGTGCCCTGCGGCGCGGCGACTTCGGAGTGCGCGGCGGCTTCGCTCTTGACGTCGTCGCGGGTCTGGAGCACGGCGCCGGTGGTGCCGTCGACGAAGACGTGCAGCTTGCTCGGCGCGGCGGCGGTACGCCCGGTGACGAGCACCTCGTAGGCGAGCTTTGGGGAATCCCCGGCCAGCACAACGAGTTCAGGCGCGTCCACACTCTCTACTTTGGACAGTTGACCCCTGGCGACGGACGCCGCCATGTCGGCCGTGATCGCGGCTTTGGTGTCCACGGTGATCGGCGCCGTGGTGGCCGCGGCGGTGTCCCGTACCCGGCCCGCGCCGTCGGCGATGACCACCGCGTCCCCGCCGACGACCGTGAGGCCGCGGTAGGACCGTTCGTAGGAGGCGTAGAACAGCCCTCCGCCACCGGGGGTGACCCCGAGCCGCCGGAACGACTCGTCGGCACCCTTGCTGAGTTCGTCGACGCCGTTGGCCGCCGCCTGATCCGCCGCGGCCGCGGCGAGTGCTTCCGGGACCGCCGGCTGCGCGGCGGGTGCCGCGGTGGCCGGGGTCAACGGGAGTGCGAACGTCCACGCGAGGCCGGCGATCGCCGCCACACCTGAGCGGAGCCCTCGTTGGGATGTCATGGATGTTTTTCCTTCCATGGGACAAGCAGGCAGGGCCGTCCGGGCAGCACAAAGCAGACCGAGCGGTGGGTGTTGTCGCGAGGTGCAGTGGCAAAAACGTGTGTCCGCGTGGATAACTGGAGTTATCGAGCTGGACACGTCTGAGTAAAGGGCGGAGGCGAAAAGCCGTCAATGGGCCATTCGGCCTAGCGGACCTGTGATCAGGTGCTTACACAGAGACAGAAAACGTTGGGGCGTAAGGGCTTTACGTCCACTTCACGTCTTATGCAGACTTTCGTATGGTTCTTACCGAACTGGGTCGGTATCGGCGTCCGCGGCGGCCCTGACGCCGTTGCGGTAGGCGCTGATGGCCTCGGGGAGCCGGTCCTGCTCGCGCAGGACGTCTCCCAAATGGAGGGACGTCGCCACCAGTCCGGTGCGCGGCGCGGCGCGCTCCTGATCGTCGGCTGCCTTGCGCAGCAACAGGGTCGCGCCCGGCAGGTCGCCCTTCGCGCGGGCGATCAGTCCCAGTAGGCGGTTCACTTCGGCCCGCGCTTCGACGTCTTGTCGTCCTTCGAGAAGCGGGCTTATGTCCTGAATGAGAATTTCGGCTTCGTCCAGTGCGCCTTGTAATCGCCGGACTTCGGCGAGCTCGATCGTCGCGCCGAGGATGCCTTCCGTGGAGTCGACCTCGGTGAGGAGATCCCGGGCGCGCGTGAGTTCGGCACGGGCCTCCGGCAGCCTTCCCAAGCGCCGCAACACGAATCCGCGCGCCCAGTGGCAGCGCGCGACATCCCGGTCGTAGCCCAGTAAACCGAACAGCCGGACGGCTTCGGTGAGCTCCGCGTCCGCGCGGTCGGGGAGGCCGACCGCTTGCCAGAGTTGCGCGGACTGGCGATGGAACCGGGCCACGAAGTCGATCCGCGTCGCCAGTGCGGCCGCCCGCTGCCCGTCTTCGGTCGCGCGCCGGGCGCGGTGCAGCGCGCCCATCTCCACGAGTGGATGGATCAACGCCGTCAGCAACGCGAGTTCGGCGTCCGGGTCCACCGGCTCCCCGGCACGCAGCTCGCCGAGCGCGCTCTCGACACGCGCGACCGCCGCGGTGGCGAAGCCCGAGGCATAGCGGCAGGCCGACCACCGGTACACGATCAGCGCGCGCAGCCAAGCGGGTGCTTCGGCGGAGACGCGCTCGGCGTGTTCGAAGCCGGTGGTCGCGCCGGCGAGGTCGAACCGCTGCCATTTGCTTTCGGCGAGGCAAAAACGGGCATAACACTCGACGTCGGGCAGGTGATAGTCCGCGGCGCGGGTTTCGGCGTCGGCGAAGGTTTCCTCGGCCTCGGCGACCCGGCCTTGCTCGAGTGCTTGATAGGCGTCACGCAGCTCGGTCCACAGCGTTTCGGCCACTCCCGGCGGGCGGCCGAAGCGGAGTTCGTCGACGGTCAGCCCGAGCCGTTGTGCCAGGTAGGCAAGCACTTCGTCGGACGGCGGACGGCGTCCGGCTTCGACCTTCGCGAGGAAGCCGCGGTTGTACTGCGGCTCGGCCAGTTCCCGCTGCGTCCAGCCCCGGCCGGTCCGCAACCGGCGGATCCTCGCGCCGAGCGGTTCGTCGCCCTGCTGCCCGAGCGTCATCCGTCACACGGTAGAGGAAGCCCCTTAGGGTTGGGCGTGTGAGCGAAGCAGAGTTCCCCAACGGTCAGTACCCCGAACGCCCGCCGGAGCGGCACAAGGGCCCCGTGGTCATGCGCCGCGACCAGCGTGACGATTCGGGCAGCACCACCGACCAGCGCCTGCTGGACTCGCGTGGGCCGAGCGACTGGGTGCACACCGACCCGTGGCGCGTGCTGCGCATCCAGGCCGAGTTCGTCGAAGGCTTCGGCGCGCTCGCCGAGGTGCCGCGTGCGGTGACCGTGTTCGGTTCCGCCCGCACCAAGCGGGACTCCGACGAGTACGAGCTCGGCCGGGCCATCGGCGGAGCACTGGCGAAGGCCGGGTTCGCCACGATGACCGGTGGCGGGCCGGGCGCGATGGAGGCGGTCAACCGCGGCGCGTCGGAAGCCGGTGGGTTCTCCGTCGGCCTCGGCATCGAGCTGCCGTTCGAGCAGGGCCTGAACCCGTGGGTCGACCTCGGCGTCAACTTCCGGTACTTCTTCGCCCGCAAGACGATGTTCATCAAGTACTCGCAGGCCTTCATCTGCCTGCCCGGTGGGTTCGGCACGCTCGACGAGCTGTTCGAGGCGCTGACCCTGGTGCAGACCAAGAAGGTCACCAAGTTCCCGGTCGTGCTGTTCGGCAGCAAGTACTGGGGCGGGCTGTACGACTGGATCTCCGACACGCTGCTGGCCGAGGGCAAGATCGGCGAGAAGGACCTCGAGTTGCTGCACGTCACCGACGACATCGACGACGCCGTGCGAGTGGTCCAGGATTCGTACCAGGCCTGGGAAGACACACACTGAGTTGTCGGGAAGAAGAATCAAGATCAAAGAGTTGTCGGGAAGAAGAATCAAGATCAAAAAGCAAAATGGGATGAACAGGATCTGCGTGTTCTGCGGGTCGTCGATGGGCTTCGACCCGGCGTACGCCGAGCAGGCGCGGGCGCTCGGCAAGTTGCTCGCCGACCGCGGCATCGGGCTGGTCTACGGCGGCGCCAGCGTCGGCACCATGGGCGCGGTCGCCGACGGCGCGCTCGCCGCGGGCGGTGAAGTGATCGGGGTGATCCCCGAGCACCTGTCCAGCGTCGAGATCTCGCACGCCGGGCTGACCGAGCTGCACGTCGTCGCCGACATGCACCAGCGCAAGGCCAAGATGGCCGCGTTGTCCGACGGTTTCCTCGCGCTGCCCGGCGGCGCGGGGACGCTGGAGGAGCTCTTCGAGGTCTGGACGTGGAGTCAGCTCGGCCTGCACACCAAGCCGATCGGGCTGGTCGACGTCGGCGGCTTCTACGCGCCGCTGTGGGGTTTCGTCGAGCACATGGTGAGCGAGGGCTTCCTGCGGGCCGACCATCGCGACGTGATCATGATGGACGCCGACCCGGCCGTCCTGCTCGACAAGTTCGCCGACTACACCCCGCCCGCGGCCCCGAAGTGGATCAGCTAGGCAGCGTCCTGGTCGGGGCGTTTGTGGTATTTGTCGACGTATTCCTGGTCGGAGAGCTCCAGGATGGCGTACATGATCTCGTCGGTCACCGCGCGCCGGATGGCCGGTGAGGAGTCCATGCCGTCGTAGCGCGCGAAGTTCAGCGGTTTGCCGAAACGCACGCTGACCTTCGCGAGCCGCGGGATGCGTTCGCCGCCGGGCTGGAGGTTCTCGGTGCCCGAAACGGCGACCGGGACGACGACGGCACCCGTGGCGAGCGCCAGCGCGCCGACCCCGGTGTGCCCGCGGTGCAGCCGTCCGTCGAGCGAGCGGGTGCCCTCGGGGTAGATGGCGAACGCGCCGCGCGCGTCCAGCACCTTGCGGGCCGCCTCGAGTGCGGCCAGCCCGGCCTGGGCGTTGCCGCGCTCGACGGGTACGTAACCGAGTCCCGACAGGAACCCGGCGACGAACCGGCCCTTGAGACTCGTGCCGACGAAGTACTCCGCCTTGCCGAGGAACTTGACCTGCCGTGGTGTCACGAACGTGATCACGCCGGTGTCCAGCGCCGCCCGGTGGTTCGAGGCGAAGATCACCGGGCCGTGCGACGGCACGTTCTCGATCCCGTGCACGGCAGGCCGGTAGACCAGGCGAGCCAGGGGTGCCAGCACGAAACGGACGAACAGCTGTATCAAAACTCCTCCAGGGACAAGTGCCTGAGACCAGCATGGCACGATCACTACTCATGAGTTGGTTCGAGCGGCGCACCTGGCAGAACCCCGCGTGGACGCTCGATGAAATCCTCGCGGCCAAAGGGGATCGCACCGTCTCGGTGGTACTTCCCGCACTGGACGAAGCGGAAACGGTCGGCGAGGTGGTCGCCTCCGTGCGGCCGCTGCTCGGGTCCATTGTGGACGAACTGGTCGTCGTCGACTCCGGGTCGGTCGACGCGACGGTGAAACTGGCCGAGCGGGCCGGCGCGCGGGTGGTGCACCGCGAAGACGTGCTGCCCGAGCTGGAACCGTTGCCGGGCAAGGGAGAAGTCCTCTGGCGTTCGCTCGCGGCGACGAGTGGTGACCTGGTGGTGTTCCTCGATTCGGACCTGGTGGAGCCCGATCCGGCGTTCGTGCCGACACTGCTCGGCCCGTTGCTCCGCGACACCGGCGTCCACCTGGTCAAGGGGTTCTACCGGCGACCGCTGCGGCTGGAGAGCACCGGCGGCGGCCGGGTCACCGAGCTGCTCGCGCGCCCGGTGCTTTCGGCGTTGCGCCCCGCGCTTTCCGGGCTGATCCAGCCGCTGGGCGGGGAGTACGCGGCGACCCGCGAGTTCCTCGAGTCGGTGCCGTTCGCGGCCGGGTACGGCGTCGAGATCGGGCTGCTGCTCGACGCCGAAGCGCGCTACGGGCTCGACGCGCTCGCCCAGGTCAACCTCGGGGTCCGCAAACACCGGAACCGGTCGTTGCTGCAGCTGGGCGTGATGTCGCGGCAGATCCTCGGCACCGCGCTCGGCCGCTGCGGGATCACCTCCGACGAGCCGGCCGGGCTCACCCAGTTCGTGCAGGTCTCCGGCGAGTGGCTGCCGGACGTCACCGACGTCCTCGTCGCGGACCGGCCGCCGATGAGCGAGGTCCTCGCCGCGCGCTGATGTCTCCTAGGCGTGCTTGCGCGACGGTGCCCGAGTTCGTATGTAACGATCGTCGCGTGACGACCGCCTTGATCTACCTCGTAGTCATGCTGCTGGTGGCTGCCGTGGTGTTCCTGCTGTCCGCCGTGGTGTTCGGGCGCGGCGAGGAGCTCGCGCCCCTGCCGCCGGGCAGCTCCCCGACCAGGCTGCCCGCCGAGGACATCACCGGCGAAGACGTCCAGGGTGTGCGCTACCAGCTCGTTCTCCGCGGCTACAAGATGTCCGAAGTGGACTGGGTGATGCGACGGCTCGGCGTCGAGATCGACGGGCTCCGCGCGAAGGTCGCCGAGCTGGAATCCGAGCGCGAGGCCGCCAAGTGACCGACGTGGTGCTGTCGGTCGAGGTCGGCGCATCCGCGGGAACCACCTGGCTCGCGCTGACCGACTGGACCCGGCAGGGCGAGTGGATGCTCGGCACGGAAGTGAAGGTCGTCGAGGGCAACGGGCGCAGCGTCGGTTCGAAGCTCGCCGCGTTCACCGGGCTGGCCGGGATCGGCTTCACCGACACCATGGAGATCACCACCTGGGAACCGCCGGTGCGCTGCGGGGTGGTGCACGTCGGCAAGGTGGTCAAGGGAACGGCCACGTTCCAGGTGCTCGACAAGGGCGCGAACCGCGCGGTGTTCGTCTGGGCGGAACACCTGACGCTGCCGTTCGGCCCGCTCGGGAAGCTCGGCTGGCCGCTGGTCAAGCCCGCGTTCACCCTCGGTTTGCGCCATTCGCTGCAGAAGTTCGCCCGGTTCGCGGAGAACTACTCGGTGGGCACACCGTGAGTGGGTTGAAGGGCGCCGACGGCGTCGCGCGGTGTTCGTGGGGCAACTCCACGCCTGACTACGCCGAGTACCACGACACGGAATGGGGCGTCCCGCTCCACGGGCAGGACGCGCTGTACGAGCGGCTGTGCCTCGAGTCGTTCCAGTCCGGGCTGTCGTGGATCACGATCCTGCGCAAGCGCCCGGCGTTCCGGCGGGTGTTCCTCGACTTCGACCCGGTGAAGGTCGCCCGGTTCGGCGACGACGACGTCGAGCGGCTGATGCAGGACGCCTCGATCGTCCGCAACGGCGCGAAGATCCGGGCCGCCATCACCAACGCCAAGGCCACCGCCGCGCTGGACACGCCGCTGGACGACCTGCTGTGGTCGTTCGCGCCCGCCAAGCACAAGCGGCCGAAGACGATGGCCGACGTCCCCGCCATCACCGACGAGTCGAAGGCGATGGCGAAGGAACTCAAGAAGCGCGGCTTCAGTTTCCTCGGCCCGACAACTTGTTATGCCCTGATGCAGGCCACGGGCATGGTCGACGACCATGTCCGTGGCTGCTTCAGAGCTACTTCCCCTGGAAAACCGGCTTCCGCTTAGTCACGAACGCCTCGACGGCTTCGGCGTGGTCCGCGGTGGCCCCGAGCGCGCTCTGGGCGGCGTCTTCCGCGGCGAGTGCCTCTTCCAGCGTGCTCTCGGCGGCGGCGCTCAGCGTCGACTTGATCTTGGCGTAGGCCACGGTCGGTCCGTTCGCGAGCTTGGCGGCGATCTTCTGCGCGCGGGCCGCGAGCTCCTCGTCCGGCACCACCTCGCCGACCAGCCCGAGCCGCAGCGCCTCATCGGCGTCGACGGTCCGCGCCAGCAGCATCAGCTCCGCCGCCCGGCCGTACCCGATCAGCCGCTGCAACGACCACGACGCGCCCGAGTCCGGGCCGAGTCCGACGTTCGCGAAGGCCATCAGGAAGTTGGCCGAGCTCGCCGCGATCCGGAGGTCGCTCGCGTAGGCGAACGCCGCACCGGCGCCGGCCGCGGGGCCGTTCACCGCCGCGATGACCGGCTTCGGCATCTCGACGATCGTGCGCACGATCGGGTTGTAGTGCTTCGAGACCGTCTGCAGTGGAGCCGAATCGCCCGCCTGGAGCAGTCCGACGTGCTCCTTCAGGTCCTGGCCCGCGCAGAACGCCTTGCCCGAACCGGTGATGACCACCGCACGCACGCCGTCGTCGGCCGCCGCCGCCCGCAAGGCCGCCAGCAGGCGTTCCTTCAGTTCGACGGTCAACGAGTTGTACGCCTTCGGCCGGTTGAGCGTCAGGGTGCGCACTCCGTCGGCGTCGGCTGTCAGCAATACGTCCTCTGTGGTCACTGAAACTCCTCCTGGGAAACGGGCTTACGACTAAGCTTCCCTCGAACACTAGTTGAGGTGTGTGGCCCGTTTCCGCGTTCCCGATACCGCTTCGGGTGGACGCGCCCTGTGGTGCGCCCGCGAGCCGCATACCAGCAACGATGCAACACGAAAAGATCGGTCCGCGTTCGCGCTCCCGCGCTGATGAGGGACAATGAGACACAACCCGGCTGGCTTTGGCGAGCGCGACCCGGGCGCGCCGGTTAAGACGGAGGGAGCACGCTATGGCGGCCATGAAGCCCCGGACCGGAGATGGTCCCCTCGAAGTGACGAAGGAGGGGCGGGGCCTCGTGATGCGCGTACCGCTCGAGGGTGGCGGGCGACTCGTCGTCGAGCTTTCGGCCGAAGAGGCGAAGGATCTTGGTGTTGCCCTGCAGGAGGTCACCGGCTGAGCTGATCCCATCCGCTCTGGTCAATCCCGCACCCCGGTTTCCTTTTGGAGGCCGGGGTCGCGGTTCATCTATCTGGAGATAGTCCACAGTGCGCATTCCGGTCCCCCCTGTCCCCAGCAAGCTGATCGACGTCGAGGTCTCCGACACGACCCGGCGCGGCGCCTTGCTCGCAGTACTCGCCCCGCTCCTCGAGGACCAGGAGGACGGCACCGCGGCCGAGCCTCTCGAGATCGAGGGCGTCCGCGCGTCGGGTAAGGCGGGGGACGTCCAGGACGTGCCCGGATCCCGCACCCGCTGGCTCGTCGGCATCGGCAGCGGCGAGCCAAAGAACTACCGGACGGCGGGCGCGGCACTCGTCCGCGCCGCCAACGCCCACTTCGCCGCCGAGGCGGAGGCCGGCGAGAAGCCGTCGCGCGCGGTTCAGGTGGCGCTGCCGGAGGAAATCACCGCGGACGGTGTCGCGGAGCTGGCCACCGGTCTGTTGCTCGGCGGCTACAAGTTCACCGTGACCGCCGACGCGCCCAAGGCCTCGACGCGGACCGTTCGTCTGCTGACGGCGTACGAACGGGCAGTCCCCGCGTACTCCGAGGCCGTCGGCCGCGCCCGGATCCTCGCCGAGTCGGCCGCGCTGGCACGTGATCTCGCTAACGCCCCGTCGAACGTCAAGGACCCGGACTGGCTCGCGACCGTCGCCGAGCGCGTGGCGCTGACCGTTCCCGGTCTGCAGGCCACCATCCGCGACGAAAACTGGCTGACCGAACAGGGCTTCGGCGGAGTTCTGGCCGTCGGCGGTGGTTCGGCGAGCCCGCCGCGGCTGATCGAACTCGACTACAAGCCGCGCGGTGCCACCAAGCACCTGCTGTTCGTCGGCAAGGGCATCACGTTCGACACCGGCGGCCTCTCGATCAAGCCCGCCGACGGCATGCACATGATGCGCACCGACATGGCCGGTGGCGGAGCCGTCATCGCCGCGATGCGCGCGATCGCGGCGCTCGGCCTGCCCGTGCGGGTCACCGCGCTGGTGCCCACCGCGGAGAACCACGTCTCCGGCTCGTCGTACCGGCCGGGCGACATCGTCCGCCACTACGGCGGCAAGACCGCCGAGATCGGCAACACCGACGCCGAAGGCCGCCTCGTCCTCGCCGACGCGCTGGTCTACGGCATCAAGAAGTTCAAGCCCGACGCCGTCATCGACGTCGCGACTTTGACCGGTGCGATGAAGGTTTCGCTGGGCTTGCGCATCGGTGGCTTGTTCGCCACCGATGATGAACTCGCCGACCGCGTCCGCGACGCGGGCGAGCGCGTCGGAGAAGCTTGGTGGCGGATGCCGCTCACCGAGGACTACACCGACTCCATCCGCGGCGAACTCGGCGACGTCCGCCAGGCCGTCTCCGGCCCGGGCGGCATCATGGCCGCTCTGTTCCTACGCGAGTTCGTCGACGGCCTGCCTTGGGCCCACCTCGACATCGCGGGCCCCGCCCGCGCCGACCGCAACTACGACGACGTCGTCCCCGGCGCCTCCGGCTTCGCCGCCCGGACTCTCGTCGAACTGGCCGCCTCCTACACCTGAGTCGTGAGTGCGTAACAGTGTTAGAACACTGTT
>NZ_DASYMU010000004.1:0-53168 GCF_036008905.1 Amycolatopsis sp. | reverse complement strand
GGTCTGGGACAGCCAGATGACCTTCGACGGGTCACGCACGATCGCCTTGTCGACGTCGGCCGCGGTGTCCACCAGCTGCACGTGGTCGGGCGCCTCACCGGCGGTGCCTTCGACCTCTTCATGGCCTTCGTGGCCGATCAGGAGGATGTCGTAGTCGTCCTTGGCGAACCGATTGACCTCTTTGTGGACCTTGGTCACCAGCGGGCAGGTCGCGTCGATCGTGCGGAGGTTGCGCTCGGCGGCTTCGGCGTGGACGGCCGGGGACACCCCGTGCGCCGAGAAGACCACCAGCTCGCCCTCGGGCACCTCGGAGGTCTCGTCGACGAAGATGACCCCGCGGTCACGCAGCGTCTCGACGACGTGCCGGTTGTGCACAATCTCCTTGCGCACGTAGACCGGCGGGCCGTAGAGCTCAAGGGCCTTTTCGACGGCGATCACGGCGCGGTCGACACCGGCGCAGTAACCGCGTGGCTTCGCGAGCAGCACGCGCTTGCCGTTCGACGGCACGCCACCACGTTCGATGGTCGGCGTGCCTGCGGGCTCGATTCCGGGACTCGCTGCACTCATGCCCCCAGGGTACGGGGGGCCATTCGAGGGACCGGGGGCCCGTCGTGTGCGGGCAGTCACGTTATCGGCACCCGACACACCCATTCGGTTGGGCAGGATGGCCTACATACGGCAGGCTGTAGGCATGAAGCCACTCCCGCTCCCGCTCCGGGTCGCCGCGGGCCTCGCCGTCTCCACCGCCGAGCGGGTTCGCGAACTGCCTAAGCAGCTCACCGGGCTGCCGGTGACCGTCGTCAGCCAGGTTCTCCAGTTCTCGATGCGGGTGCAGCAGCACGTCACCGAGCTCGCGATCAAGGGTGACGGCGCGCTGTCCTCGCTGCGTCCGGTCGAGGACACGCCGAGCTGGGCGACCTTCGACGAAGACGTCGAGCCGGATCTGTCCACCGAGGCCTCGTTCGACAACGTGACCTCGATCAAGACCGCGGAATCCGCGCAGCGCAACGAAATCAACGGCCACCGGCCTGCTTTCACCGACGCCGACGCCGCCACGGATCCGTGGGCCGAGGAGGAGCGCGCGCTCTCGACGCCGCACACCGAGGGTGAGTTCGACGCGCCGGTGACCAGCAGCCCGGCGGGCGTCGTGAACTACGACGAGCTCACCCTTCCCCAGCTGCGGGCACGCCTGCGCCGGTTCTCCCTGGAGGAACTCGAAGAACTCCTCACCTACGAGCGCGCCAACGCTGACAGGCCGTCGTTCGTCGGCATGCTCGCGCGCCGGATCGGCAACGTGAACCAGGCCGGGCCAGACGAAGACTCGACCGGCCGGTGAGTAGCGAGCCGGCCACAGAATCACCCGTTCGTGAGTCGAGCAGCGCCGACCACCCGTGGCCGGTGCGCACCGTCGCGCGCAAGATCTCGGACTGGATCCACCGCCTCGGCGCGGTCTGGGTCGAAGGCCAGATAACCCAGGTCTCGGCCAGGCCTGGCACGCAGACGGCGTTCCTGACGCTGCGCGATCCGTCGGCGGACGTCTCGATGTCGGTCACCTGCGCGATGCGGGTGTTCCGCGACATCGAGCCGCCGCTGCGCGAAGGCGCGAGCGTGATCGTGCACGCGAAGCCGACGTTCTTCATGGGCCGTGGCCAATTGAGCTTGCGTGCCAACGAAATCCGCGCGGTCGGCGTGGGCGAGCTGCTCGCCAGGATCGAGCGGCTGCGCAAGCTGCTCGCCGCCGAGGGGCTCTTCGCATCCGAGCGCAAGCGCAAGCTTCCGTTCCTGCCCAAGGGAATCGGCCTGATCACCGGCCGCGCGTCCGCGGCGGAGCGGGACGTGCTGGTCAACGCGCAGGCCCGCTGGCCGCACGTGGCCTTCAAGGTGATCAACACCGCCGTCCAGGGCCCGACGTCCGTCCCGCAGATGCTCAAAGCGCTCAAGATCCTCGACGCCGACCCGGAAGTCGAAGTGATCGTGTTCGCCCGTGGCGGCGGGAGTGTCGAAGACCTCCTGCCGTTCTCCGACGAAGCGTTGTGCCGCGCGGTGTCGCTGGCGCGCACGCCGATCGTCAGCGCGATCGGCCACGAGCCGGACTCCCCGTTGCTCGACCATGTCGCGGACCTGCGCTGCTCGACGCCGACCGACGCGAGCAAGCGGATCGTGCCGGACGTCAGGGAAGAGACCCAGCGCGTCCACCAGATGCGCGACCGCGGCCGCCGCGCGCTGCACGGCTGGGTCGACACCCAGACCCGCCTGCTCAACCAGCTGCGCAGCCGCCCGGTGCTCTCCGATCCGCTCGGCCCGATCGACCGACGGCTCGACGAGGTGAACCTGCACCGGGAGCGCGCCCGTCGCTGTGTGCTCACCGCTCTGGCGCGCGAGCAGGCCGCCATCGCGTCGTCGAAAGCGCGGCTGACCGCGCTCGGTCCCGCCGCGACGATGACCCGCGGCTACGCGATCGTGCAGTTTTCCGACGCCGAAGGCAACCTTCAGGTACTCCGATCAGTCTCTGAACTTGTGGAGGGTGCCACCTTGCGCGTGCGGGTGGCCGACGGCGCGGTCAACGCGGTCGTCACTCCCGGAGATCCGGCGGAAGGGCGGTAACGGTGCAGACGTCGATGTTCCTGCCGCTCACGGTGGAAGCGGCGACGAAGGCGAACGCCGAGTGCGTGCTGAGGAAGGCCATCGAGGCGGAGATCGCGGCGGGCGAATGCTGGACGTCGCTGCTCGCCGGCTGCGGCACGGCCGGGCGCTGGAACCTCGGGCCGCGGCTGCGGCAGCTGTCGGAGGCGACTTCGGAGCAGGTCGGCACACGTTGGTGGTCCACCGAAGGCGCCTGCCACCGCGGCCGGATAGCCCGCGCCCAGTCGCATATCGAAGAGGCGATCGCCGACGGTGACGGCCAGGAGTTCGCGCGCGCGTTCGTCGGATATGACCACGCCATGGCCAGCGCGGTAGTCTGCGCGGCAACCAGAGTGGAGACTTCGACGCCGTGAGCACTACTGACAACGCCCCCGAACTCGGCTACGAACAGGCCCGCGACCAGCTCGTCGAGGTCGTGCGCGAGCTCGAAGCCGGCGGGCTGTCGCTCGAGCAGTCGCTGGCGCTGTGGGAAAAGGGCGAGAAACTCGCCAAGGTCTGCGAGCACCACCTCGAGGGCGCCCGGGAACGCATCGAGACGGCGCTGGCATCGGTGGAAGACACCACCGACAACTCCCAGTGACTTTTGCCATGGTCGTCGCACCCGTCATCTGACGAGCTCATCTGAGACACTGGGTCCCCGCCGTTCGCCGTTGACCCGGAGGCAGCATGTCCAGCGCCAGTGAGCCCGCCACCACCCCTCGCCGACGCGAAGCGCCTGATCGCAACCTCGCGATGGAACTGGTGCGCGTCACCGAAGCCGGCGCGATGGCCGCCGGTCGCTGGGTCGGCAAGGGCGACAAGCTCGCCGGGGACGGCGCCGCGGTCGACGCGATGAGGCAGCTCGTGGCCACCGTCTCGATGCGCGGCGTCGTGGTGATCGGCGAGGGCGAGAAGGACGAAGCGCCCATGCTGTTCAACGGCGAAGAGGTCGGCAACGGCGACGGGCCGGATTGCGATGTCGCGGTCGACCCGGTCGACGGGACCACCCTGATGGCCAAGGGCATGCCGAACGCGCTCGCGGTGCTCGCCGTCGCCGAACGCGGCGCGATGTTCGACCCGTCCGCGGTGTTCTACATGGAAAAGCTCGCCGTCGGCCCCGAAGCCGCCGGGCTCGTCGACCTGTCCGCGCCGATCGCGGAGAACATCCGCCGGGTCGCGAAAGCCAAGCACAGCGGCGTTTCCGACGTCGTCGTGTGTGTGCTGGACAGGCCGCGGCACGAAAAGATCATCCAGGAGATCCGCGACGCCGGCGCCCGCGTCCGCTTCATCTCCGACGGTGACGTGGCCGGCGCCATCGCCACGGCCCGGCCGAGCACCGGCGTCGACATGCTGATCGGCATCGGCGGCACGCCCGAGGGCATCATCGCGGCCGCCGCGATGAAGTGCCTCGGCGGCGAACTGCAGGGCCGCCTGTGGCCAAAGGACGAAGCCGAGCGCGAGAAGGCGCTGGCCGCCGGACACGACCTGGACCGCATCCTCGGCACCGACGACCTCGTCCAGGGCGACAACGTGTTCTTCTGCGCCACCGGCGTCACCGACGGCGACCTGCTGCGCGGCGTCCACTACCGCGCGGGCGGCGCGACCACGCAGTCCATCGTCATGCGGTCGAAGTCCGGCACCGTGCGGATGATCGACGGCTACCACCGGCTGACGAAGCTGCGCGCCTACGCGTCCATCGATTTCGACGGCAACCTGGACGAGCCGACCGATGACGTCGTCCCGCCGCTGCCTTAAAGTGCGGCTGTTCGCCGGACCGGTTTTGAGGAGAGTCTTGTTCAAGAAACGTGTTCTGTCGGTGCTGGTGGCGGTTGTCGCGGCCTTCGGGGTGGTGGCCGCACCGGCGTCCGCGTCGATGCCGCCGATCGTCGGCGGTGGTGACGCCGACCAGGCGTATCCGTTCATCGTCTCGCTGCACGGCGCCACCGGGAAGCTGTTCTGCGCCGGTTCGCTGATCGACCCGCAGTGGGTACTGACAGCCGCGCACTGCGTCAAGGGCAAGAACGCGGCCGTGATGACCGCTCGGCTCGACACCAACAAGACCTCCGAGGGCGGTGAAGCCGGGCAGCCCACGGAGATCGTGGTGAGCCCGGACTACAACCCGGTCGGCGCCGGTGGCGACATCGCGCTGGTGAAGCTGGCCGCCCCCGCCGCGGCAGCGCCGATCGCGCTCGGCACGGTGACCACCCCCGGCACGGCCACGCGTCTGCTCGGCTGGGGCCAGACCTGCCCGGGACAGGGCTGTGGCCCGATCTCGCCGATGCTGCAGCAGCTGGACACGCGGATCGTCGACGGCGGCCTGTGCACGGCGGCGTTCGACGGCGCGCTGGAGCTGTGCACGGAAAGCCCGAACAACGCGGGTTCCTGCTACGGCGACTCGGGCGGCCCGCAGCTCGCCAAGGTGGACGAGAAGTGGGTGCTGCTGGGTGTCACCAGCAGGCCGGGCAACGGCGACGTGACCTGCGCGACCGCGCCGTCGATCTACACCTCGGTCCCCGCCTACACGGCGTGGATCACCGCCACCATCACCCCACCCGCCCCACCCGCGCCTCCCACTCCCGAACCAACTCCCCCGCCGACCCCCACACCCACCCCCTGACCCGGGGAATATGTCGACACTTTCCCCAGCTCCGCGCTCCAGAACATGTCGACATATTCGGGAGATCTGTGACGCGTGGGACTGGTGAGGCGAATTCCGGCCCAAAACTTCCGAATATGCCGACAAGTTCTGAAGTTCAGAGCTGAATAAGTTGTCGACATATTCGGGAGTCCGGCTGGGTTACTCGACGTTGGAGGAGTGGCCGGGGAACAGGTGGGCGTCCGGGTCGAGCATGACGGCGATGTTGTTGACGGCGGTCGCGGCTTCGCCGAAACCGGTCGCGATCAGCTTGACCTTGCCGGGGTACGCGGCGACATCGCCGGCGGCGTAGACACGTTCGCGGGCTGTCGCCATCGTCGAGTCGACCGAGATGGACCGGTGGTCGATCTCCAGTCCCCAGCTCTCGATCGGCCCGAGGTCCGCGGTGAACCCGAGCGCGGCGACGACGGACTGCGCGGGCAGCACGACCCGTTCACCGCCCTTGACCTCGACTTCGATCTCCGCCAGCCCGTCCCCGTTTTCGCGGAACTCCGTGACTTCGGCGTCGGTGATGATGCGGACGCCCAGGTCCCGTGCCTCACGCACGATCGACTCGGCCGCGCGGAACTTCGCCCGCCGGTGCACCAGCGTGACGCTGGCCGCCACCGGACGCAGCGCGAGCACCCAGTCGAACGCCGAATCCCCGCCGCCGACGACCACGACGTGGTGTCCGGCGTGGGCGTCGAAAGACGGCACGAAGTGGACCATCCCGCGCCCCAGCCAGCCGTCGCCCGCCGGTAGCGGACGCGGGGTGAACTCGCCGATGCCCGCGGTGATCAGCACCGATCCGGCGCGCAGGACCTGGCCGTCGTCGAGCGTGACGTCGAGTCCGCCCTCGGCCTGGCTCAGCGTTTCCGCCTTACGCCCCAGCAGGTACGTGGGTTTCCACGGCGCCGCCTGGTCGACGAGCCCTTTCACCAGGTCACGTCCACGTACCGCGGGAAACCCGCCGACGTCGTAGATCATCTTTTCGGGGTACATGGCTGTGATCTGGCCGCCGGCTTCGGGCAGGGAATCGACGATGGCCGTCGAAAGCCCGCGAAATCCCGCGTAGTAGGCCGCGAACAGGCCTGTCGGCCCGGCGCCGATGATCACGATGTCGAACGTTGACTCCCCAGTGGGCCCGCTCATGGGCTCGCCCTTCCGCCAATGGTGGGTGGCAGTGATCGAGAACACCGCAATCCTATCGTCGACCATACGTGCGCAAGGCCACGAAGCGACGAACCCGATCCTGCGCGAGACTTGGCCTATGGCTGAACAGGAATACCGGATCGAACACGACACCATGGGCGAAGTCCGGGTGCCGGTCGACGCTCTCTACCGCGCGCAGACGCAGCGGGCCGTCGAAAACTTCCCCATTTCCGGCCGTGGCCTGGAGCGCGCCCAGATCCGCGCGCTCGGCCTGCTGAAGGCCGCCGCCGCCAGGGTGAACGCGAAACTCGGCGTGCTGGACGCGGATATCGCCGAGGCGATCGCGACCGCCGCCGACGAGGTCGCCGCGGGCAAGTACGACGCGCACTTCCCGATCGACGTGTTCCAGACCGGGTCCGGCACGTCGTCGAACATGAACGCCAACGAGGTCATCGCGACGCTCGCGACCCGCGCGCTCGGCAAGGAGGTGCACCCGAACGACCACGTCAACGCGTCGCAGTCGTCGAACGACACCTTCCCGACGACGATCCACGTGGCCGCGACCGAGGCCGTGCTCGCCGACGTAATCCCGTCGCTGAACTACCTCGCCGCGGCCATCGAAGAGCGCGCCGCGGACTGGGCCGAGGTCGTGAAGTCCGGCCGCACGCACTTGATGGACGCCGTGCCGATCACGCTCGGCCAGGAGGCCGGCGCGTGGGCCGCGCAGGTCCGCTTCGGCGTCGAGCGGCTGCAGTCGGGCCTCGGCAGGCTCGGTGAGCTGCCGATCGGCGGGACCGCGGTCGGCTCCGGCCTGAACGCGCCCGACGGCTTCGGCGGGGCGGTGTCGGCCGAGCTCGCTTCGGTGACCGGCCTGCCGCTGACGGAGGCGCGCAACCATTTCGAGGCGCAGGCGACGCAGGACAGCGTCGTCGAGACCTCCGGTAACCTGCGCACTGTCGCGGTGTCGCTGAACAAGATCGCGAACGACCTGCGCTGGCTGGGTTCCGGCCCGCGCACCGGCCTCGGCGAGCTGGCGCTGCCGGACCTGCAGCCGGGCTCGTCGATCATGCCCGGCAAGGTCAACCCGGTCATCCCGGAGGCCACGCTGCAGGTCGTCGCCCAGGTCATCGGCAACGACGCGGCCGTCGCCTTCGCGGGCGCGGCTGGAAACTTCCAGCTCAACGTGAACCTGCCGGTCATCGCGCGCAACGTGCTCGAGTCGGCGCGCCTGATCGCCGCGGTGTCGCGGCTGCTGGCGGACAAGGTGTTCGCCGGGCTGACGGCCAACGTCGAGCGCGCGCGGGAGTTCGCCGAGGGTTCGCCGTCGATCGTGACGCCGCTGAACAAATACATCGGCTACGAAGTTGCGGCCGCGGTCGCTAAGCAGGCGCTCAAGGAGTTCAAGACGATCCGTGAGGTCGTACTGGAGCGCGGGCTCGTCGACGCCGGGAAGCTCACCGTCGAGCAGCTCGACGAGGCCCTCGACGTCCTCCGCATGGCCCACGGCGGCCGGTAGCACCCGTAAAGGAGCGCATCAAGGGAGCTTTACTGCCGTTTGGCGGTAGTAAAGCTCCCTTGATGCGCCTGCAGGCCGGCGACGACGCCTAG
The DNA here is from genome assembly GCF_036008905.1 of Amycolatopsis sp. GTDB lineage: Bacteria > Actinomycetota > Actinomycetes > Mycobacteriales > Pseudonocardiaceae > Amycolatopsis. The sequence continues at coordinate 45,151 of NZ_DASYMU010000004.1, read as the reverse complement.
CGAGACGAGGGCGATCCCGGCGAGTTGGGCGAGCCGGAACGGCTGAGCGTGCAGCAGCAGCGAGCCGGCGAGTCCCGCCACCGGCATGACGCCGGTCAGCACGCCCGCCCGGTCCGCGCCGAGCACGCCGACGGCGGTGTACCAGAGCACGAACGCGACAGCCGTGACCACGACAGCGAGTACCAGCAGCGCGACGAGTTCACGCGCGGTCGGCAGCTGCCACGCGCCTGCCGGTTCGACGGCGGTCCCGACGAACGCGCTGCCGATCGCCGCGACGAAACAGCTCCAGGTCGCGGTGGCCATCGGCCCGAGCCGGGTCACCAAACCCACGCCGAGCAGGGTGAACAACGCCTCGCACAGCATCGCGAGCACGGCCAGCGCCAGCCCGGGTCCGTGCGTGGCGCCTCCGCCGGATAGGACAACGACACCGGCCGCCGCAAGGGCCGCACCCAGCAGCGGCCCGGCGGATGGACGTCGTCCGGCCAGCAGCGGCGCCGCGACGGCCAGCACCAGCGGGCTTCCGCCCAGCAGCGCGGCGACGAGCCCGGGTTCGGCATAACGCTGCGCGAGCAGCAGGCACGCCTGGAACCCGACCATCCCCGTGGCGGCCAGGCCGATCAGCACCGGCAGGTCCGCGAGTCGTGGGCGCGGCAACGGTTTGCGCATCAGCGTCGCCAGCCCGAGCAGCAGCAGTCCGCCCAGGCCGTACCGCAGCGCTTGGCCGGTCAGCAGCGGATAGGCGACGAGCATGCCGGTCACGGGGACCGAGCCGCCGACGATCACCACCGCGCCGAACCCGGCCATCGCACCTCGTCGAACTTCTTCCATGCACCGAGCATCGCCGCTTCAGTGGCTTATCCTGAAGAGCCACTGAAGCTACTACAAACTGGACCACTCAGCGACGGCGGAGCGTCTTGTCCAGCGGCGCCCGCGGAGCGTGATCGGCGTCGAACTTGTTGAGATCGGTCCCCGGCGGGACGATCTCGTCGATCCGGTCGAGCACGTCGTCGCTCAGCACCAAATCGACCCCTGCCAACAGATCCGCGAGATGCGGTCGAACTTGTGGCGCTGGACGGACTTCCGTCCTTTGCTGAGGTCGACGTCGGACGCCTTGTCGTAGCGCCCGGACAGCCAGCCGCTCGCCAGCGGGCTCCAGGTGAGCACGCCCATGCCGTAGCGCTGGGCCGTGGGCAGGACCACGCCTTCGACGGAGCGGTTGAAGATCGAGTACGGCGGCTGCTCGGTGCGGAACCGCACGAGCCCGCGCCTCTCCGAAACCCATTGCGCCTCAACGATTTGCTCCGCCGGGAACATCGACGAGCCGACCACGCGGACCTTGCCCGAGCGCACGAAGTCCGACAGCGCGGACAGCGTTTCTTCGATATCGGTCGTGTGATCGGGCCGGTGGATCTGATAGAGGTCGATGTAGTCGGAGTCCAAGGGCCGCAGGCTGTTTTCCAGCGCACGGGTCAGCCGGCGGCGCGAATTGCCGCGGTCGTTCTCGTCCGGTCCCATCGGGAAATGCCCCTTGGTGGCGAGCACGACGTCGTCGCGACGCCCCTTGAGCGCTTTGCCGATGATCTCCTCGTTCTCGCCGTCGGAGTACATGTCCGCGGTGTCGACGAAGTTGATGCCGGCGTCGAGCGCGGTGCGCACCATGGCGATCCCGGACTCGTGATCCGGATTGCCCCATTTGCCGAGCATCATCGCCCCGAAGGCGTATTCGCTCACCGAAATACCTGTACCGCCCAGAATTCGTCGTTTCATGACACCGACTCTTCGCGCGCCACCGCGAACAGACCAGGCCACCCGCAACCGGGAAGTATCCGGACGATCCGCGACTGGCGCAGCTGATCGGCGAACTTTCCATGCACAGCCCGGAATTCCGCAAACTGTGGGCGGGACACCGACCCCGGCTCCGACTCCGAACGCGCCCTGCAACTCCTCTCCAGCTGGGTCACCACTCCACGCTGAAGTGCCACCATGGCCACCTTGGTCGCGTTGAACGTAACTAAGGTGGCCATGGTGACACCTCGGGCGCAAAGTGGATCAGGTGGGAACGGCGGCAATGCGGGGACAGAATGGACCACCTTGCGGGAGTTGTTGCTGCCCGCGGTGGCGAGTGGCGGCGGGCGACGCGGAAAAGCGGCCGAATCGGCGCTGCGCGAGGCGATCCGCTCGGGCACCCTGCCGAAAAACACCCGCCTGCCGTCGAGCCGTGACCTCGCCGGGCAACTCGGACTCTCCCGGGGCACGGTGACGGCGTTGTACGAGCAACTGGTCGCCGAGGGCTACCTCCTGAGCAAGCACGGCTCCGGCACCACCGTCGCGCCGCTGGATCAACCGCAGCAAGCAACCAAGTCACCCACCGAAGCCCAGGCGACCTGGGCTTTCGACCTCAAACCCGGCGTCCCCGCGCTGTCGACGTTCCCCCGGGCCGAATGGCTGGCCTACGAACGCGAAACCCTCGCGACGATGTCGGACGCCGAGCTCGGCTATCCCGATCCGGCCGGTCATCCCGAGCTGCGCGCCGAGCTCGCGAGCTACCTCGGCCGCGTCCGCGCACTGCCCACCAAGCCCGAGGACATCGTCATCACCAGTGGCGCCGCCGAGGCACTCACGCTGCTCGCGCGGACGCTGTACGCCCAGGGCCAGCGGCGGATCGCGGTCGAAGATCCGAGCCACAGCGGCCAGTCTGAGCTCTTCACCGCGCACGGGCTCCGGCCGATCGGGATCCCGGTCGACGACAGCGGTATCCAGGCCGGGCTGCTGCCGGACTCGGACTGCAGCGCGGTCGTGGTGACCGCGGCCCACCAGTTCCCGCTCGGGGTCGCGCTCGACGCGGCCCGACGTCGTGCGCTGCTCGCCTGGGCCCGCGAAACCGACGGCCTGGTCATCGAAGACGACTACGACGCCGAGCACCGCTACGACCGCCCCGCGCTCGGCGCCCTCCGCGCACTGGAGCCCGAGCGTGTCGCGTATGTCGGGAGCGTCAGCAAGGTGCTCGCGCCCGCGCTGCGGATCGGCTGGCTCGTCCTGCCACCGGAGCTGCGTGCGCAGGTCGTCACGGCGAAAACCCTGCACGACCTCGGCTGCGCGCCACTGCCCCAGGCCGCGCTCGCCCGCATGCTGCGCTCCGGCGGGTACGACAGGCATCTTCGCCGGACCCGCCGCCTGTACCGCCCGCGACGCGACGCCCTGCTCGACGCGCTCGCCACGACGTTCCCCGGCTGGCGCCCGGTCGGCATCGCCGCGGGCCTGCACGTGGTCGTCCGCCTGCCCGAAGGCACCGACGACGTCACGCTGAGCGCAGACCTCGCCGCCCGCGGTATCAACGCACCCGCGCTGGCGACCTACGCGCATTCGCCCGCGAGCCGCCCGTACCCCGGCCTGGTCCTCGGGTACGCCGCGCTCACACCGGACAGGCTTCGCGCCGCCGTCGCCGCCATGCGGGGACGCTGATCAGCCGCAAGCGTCTTCGATGAGCAGCTTGGCGACGGACTTCGCGTGCCCGACCGCACCCGGAACCACCCCGAGCGACGATGACACCGTCGCCCCTTCCAGCAGGATGAGCAGCGAATACGCCAGTTTGCGCGGCTCCTGCGCCCCGGCCTGTTCGGCCAGCGAACGCAGGCAGCCGAGCAGCCAGATCTTGTCCTCGCCGATCACCTGCCGCCCGGGATGGGCGTCGTCGGGCAGCTCCGCGTGGGCGTTGACGAACCCGCAGCCGCGGTAGTTCTCGGCCGGCATCCAGGTGTCGAGCGCGTCGAACACCAGCAGCAGGCGCCGGGTCGCCGGCACTCGCCGTTCGACGGTCCGCCGCACGTGCTCGCGCCACCTTTCGTCGCGACGCTTGAGGCATTGCGCGACGAGCGCGTCTTTGGAGCCGAAACGGGCGTACAACGTCTTCTTCGTGACACCGGCTTCTCCCGCGATCAAATCCACCCCGACCGAGTGGATCCCGTTCTCGTAGAACAGCCGTCCCGCGACGCCGAGGACCCGTTCGGTGACTAGGTGGGTAAGTGCCGAGCGCTTCATCGCGCACCTCCGGTCCCTGAAATTGTCGGTCCGGCGGCGCATGATGTCGATATGTTGCTGACGGACGTGGTAGCCGCGTCGACGGCGATCACGGCCACGCGATCGCGGAAGACGAAGATCGAAGTCATCGCCGGGGTGCTGCGCGCCGCCGACGAGCCGGAGTTGCCCGTGGTCGTGGCGTTCCTCGCCGGGCAACCGCTGCAGGGCCGCGTCGGCGCGGGCTGGCGCACCCTCGGAGACCTCGGCGCTTCCCCTGCCGAGGAGCCGTCGCTGCCGGTCGGCGCGGTCGATGTCGCACTCAGTGAACTGGCGTCAACGTCGGGATCGGGCTCGGCGAAGCGGCGCACGGAGACGCTTCAGGCGTTGTTCGGGCAAGCCACGGCGGAAGAGCAGCAATTCCTGCTCCGGCTGCTGACCGGTGAACTGCGGCAAGGCGCGCTGGAGGGCGTGATGGTCGACGCCATCGCGGCCGCGGCCGAAGTCCCCGCGGAGGCTGTGCGCCGGGCTTTCATGCTGTCCGGCGAGCTGCCGGTGACGGCGGTCGCCGCGATGACCGGCGGGGTCGAGGCGCTGGGCGCGTTCCGGATCCAGCTCGGCCGCCCGGTCCGGCCCATGCTCGCCTCGCCCGCGGAGTCGCTGGAGGAGGCGATCGGCGAGCACAAGTCCGCCATCGTCGAGTACAAGATGGACGGCGCGCGCATCCAGGTCCACCGCGACGGCGACGAGGTGCACGTCTACACGCGGACGTTGCGGGAGATCACGGGCAGCGTCGCCGAACTGGTCGAGCTCGTCCGCGCGATGCCGTGCGAATCGGTGGTGCTCGACGGCGAGACGCTCGCCCTCACCGACGACGGCCGCCCCCGCCCGTTCCAGGAGACGATGAGCCGGTTCGGCAGCACCCGCGAGGAGCAGGTCCGCGCGCTGCTGCTGCGGCCGTATTTCTTCGACTGCCTGCATCTCGACGGCGTCGACCTGCTGGACACGCCGCTGAGCGAGCGCAACGCCGCGCTGGTGAAGGTCGCGGCGGGCCATGTCATCCCCGGCGAGGTCGATCCGGAAGACCCGGCAAAGGTGCTCGCCGACGCGATGGCGGCCGGGCACGAAGGCGTGATGGTCAAGGCGCTGGATTCGCCGTACGCGGCCGGGCGGCGCGGACGGGCGTGGCTGAAGGTCAAGCCGGTGCACACGATCGATCTGGTGGTCATCGCCGCCGAATGGGGACACGGCAGGCGGACGGGCACGTTGTCGAACCTGCATCTCGGCGCGCGTGACCCTGACGGCGGCCCGCCGATCATGGTCGGCAAGACGTTCAAAGGCATGACGGACGAGCTGCTCGCCTGGCAGACGACCCGGCTCCAGGAGATCGAGACCCACCGCACCGATTGGACGGTCTACGTCCGGCCGGAGCTCGTCGTGGAGATCGAGCTCGACGGCGTTCAGACCAGCACGAGATATCCCGGCGGGATAGCGCTGCGGTTCGCGCGGGTGCTGCGCTACCGGCCGGACAAAGAAGCGGACGACGCCGACACCATCGACGCCGTCCGCTCCCTCCTCCCCCCGAGGTAAAGGACCGTCCAGCGGATGGCGCGCCCCCCTCAAGCCACGCACTGTCCGCTGGACGATCGTTGTCACGGTATTTCGGGCGCCCTACATAGCGCCTACACAGCGGCTACAGGGGTGCATACACTCCCTGAGCGCCGGACGGCCTCCGTGTAGGAGACGCAGTAGGGTCCCATTCATGACGGCGATAGTGCAGAACGTGGTCACCTCCGGCGTGTTCGAGCTCGACGGCGGTAGCTGGGAAGTCGACAACAACGTGTGGCTGGTCGGCGACGACACCGAAGTGATCGTGATCGACGCGGCGCACAACGCCGAAGCCATCGCGGACGCGATCGGCGGGCGGAAGCTCAAGGCGATCGTGAGCACCCACGGCCACAACGACCACATCAACGCCGCCCCGAAGCTGGCCAAGCTCACCGGCGCGCCGATCTTCCTGCACCCGGAGGACCGCGTGGTGTGGGACCTGACGCACCCGGACCGCGCACCGGACGAAGACCTCGCGGACGGCCAGCTCCTGACCGTCGCGGGCACCGAGTTCCAGGTCATCCACACCCCGGGCCACGCGCCGGGCGCGGTTTGCCTGTACGCCAAGCAACTCGGCGTGCTCTTCAGCGGGGACACGCTGTTCAACGGCGGCCCCGGCGCGACGGGACGGTCCTACTCGGACTATCCGACCATCCTGAAGTCCATCCAGGAGAAGCTTTTCGTGCTCCCGGACGTCACGCAGGTCCGCACCGGCCACGGCGAAGGCACCACCATCGGCGCCGAGAAGACCGGCTCCTCGGCCTGGGAAAAGCCCTAAGCGGTGGTCAGCTCAACCTTCGCCATCTGTCGACAGATGGCGTTAGTTGCGGACGCGGGGTACCGCTTGAATCAGCGCCGCAGCTTCGGCGGAACCGGCTCCGCCCGTACTTTGACCTTGGCTTCCTCCGCGAGTTCGGTCGCCCAGCGGATCAGCCCGGCGACGTCGATCTCGTACGGCGGATCGTCGCGATAAGGCTCGATGTTCTCCGCCCCGCGCTCCAGCAGGGACACCGCGCCGTTGCCGTTTCCCCTGGCCACGTGGGTGAGGCCGACGGCAAGCTGCGCCATCCCCCGCCACAGCGCGCGCTCCGGCTCGTCGGCGGACTTCCAGGCGTCTTCCAGCACTTCGTGGGCGTGGAACGGCATACCCGAGTCCAGCAGCCGCTGCGCCTCGGCCAGCGACTCGTCAGGCTCGCGCAGCATCCCCTCGGGCTGCCGCTCGACACCAGGCGCGCCATAGGGCAGGGGCCTGCCGAGCCCATCCCTGGGCCGCGAGTTGCGTGCCCGTCCCACCTCGTCACGGTCTCGGTCGGCCATGCCTTCATTGTCCCATGCAGGTAGCCTGAGTACTCGTGCGCTTTCTTGATGGGCATCGACCCGCTCACGACCTGACCTACGACGACGTGTTCCTGATACCGAACCGTTCGGACGTGGAGTCCCGCTTCGACGTCGACCTCTCCACCGTGGATGGAACCGGTGCGACGATCCCGATCGTCGTCGCCAACATGACAGCCGTCGCCGGACGGCGGATGGCGGAGACAGTCGCCAGGCGCGGCGGGCTCGTCGTGCTTCCCCAGGACGTCGACACGGCCGCGGTCGCGGAGATCGTCAGCTGGGTGAAGAGCCGTCACACCGTCTGGGACACCCCGCTCGTGCTGACCGGCGGTGACGCCGTCGCCGACGCGCTCAACCTCGTCGGCAAGCGCGCGCACGGCGCCGTCGTGGTCGTGGACGCCGAGGGCAGGCCCGTCGGCATCGTCGACGAAGCGGCCTGCGCCGGTGTCGACCGCTTCGCGCGGCTTAGCGACGTAGCCGCGCCCTCGCTCGTCACGGTCCCGATCGACACGCCGCCGCGCAAGGTGTTCGAGCTGCTGCACGACCACGGCAGCCGGATCGCGCTCGGCGTCGACGAAAACGGCAGGCTGGCCGGCGTGCTGACCAGTGTCGGCGCGCTGCGGGCCGAGATCTACACCCCGGCCGTCGACGCGAACGGCAGTCTCCGGGTCGCGGGCGCCGTCGGCGTCAACGGCGATGTGGCCGCGAAGGCCGACGCGCTGCTCAAGGCGGGCGTCGATGTGCTCGTGGTCGACACCGCGCACGGCCACCAGGAGAAGATGCTCGCCGCGCTGAAGGCGGTCCGCTCGGTCTCGCCGCTCGTCCCGATCGTCGCCGGGAACGTCGTGACCGCCGAAGGCACGCGCGACCTCATCCACGCCGGCGCGGACGTGATCAAGGTCGGCGTCGGGCCCGGCGCGATGTGCACCACCCGGATGATGACCGGCGTCGGCCGCCCGCAGTTCTCCGCGGTCGCCGAATGCGCCGCCGCCGCGCGTGAACTCGGCAAGCACGTCTGGGCCGACGGCGGTATCCGCCACCCCCGCGACGTCGCGCTGGCTTTGGCCGCCGGCGCGTCGGCCGCGATGGTCGGCTCCTGGTTCGCCGGGACCCACGAATCCCCCGGTGACCTGCGCTACGACGAGCAGGGACGGCCGTACAAGGAGTCGTTCGGGATGGCGTCGAAGCGCGCTGTCGGCGCCCGTACACGGACCGACAACGTCTACGACCGCGCCCGGAAGGCGCTGTTCGAAGAGGGCATCTCCGCGTCGCGGATGGCGCTCGACCCGGCGCGGCCCGGTGTCGAGGACCTGCTCGACTCGATCGGCTCCGGCGTCCGCTCGGCCTGCACCTACGCGGGTGCGCGATCGCTCGAAGAGTTCCACGAGCGCGCTGTGCTCGGCGTCCAGTCCGCCGCCGGCTTCGCCGAAGGCCGCCCGCTCCCCGCTGGCTGGTAGTCCCTAACGCGCTATGAACGGACCTTTCCTTGCGTTTCTCGCAAGGAAAGGTCCGTTCATAGCACTTTGTACCTACGCCCCGTGGTCCTCCAGCATCTCGGTGACCAGCGCGGCGATCGGGGAGCGCTCCGAACGCGTCAGCGTGACGTGTGCGAAGAGCGGATGCCCCTTCAACTTCTCGATGACGGCGGAAACGCCGTCATGCCTGCCGACCCGCAGGTTGTCCCGTTGCGCGACGTCGTGGGTGAGGACCACCCGTGACGCCGTGCCGAGCCGCGACAACACGGTGAGCAGGACGTTGCGTTCCAGTGACTGCGCCTCGTCCACGATCACGAAGGTGTCGTGGAGCGAGCGTCCTCGGATGTGCGTCAGGGGCAGCACCTCGAGCATGCCCCGGTCGAACACCTCGTCGAGCACGTCCTGGCTGACCATCGCGCCGAGCGTGTCGAACACGGCCTGCGCCCAGGGCGCCATCTTCTCGCTCTCGGAGCCGGGGAGATAGCCGATGTCCTGCCCGCCGACCGCGTACACCGGCCGGAACACGACGACCTTGCGGTGCGCCCGCTTCTCCATCACCGATTCGAGGCCCGCGCACAGCGCCAGCGCCGACTTCCCGGTGCCCGCCCGTCCGCCGAGCGACACGATGCCGACGTCGGAGTCGAGCAGCAGGTCGAGAGCGACCCGCTGTTCGGCCGAACGCCCGTGCAGCCCGAAGGCCTCCTTGTCGCCCCGGACCAGCCGGATGCGCTTGTCGGCCGTGACCCGCCCCAACGCGCTGGAACTGCCCGCGAGCAGCCGCAGCCCGGTGTGGCACGGCATCTCGCTGACGTGGTCGAGCCCGTAGTCGAGCGGATCGATGGAACTGGCCTGGAACAGCGCGTCGATGACGGGCTGGGGAACGTCCACGTCGGCCATGCCGGTCCAGCCGGACGGCGTGACCTCCTGGGCGCGGTATTCGTCGGCGTCCAACCCGACGGCACCGGCCTTGACCCGCAGCGGGATGTCCTTCGTGACCAGCGTGACCCCGGGGCGTTCCACCGCGAGGTTCAGCGCACAGGCGAGGATCCGGTGGTCGTTCGAATCCGTCCGGAACCCGGCTGGCAACACCGTCGGGTCCGAATGGTTCAACTCGACCTGGATGGTCCCGCCGCTGTCGCCGATGGGGATCGGCGCGTCGAGCCTGCCGTGCTGCCGGCGCAGGTCATCGAGCATACGAAGGGCTTCACGGGCAAACCAGCCCAGTTCGGGGTGATGGCGTTTCGCCTCCAGTTCACTGATCACGACCAGCGGAAGGATGACGGCGTGTTCGGCGAAACGAGTCACCGACCACGGGTCCGAAAGCAACACCGATGTGTCGAGCACATAGGTGAGCCGCTGGGATTCGGGCGAGATCGAGGCTTTCTCAGTGCCAGAGGCACCGGTCGAAGAGTGGCCAGAGGCCTGACGGGGTGAACGCTGCGCAGTCACGACGGCATCTCCCTCGTGGGCGTGGCACCACACGCCCGCACTCGCTGGGCCGGGCATCCTCCCTGGCTGGTCCGCTCTGGCTGACGCTGGTGCGTCAACTCACGCGGCCATTAGGGCCGGGTGCCGGCCCACTCGTGAGTCTCGTGGACGATTCAACGTCCGTTCAACTGCAGCCACGACCAGGGCCTCCCGTGAGGGCCCGCATGGGATCGCGCACCCTCACTTCGGAAGTTACCTGCGGATGGCCGATCGTGCCTGCTGCCACTCAGGTGATTCCCCAATTCGTCACCTCACGGTTAGTCGCCATACATAACTTTGAGGGGAGTGATCACTCAGAGTGACCTTCCCTGAGAGGTCACCCGACCCGGGAACACCCGTTCGATCCACGTCATTGTTTCCGACCACTAATTGCGACAAAGATCGCCAAAAACGCGTTGTACCACGGGCTATTGGAGTATGCAGGATAGCGCCGGGACAATGAACCTGTCCGAGTGAAGAAGGCCATTGTCGACTCACACAATGGGGTCACAGGACGATCACAGAAGCACAAATGAGAGTAATTTTCGTGGTGCGGGACACACCACCGGAACCTCGGTGGCCCGGGACCCCCGAAGCTCGAACAAGGAGAGTACACAGTGCTGAAGAAGGCTGGATTTGTCGCCGCTACCGCCGTTGGCCTCATGATGGTCGGCGGCACCGCTTTCGCCGCCCCGGCGGCCACGAGTGCACCCGCCCCGCGCGGTGATGACTTCTCGTTCATCGACGCTTTCAACCAGTTCAACGAGGGTGGCGGCGCGCTCGGCTATGGTGCCGCATCGCTGGTTTCCGGTGCCTACGCCGGTATCGCCACGACCCCGGCGCTGATCCTTCACTCGCTGCACCACTAGAGCAGTACCGCCGAAGGGCCCGGAGCTTCCGCTCCGGGCCCTTCGGCATGTCAGCGTCTTTTCCTCAGCGTCCCAGGCGGCGATGCCGCACGGCGTAGTCACGCATGGCCCGCAGGAAGTCGACCCGGCGGAAAGCCGGCCAATAAGCCTCGGTGAACCAGAATTCCGAATGCGCGGACTGCCACAGCAGGAATCCGGAAAGCCGCTGCTCGCCCGAAGTACGGATAATCAGATCCGGATCCGGCTGGCCCGAGGTGTACAAATGCTCTGAAATGTGGTCGACGTCCAGGATTTTCGCCAGTTCCTGGATCGAAGTTCCCTCATCGGCCTGTTGCTGAAGCAGTTTTTTCACCGCGTCGGCAATTTCCTGACGGCCGCCGTAGCCGACAGCTACGTTGACCTCCATCCCGATGCGGCCTTCTGTCCGTTTTTCGGCCGCCGTCAGCTGGGTGGCGATCTCACCAGGTAGGAGATCGAGCGCGCCGACGATCCGCAGCTGCCAGCCGGTCTCCGGCCGCGCCAGCTCGTCGACGACGCCGACGATGATTTCGAGGAGCGCTTCGACCTCCTCGCTGGCGCGATTGAGGTTGTCAGTGGACAAAAGCCACATAGTGACCACCTCGACCTCGGCCTCGCGGCACCAGCTGAGGAAGTCGGCGATCTTCTTGGCACCCACACGGTGCCCGTCACTTACGTCGATGAAGCCGACTTCGCGCGCCCAACGACGATTGCCGTCGAGCATGATCGCGATGTGGCGCGGATGTCGGCCCTTGGCCTGCTGGATCAACCGCCGGCCATAGGCGCTGTAGACAACGTCGGAGAGGAAGGAGCGAACACTCACGTCCAGGGAGCGTACGCACTCGCTCCGAGACGTGTGACTCGCCACGAGCAGTGGCGGAAAACCTACGGTCCCGTAACCTGGAAAAGTGAGCGTAGAGACCGAACCCCCCTCCGGCCCCACGCCCGCGGCGGTGGACACACGCCCCCGGCTCCGAGGCCACCTGCACTTCTGGTCGTTCTTCGGCGCACTCGCCGGCGCGGCCGCTCTGATCAGCCTGGCCGCATCGACGGTTTCGGCCACGGCCGCCCTCGCGACGTCGGTCTACGGCCTGACCGTGCTCGGGCTGTTCGGCGTCAGCGCGCTGTACCACCGGCGTATCTGGAGCCCCAAGGCCTACAAGTGGATGAAGCGCGCCGACCACTCGATGATCTTCCTGTTCATCGCCGGCACGTACACCCCGTTCACGCTGCTCGCGATGTCCCAGCCGACCGGCTACATCGTGCTGGCCGTCGTCTGGGGCGGCGCCATCGCCGGGGTCGCGCTGAAGATGCTCTGGCCGCACGCCCCACGCTGGCTCGGCGTCCCGATCTACATCGCACTGGGCTGGGTCGCCGTCTTCGTCCTGCCCGAGATGGCCGCCCACGCGGGCATCGCCACCGTCGTCCTCCTCGGCGTCGGCGGCCTCTTCTACACCGTCGGCGCCATTTTCTACGCCACGCGCTGGCCCAACTTCTGGCCGGACACCTTCGGCTACCACGAGGTCTTCCACGCCTTCACCATCCTAGCCGCGACCAGCCACTACGTCGCCATCTGGCTGGCCATGTACTCCTAGCTGGCTTGCCCCGACCTGATCTGTTCGGTCAAGGCCTCGACTTTGCGGCGCTCGTACTCGACCCAGTACAAGATCTCGTGATGGTGCGCCCGGTCGATGTCCGCCACGCTCTCGTACAGGCGCTTGTTGTCCTGATGGAACTTGCGCTGCACCACCAACGTCGACTCCACCGGCGGCCGTCGCCGCAACACATCGCTGTGCGCCTGCCTCAACGTCTGCACGCTCCCCATGCCGGTCATTGCGGTGATGGCTCTTGGTCGGGGAGGTCGGAGACCACAACGAAGTGCCGGTAGTACTCAGACTCGGCTTGCGGGTCGAGGATGTCGGCCATGTTGTCCAGCGAGTCGCGCAGCTCGCGCAGAAACCCCAGGAAGTGTGGCCACTCCGCCCTGTTGTGCGGCGGGCCGATCTCCACCCGGTCAGGATCGAGGTAGATCACCACGGTCGGATGATGCTGGATACGGCCCAGGAACTGCACGGCCGCGACCGCGCTCCTGCCTGGCACACATGTTGCGGTGAATGTCATTCTCGCCTCTCTTCGTAGTGCGAGCGCATTTGGCGACCACTCCACGAGAATCGGCCAGATGACTGTCCCCCCACGACGCCATGATCGTCTCGTCTGCGACTTCCAGCACTCAGATTGTCTCGTCTTGTCTCATCGCGATTGCTAGATTGGTCCCATGATCGACAAAGGTCCCGCTAGCGGCGCCGCCAAACAGATCGTCTTGAAGGCGCTACTGCGGCAGCGGCACCTTCAGAGCTACAGCTCGTTCATACGCGAGTACAACCGAGTCGCAGGGCGCGTCGACAAAGCGTTCAAGGGGCACGGCCCAAGCAAGGCCCAGTACTACCGGTGGCTGTCCGGAGAACTCGTCGGACTCCCCTACTCCGACCACTGCCTCATCCTGGAAGCGATGTTCCCGGACTGGAAGGTCGAGCAGCTATTCGAGTTCCATACCGGTGGCACCGAGGTCGCACCGGACCCGCCAGAATCGGCAATGCGTATCACCAGCCCATCCGTCGCGACTTCAAGCGTGACGCCGCATGAGATGGTCGCGCTCTACAGCCATCGGGCAGACACACCGAAAAAACTATGGATGAATCTACTGGCGGGAGCCACGGAACGCATTGACCTATTCGCCAACGCGAGTCTTTTCCTACCGGAAGAGAACCCCGAGGCAATACGAATCCTCAAGGAAAAAGCTCGCAACGGCGTGAAGATACGGATTTTGCTGGGCGATCCCGAAGATCCCGCCATAAGCCTCCGAGGCCGCGAGGAGCGCCTATTCGAGCAAATCCCAGGACGCATCCGGATGGCCTTGGCGTACTACCGCCCCCTGGTCGGCCTGGACGGAATAGAATTCCGCCTACATGGCACCTCGCTGTACAACTCGATATTCCGCTACGACAATCAGATGCTCGTGAATCAGCACATCTATGGCATGTACGGATACATCGCACCGATCTTGCATCTGCGAAAGCAGCCCAACTGCGACCTGTTCGACACATACATGCGAAGTCTCGATCTCGTCTGGAAAGAAGAGTCCCATGACATTCAAGACAGTGGGTCGGACCAAGGACGACTAGCCCACTCCTCCAGCAAGACGGAGCTTCAGTAGTACATCGAGGAAGTGGTCGAGGTCGGCCACGTCATCCAAGACGACGTCCGCTCCAGCCTCGGCGAGCTGGTCCGTGCTATAGACGCCTGTGGCCACAGCGATGATCTTCGCGCCACCGTCGTGCGCAGCTTTGACATCCAGCAAGGTATCGCCGATCAGTACCGTGGACTGCGCGTCGAACGACTTCCCGTACTTCCGCTCGACCTTCTTCTGAGATGCCGCGACAAGGTTCGACCGTATCGCGTCATCCGAACCGAATCCGCCAACGTTCAGGTCAACCCACTTATCCAGATCGAAAGGCGCCAATTTTGCCTTCGCATTCGGCGCGATGTTCCCGGTAAGGACGGACTGGACGACCTGTGGAGCCGAGAACAAAACAGCAAGCGCGTCGAGAATTCCCGGAAGCACGTAGCCGAGACGAGGAAGGTCAGGAGCGTTCTGTCGCATCGCTTGAACAAGAAAGTCCTGAAACTGCGAAATATCGACATACCGATTGACGTTGACCGAGTTCGCCGCCAACAGTTCGCGCATGATCTGGAAGTCCGTACGCCCGTCCGTAGCCGGGCGAACAACAGGCGGACGCCCGATCAACAGCTCGAACGCGGTCGCATACATCGCCTTGCTCACGCCGCCGTTCTCAATGAGCGTGTGGTCGACATCCCACAGGACAAGCGTTTCCGGAAGCTGGGCGACAACGCTTGCCGACGTAACGGTCATGGTCGCCATCGTCTCATGCACCCCGTGCCAGTCGAGGAGTCGCGAGTTCGTAACAGTGTTATTAATGGGAAGGTCAAAAGGTGTCGTCGCTCGGGAGCGACGTGTCGCACTGTGGTGGGAAAGTGCCCCTCGGTTAGTGGTGGAGGTAGTGAAGGCCTCCTTCACGGCGTCTGACGCTGCGAAGGTGGCCTTCACGGCGTGCGGGGGCGATCCTGCCGGGCGTTTCCGGTGGTCAGGGGTCGTGAGTGGCAACACGTGTTAGAACACTCGTAGCCACTCACGAGCCACCCACCCAACCGCACCTCACGACGCCAGGCGCCCAAAGGCCGCTCAACGGAGCATGGGGGCGGCTAGGAACTGGTCGGGGATGGCGAAGGCGTCGACGAGGGTTCGCGCGTGGGGGCGCAGGAGTTTGCACAGGTCGTTGACGGCGGCGATGACGGCTTTGGAGCGATTCGACGTCAGGCGGCCGTGTTCCAGGAACCACGCGCGCTCGGCTTCGACGTTCGAGAGGACGTAGAGGTCGCAGACGCGTTCAAGCAGGGCCTTGGCGTCGGCGTCCTCGCAGCGGGAGATGGCTTCGACGAAGGCTTCCAGGACAACGCGGTGGATGTGGGCGCGGCCGGCTTGCAGGACGTGGTCTTGGGCGTCGTTGAACACGTCGAAGGCGTCTACGTGCGGCGAGGTGGCTCGACGTAGACGGCTGGCGACGCCTTCGAGCAGGTGTTCTTCGCGGTCCTGGAAGAGGCTCAGCTGCCACGCGCGGTCGTAGATGGCGCGTTCGTCGTCGCTGAAGCGGTCGATCACCTTGCGGGCGGCGGTCTTTTCGATGACGTTGCCGACGAGCTGCTCCGCGACGAAACGGGCCGTCGCGAGCGGGCTCAGGTCTTCGAAGTGTTCCTTGTAGCTGGTCAGCAGGCTCTTCGCGACCAGTTGCAGCAAGACCGTGTTGTCGCCTTCGAACGTCGTGAAGACGTCGGTGTCGGCCTTCAGCCCGGCCAGGATGTTTTCCGACAGGTAGCCCGAGCCGCCGCAGGCTTCGCGAGCAGTCTGGATTGTCGCGGTGGCGTGCCAGGTGGCGACGGCTTTGATGCCCGCGGCCCGGGATTCGAGTTCGCGCTGGGCTTCTTCTGGGCCTTCGCCGATGTCGTTCAGGGTGCTGACCAGGCCTTCTTGGGCGAAGTGCAGCGCGTACGACGTCGCCAGCGCGGGGAGCAGTTTGCGTTGGTGCGCCAGGTAATCCAGCAGGACGACCTCGTCGCCGTCCGGCCTCGCGAACTGGCGGCGGACTTCGGCGTAGCGGACGGCGATGACCAGCGCGCGTTTCGTGGCGCTGCCCGCGCTTCCGGCGACACTCACGCGGCCGCGGATCAGGGTGCCGAGCATGGTGAAGAACCGCCGGCCGTCGCTTTCGATCGGGCTCGAGTACGAGCCGTCGGGCGCGACGTCGCCGAAGCGGTTCAACAACGCTTCGCGCGGGATGCGGACCTGGGAGAACGAGATGCGGCCGTTGTCGACGCCGTTCAGGCCTGCTTTCCGGCCGCAGTCTTCAATGGTGACGCCCGGCGCAGGAGCGCCATCCGCGGAACGGATCGGGACCATGAAGGCGTGGACGCCGCGGCCTTCGCCGTCGGTGATGAGCTGGGCGAACACGACGGCCATGTGCCCGTCACGCGCCGCGTTGCCGATGTATTCCTTGGTGGCGCCCGGATCCGGGGTGTCGACGACGAATTCCCGCGTCGCCGGATCGTAAGTCGCGGTGGTGTGCAAGTGCTGCACGTCCGAGCCGTGGCCGTGTTCGGTCATCGCGAAGCAGCCGAGCAAATCGAGGTCCATGATCCGGCGCAAGTACTTGGTGTGATGCCGTTCCGTGCCGAGCAGTTGCACGGCACCGCCGAACAGTCCCCATTGGACACCGGCCTTGACCATCAGCGAAAGATCGCCGTACCCGAGCATTTCGAACGACGTGATCGAGCCGCCGACGTCGTCCGAGCCGCCGTACTCGCTCGCGAAACCCAGCGCCGGGCGGCCCGTCGCGGCCAACTCGCCGAGCTGCTCAAGGACCTGCGCGCGATGCGCTTCGATATCCAAATCCGTGTGGTCACGGAACTTTTCGGTCGCCATCTGCTCGCGCACGCCGCGGCGCAACTCGGCCCAGCGTCCGTCGAGGACGGCGGTGACCTCGTCCGGGTCCACCTTGGCTGGCATCGACGGCAGATCCACGGCTCCTCCAAACAGGCTGGCTACTCGTTAGTAGCCAGCCTGCACCACGCCCAAACACCTTGCAGCGTGAGCCCGAGTGATGTTTTTAACCCAGGTCGGGGCCCTTGGCGCGCAGGTCGTCGACCTTGCTCATGGCCTCCCGCAGCTCACCCAGCCACTCCTCGGCGTGCTCGCCGACCAGGCGTACGGCCCACGCGAGCGCTTCCGAGCGTGAGCGCGCGACGCCGGAGTCGACAAGGGTGTCGAGCACCAGGCGTTCCGGCTGGCGGAGCCTGGTCATGACCGGCGCCGACAACGTCGTGAAGAGCTCCTCGGTGCCGCCGATTTTCGCGCCCCAGGCGACTTTGCGCTGGTAGCGGTGTTCCGCCTGGCGCGCGATTTCGATGCGCGCGTCGCGGGTGTCCTCACGGAACCGGCTGATCCGGCCCGTTTCGGCCGCGGCGCGCGCGGCGTCGTCGGCGTACTCGTCGGTGAGCGCCGGCAGTTCGCCGACGATCACGATCTCTTCGCGGTCGATCGTGACGTCAGGCGCCCCGACGAACCACTCGTCGGGCAGCCTGCCGCCCAGCCACGCCGGAGCGTCGTCCGCTGCGGGGGCCTCGCTCTGCTGCCAGCCGCCTCGGCCTTTCCATCCACGTCCCATTTGACCCACCGCCCAAGAGTGTTGCTTACTTGATTACAACACTACGAACGCTACGCCGGTAGCGACCGTTTCAGTGGCCTGTTCTCCCCCAGCGGAACCGGCTCAGCGGGGCGTGAGCTGCACGATGAGGCCTTCGGGGACGGTGGTGGGCCGCTCGCAGACATAGCCGCGACACACGTAAGCCGTCGAAATGCCGTCGACGAGCGGGCGGTCCGCGAGCAGCGGGACACCTGCCGCGTCGGGCTCACCGGCGACGACAACACCGCCGCCGTGCATGTGCCACACAGCCAGCGCCTTCAGCTTGTTCCGCGCGGGGTCCTCCGGTCCGACGATGGCGGCCTGGATCGGCCCCATCTGTGCCGCCTCCGCCACGGTCAGCCAGTGCCCGGCGAACCGCGGCGCCTTCGCGGCGAGCAGCCCGACGCGGGTCAGCGCCTGCTCGGCCGCCTCCCGGTAGCGCGCCGCCTTGTCCGCTCCGACCAGCACCGACGCGGTAAGCAGTGCGCCCGCCAACGCCGACGCACCCGACGGGCTCGCGTTGTCGGTCGGGTCGGAAGGCCGCTGTACCAACGTTTCCGCGTCGTCGGCGGTGTCGTGGTACGCGCCGATGGCGCCGTCGACGGCGAACCGAGCCAGCGCGACGTCGAGCAGTGCCGAGGCTTCGGTCAGCCACCGCGGCTCACCGGTCGCCTGGTGCAGCGCGAGCAGGCCGTCCGCGAGGCACGCGTAGTCCTCCAGCACGCCCGCGGCCGCCCCGACGACGCCGTCGCGTGAGCTGCGGCGAAGACGTCCGTCCACGATGTGCTCGCGCAGCAGGAAATCAGCGGCGGCAGCAGCGGCGTCGATCCACTGTGGACGATTCAGCGCAACTCCGGCTTCGGCCAGCGCGGTGATGGCCAAGCCGTTCCAGGCCACGATCACCTTGTCGTCACGAGCGGGCTGCGGGCGCGTGTCGCGGACGGCCAGCAGGGCCGCACAAACCCTTTGGTAGCGCGCGAAATCCTCAGGATCGTGGAGCAGCTGCAACGTCGAGGCGCCATCCTCGAACGTGCCCTTTTCGGTCACCTCGAAGAGCTGCGCCGCCCAAGCGCCGTCCTCTTCGCCGAGCGCGTCGACGAGCTGGGCGGGCGTCCAGACGTAGGTCAGGCCTTCGACGCCGTCCGTGTCCGCGTCGAGCGACGCCGCGAAGCCACCCTCGGCCGTGCCCAGGTCCCTGAGCAGGAAATCACCGGTACGGATCGCCGTCTCCAACGCCAGCGACGAGCTCGTCACACGGGCGAGGTGCGCGTACAACCGAAGCAGCAAAGCGTTGTCGTACAACATCTTCTCGAAATGCGGCACCACCCAGCGCGCGTCGACGGAGTACCGGGCGAAACCCCCGGCGAGCTGATCCGCGATCCCGCCGCGGGCCATCGCCTCGGCCGAAGATTCCACAAGGGACAGTGCCTCCGTGGAGAACGTCCGCTCGTGGTGGCGGAGCAGGAACTCCAGCACCATGGACGGCGGGAACTTCGGCGCGCGGCCGAAACCGCCGTTCACCGAGTCGAATTCGTCGTGAAGCTTTACGACGAGATCCTCAAGCACTTCGTCGTCCACAACGGACTGGGCGAGCGGTCCGGTCTTCTCGTTCAGGTGCGCGATGATCTGGGCCGCACCCTCACGAAGTTCGTCCGGGCGGGACGTCCAGGCCTCGGAAACCGCCACCAGCAGCTGCGAGAACGACGGCATGCCCTGGCGCGGCGTCGGCGGGTAGTAGGTGCCGCAATGGAACGGCTCGCCTTCCGGGGTCAGGAAACACGTCATCGGCCAGCCGCCCTGCCCGGTCATCGCCTGCGTCGCCGCCATGTAGACGGAGTCGATGTCCGGCCGTTCCTCGCGGTCCACCTTGATGTTCACGAAATTCGCGTTCATCAGGGTCGCGGTGCCCTTGTCCTCGAACGACTCGTGCGCCATCACGTGACACCAGTGGCAGGCCGCGTAACCGACGGACAGCAGGATCGGGACGTTGCGGCGCTTGGCCTCCGCGAGCGCCTCCTCGCCCCACTGCCACCAGTCGACGGGGTTCTCCGCGTGCTGCTGGAGATAAGGGCTGGTGGCGGACGCGAGTCGATTCGACATGACTCAAGGGTGCCATGCGGGAAAACCGCGCGTAATGAGCGCATCGATCCTGCACACTGAGCCGGTGCTACTGACGATCACCACCACTCGCCGACCGGCGACCGACCTCGGATTCCTGCTGTTCAAACACCCCGGCAAGGCGCAGGCGTTCCCCATCTCCGCCGGGACCGCGCACGTGTTCTACCCGCGCGCGGACGACGGCGAATGCACCGCGGCGCTGCTCGTCGAGATCGACCCGATCGCGCTCGTGCGCGGCGGCGGGACCGCGCTCACGCAGTACGTCAACGACCGGCCGTACGCCGCGGGCTCGCATCTGGCTGTCGCGCTGCGGACGGTTTTCGGCACGGCCATGACCGGCCGCTGCGACGCGCTGCCCGAGCTCGCCGCGCAGGCGATCCCGCTGCGGATCCACGTGCCTTCGCTCGCCGCGAGCGGCGGCCCCGAGCTGGTGCGCCGGTTGTTCGAGCCGCTGGGGTGGACGGTCGACGCCGTCGCCGTGCAGCTGGACCCGGAGTTCCCTGACTGGGGTGATTCCCGGTATGTCGACTTGACGCTCACCGGCGAAATTCGGCTGGCGGACGCGTTGAACCACCTGTACGTCCTGCTTCCCGCGCTCGACGGCGCGAAGCACTACTGGATCAGCCAGGACGAAGCCGACAAGCTGCTGCGCGCCGGCGAAGGCTGGCTCGCCGGGCACCCGGAGCACGAGCTGATCACCAGGCGCTATCTGGCGCGCCAGAAGTCCTACGTCAACTACGCGCTGGCACAGCTGGCCGAATCGGGCGAGCTGCCTGACGAGTCCGAGCCGCTGGTCACCGAGGTGCCCGAACGGCCGGAACCGCTGGCCGTACAGCGCGCGAACGGCGTGCTCGCGGTGTTGCGGTCGGCGAACGCGCGGCGGGTGCTGGACCTCGGCTGCGGTGGCGGCGCGCTGCTTCGCGTGCTCCTGAAAGACCCGTCGTTCACCGAGATCGTCGGGCTCGACGTGTCGGCGCGGGCGTTGGACACCGCGGAGCGCCGGCTGAAGCTCGATCGGCTACCTGAGCAGGCACGGACCCGCATCACGCTGCGCCAGTCGGCGCTGACGTACGCGGATCCGTCGCTGGCCGGGTACGACGCCGCCGTGCTCATGGAGGTCATCGAGCACGTCGACGAAGAGCGCCTTCCCGCGCTCGAGCACGCCGTGTTCTCGGTGGCGCGGCCGCACACGGTCGTCGTGACGACACCGAACTCGGAGTACAACGTGCGTTTCGAGTTCCTGCCCGAGGGGACCTATCGCCACAGCGACCACCGGTTCGAGTGGACCAGGTCGCAGTTCGGCGAGTGGGCCGATCGTGTCGCCGGAGAGCACGGCTACCAGGTGCGTCAACTGGCCGTCGGGCCGGTGGACGACGACATGGGCGCGCCGACCCAGATGGCCGTCTTCACCAGCCGAGAGGAGGTCTCCGCATGAAACTGACCATCCCTGATATGTCGCTCGTCGTGCTGATCGGTGCTTCCGGTTCAGGCAAATCGACGTTCGCCCGTGAGCACTTCCCCGCGACGCAGGTGCTTTCGAGCGACTTCTTCCGCGGGCTCGTCTCCGACGACGAGAACGACCAGTCGGCGTCCGCGGAAGCCTTCGACGCGCTGCACTACATCGCGGCCAAACGGCTCACCGCCGGACTGGTGACGGTCATCGACGCGACCAACGTGCAGCGCGCCCCGCGGGCGGCGCTCATCCGCCTGGCCAAGGACCACAACGTGCTCGCGACGGCCATCGTGCTGGACGTGCCCGAGCGCGTTTGCCTGGCACGCAACGAAAGCCGGACCGATCGCGACTTCGGCGCGCACGTGATCCGGCGTCAGCGTGACGACCTGCGCCGCTCGCTGAAGACGTTGCAGAAGGAAGGTTTCCGGCGCGTCCACGTGCTGCGCGGCGAGGAAGAGGTGGCCGCGGCGGAGATCGTCGTCGAGCCGCTGATGAACGACAAGCGCGAGCTGACCGGGCCGTTCGACGTCATCGGTGACGTGCACGGCTGCCGCGAAGAACTCGAAGAACTGCTCGCCGAGCTGGGCTATCACGCAGCGGGCGAGAGTTTGCGGCACCCGGAAGGACGGACGGCGGTGTTCGTCGGCGACCTCGTCGACCGCGGCCCGGACACGCCCGGGGTGCTGCGGCTCGTCATGGCGATGGCCGAGCAGGGCGACGCGCTGGTCGTCTGCGGGAACCACGAACAGAAGCTGGTGCGCGCGCTGCGCGGCAAGAAAGTCCAGCTGTCGCACGGTTTGGCCGAGTCGCTGGAGCAACTGGCGGCGCAGAGCGACGAGTTCCGCGCCAAAGTGGAGGCGTTCTGCGACGGCCTCATCGCGCACTACGTACTCGACGGCGGCAAACTCGTCGTCGCACACGCCGGGTTGCCGCAGCAGTACCACGGCCGCGCGTCGGGACGGGTGCGCAGCGTCGCGCTCTACGGCGACACGACCGGCGAGACGGACGAGTACGGCCTGCCCGTGCGGTATCCGTGGGCGCGAGACTACCGCGGTTCGGCGACCGTCCTCTATGGACACACGCCGATGCCGGAGGTCGAGTGGGTCAACGGAACGCTGTGCCTCGACACCGGGTGTGTGTTCGGCGGGAAGCTGACCGCGCTGCGGTATCCGGAACGGGAAGTCGTCGAGGTCAAGGCGAAGCAGGTCTGGTACGAGCCGACGCGGCCGTTGGTCGCCGAGGTTCCGCAGCGCCGCGAGCCCGCGATCCTGGAGCTCGCCGACGTCACCGGCAAGCGGATCGTGCAGACGAAGCACCACGGCCGGATCGGGGTTTCCGCCGAGCAGTCGGCGGCGGCGCTGGAGGTCATGAGCCGGTTCGCGCTCGACCCGCGCTGGCTCCTCTATCTGCCGCCGACGATGTCTCCGAGTTCGACTTCGCAGCGCGACGGCTATCTGGAACACCCGGAGCAGGCGTTCGAGGATTATCGCGCGGCGGGCGTGGAATCGTTGGTGTGCGAGGAAAAGCACATGGGTTCGCGGGCTGTGGTGCTCGTCTGCCGTGACGAGACGGTCGCGCCGAAACGCTTCGGCATCGCCGGATCGGGTGCGGTTTACACGCGAACGGGCCGCGCGTTCTTCGACTCCGGGCGCAACGGGGAGCTGCTCGACAAGGTGCGCGCGGCGGTGTCGACAGCGGGATTGTGGGACGAGCTCAGATCCGACTGGCTGCTGCTCGACGCCGAACTCCTGCCGTGGAGCGTCAAGGCGGGCGCGCTGATCATGGATCAGTACGCGGCTGTCGGCGCGGCGGCTCAGGCCGCGCTGCCGTCGGCGGTGGCCGAGCTGACCGCGGCGAGTGAACGCGGCATCGACGTGTCGGCGCTGCTGGCACGGACGCGACAGCGGGAAACCGCGGTGGACGCCTACCGCACCGCGTACCGGCAGTACTGCTGGCCGACCGACGGGCTCGACGGGGTGCGGCTCGCGCCGTTCCAGCTGCTGGCGTCGGAGGGCGCGACGCACCACGAGCGGCCGCACTCCTGGCACCTGGCGCTGGCGGAACGGCTCGCCGTCGCGGATCCGGCGCTGTTCAAGGTCACCGAGACGCGGACCGTCGACACCACGGATGCCACTTCGGTGGAGGCGGCGACGCGGTGGTGGGAGGAGATGACCGGTGCCGGGGGCGAGGGCATGGTCGTCAAACCCGCCGGGAACCTGACGCTCGGGGCTCGCGGGCTGGTCCAGCCGGGGGTGAAGGTGCGCGGGCGTGAGTACCTGCGGATCATCTACGGGCCCGACTACACGCTGGAGGAGAACCTCACGCGGCTCCGGGGTCGGAACCTCGGACGGAAGCGGTCGCTGGCGTTGCGTGAGTACGCGCTCGGGCTCGAGGCGTTGGAGCGCGTGGCGCAGGGTGAGGCACTCTGGCGGGTGCACGAATGCGTGTTCGCCGTGCTGGCGATGGAATCGGAACCCGTGGACCCAAGGCTCTGAAGCTGCCATCTGTCGACAGATGGCGATCTCTTAGTAAGTAAGAGACAGCCACCTGTCGACAGATGGCGGACGTTATTTCTCCGACGGAGCCTTGGTTGTTGTTGCCGACGGAGCCTTGGTTGTTGTTGCCGAAGGGGTCTTGGCAGTTGCCGAAGGCTCTTCGGCGGGGGCTTCGGTCTCGTCGGGCTTGTCGAAGCTCTCCGGGACACGCTTGAGGTGCTTCGTCATCGAGCGGACCAGGAACGCGACCGCGATGAGGAACAGCAGCAGGATCAGCAGGCCCACCGGCGAGGACTTGCCGAAGTCCTCACCCTGGCCGCCGTTGTCCCCGTTGCCCGGCTGCTGCGTCAGCACCAGCGCTGCGGACGTCAAGGGCAGTACCGCGAAAACCGGCAAACTCATGTGCCCACCTTCTCCCTGATTCCGGCGAACAGATCGTCCTCCGGGAGAGTGCTGTCCACAAGTGAGCGGACCAGCTCGTACTCCTCTGTCGGCCACGCCTTGCGCTGGAGGTCCAGCGGGACGACGAACCAGCGGCTCGTCGGGTCGATCTGCGTGGCGTGGGCCTTGAGGGCATCGTCACGCAGCTCGAAGTAGTCGGCGCACTCGACGCGGGTGGTGACCCTGTCCATCACGTCGGACTTGTTCGGGTCCCACTTTTCGAGCCACTCCTTGTACGGCGACTCCATGCCGAGACCGGTCAGCAGCTCGTCGAAGGCGACCATGCGAGCGCGGGAGAAGCCGTGCATGTAGTAGAGCTTCAACGGCTGCCACGGCTCACCGGCCTCGGGGAACGCGTCCGGCTCGGGCGCGGCGTCGAACGCGGCCATCGACACCTCGTGGGTGCGGATGTGGTCCGGATGCGGGTAGCCGCCGTTTTCGTCATAGGTCAGGATGACGTGCGGCCGGAACTCGCGGATGACCTTGACCAGCGCTTCCGTCGGCTCCTCGAGCGGGACGACCGCGAAGGAGCCCTCCGGGACCGGGGGCAGCGGATCGCCCTCGGGCAGGCCCGAGTCGATGAAGCCCAGCCAGTGATGCTGCACGCCCAGGATCTTCGCGGCGCGCGCCATCTCCTCGCGCCGGATCGCGGTCATGTTCTCCAGCACCTCGGGCCGGTCCATGGCCGGGTTGAGGATGCTGCCGGCCTCGCCGCCGGTGCAGCTCACCACCATGACCTCGTGCCCTTCGGCGACGTATTTGGCCATGGTCGCGGCGCCCTTGCTCGACTCGTCGTCGGGATGGGCGTGCACCGCCATCAAACGCAGGCGCGGCCTCAGGTCGGATTCCATTCGATCGTCAGATCCCACCATGCGGCTAACGACCCTCTCTTGCTCGATATTCCGGACCCCGTTAACCGGCGCGACACGGCCGCGCGGATACTCGGGAAGTCGACTCGGACACCATTGTCCCCGTAGGTACGACAAGAACGATCGGGAGGCCGGTTTGAGCACCCAGCAGGCCGCCCCGGCGCTGCCCGAAGGCCGCTACGGCTCGGTGCGCGCCGAACGGGCCCCACGCTGGCGACGCTGGGTGTTCACCGGCGTCGCGCTGGTCATCAGTGCCGGCCTGGCGTACGTCGCCTACATCAACCTCGGCAGCACCCCCATCGACGCGCAGCGGGTCGGCTTCGAACCGCGCCCCGGCGACTCGATGCAGATCACCCTGGACGTGACCAGGGACGATCCGGCCAGCCCCGCCGTGTGTGTCGTGCGTGTGCGAGATGTCACGGGCGCCGAGAGCGGCCGCAAAGAGATTCTGATTCCAGCTGGCGGAGACACCAGGAGAGTGAGTAGCGTCATCCGGAGTAGTGGCCAGCCCGTGACGGCAGACGTCTTCGGCTGCTCATACGATGTACCACGGTACCTGTCAAGCCCATAGCGGCCAACGGGGTGAACCGCGCGCTCAACGCCTGTCTGACGGCGAAATGAGCGGCGTCGACTAGTCGCGTCGTGTTACTCTGATCTACCGGCACGGCCCAAGACGGGCCGTGTTTTTCCTTTATCTCAGCCGCGCTGGCGCGCCATGCCCGCGTGGCAGCCGGCTTGTATACCCAAGCCTGGCAGGCCCAACGAGGAGATGGTGACCGTGAGCGACACACAGGTGACCTGGCTGACCCAGGATGCCTACGACAGGCTCAAGCACGAGCTCGACGAGATGATCGAGAATCGTCCGGTCATTGCTGCGAAGATCAACGACAGCCGCGAAGAGGGCGACCTCAAGGAAAACGGTGGCTACCACGCGGCACGCGAAGAGCAAGGTCAGCAGGAAGCCCGGATCCGGCACCTGCAGGAGCTGCTTCGCGCGGCCAAGGTCGGCGAAGCGCCCAAGAACGACGGTCTCGCAGAGCCGGGCAAGATCCTGACGGTCCGTTACGAGGGCGACGACCAGGACGAGAAGTTCCTGCTCGCGACCCGCGAAGAGGGCGCCGAAGGAAAGCTGGACGTGTACTCACCGGATTCGCCGCTCGGCCGGGCGCTGCTCGGCGCCAAAGAGGGCGAGACCCGCGAGTACTCCCTGCCCAACGGCAGCATCCAGAAGGTCACCCTCGTGAAGGCAGTGCCTTACACGACCTGACCTCCACACCCTTGAAGAGCGCCCGGCCGGTCCACACTCCGGCCGGGCGCTCTTTTTGGTTTGACAAGCACTCTTTTGGTTTGCTGGTGAGCACGAACACCCTGGGAGGACGTATGAGTAGCGAACCGATCTGCCTCGCGTGCGGTATGCAGTACGCCGAGCCTCGGGACAACTGTCCCGTTTGCCAGGACGAGCGTCAGTACATACCCGCAGCTGGCCAGCGCTGGACCGACCTCGACACCCTGCGCGCCGGCGACTACACCCCGCGCATCGAAGAACAGGGCGACGGCATCATCGGCGTCGGCAGCCAGCCGGGCTTCGCCATCGGCCAGCGAGCGCTGCTGGTCAAGGCCGAATCCGGCAACTTCCTCTGGGACTGCGCCGCGTACCTGGACGATGAGCTCGTCAAGCAGGTCGAGGCACTGGGCGGCATCACCGGCATCGCGATCAGCCACCCGCACTACTACACGACGATGGTCGAGTGGGCCCGCGCCTTCGACGCCCCCGTCTACCTGCACGAAAACGACGAGCAGTGGATCGGCAGACCGGACCCGTCGATCAAGCTCTGGAGTGGCCTCACCCAGGAAGTCGCCCCGGACCTGACGCTCATCAACCTCGGCGTCCACTTCGCCGGAGGCACCGTCCTCCACTGGCGGGACGGCGAACAAGGCAAAGGCGCGCTGCTCAGCGGCGACATCCTGCAGGTGATCCCCGACCGCCGTTTCGTGGGTTTCATGTACAGCTACCCGAACCTCATCCCCGAACGCCCGGAAATCGTCCGGCGCGCCGCGGAACTCCTGGAGCCCTACCAATTCGACGCCATCTACGGCGCCTGGTGGGACGCCATTGTCAAATCAGACGGTCACGAAACAGTCCAACGCTCCGCCCACCGCTACCTCTCCCACACCTTGCCGCTGCCGGCCTAACCCCCTTAATCCCAACAGCCAACCCAGTCACGCCACCTCGAGTCGAGACTTGCGTGGCCAACCACAAACCCAGTCAGCTTTCAAATAAGACGAGAGCACGCTAAGTCCCGGGCTACCGCAGTAATCCCGTTGGGCGGCAGGCGAAAAAACCATAGCGCGCGCCCTCTTTTGGCCGAAGGCCCACGGTTTCGCGGCGGCAGGGCGCATACAACAAAACCGCGAGTTCCGCACCTGGTCACGCCCTGGCGACGCGAAACCGTCAGCGCGCGGGGCCGCCGAAACACAGTGATGCCGCGCCAACCTCGAGACCGCAATGAACGGACCGTTCCTACCAAAAACCGCAAGGAAAGGTCCGTTCATTGCACGGCTAACCCAGCCATAACCAGCCATAACCACCCAAAGCACGCGTCGTTCAGGGCATCCCACGACGCGCCCAGCCAACCCCATCACCCACCCAAAGCGGTCCGCTCCAACAAAGGCCGAACCCGCGGCGGCACCGGCGTCGACAACGCGATAGAAGTCGAAGTCCTCAAAACGTTCGGCACACTAACCACGTCATCGATAACCCGCTGCAAATCGTCGTTGTCCCGCGCCACCATCCGCACGAACAAATCCCCTTGCCCGGTAGTCGCATGCACCTCACAGACCTCATCGATCGCCGCCAGCGCCTCCGCAACGCCGGCCCGCTGCCCCTGCGCGATCTCCAACACCGCGAACGCCGTCAACCCGTACCCCATCGCCGCCAGATCCAACTCCGGCGGAAACCCGCCCAGCACGCCACGAGCGCTCAGCTTGTCCAGCCGAGCCTGCACGGTTCCCCGTGCCACACCCAATCGCCGCGCGCACTCCAGCACTCCGAGCCGTGGTGAGTCCGTCAGCAGGAGCAGCAATCGCGCGTCCAGCTCGTCGAAGGTCTCGTCAGCCATGCGACTCCCTACGCAGAATGTCCAGTTTGACCGGCGGCAGCCGGGTTGGGCTACGCAACTTGACCAGCAAAATCAGGGCCTGTTGCCCATCTTGCCCTACGCGCGCATTCTTCGGCTATGACGCACACACTGGATCCCAAGGGTGCCCTGGACGACGTCAGCTATGACCAGCTGCGTCAGCTGGTCGGGCTCGTCGATCACGACGCTTCGACGGACCCGTTCCCGGTCAAGGCCATGGACGCGGTCGTTTTCATCGCGGGCAACGCCACGCAGACGGCTTGGTTCTACCAAGTCGCGTTCGGCATGCAGCTCGTCGCCTACTCCGGCCCCGAGACCGGCGACTTCGACCGTAAGTCGTTCGTCCTCAAGTCCGGGTCGGCGCGGTTCGTCATCACCGGCGGTGTGCGTCCCGGCTCCGAGCTCCTCGACCACCACCGCCGGCACGGCGACGGCGTCATCGACCTGGCGCTGGAAGTGCCCGATGTGGACAAGTGCGTCGAGCACGCGCGTTCGCAGGGCGCGACGATCCTCGAAGAGCCGCACGACGTTTCCGACGCGCACGGCACCGTGCGCCGGGCCGCGATCGCGACCTACGGCGAGACCCGCCACTCGCTGGTCGACCGGTCGAAGTACACCGGCCCGTATCTCCCCGGCTTCGAAGCACGCGAAAGCACGATCAAGCGGCCCGAAGGCGCGCCCAAGCGGCTTTTCCAGGCTGTCGACCACTGCGTCGGCAACGTCGAGCTCGGCAAGATGGACTACTGGGTCGACTGGTACCACCGGGTCATGGGCTTTGTGAACATGGCGGAGTTCATCGGCGACGACATCGCGACCGACTACTCGGCACTGATGAGCAAGGTCGTCTCGAACGGCAACCACCGGGTGAAGTTCCCCCTCAACGAGCCGGCGATCGCCAAGAAGAAGTCGCAGATCGACGAGTACCTCGAGTTCTACGGCGGCGCGGGCTGCCAGCACATCGCGCTGGCCACCAACGACATCATCGGCACGGTAACCGCGATGCGCGAGGCCGGTGTCGAGTTCCTGGACACCCCGGACTCCTACTACGACGACCCCGAGCTGCGTGAGCGGATCGGTGAGGTCCGGGTGTCGATCGAGACGCTCAAGGCGCACCGGATCCTGGTCGACCGGGACGAGGACGGTTACCTGCTGCAGATCTTCACCAAGCCCATCGGCGACCGCCCGACGGTGTTCTACGAGCTCATCGAACGGCACGGCTCGCTCGGTTTCGGCAAGGGCAACTTCAAGGCCCTCTTCCAGGCGATCGAGCGCGAACAGGAGCGCCGCGGCAACCTCTGATCACCACCCGAAGGGCCCGTCGGACAAATATTGTCCTGACGGGCCCTTCGTGCCATCTTGGGCCAATCGGGGAAACTTCGGTCGCCCTGGAACCGGTGGCGAGCCCGATCCGTCACTGTGAAGAGTCAGCGACAAGATGGGGGAAGGGTCCTGATGCCCGACAGCGTCGACGCCAGCGAGCAGCTGGTGGACAACTGGACGAAACAGATCCAGGAGAGCGCCGCTCGCTACCAGGCCATGGCCGAACGCGTCCAGGGGCAATCCGTCACCGAGCGTTCCAAGGACGGCTCGGTACTGGTGACGGTCAACTCGAAGGGACTGTTGACCAATCTCGCCATCGCCGAGGGCGCCGGCGGCAAACGGATGGCCGAAGTCTCCGGTGAGATCATGAAACTGGTGCAGCTCGCCCAGTCCCGGATCCCGGCGCTGCTCGAACAGGCGATGGCGGAGACCATCGGCACCCAGGACCAGACGGCGAACACCATGCTCGCGGAAGCGTCCAGCACGTTCCCCGCGCCACCGCCGGACACCGAGCCGCCAGCACTCCAGCGTGACCTGCGGTTCGTTCCCGAGGACGAGGAACCACCGCCGCCGAGGCCGCCGGTCCCGCCGACGCCTCCGCCGGGGTTCCCGCCCCGGCCCCAGTCGCAGAACGCGCCACCGCCACGACGGCGTCCCGTGAGGGATGACGATGACGACGACTTCGGCGGACCCATCCTTTCCTGACCTTTCGCACCTTCCGAGGGGGAGACACCATGACCGCAGGCGGCTTCGAGATCGGCGCCGACCTCAACGCGCACGCCAGCCAGCTCGACGGGGTCACCGACTCCCTGCGCCAGGCCGTGGACGCGGCCAACCAGGTCAGCATGCCCACCGACGCGTACGGCATCCTCTGCCAGCCGTTCCGGATGCTGCTCGATCCGGTCGAGCAGTTCGGCGTCGACGCGCTGACCAAAGCGGTGGAAGCCATGGAGTCGGTCGCGGAAAGCGCCAGGACGGCCGCGAAGGGCTACCAGGCGGTTGAGGACGACATCGCCGGCACGTTGAAGTCGGGTGGTCAGTGATGCCTGACGGGAATCCCCTTGTCGCGGCGGCACCTCAGGACGGAAACGGCCCCGGCCCGCTGACGGCGGGCAACGGCGACTACGGCTACGCGGGCGGGATCGGGATCGCCGAATCGGCGATGGACTCGTTCAACGGCATCAAGGACGGCGACTGGGTCGGCGGCGGCCTCGGCGTGCTGAGCCTGGCCGGGGAAGCCGCGAGCGCGGCGATCGACCCGTTCGGCTACCTGATGTCCTCGGTGGCGTCGTTCCTGATGGAGCACATCCAGCCGCTGAAGGACATGCTCGACTCGCTCGCGGGTGACCCGCCGGTGATCCAGTCGTACTCCGAGACCTGGGCGAACGTCGCCAAGTCGCTGGAGGAATCGCAGGTCACCTATGCCAACGCGGTGAAGAACGGGACAGCGGGCTGGACGGGCTCCGCGGCGGACGCGTATCGCAAGCAGGCCACCGAACAGGCCGACGCGATCGCCGGCGCCGCAACGGCCGCCAGCACGATCAGCACCGTCGTGATGATCATGGGCGAGGTCGTCGCGTTCGTCCGCGAGTTCGTCCGGCAGCTGATCGCGGATCTGATCGGCAAGCTGATCTCGTGGGTCATGGAGACGGTGTTCTCCCTCGGTTTCGGCACGCCCGTGGTGGTGGCGCAGGCTGTCACCGCGATCTCGGCGTGGGCGGTGCGGATCGCGGACAAGCTGAAGGACCTGCTGGAGACGATCCGGCGGGTTTCGCCGCTGCTCGGCAAGCTGGGCGACGTGTTCGCGAAGATCATCAAGATCCTGGGCAAGATCGCGGGCAAGGTCACCGGGCTCGACGTGGTCAGCACGAAGAGCATCAAGGGCAGCGGTTTCGCGACGCGCGGCGGTGGGGGCAGCGGCGGCGGCAGTCATGGCGGCGGCACCGACGGGCCGGACGGCGACGGCGGTTCCGGCAGTGGCGACGGCGGTTCCGGTACTGGGGACGGTGGTTCGGGTAGCGGGGACAGCGGTTCCGGCACGGGCGATAGCGGTTCCGGTGGCGGGGATTCCGGTGGCGGCAACGGTTCCGGGCAGAACGGCGCCGGTGATGGTTCGTCCGCCGGCAGCGGCGGTCCGGACACACCTTCCAGTACTCGCACGGATACCGGCAGCGGAGACAGCCCATCGGGCACCCGTAGCGGTGACGGCTCACCCAGCAATGTCCGTGACGGCAACGGTTCCCCGGCCCGTGGCGGCGATTCCTCTTCTCCCGCAGGCGATGGCGGTTCGCCGAGCCCGGCGGGCGACAGCTCACCGAGCCCGGCGCGCGGCGATTCTCCAAGCCACGCAGGCGATAGCGGTTCGCCGACGCCGACCCGCGCGGGTAGTGACTCGCCCAGTCACGCGGGCGACAGCTCACCCAGCCCGGCCCGCGATGGCGGTGGTTCCCCAAGCCCGGCGCGCAGCGCGGATTCTCCAAGCCACGCAGGCGATGGCTCTCCAAGCCACGCGCGCGATAACTCACCCAGCCCGGCGCGCAGCGCGGATTCCCCAAGCCACGCAGGCGACAGCTCCCCGAGTCCCGCTCGCGACAGCGGCGGCTCACCGAGCCACGCGGGCGACAACTCACCGAGCCGCGGCGCCGATTCGCCCAGCCACGCCGGGGACAGCTCACCCGGTCCGGCACGAGCGGGCGACGCGCCGAGTCACAGCGGTTCGCCGTCGCACGCGGGCGACGGTTCACCCGCTCCCAGGTCCGACAGCGGCGCACCTTCCCGGCCCGCCGACAGCACGACGTCCGCCAGCGGCCTGGCCCCGTCGCCGACACCGCGGACCGGTGATCCCGGCTCGCCGATGCCGTCACAGCGCGGTGGTGGCGGCGACGGTTCGCCGTCCGGTATCCCGCCTCAGGGTCAGCCCATGGCCGGTGGCATGCCACCCGGTGGCGCACCAGGCGGCGCTCCCGGTGGCACACCAGGCGGCCGCGCACCCGCGAGCGGCTGGACGGGCACGCCCGGAAGTCCTGGCGCGCCAACGCCTCGCACCCCGGACACACCTGGTCCACGCACCCCGGACACCCACGCCCCGCGCACCCCGGATCCCGTCGCGCGCGGCCCGCAGGCCCCGGCCCACACCGCTTCAGGAACGCACGGCCCCGGCAACCGCCCCGGCGGTACCGGACCCGGCCACACCGGGCCTGGCCACACCGGTCCCGACGGGAACGGCCCCGGCGGCCCGCACCGCGACACCCCCGACGGCGGCTCACCCGGTGACCCAGACGGTTCCCCGCACCACCACCAGCCCGAGCGACTGACGCCGGACGAGGTCAACCAGCGTCATTCGGAGGGCACCCCGGCGGGCAGCTCGTACCACCGCGCCGACCCCGACATGGGCGATCTGCCGCACCGCGTCCAGCCGGACCCGGACGGCCGCTACACCGTCGACGTGCACGTCACCCCGGACGGCCACGCACGGATCGGGAACCAGCACTACACCCCCGAAGAGTTCGCGGACATCCTGCGGCGCAACGGGGATTACGACGGCCGTCCCATCCGGTTGATCGGCTGTGACGCGGGGTCCAACGACTTCGCGAAGCGGCTCTCACGCGAGCTCGACACCGAAGTCATGGCACCGAGCAAGCCCGCGTGGACCGACTCGAACGGCCGGGTCTTCTCGTCGGACTACGAAGTCGGCCCGGACGGCAAGATGCGGCCCAAGATCCCGCCGAACGGCGAATGGGACGTGCATTCCCCCGACGGCACCGCGCGCCGGGCGAGCGACGACGGCTTCACGCCGGACACGCACCACGCCGACAAGCAGGACGTCGACGTGGACAGCGCGCGGGACCGCGGCAAGGACTTCCCGTCACCGCACGACATCGAGGGCGGCTGGCAGGAACCGCCCCACACGCGGGTGCACGAACCGAACCCGCTGCATCTGGAGCCGGGCGAACGGTTCTACGACCCGTCGAACCCGCGTCCGCTCGAGCCGGACACGAAGTACGAGATCACCGACTCCACCGGCCGGAAGTCGACGTTCTACACCGACGGAACACCGCCGCCCGACACCCGGATCACCCATGTCGACGCCACGGCACCCAACACCAACCTCGGCAACGATCCCTTCACGCCGGTCGGCAACCCGGACGCGAACCACCTGCTGCCCGAAACCGACTACCGGGTCGACACCGGCGATGGCCGTTTCGAATTCCACACCGACGACGCCGGCTCGCCGGTGCTGGACATCGACAGTTTCGATCCGCCGCCGAACCCGACCCCGCAGCCGGTCGTGCGCGACTGGGATCCCTCGCGCAACGGCGACGGCCCGTTCAGCAACAGGCCACCGGAAAGCCTCGAGCCCAACAGCGTCTACCACGTGTACTCCACGGACGCGCAAGGCAACGACGTCTGGCACGGCACGTTCTACACCGCCCAGGACCCGCCGCCGCGGTTCACCCATATCGAGACCTGGCCCGACAACTCGCACGGCCGGGTGGTGAACCCGGAGACCGGCGACATCCACACCATGCGCGACACCCACGCCGGCCGTCCCGAGGGACTTCCCTTGCCGGGAGCGAAATACAAGATCGGTGACCACACCTATCACACGGACGCGCACGGCAACTCGGCCGTTTCGTACGAGCCGGACTACAGCAGCCCCACCGAACCCCGGGGTGACACGCGGGCGCAGACGCGGACCGGGGCGATCGGCCAGCTCGAACACGGCGGCACCTACCGTGGCGGGCACAGCGCCGATCACGCGACCCAGGCCGCCCGTGGGCGGGTCGCGGTCGCGCCGGAGCCGTTCAGCCAGAACAATCACTCGGGCAACCCGGACAACTGGGCGCAGCACGAGACCAACCGTCACACGATCGACCGCCAAGGCGCGACCTTGGGGCAGGAGCGGATCTACTACGACCCGCCGTCGGCACCGAATACGGAGACCCCGGACCGGAAACATTCCATGTCGGAGAGAATCGCCCCGGACGGCACCCGCACGCACAGTTACAGGAGCTTCGTAGATGTCCCCAACCCAGCCCCCGTCACCCCACCACCCCCCGCCGCCCCCGCCACCCCTTGACGCGGCGCAGGAAGACCAGCTGATCCAGCAGATCGGCGCGCGGGTGCTGCAGGGCGCGCCGCCGGGCTGGCGGCGGATCGACGTCAAGGTCACGATGGCCACGATGGTCGACGACATCGCGCTGACCGTGATCATGGAAGACGGCAGCAGCCCGCCGCCCGAGCCGCCGCCGGACATCAAGGCCGAGCTGGTCGCGCTCCGCCAAGGCATGTACCAGCCCGGCCGCGGCACCTGGCTTTCGCTGCGGCTCATCCTCGACCCGCCGGGTTCCTACGTCGCGCACTACAACTTCGACTACGACCCGCTGTGGGACCCGCCGGTGCCACCCGTCGTCTACCAGCGGGACCTCGAGGCCTTCCCGCGCGACACGGAACACCTGCCCGCCTGGTACCTGGCACGGATGCAAGAAGGGGCTGAAAACGCGTGACGAGTCCGTCGAGCTCCGGTGACGCGGGGCAGGACAAGATCCTGAACGAGATCGCCGGTCAGTTGAAGCATCTCCTGCCACCCGGCTGGGAATACGCCCAGCTCAAATACAGCGCGCTGGGGAACCACGAGGAGATCGCGGGACTGGTGCATTCGGTGACGGGCGCGATGTCGGCGTGGCGGCCGCCCGAGGTCATCTCCGAGCTGTTCCGCGAGCTTCGCGCCGTTTCGGCGAATCCCGTCACCGGCACCTGGCTGACCGCGGTTTTCGAGATGAAGCATCCCGAGGCGTTCAAGGCCACCTTCAACGGCGTGGAGCGGCCCGACTTCCGGAACCCGGTGCCCGCCGACGCCTTCGCCGAGGAGCTGCGGCTCTTCCCGCGCACGCCGGAGAACATCCCGGACTGGTTGCGCGACGGCGGTTCCTGACCCGCTGCATCGCTAGGACCTGGAATCGCGCAGGACTCTGAAAGGATCGAGGAGATGAGCCAGCCCCCTGTACCGCTGAACGCCGATCAGCAGCGGCAGCTCGTCGGGCAGGCGGGGCAGGCGCTCGTCGTCGCCCTGCCGCCGGGCTGGCGTCAGATCCGGGTCGAGTACCGCGCGGTCGGCCGCCATGTGGAGGCCGACGTCGTCGTCACGGGCCCGGACGGGACTCCGCGTCCGGTGCCGCCTCCGCCGGAGGTCCTGCGGCTGCTGGGCGTCCTGCGGACGGGGATGTACCAGCCCGGGCGCGGTACCTGGCTCGGCGCGGTGCTGGTGTTCGGCCCGGCCAACGTGCTCAGCGCCGACTACCAGCCCGACGTCGAGCCGCGCTGGCGCCGGCCGCCACCGCCGATCGGTTTCCAGGACGAGCTGCGGTTCTTCCCCCGGGCCGAGCAGTTCGTCCCGCCGTGGCTGCGGCAGCGAGCCGCGCCGGCCCCGGTACTGACCGCCACGCCGCCCGCCGAAGCCGCCGAGGACCTGCGCACGCCGCGGGTCTACGACGGACTCGACGAGTCCGGCCGTCCGGTCGTCAACCGGGAACCGTTGCAGGCGGCCGAAAAGGAGCGTGTGCTCGAGTACCTCGACGGCGCGCCGGTGGTGCTCGCCTCCAGGACCTACGACACCGACGCGTTCGACCCGGAGCGGACCGACGTGGTGCCGCTGAACTTCCGCACCGACGGCAGCTGGCTCTGGCCCGGCGCTGTGGCGTACTACCTGCGCGAGCACGAAGTCGCCCCGGATCCGGAGCTGCTCACGCATATCCGCGCGCTGCGCTTCACCATGCCCGAGGTGGACGAGCCCGCCAGGGAACTCGCACTGGCCGCCATCACCGGTGACACTGCGTCCTAAACGACTTCGAAGCCCGCTTTCTGGAGCGCGGTGGTGACGTTGGCGCAGTGCTCGGGACCGCGGGTTTCCAGTGCCAGCGCCACTTCCACTTCGCCGATGGCGAGCGTGCCGGAGATGCGGGAGTGCTGGACGTCGAGCACGTTCGCGCCGAGCGCGCTCACGTTCGAAAGCACGGACACCAGCGAACCCGGCCGGTCGGGCACGCGCAGCCGCAGCTTGAAGTAGCGGCCGCCGGCGGACATCCCGCGCTGGATGATCTGCAGCAGGAGCAGCGGGTCGACGTTGCCGCCGGACAGGATCGCGACGATCGGGGTCCGGAACGCGCCCGGGTGTTCGATCATCGCGGCGACGGCGGCCGCCCCGGCGGGTTCGACGACGAGTTTCCGGCGTTCCAGGCAGAGCAGCACGGCCTGCGACAGCGATTCCTCGGTGACCGTCACGATTTCGTCGACCAGTTCGGCGACGTGGGCGTAGCTGACCGGACCGGGCGAGCCGACGGCGATCCCGTCGGCCATGGTGGGGGTTTCGCTCAGCCGCACCGGTTCGCCCGCCGCCAGCGACGCCGGGAACGCGGCCGCCTGCTCGGCCTGGACGCCGACCACGCGGACGTCCGGCCGCCACGCCTTGACCGCCGCCGCGACCCCGCTGACCAGGCCTCCGCCGCCGGTGGCGACGAGGATCGTGGCCACCTCGGGCACCTGTTCGAGGATCTCCAGCCCGACAGTGCCCTGCCCGGCGATGATGTCCGCGTGGTCGAACGGGTGGATGAACACCGCCCCGGTGCGCTCGCTGAACGCGATCGCCTCCGCGAGGGTCTCCTCCAGCAGCGCGCCGTGCAGGTGGACCTCGGCGCCGTAGCCCCTGGTCGCGGCCAGCTTCGGCAGTGGCGCGCGCTGTGGCATGAACACCGTCGCCTTGGTGCCGAGCAGCGACGAAGCCAGCGCGACGCCCTGCGCGTGGTTGCCGGCGCTCGCCGCGACGACCCCGCGCGACCGCTCTTCGTCGGTCAGGCCGTGGATGCGGGTGTACGCGCCCCTGATCTTGAACGAGCCGGTCCGCTGGAGGTTCTCGCACTTGAGGTACACCGCGCCGCCGTGGAGCGTCTCCAGGTCCCTGGCGTGCTCCATCGGGGTCTTGCGGACCACTCCTTCGAGCAGCTTGCGTGCCTGCTCGATCTGCTCGATGTTGACCAGTCGCATGCCCCGGATGATGCCACCCGCGACCGAGCCATGTAACGCGCAGGTAAGCCAGGTACGCTTGAACCGGGCAACGTCCGAGGCTCAGGGAGAAACCATGGCACGGGGGCACGAAACGCGCGTCTTGCGGCGGGTTCGCGCCGCCCGCGCGGCCGGGTTGCTGCCGCTGGTCGCCGCTCTGACGTCCGCCGCCGCGCTCACCGGCGCCGCCGTGTACACCGTGGACAGGGCGAGCTGCGGGGATCCGGCCCAGTACATCCGGCACGACAACCACGTCGAACTCGTCGGCGGCTGCGTGAACACCGCGGACCTGCCCGCCGTGACCGCGCCCGACGAGCTCCGTTCGTTCCCGGCGCCCGGCGAAGTCCAGCACGGCAACTACCGCCCGTAGGACTCGCTCACCACCGCAAAACGCTATGAACGGACCGTTCCTCTCAGTTTTTGAGAGGAACGGTCCGTTCATGTCACTTCGGGACTGCCGCGGGACCTAGCCCAGGGCGGTGCGGAGGTCGTTGATCAGGTCGGTCGAGTCCTCGATGCCGACCGAGAGCCGCAGCAGGTCCTCGGGGACCTGCAGGGTGGAGCCCGCGGTGCTGGCGTGGGTCATCCGGCCGGGGTGCTCGATGAGCGATTCGATGCCGCCCAGCGACTCGGCGAGGATGAACAGCTTGGTGCGCGCGGCGACGTCCAGTGCGGCCTGCTCGCCGTCGACGTGGCTGAAGGAGACCATTCCACCGAAGCGGCGCATCTGCTTCGCGGCGATCTCGTGGCCGGGGTGCTCGGCCAGGCCCGGGTAGTAGACCTTCGAGACCTTCGGGTGCGACTTGAGCATCTGGACAATGAGCTCGGCGTTGTCGGAGTGCCGTTCCATGCGCAGCGCGAGGGTCTTGATGCCGCGCAGGGTCAGCCACGCGTCGAACGGGCCCGGGACCGCGCCCGCGGCGTTGCGCAGGTAGAAGAGCTGGTCCCGCACCTCGTCCTCGTTGGTGACGACCGCGCCGCCGACCACGTCGGAGTGTCCGCCGAGGTACTTGGTGGTCGAGTGCACGACGATGTCCGCGCCCAGCGCGAGCGGGGTCTGCAGGTACGGCGTGGCGAAGGTGTTGTCGACGACCAGCCGGGCGCCGGCTTCGTGCGCGACACCGGCGAGAGCCGCGATGTCGGCGATGCCCAGCATCGGGTTGGTCGGTGACTCGCACCAGATCAGCTTCGTCTCGGGCCGGATCGCGGCGCGGACCTCGTCGACGTTGGCCAGGTCGGCGACGGTGTGCTCGACACCCCAGAGGCTCAGGACCTTGTCGATCAGCCGGAACGTACCGCCGTACGCGTCGTTGCCGAGCACGAGGTGGTCGCCGGGCTTCAGCAGGCTGCGGAGGATGACGTCACTGGCCGCCATGCCGGACGAGAACGCGACCGTGTGCCGTCCGCCTTCGAGCGCCGCGAGCGCCTGCTCGAGCGCGGTGCGGGTGGGGTTCGCGGTGCGGGAATATTCGTAGTCGCCTTCACGCGTCCCGCCGACGCCGTCCTGCGCGTACGTCGAGGTCTGGTAGATCGGCACGATCACCGCGCCGGTCCTCGGGTCAGGCGCCTGACCAGCATGGATAGCGCGTGTCTCGAAGCCCAGAGCGGAGTAGTCGTCAACCATGCCATCCAGCGTACGGTCCCATCCCAGCCGTCCCGCCAGGTGGGATGGAGATCACCACTACGGCTGCGGCAGCGGCGAAGCGGGCTCGGCTTGGCCGACCCAGCGCGCTGTCGACTTCGCGAGCGCCAGCACCGGCGTCACGATCGCCGGGATGGCTGTGATCACGAGCGCCGCCCAGCCGCTGATGCCGGCAACCTCCGAGGTTTCGACGAAGGTGACCCCGTCGGCGATCAGCACCAGCGCGCCCGACATGGCGCACAGTAAGAGCGCGAACGCGCAGCCGAGGATCGTCGACAGCCGGCCGGCCGGCTTCTTCAGGAACAGCCCGATCCCGCCGGTGACAAGGCAGGTCGCGGCTGCCGCGCACAATCCAGCGAAGATGATGACGAAGATACCGGTAGCGCCGACGGCCATGCCGACGATCGCCGCGCCCAGGCTGACCAGGTACCAAAGACCGCCGAGGATCGCGAGTACCCCGGCCGTGATCGCCGTACCGCCGCCAGGCCGCGGGGACGCCCCCGGAAATTGCTGATATGTCATGACTACTTTCCCCCAAGGAAAGACCCGAGACGTCGACAAACGCACGGGAAAGAATCGTGAAAAAGCACGTGAAGAATTGCGCGTCACCAACTGCGCGGCGGATAAACCTGCGCTTGTGCGCCGTAAGCCTCCGGAATGGGCCGCCGATACCGGAGGTAGCGGAAGGTCGGCGGGATGACCGCGAGGAGGAACAGCACCGGGCTGACCACGAGCGATGCGACCCCGATGATCGCGCCGAGGTCTTCGAACCCGAAGAGGTATTTGAAGTAGACGTCGTATTTCCCGTCGAGGGCGACCAGCGGCTCGGCGAGGATCACCGCGATGGTCAGCAGCGAGCCGATCAGCAACAGGATTCCCCCGGCGAAGGACCGGAAAAACGTCGCCAGCGCACCGATCAAGAGCAGCAGGGCCGTCACGAGGTAGACGCCGAGGAGGACGAGGACCTCGCCCGGGAGGTCGCCGATGCTGTAGCCCGACGGGATGCTGATGAAGGTGTGGATCGGCACGTAACCGGTCATGGCCGCGAGGACGAGACCGAGGATCGCGGCGAGGACGGCCGTCACGCCGCTGGGCCGCGGCTCGTGCGGCTGGCCGTACCCGTAGGCGGCACCCGGTTGCTGGGCCTGATACCCGTAAGGACCTGTCACGACGCCCCTATCAACCGAATGCGGAATTCCCGGGTCACCTTATCCCGCTGAACGGTGCAATGGAGCGTGTTCGGAACAGACGGGCAGAAAAAAGTGATGCCCCCGGCCGGAAAGGCCGGGGGCATCACTTCAAGTGATCAATTCACCACTGCTGCTGGGGCGGCTGACCGTATCCCTGCTGCGGCGGCTGGCCGTACTGACCAGGCTGACCGGGTTGCCCCGGCTGGCCGGGCTGGCCCTGCGGCGGCTGGCCGTAGGGGTTGGGCTGGCCGTACTGACCCGGCTGTGGCTGACCCGGCTGTGGCTGACCCGGCTGCGCGAATCCGCCACTGGACGGGTCCTGCCCACCGGGCTGGCCGAACTGACCCGGCTGGCCCTGCGGGGGCTGGCCGTACGGACCGGGCTGACCCGGCTGGCCGAAGCCCTGCTGCGGCTGACCCGGCTGCGGGAAACCACCGCTCGACGGGTTCGGGCCACCGGGCTGGCCGTACGGACCAGGCTGACCCGGCTGACCCGGCTGGCCGAAGCCCTGCGGGGGCTGGCCGTACGGGCCGGGCTGGCCGGGAGGCGGGAAGCCGCCGCTCGGCGGGCCACCGAAACCACCGGGGCCACCAGGACCGCCACCGAGCGCGGAACCGCCGCCACCGAGGCCGACGAACTGCGCCGTCGCCGGGATGAGGCCCAGCACGCCCACGACGAGGATCAGAACACCGAAGATCAGGTAGATCGTGCCGGTGCCGATGCTGGTCTCGCTGGAACCGGCGGCCTGGGCCTTGAACTCCGCAGAGGCCGTCGTGCCGGAGATGACCAGGATGGCGCCGACCAAGAGCAAAACGCCACCGGCCGCGGTCACGATCGGAGCGAGCTTCTTGATCGTGCCGCCGAGCTTGCCGGACAGCGCGAGCGCGACACCACCGGCGAGACCGGCGAGGGCGCCCAGTGCGACCAGGATGATGTAGAACCACAGCGACCCCGGCGAAGCCAGGCCCGACCGGTCGAGGAAGTCCTGCAGCGCCGCGGCATTAGGTGCTTTGTCCAGCGCAGTCGAGTAGGTGCTGATGTCGCCCATGTCGACGAACGAGAAGATCAGGGCGACGAGACCGAGCAGCGCCACCAGGCCGCCGGCGAGGTAGCCGAACAGCGCGTTGCCACCGGAAGCGCCGACCGGAGGGCCGCCGAACTGCGGCGGACCGCCGAAGCCCTGCGGGGGCGGACCGAAGCCACCGGGCTGCTGGCCCTGCGACGGGTCGAACCCGCCGGGCTGGCCGAACTGCCCGGGCTGGCCGAAGCCACCCTGCTGCGGCTGGCCGAACTGTCCCGGCTGGCCGTATCCGGGCCCGCCGAACGCGCCCGGGTTGTCCGCCGCGCTGGGCGGCGGGGCGTAAGGAATGGCACCCTGCGGCTGGGAACCCGGGGGCACCAGCTGCGTCGACTCGCCGGGAGGCGTTTCGCCGCTACCGGGGTGGTTCACCATCTGCGTGGCGTTGGGGTCGGTCTCGTTCTGCGGGCGGCCCGGCTGCACGACCTGGGTCGGCTCGGGGGTGTCGCCGAACTGCGAATCGCCGAACGGGGGCTGCCCGTACTGCGGCGGCTGCGGCTGACCCGGCTGAACGACCTGCGTCGGTTCCGGGGAACCGAACGGGTTGTCATCCTGTGGTTGTGAACCACTTTGGGGGCCCTGCGGTGGCTGCCCGCCACCCCACGGCTGGTTCGGTGGCTGCGGAGCACTCATTTGGGTACTGAACCCCCTTGACGCGGACATGAAAGTACGACTCGCGTCACACGCTATCGGATAGCCGGTCAGGGCGCTCAGAACGCCCCGACCGGTCACACGATGGATCGAGGACTAACGACCGGCGAGGAAGCCCAGCAGGTCGTGCCGCGTGACGACGCCCGCGGGCTTGCCGTCGAACAGAACCAGCGCGCCATCGGCCTCCGACAACGCTTTCATCGCCGAACTGACCTGCTCACCGGCGCCGATCGTCGGCAGCGGCGGGGACATGTGCTTGTCCAGCCGGTCCGCCAGCTGTGCCTTCCCGGT
The DNA here is from genome assembly GCF_036008905.1 of Amycolatopsis sp. GTDB lineage: Bacteria > Actinomycetota > Actinomycetes > Mycobacteriales > Pseudonocardiaceae > Amycolatopsis. The sequence goes on along the minus strand of NZ_DASYMU010000004.1, from coordinate 2,807 downwards.
GAATAACGCGTCCAGCAGATCGCGCTCGTTCACCGCGCCGACGACCTCGGCCGCCATCACCGGTGGTTCGGCGCTGACCACAGGCATCTGGCTGACGCCGAACTCGCTGAGGATCGCGACCGCCTCGGCGACGGTTTCGTTCGGGTGCGTGTGCACGAGGTTCGGCAGGGAGCCGCTCTTCTTGAGCAGCACGTCGCCGACCGTGGCGCCGCTGGAGTCCGGCGGCAGGAAGCCGTAGGAGGACATCCAGTCGTCGTTGAAAACCTTGGTGAGGTAACCGCGGCCGCCGTCGGGCAGCAGCACGACGATGACGTCTTCGGGGCCGCAGCGTTCGGCGAGCTTCAGCGCGGCGGCGACGGCCATGCCGCACGAGCCGCCGACGAGCAGGCCCTCTTCGAGCGCGAGGCGGCGCGTGATGTCGAACGAGTGCGCGTCGGAGATCGCGATGATCTCGTTGGCGATCTCACGGTCGTAGGTGGCGGGCCAGAAGTCCTCGCCGACGCCCTCGACCAGGTACGGCCTGCCGGTGCCGCCGGAGTACACCGAGCCCTCCGGGTCCGCGCCGACGACCTGGACCCGTCCGTCGCTGACCTCCTTGAGGTAGCGGCCGGTGCCGGAGATGGTGCCGCCGGTGCCGACGCCCGCGACGAAATGCGTGATGCGGCCTTCGGTCTGCTTCCAGATCTCCGGGCCGGTGGAGCGGTAGTGGCTCTCGGGGTTCTCCGGGTTCGAGTACTGGTTCGGCTTCCAAGCACCCTCGATCTCACGGACCAGGCGGTCGGAGACGTTGTAATAGGAGTCCGGGTGCTCCGGTGCGACCGCCGTCGGGCAGACGACGACGCGGGCGCCGTACGCCTTGAGCACGTTGCGCTTGTCCTCGCTGACCTTGTCCGGGCAGACGAAAACGCACTTGTAGCCCTTGCGCTGGGCGATCATGGCGAGGCCGACACCGGTGTTGCCGGAGGTCGGCTCGACGATCGTGCCGCCGGGCCGCAGCTCGCCGGAGCGCTCGGCCGCTTCGATCATGCGCAGCGCGATGCGGTCCTTGACGCTGCCGCCGGGGTTGACGTACTCGACCTTGGCCAGCACGAGCGGCTGTAGCCCCTCGGCCAGCGCGTTCAGTTTGACCAGCGGGGTGTTGCCCACGAGGTCGGAGATGTGCTCGACATATTCCACACTTGGAGGGTAATCGAACGCGCAGCGTGTTTCGGGTCGCGTTCGGGTTTGCCGCGCGCGCCGGAAGCGGCAAGATGAGGTGAACGACCGCTTAGTACAGTGCGTGAGATACAAGGGAGTGTCCGCTATGCCCGAAGCCGTGATCGTCTCCACCGCCCGTTCCCCGATCGGCCGCGCCGGCAAGGGATCGCTGGTGAGCATGCGCCCCGACGACCTCGCCGTGCAGATGGTCCGGGCGGCGCTGGACAAGGTGCCCGAGCTGAACCCGGCCGACATCGAAGACCTGATGCTCGGGGTCGGCCTGCCCGGTGGCGAGTCCGGTTTCAACATGGGACGCGCCGTCGCCGTCGAACTCGGCTATGACCACCTCCCCGGTTGCACGATCACGCGCTACTGCTCGTCGAGCCTGCAGACCACCCGCATGGCGCTGCACGCGATCAAGGCAGGCGAGGGTGACGTGTTCATCTCCGCCGGTGTCGAGACCGTGTCGCGCTTCGCCAAGGGCAGCTCCGACTCCTGGCCGGACACGCACAACCCGCTCTTCGCCGACGCCGAAGCCCGCACGGTCGCCACCGCGGGCTCGGGCACCGACACCTGGACCGACCCGCGCGAGACCGGCGACGTGCCGGACGTCTACATCGCGATGGGCCAGACCGCGGAAAACCTCGCCCGCATCAAGAACGTCTCACGGGAAGAGATGGACGAATTCGGCGTCCGCTCGCAGAACCTCGCGGAGAAGGCGATCGCGGACGGGTTCTGGGCCAAGGACATCACCCCGGTCACCCTGCCCGACGGCACCGTGGTGGAGAAGGACGACGGCCCGCGCGCCGGCGTCACCATCGAAGGCGTTTCCGGGCTGAAGCCGGTTTTCCGCCCCGACGGCCGCATCACCGCCGGTAACTGCTGCGCGCTCAACGACGGCGCCGCCGCGCTGATCATCATGTCCGACACCAAGGCCAAGGAACTCGGCATCACCCCGCTCGCGCGCGTGGTGTCCACCGGCGTCACCGGCCTTTCGCCGGAGATCATGGGCTACGGCCCGGTCGAGGCGTCGAAGCAGGCACTCGCGCGGGCAGGCATGAGCATCGGCGACATCGACCTCGTCGAGATCAACGAAGCGTTCGCCGCGCAGGTCATCCCGTCCTACCAGGACCTCGGCGTCGACCTCGACCGGCTGAACGTCAACGGCGGCGCGATCGCCGTCGGCCACCCGTTCGGCATGACCGGCGCGCGCATCTCCTCGACGCTGATCAACTCGATGCAGCACCACGACAAGCAGTTCGGCCTCGAGACCATGTGCGTCGGCGGCGGCCAAGGCATGGCACTGGTCCTGGAACGCCTCTCCTAGACCCCGCACGACCGCTATGAACGGACCCTTCCTACCGAAAAACACAAGGAACGGTCCGTTCATTGCACGGCTGAGCCGGACGAGCCATCGCGAGCTGTGCCCGCCCAAGGCGCCCACGCCCCGGCCCCAAAGTGGCATTAATGGACCTTTCATCTCGATTTTTGAGATGAAAGGTCCATTAATGCCACGGGAAAGCCAGGACGGGACCGGGCAGGCAACGCCGGGACGCCGAGGACGGGACCATTACCCCAAAGCGGCGTTGGGGGCACAGGATGCCCCCAAC
>NZ_DASYMU010000003.1:0-16037 GCF_036008905.1 Amycolatopsis sp. | reverse complement strand
GCCGGGGCGCCACTCGTCTGCGTGCCACCGACTGGGGACCACCGTTACCGGCTGGTTCGACACGGTGAGCTCCGCGGGAACGTGTTTCGCCGTGAGCTTCGGGAAGCGCCGCCGGAGACTCGGAAGATCCTCGGGCACCCGCTGTCCGTCCGGCGGGTCTTCGTACACGATCAGGTCAAAGAAGTCGTCGAGTGCTCCGGTGCCTTCGAGTGCCACGAACGCGACGTCCGGGACACCGCCCGCGCCCACCACTTCGTCGGCGTCGATCACCTCCGAGCTCAGCGTGTCCGGGTTCGCCAGCGTCCTCGTGAACCGCCGCCTGCCACGCAGGATCAGCCATGAGACGCAGTCCCGGAACAGCTCTTCGTCCACTCCGGACAGTGCGACCCCGAAGGCCGCCCACAGCTCCCAGCGATAGGCCCGTTCGTACACCTTCCGCATCAGGTGGTGGAACCGCAGCACTTCGCATGACGGCAGTTCGCCGAGCAGCGTTTCGAGCCGCAGCGTGGTCGCCTGGCTCTCGGTCAGCCCGTACCGTCTTCGAAACCCCTTGTCGGGCTTCTCCCGCCCAGCACGCTTGACGATCCTCCAGAACTCCTGTTCCAGCATCGGATTCCCCTCCCCGTTCGCGATGACAGGCACGTTAGATCGGGGGTCCGACAATTTCGGAGCGGAGCTGCTCGATCGCCCTCGGTGACGAAAACTGTCGGGGGTCCGCGCTAGCTTCGAGGGCATGAACATCATCGAAGGGCACCGGACCGAGGTCCGGGTCGGCATCAACAAGTACTCCGTAGAGGTCGCCGCGTTGCCGAGCGAAGACCAATCCACGCTGTCCACCCGCGTCGCCGTGATCATCGGCGCCGCGGGGCCGGAGGGCGAATCCGTGGCCGAGGGCCGGATCGAGGTGGACGCGGGTGCCGCGCCCACCTTGGGCACGGTCCTCGCCGACACGCTGCTGTCCTTCGCGGGCATCAGCAACCCGAGCCGCCGAAGACCGGGCAATCGCCCGGCGCAGCAAGGCCGGCCGTGGTCCGACGAACTGGACGCGGAACTCGAAAGGCTTTGGCAGGAAGGGGAAAGCGTCGAGGACATCGCGGCGCAGTTCGAGCGGACCCCTGGCGGTATCCGCGCCCGGCTGCCCCGGGTCGGCTGCGACCCGGAGAAACCGGGCGCGTACCTGCCGGTGCCACCGAGCCGCCGCACCGACCTTCCAGGAGGTGACGAGGACTAGGTCGGGCAGCCGCCACTTCAAGCGGCGGGCAGCCCGGCGCGTCCGCGCAACCGGGCGCGGGATTCGTGCATGAGCTCACGGGCGCGCGCGGCATAAGGGCCGACGAGCGCGCCACGCGCCTTGACGACTTCGCCGCCGACGATCACCGTTTCGACGTCGGCGGCACCGGCGCCCATCACGAGGGTCGTGACGGGATCGCCGAAGCCGTCGAGATGGGGCGGACGCAGGTCGACGATCGTCACGTCGGCCTGTTTGCCCGGGCTCAGGCTGCCGATCTCCTCGTCTAGGTGCCAGACACGGGCGGCGTCGAGAGTCGCGAGCCGCAGCATGTCGCGCTGGTCGAGGTCGACAGTCGCGACGGCTTCGTCGCGGGTGACCGCGGCGGCGTTGGCCCGTGAGCGTTCGGCGGCCAGGCCGAGGCGCATCTCGGTGAAGAGATCGCTACCGGCGCCGGTGGTCGTGTCCACGCTCAAGCCCGCGGGAATACCGCGAGCGAGGGCCTGGCCGGTGGCGGGATAGGTGCCGAGCGCCATCAGCATGTCGACCGATGGGCTGAGCGAGATCGAACCGCCGGTGGCGGCGATGAGGTCGAACTCGTGGTCGCTCAACTGGTTGGCGTGGGCGTGGTTGACGTCCGGGCCGAGCAGGCCGAGGCGGTCGAGTGTCTCGACGGAGCCGGGGAAACCGGCCATGCCGACGTGCACGGAGATCGGCACGCCGAGTTCGCGGGCGAGCGCGAAATCGCCTTGGGTGGCTTCGGGGGTGGTGAACGCGAGGCCGCGCAGGGCGAGACCCAGGCGCAGCCGCCCGGTGGGCAGGAGTTCGGCGTGCACGCGCCGGACGTCTTCGGGATGCGGGGGAGCGGGCCTGCCGAAGAACGCGAGGCCGTCCGGGCCGGGGCCGCCGTAGAGGAACAGGCCGCGGATACCGGAGTCGTGCAGCGCTTGGATGTTCGCGGTGGCGTGCTCGGGCGTCGGCAGGTTGTGTGCCCAGTCGGCGATCGTGGTGATCCCCGCGTTGAGTGCCTGCAACGCGCCCCAGAGCGTGCCGGCGTAGACGTCTTCGGGCTCGTAGAACGGCGCGAGCCCGCCGATGACCGCGCCGGAATACCCCGAAAGGGAGACCTTGCCGGTGCTGCCGCCGAGCGCGCCCTGCCAGACGTGCCGATGGGTGTCGACGAGCCCGGGCAAAACCAGGCGGCCACGGGCGTCGAGCACGGGGACGCCCGGTGTGCTCGCGGCGAGGTCGCGGCCGACGGCGGCGATCCGGCCGTCACGGAGGAGCACGTCGCCGCCGGGCAGATCCCCGATCGCCGGGTCGAAGCTGGCCACATGGCCGCCACTGATGAGGAGGTCCTGATCGGACAAGGGGAAACTCGCTTCTGGGCCTGCTTGGCAAGCCCCTAGGTATACGTTGGATACTGCCTAGTCAGTATTCGAGCGCCGGGCCGCGACCCGCAAGAAGGCAGTTTCGACTGCCTTGGTTACCCGGAAGGAACCCCATGCCGGACGACGATCGTGGCGCTCTGCTGCGTGACGTGCTGGGACGGCTCGGCGACAAGTGGTCGGTGATCGTCATCTGCCGGCTCGACGGCGAGGCGCGGCGGTTCAACGAGCTGCGCCGGCTCACCGAAGGCATCACCCAGCGCATGCTCAGCGCGACCTTGCGCCGCCTGGAACGCGACGGGCTCGTGACGCGGACCGTTCATCCGACGGTCCCGCCGCAGGTCGAGTACGCGCTGACCGACACGGGCCGTAGCCTGCACACGATCCTGTACCAGCTCGTCGACTGGACCGACCAGAACCTCCAGGACATCGAGGGCTCACGAAAGGCCTACGACCTCATGCACGGTTAACCCGCGGCGCGGGTGACGCGGGCGCCCAGCGCGCGCAGGTATTCGGCGAGTTCGGGTGGTTCGTGCACCTCGAACTCGCAGCCGAGCATGGTCAACCGGAACGCGAGCCACTCCAGCGTGTCTGTCTGGCTGCGGACGCGACAGGTCCGCTCGTCGATCGGCTCGATGTCACCGGGGGTGTCGCCGAGCCGCCCCACGACCTCCGTGGCCGGAAGGTAGAGGGTCACGTCGGCGCTGTAGGTGGGAACCAGGGAGTACATCCTGCTGGTGACGAAGGCGGCCGCGTCCGCCGCGGGCAGTTCGCGCGGTGCCACGCGGGCGCCGGTCGGCCGTGGCTCCCGGATGCGGTCGGCACGGAAGATCCGCCAGTCGTCCCGGTCGTTGTCGTAGGCGACCAGATACCAGCGACGGCCTGCGGAGACGAGTTTGTGCGGCTCCACCAAGCGTTTGCTCTCGACTCCGTCGTTCGCCCGGTAGCCGAACCGCGCCAGCTCGCGATTGGTGATCGCCGCGGCCAGCACGGTCAGCACCGCGGGATCGACCGTCGGCCGGTCGCCGCTGAGCATCGGCACGGTGGCGGCCGTCAACGCGCCGACGCGGTACCGCAGCTTCGACGGCAGTACCTGTTCGAGTTTCGCGAGCGCCCGCACCGCCGCTTCTTCGATTCCTTCGACGGCGTGCCCGGCCGCCACGCGCAACCCGACTGCGATGGCGACGGCTTCTTCGTCATCGAGCAGCAGCGGCGGCATCGCGGCACCCGCGACCAGGCGATAACCGCCTTCCGCACCCATCGTGGCTTCCACCGGATACCCGAGTTCGCGGAGTCGTTCGATGTCCCGCCGGATCGTGCGCGGGCTGACCGCGAGCCGCTCGGCGAGTTCGCTGCCCGGCCACTCGCGGGGAGTCTGCAGCAGCGACAGCAGATTGAGCAGCCGCGCCGGGGTGTCGGTCATGGGCCCAGCATGCCAGCCATCTGGGACAGGATCTGGCCTAGATGACCGGCCGCTATTACGAGCAGATCACGGAAATAGTGAACCGCTCGCCTGACCGGCGCGTATCACTAGATGAGGGAGAAAGGTCGACCAACCCCGGAACAGGTCTCGGCAGATGGAGTACACCCGTGCGTCACGGCATGAACATGAAATTGCAGCACCCTGCGGCGCATAGCCCGTCTTTCGTTTCCGTCAGCCGAAGTCTGGGCCCCGGGTCGGGCGATCTGGCGGATTTTTGCGTACCCTGCAATCCGTATTTCCCCACCGACGAGATGTTCACCTTGCTCGCGGACAACCTGAGATCGATTCTCAAGTTCTATCCGAGCGACGCCGCGACCATCACGGAGAAACTGGCGAGCACGCTCCGGCTAAACCCGGCGACGATCGCGATGTCGAACGGGTCGACCGAACTGATCACCTGGATCGACCATCTGCTGATCAAGAGCAGTGTCGCCGTGCCGGTCCCCACCTTCGGCCGCTGGACCGACCAGCCGCTGGAAACCGGCAAGCGCGTCGACATGTACCTGCTGCGCGAGGGCAACAACTTCGACCTCGGGCTGGACGAGTACATCGCTTTCATCAGGGCGAAGGGATCGAGGGTCGCCGTCCTGTGCAACCCGAACAACCCGGACGGCGGATACCTCCCCAAACGTGAGGTGATCCGGTTCATGGACGAGCTCGCCGACCTGGATCTGGTGATCATCGACGAATCGTTCATCGATTTCGTCGAACTGGAGAGAAATCCGTCCGTGTCGCTCGAAGCCTCGATTCGCCCGAATGTCGTCGTGCTCAAGAGCCTTGGCAAGAACTTCGGCTTGCACGGTATTCGATTCGGTTATCAGGTGGCCAATCCGGCGCTGACCCGCAAAATCGCCGGTGCGCTGCCCAAATGGAATCTCAATTCCATCGCCGAAACGATCGTGTTCATGCTCGCCGACCATCGGACCGAGTACGAAGAGAGTCTCAAACTGCTCGCGCGGGACAGGTTCGTGATGGCCGCCGAGCTGTCGCGGTTCCACGAGCTCACGGTCTACCCGTCGCAGGCCAACTTCCTGCTGGTCAAACTGCCGGGCGGGGTCGACGGCGTCGAGTTGCGCGACTACCTGCTCTCCGAACATCACCTGCTCATCCGCGACTGTGGCAACAAGATCGGGATGACCAGCCAGTTCCTGCGGTTCGGCGTGCGCCCGGCCGAGGAGGTCACCCGGCTCGTCGAGGGCCTGCGCGGCTTCGCGCGGTCGATCAACGACGAACCCGACATGACCACGCGGGCGATGGAGCTGATCATGCCGGAACCGGACCCCGCCCGGACCTACGCCTAGCGCCGCAGATGCCGGAGGAACCACTCCGTCATGACGTCGTCCACCGCCTTGGCCGTGGGCAGTTGCGGCGCGGGCTCGACGCCGGGCGGCTCGGCCAGCGGGTGGGCCAGACCCGGAATCGTCACCAGCCGGACGTGCTCGGGCTCGGCGTACCGCTCGCGTAGCGCGCCGGCCAGCTCTGCGGCGTCCGTGCGCAGGTCGGGAAAGTCCAGTTCGCCGCTGACGACCAGTACCGGTGGCCCCGCGACATCCTCCGCCCTGGCCACGAAGTCCAGCCGATCGGCGATCCGCCGTGACTCCTCGTGCCACCGATAGGGCTCCCCGGCGACGCCTTCGACGAGCCCGACCACCGACCGGGCCCGGATCCCGGCGTTGACCACGGCCGCCGCCGCGATCGGAATCTCCCGGCGGGCAAGGACTCGCAGCGCGACGGCCCCGCCGAGCGAGCTACCGACCACGCCGATGGGCCCATCGTCCACTGGCAGCCGCTCGCGCAGTTCCGCCAGCGCCGCCGGGAACTCATCGGCGGCCTGCCGGACGACCGGGTCGATGTACGCCAGCACGATGTCCCGGCGGACAAGCTCGACGAACGCCGCGTCCCTGTCCGGCAGGCTGCGTGCTCCGCACAGCGGCATGCCGAGATGTACCCGCCAGGCGGGCACCTCGTGCAGGGGCAACGCGGCGGCGAAGGCGGCGTTCGTGCATGGCGAGTCCATCTGGTGCCAGGTGACGAGCAGTGGTGCCGGACCAGCGCCGGCAGGCGGCAACGCGGTGAACGGCACCCCAGCCGCGATTCCCGTGATCGGTTCCATGACACGCACTTTATGCAGGGAAACCGGCGTGCGAACGCACTTCCGCCAAGGGCGAACTGCCACTCGATGAGGCGACGAGTGTCACGCGCCTTTGATTGAACTTGCGTCGCCGTGCATAATCATACGCATGACGGTGAACATCGCGGTGGCCGGAGCGAGCGGGTACGCGGGCGGGGAACTCCTGCGCCTGCTGCTCACCCACCCAGAGGTCGAAATCGGCGCGCTGACCGCCGCCAGCAGCGCGGGGACCCCGCTGGGACAGCACCAGTCGCATCTCGTCCCGCTCGCCGGGCGCGTCCTGCTGGAGACGAACGCCGAAACGCTGGCCGGGCACGATGTCGTCTTCCTGGCCCTGCCCCACGGTCACTCCGCGGAGATCGCCGCGCAGCTCGGCCCGGACGTCCTGATCGTCGACCTCGGCGCGGACCACCGGCTCGACGACCCGGCGGACTGGCAGCGCTGGTACGGCGGCGAGCACGCCGGCAGCTGGCCGTACGGCCTGCCCGAACTTCCCGGCGCACGCGCGAAACTGGCCGGTACCAAGCGGATCGCGGTCCCCGGCTGCTTCCCGACCGGTGGCTCGCTGGCGCTGGCACCCGCGCTCGCCGAGGGACTGATCACGACCGACGTCAACGTCGTCGCCGTGACCGGCACTTCCGGTGCGGGCAAGAGCCTGAAGACCAACCTGCTCGGGTCCGAAGTGATGGGCTCGGCGAGTGCCTACGGCGTCGGCGGCGCGCACCGGCACACCCCCGAATTCGCGCAGAATCTCCGCGCGGTGGCGGGGGAGCGGGTGACGGTTTCCTTTACGCCGGTGCTCGCTCCCATGCCGCGCGGGATCCTCACCACCGCGAGTGCGCCGCTCGCGCCCGGTGTCGACGTCGCCGCCGTGCGCGCCGCGTACGAGAAGGCCTACGACGCCGAGCCGTTCGTCCAGCTGCTGCCCGAAGGCGCCTGGCCGAGCACCGCGGCGACGCTGGGTTCCAACAACGTTCAGCTGCAGGTCGCCGTGGACGCCGACGCGGGCCGCCTGGTCGTGATCGCGGCGATCGACAATCTGACCAAGGGCACCGCCGGTGGCGCTGTCCAGTCCATGAACATCGCGCTCGGGTTCGAAGAGACGACCGGGCTTTCAACTGTGGGAGTTGCACCGTGACCGCCGACGTACTTTTTACCGCGGAGGTGGCGAAATGACAGTGACAGGTCCCAAGGGTTTCCGGGCCGCGGGTATCGCCGCCGGGATCAAGGCGTCCGGCGCGCTGGATCTGACGCTGGTGGTCAACGACGGCCCGGAGTTCGCGGCCGCCGGGGTGTTCACGCGCAACGTCGTCAAGGCCGCTCCCGTGCTGTGGTCGCAGGAAGTGCTGCGCCACAAGAAGCTGCGCGCGGTCGTGCTCAACTCGGGCGGCGCCAACGCGGCGACCGGCCCGCTCGGTTTCCAGGACACACACACCACCGCGGAGAAGGTCGGCGAGGTGCTGGACGCCGGCGCCGTCGAGGTCGCGGTCTGCTCGACCGGCCTGATCGGTGAGCGTCTCCCGATGGACGCCGTGCTCTCCGGTATCGACACCGCCGTGAAGTCGCTCGAAGCCACGCCGGAAGCCGGTCTCGCCGCGGCGACCGCCGTCATGACCACCGACAGCCGCCCGAAGCAGGCCTACGCGAAACACGCCGACGGCTGGAGCGCGGGCGGGTTCGCCAAGGGCGCCGGGATGCTGGCACCGAACCTGGCGACGATGCTTTCGGTCATCACCACCGACGCCGTGGTCGGCAAGGAACTGCTCGACAAGGCACTGCGCGCGGCCACCCACATCACCTTCGACCGGCTCGACGTCGACGGCGGCACCTCCACCAACGACACCGTTCTCGTGCTCGCCTCGGGCGCCAGCGGCGTGACGCCGTCGGAAGCCGAGTTCACCGAGCTGCTCACAAAGGTCGCGCTCGACCTCGTCCTCGAACTGCGCGACGACTCCGAAGGCGCCACCAAAGACGTCGACATCGTCGTCAAGGGCGCCGCCAGCGAGGAAGACGCGATCCAGGTCGGCCGCACGGTCGCCGAGGACAACCTCGTCAAGACCGCGTTGTTCGGCTCGGACCCCAACTGGGGCCGGATCGCGATGGCACTCGGCAGGGCGAAGGCTCAGATCGAGCCGGACAAGTTGTCCATCGCCATCAACGGCGTGACGCTCTTCGCGAACGGCACCACCGCGTCCGACCGCTCCGAGGCCGACCTTTCCGGCCGCGCCATCGAGATCGTCATCGACCTCGGGCTCGGCGACGCCGAAGTCACCATCTACACCACCGACCTTTCGCACGGGTACGTCGAAGAGAACAGCGCGTACTCGTCATGACGCCGCCCGAATCACTGATCCCCGCCGACGACAGGCTCGCGGCGGCGGCGGAAAAAGCCGGGGTACTGATCGAAGCGCTGCCGTGGCTGCAGCGATTCAACGGCGCGACGGTCGTCGTCAAGTACGGCGGCAACGCGATGATCGACGACAATCTCAAGCGGGCCTTCGCCGAGGACATGGTGTTCCTGCGCCTGGCCGGGTTGCACCCGGTGGTCGTGCACGGCGGTGGCCCGCAGATCACCTCGATGCTGAACCGCCTGGGCGTTGTCGGTGAGTTCAAGGGCGGCCTGCGCGTCACCACGCCGGAGACGATGGACATCGTCCGCATGGTGCTGGTCGGCCAGGTCAGCCGCGAGCTCGTCGGGCTCATCAACAAGCACGGCCCGTACGCTGTCGGCATTTCCGGCGAGGACGCGCAGCTGTTCACCGCGGAACGCAAGCAGGCCACGGTGAACGGCGAGTCCATCGACATCGGACTGGTCGGCGAGGTGGCCGCGGTCAACCCGGACGCGGTGCTCGACATCGTCAACGCCGGGCGCATCCCGGTGGTCTCGACGGTCGCCCCCGACATCGACGGCGTGGTGCACAACGTGAACGCCGACACCGCCGCGGGCGCGCTCGCCGCCGCGCTGGGCGCCGAGAAACTCGTGATGCTCACCGACGTCGAAGGCCTGTACGCGAACTGGCCCGACCGTTCTTCGCTGATCGACCGCATCCGCGTCGACCGGCTCGAACAGATGCTGCCGGATCTCGCCAGCGGCATGATCCCGAAGATGGAGGCCTGCGCCAGGGCGGTCCGCGGCGGCGTCCGCCGGGCGCACGTGATCGACGGCAGGCTCGCGCATTCGGTACTACTAGAAGTCTTCACATCCAGGGGAATCGGGACCATGGTGTTCCCGGAGGAGGAGTTGTCATGAGCCAGCTGACGTCCAATGTGGACGGACGGGAGCACTGGCGCTCCGCGTTGATGGACAACTACGGCACCCCGCAGCTGACGCTGGTGCGCGGCGAGGGCGCCCGCGTGTGGGACGCCGATGGCACCGAGTACGTCGACCTCGTCGGCGGGATCGCGACCAACGCGCTCGGCCACGCCCATCCCGAAGTGGTTCGTGCGGTCAGCGAGCAGATCGCCAGGATCGGCCACACCTCGAACCTCTACGTCAACCCGGTCGCCGTCGAGCTCGCCGAGGCACTGCTGGACGTCGCCGGACTGGCAGGCGACGGCAAGGTCCTCTTCGTCAACTCCGGCGCCGAGGCCAACGAAGCGGCGCTGAAGATCAGCCGCCTCACCGGCCGCACCAAGATCGTCGCCTGCGAGGGCGCGTTCCACGGCCGCACCATGGGCGCGCTGTCGCTCACCGGCCAGCCGGGCAAGCAGGAACCGTTCCACCCGCTCGTTCCCGGCGTCACGCACATCCCGTTCGGCGACGTCGACGCGCTGCGCGCCGCTGTCGACACCGAAACAGCCGCCGTGTTCCTGGAACCGGTCCTCGGCGAAGGTGGGGTGATCCCCGCGCCGGACGGTTTCCTCCACGCGGCAAGGGAAATCACCAAGGCCACCGGCACTCTGCTCGTGCTCGACGAGGTCCAGACCGGGCTCGGCCGCCTCGGCAGCTGGTTCGCCTTCCAGCAGGCCGGGATCATGCCGGACCTCATCACCCTGGCCAAGGGCCTCGGTGGCGGACTCCCACTCGGCGCGGTGATCGGCGCCGGCGCGGTCGGCGACCTGCTCAAGCCCGGGCAACATGGAACGACCTTCGGCGGCAACCCGGTGTGCTGCGCGGCGGGTCTCGCCGTCCTGCGCACGATCTCCCGCGACGGCCTGCTCGACCACGTCGCCTCGCTCGGCAAGGACATCGCCACCAGGGTCGAAGCCCTGCACCACCCCTTGGTGTCGGGCGTGCGCGGAGCCGGTTTACTGATCGGCATTTCCCTGCGCGAGCCCGTTTCCGCCGCGGTCGCCAAGGCGGCCCAGGACGCCGGGTACCTGGTCAACCCGATCGCGCCGGACACCATCCGGCTCGCCCCGCCGCTGGTCCTGACCACCGAACAGGCCGAGGGCTTCCTCACCGCACTCCCGGCGGCGCTCGACTCCACCACTAAGGACGACCACTGATGCCAAGGCACTTCCTCCGCGACGACGACCTGAATCCCGACGAACAGAAGGTCGTGCTGGACCTCGCCGACAAGCTGAAGGCCGACAAGCACGGCTCGAAGGCGTTGCAGGGCATGTCGGTCGCGGCGATCTTCGAGAAGAACTCGACCCGGACACGGCTTTCGTTCGAGGTGGGCATCGCCCAGCTCGGCGGCCAGCCGATCATCGTCGACGGACGCTCGATGCAGCTGGGCCGCGAAGAGACCATCGAGGACACTTCGCGGGTCCTCTCGCGGTACGTCGACGCGGTGGTGTGGCGGACTTTCGCGCAGAAGCGCATGGACGCGATGGCGCTGGTGTCGCGGATCCCGGTGATCAACGCGCTGACCGACGAGTTCCACCCGTGCCAGGTGCTCACCGACTTGCAGACCATCCGCGAGCGCAAGGGAAAGCTCGCCGGGCTCACCCTGGTCTACCTCGGTGACGGCGCGAACAACATGGCGCATTCGCTGCTGCTGGGCGGAACCACCGCCGGGATGCACGTCCGGGTGGTTTCACCGGTCGGCTTCCAGCCGGATCAGCAGGTCATGCTCGACGCCAAGCACCGCGCGAGCGACACCGGCGGCAGCATCCAGGTGTTCACCGACCCGCACGCGGCCGTCGACGGCGCCGACGTGCTGGTCACCGACACCTGGACGTCGATGGGCCAGGAGAACGACGGCAAGGACCGGGTCGGCCCGTTCCGCGCGCTGCAGGTCAACACCGCGCTGCTGGAGCGCGCCGCGCCCGGCGCCATCGTGCTGCACTGTCTTCCCGCCCACCGTGGCTGGGAGATCACCGACGAGGTCATCGACGGCCCGGCGAGCGCGGTGTGGGACGAAGCGGAAAACCGGCTGCACGCCCAGAAGGCGCTGCTGGTCTGGCTGCTCGACGAGGCGCGGCGATAAGTAATGAGTCGAGCTTCACGGCAGGCCAGGATCAAGGCATTGGTGTCCACCATGGCCATTCGCAGCCAGACCGAACTGGCGAAACTTCTCGTGGCCGAGGGAGTCGACGTCACGCAGGCGACCCTCTCCCGGGATCTCGACGAGCTCGGCGCGGTGAAGCTGCGGGGGGTGGATTCCGGCGCGCCGGTCTACGTGATCCCCGAAGACGGCAGTCCCGTCCGGGGAGTGCAGGGCGGGACGGCGAGGCTGGCCCGGCTGCTCGACGAGCTGATGGTCTCGCTCGACGCGTCGGGAAACCTGATGGTGCTGCGGACCCCGCCCGGGGCCGCGCAGTTCCTGGCGAGCGCTATCGACAGGGCGGCACTGGAAGAAGTGGTCGGCTCGATCGCTGGAGACGACACCGTGGCGGTGATCGCCAGGGAACCGCTTTCCGGCAAGGATCTGGCGGACCGCTTCGCCGCGCTCGCGCAGCGTTCGTCTACTTTGGACGATGAACTCAAGGAGCACGACAATGACTGAAGACCAGCCTGTGCAGTTGTGGGGTGGCCGCTTCAGCAGTGGACCCGCCGAGGCGATGGCGGCGCTGAGCCTGTCGACCCACTTCGATTGGCGGCTGGCGCCCTACGACATCGCGGGGTCGCGGGCGCACGCCCGGGTCCTGCACAAGGCGGGGCTGCTGACCGAAGACGAACTCAAGGGCATGATCGAGGCGCTCGACGTCCTCGCGGCCGACGTCGCTTCCGGCGCGTTCACCCCGGTGATCGCCGACGAGGACGTGCACACCGCACTGGAGCGCGGACTGCTGGAGCGGGCGGGGACCGACCTCGGCGGCAAGCTGCGAGCGGGCCGTTCGCGCAACGACCAGGTCGCCACGCTGTTCCGCATGTGGCTGCGTGACGCCGCGCGCCGGGTCGTCGCCGGCACGCTCGACGTCGTCGATGCCCTCGTCTCGCAGGCCGAACGGCATCATGGCGCGATCCTCCCGGGCCGTACGCATCTGCAGCACGCCCAGCCTGTCCTGCTGGCGCACCATCTCCTCGCGCACGGCCAGGCGCTGCTGCGCGACGTCGGCAGGCTGCGTGACTGGGACGTTCGCGCGGCCGAGTCGCCCTACGGTTCCGGCGCGCTGGCCGGTTCGTCGCTGAGCCTCGACCCCGAAGCCGTCGCCGCGGAACTCGGGTTCACCTCGAGCGTCGAGAACTCCATCGACGGCACCGCGTCGCGTGACTTCGCCGCCGAGTTCGCCTTCGCCGTCACGATGCTCTCGGTGAACCTTTCGCGGATCGCGGAAGAGGTGATCATCTGGAACACCGCCGAGTTCGGCTACGTGACCCTCGACGACGCCTGGGCGACCGGCAGCTCGATCATGCCGCAGAAGAAGAACCCCGACGTCGCCGAGCTGACCCGAGGCAAGACCGGCCGCCTGATCGGCAACCTCACCGGGTTGCTGGCCACACTCAAGGCCCAGCCGCTCGCGTACAACCGCGACCTGCAGGAGGACAAGGAGCCGGTCTTCGACTCCGTCGACCAGCTCGAGCTCCTCTTCCCGGCCATCGCGGGCATGATCGGCACGCTCACCTTCCACACGGACAGGCTCGCCGAGCTGGCCCCGGCCGGGTTCACCCTCGCCACCGACATCGCGGAATGGCTGGTGCGCCAGGGCGTTCCGTTCCGCGTCGCGCACGAGGCGGCGGGTGAGAGCGTCCGCGTCGCAGAGGGCAGGGGAGTCGGGCTCGACGAGCTGACCGACGAAGAGTTCGAAAAGATCAACCCGGCGCTGACCCCGAAGGTCCGCGAAGTGCTGACCGTCGAGGGTTCGGTGGCGTCGCGTGACGCTCGTGGCGGTACCGCGCCGGTGCGCGTCGCCGAACAGCGGGTGCGGCTCGTCGCCCGCGTCGCGGAGATCCGTGACTGGGTGAAGTAACCGGCTGAACGCTCAGGGGCCTTTTGTAGGATCAAAAGGCCCCTGAGTCGTTTCCGCATCGAAGGAGTCATCGCCATCACCGGTTACGGACGGGTGTTCCGCCGCGACGAGCTCGCGATCGACCCGGTGGACCTGGCGTATCTCCTGCTCGGCTCGGTGCTCGAATCGACCGGCCCGGCGGGGACGGTCGCCGCCCGGATCGTCGAGGTCGAGGCGTATCGCGGGCTCGACGACCCCGCCTCGCACTGTTATCGCGGGCAGACCCCGCGCAACCAGGTCATGTGGGGACCGGCCGGGCATCTTTACGTCTACTTCGTCTACGGGATGCATTTCTGCGCGAACATCGTCGGCGGCCAGGACGGCCAGCCCGGCGCTGTTCTCTTACGCGCGGGAGAGATCCTGTCCGGGCTCGACGTCGTGAAAGCTCGTCGACCGGCTGCTCGCGGTACCGGCGAGCTGGCCAAGGGCCCGGCCATCCTTACCGCGGCGCTCGGACTCGGCCGGGGCGAGAACGGCGTCGACCTCACCGACCCGGAGTCGCCCATTCGGCTCCTGACCGGCGAACGAGTTCCCGCCGCCGAGGTCCGCAGCGGGCCACGGGTGGGGGTCGCGATGGCGATGGACACGCCGTGGCGATTCTGGGCCGACGGATCGCCCGCGGTCTCGACCTATCGCCGCGGCGGCAAGCGGAGACTCCCCAGCCCCGGCAAATAGTCGGTTGACCAGGTACGGGAGAATCCAGGGGTGAGTGAGCACATCCTTGACGAACTGTCCTGGCGCGGCCTGATCGCGCAATCCACCGACCTCGACGCGCTGCGGAAGGATCTGGACGCCGGCCCGCTCACGCTGTACTGCGGCTTCGACCCGACAGCGCCGAGCCTGCACGCGGGCAACCTCGTCCCGCTGCTGATGCTGACCCGCTTCCAGCGCGCGGGACATCGCCCGATCGTGCTCGCGGGCGGCGCCACCGGGATGATCGGCGACCCTCGCGACACCGGCGAGCGCACGATGAACACCGTCGACGTCGTCGCGGAGTGGGCCGGCCGGATCCGCGGCCAGCTCGAGCGGTTCGTGGACTTCGGCGACCCGAAGACCGGCGCCATCGTGGCGAACAACCTCGACTGGACCGGCAAGCAGACCGTGCTGGAGTTCCTGCGCGACGTCGGCAAGCACTTCCCGGTCAACACCATGCTCAACCGCGAGACGGTGAAACGCCGGCTCGAGAGCGACGGGATGTCGTACACGGAGTTCAGCTACCTGCTGCTCCAGTCGCAGGACTACCTGCACCTCTACCGCGAGCACGGCTGCCGGCTGCAGGTCGGCGGGTCCGACCAGTGGGGGAACCTGGTCGGCGGGGTCGACCTGATCCGGCGCACCGACGGCGGAAGCGCCCACGCGCTGACGGCGCCGCTGGTGACGGACGCGGAGGGCCGGAAGTTCGGCAAGTCCACCGGCGGCGGGAACCTCTGGCTCGACCCGGAGATGACCTCGCCGTACGCCTGGTTCCAGTACTTCGTGAACGTCGGCGACGCCGATGTGATCCGCTACCTGCGGATGTTCTCGTTCCTGAGCGCGGAGGAGATCACCGCTCTCGCCGAGGACACCGAGCAGCGCCCGCATCTGCGTGCCGCGCAGCGCCGGCTCGCCGAGGAGTTCACGACGCTCGTCCACGGGGAAGAGCAGACGCGGCAGGTCCTCGCGGCCAGCCAGGCGCTGTTCGGCAGGGGAGAGCTGAACGAGCTCGACGCGTCGACGCTCGACGCCGTCATGGCGGAGCTGCCGAACGGTGAGGTCAAGCTCGCCGAGGAGCCCACGATCGTCGACCTGCTGCTCGCGGGCGGGCTCGTCGACAGCAAGGGCGCCGCCCGGCGGACCGTCAAGGAGGGCGGGGCGTACGTCAACAACGTGAAGATCGCCGACGAGGAGTGGCACCCGGCCGCCGACGACGCGTTGCACGGTCAGTGGCTCGTGGTCCGCAAGGGCAAGCGGACCACAGCCGGCGTGCGTTTGCAGCGCTGACCTGCGAAAACGCGGTTAAGGTACCCCCCTGTTCGGGGGGTCAAACCGCCATGTAAAGTTTACCAAGTCGCCAGGGAAACCGGGTGGCCAGCGGGACACGAACCAAGCTCTCACCTCAGGGTGATTGAGTGGGTGGCCCAAAATCTAGACAAAAAAACTTGCTAAGGAATAACTGCTTCGGATAAGGCTGCTCTTGGGTGGCGCGATCCGTGGCGTGTTGCTTGAGAACTCAACAGTGTGCTAGTGAACTAAGCCAGTAGAGCTTATGTATAAAGTAACCTCGTAATGAGGTTCCTTTGAGTAGATAGACAAGATGGATCAGCTAAAATTGCTAGCTGTTTTGGTCTTGATCAAATTCATTGTTGGAGAGTTTGATCCTGGCTCAGGACGAACGCTGGCGGCGTGCTTAACACATGCAAGTCGAACGATGAAGCCTTCGGGTGGATTAGTGGCGAACGGGTGAGTAACACGTGGGCAATCTGCCCTGTA
>NZ_DASYMU010000002.1:0-9577 GCF_036008905.1 Amycolatopsis sp. | reverse complement strand
CACTGGATTAACCCCTGCGAGATGTCTTGCGGGCGGCGTTGTACTCCGCCACCGGATCCACCGCGCGCGGCCACGATCCGGTGCTGAGCAGGGTCCCGGTCGCGTGGATCGCGGTCCCCTTCAAGTAGTGGACCAGAACGCTGTGAAGGAGGCCTTCACTACCTCGGGCGACTAATGGCCTTCGGACAGGATCGTGGCGAGTTCGTCTTCGAACAGCACGTCCGGGTCGAAGCCCATACCGGTGAACTGCCCGGCCAGTTCCAGGCTGATGACGCCGTGCAGCCGGGTCCAGAACGTGAGCGCCCGGCGCATTGCGGCCGGCGACGCTTCGTGTCCGCCGGTCCAGACCCGGTGCGCGGCAAGGTGTTTATCCAGTTCACGAGGTGACGCCGAAGGCAGGGCGGCGAAGATGTCGAGGAACACCGTCATCACGGCCCTGGAGACTTCGACGGTCTCCGGCGGCGCCTCGTAACCGGGCACCGGGGTGCCGAGGATCAGGAGGTACCGGTGCGGCTGGGCCAGCGCCCAGCCGCGCACCGCGCGCCCGACGACCGCGGGCCTTCGCTGGGGATCGTCCTCGTTGTCGGCCGCCGAACGCACGGTCTCGGCGAGCTCGCGGTATGCCTCGCTGATCAGTTCGGTGACCAGCTCGTCCCGGTTGGTGAAGTACCGGTACAGCGCGGGTCCGCTCAGTCCCATCTGCTTGGCGATCGCGTTCAGGGAGATCCCGGCCGCGCCCGTCTCGGCGACCTGCCGCAGCGCGAGGGTCCTGACCTCGGCGCGCACCTGCTCCCGGTAGCGCGCTCGGGGCGTCGCGGGCGAACTCGTCATCAGAGGGGCTCCTGTCACTCGTGTCAGGAACATTATTGCATCCTCCCACTGTTAGATGCTATAACTTTAGCATCATACGATAACGGAGGCGGCCATGAACGACACCGAACAGCTGGTCCAGGTGGTCTTGCCCGGCAAGGTCGACGCCGACGGATTCCTGCTGGAACGCCACCCCGTCCCGGCTCCGGGCGACGGGCAGGTGCTGGTCGCCGTGGAGGCCAGCGGGATTTCGTTCGCCGAGCAGCAGATGCGCCGCGGCCGGTACTACGACCAGCCACCCTTCCCGTTCGTGCCGGGATACGACCTGGTCGGGACCGTGCTCTCGACCGGCGACGGCGTCGACCCAGCGATGCGCGGGCGTCGCGTCGCCGCGCTCACGAAGGTCGGCGGATGGGCCAGTCACGTGGTCCTCGCCGCGGACGAGCTGGTCACGGTCCCCGACGGCGTCAGCGCGGTGGAGGCCGAGACCGTCGTGGTCAACGGCATCACCGCCTGGCAGATGTTGCACCGCAAGGCCGGTGCCAAGGCCGGGCAGACGATCCTGGTCCACGGCGCGAACGGCGGCGTCGGCTCGACACTCGTGCAGCTGGCCCGCGCCGCCGGCGTGAAGGTGATCGGCACGGCGTCCGCCCGGCATCACGACGCACTGCGCGAGCTCGGCGTGACGCCGATCGACTACCGCACCGAGAACGTGCCCGCCCGGGTCCGCGAACTCGCGCCCGGCGGGGTGGACGCGGTGTTCGACCACGTCGGCGGCCGGAGTGTCGTGGACTCCTGGAGCCTGCTCGCCAAGGGCGGCACCCTCGTCTCCTACGGTTCCGCCGCCACGAAGGATGACACCGGTTCCAAGCAGCTGCCGGTGCTGAAACTCCTCGCCCGGGTGCTGCTGTGGAACACGTTGCCGAACGGGCGCAGCGCGTATTTCTTCAACATCTGGGCCGGGCTTCGCGCCAAGCACAAGTTCCACGCCCGGCTCCGCCAGGACCTCACCGAAGTCTTCGAGGCCATGCGCGCCGGACAGCTCACCGCGCAGATCGCCGGCGTGCTGCCCTTCGCCGAGGTCGCCGACGCGATGCGGCTCGCGGAGTCCGGCACCGTCGCCGGGAAAGTCGTCTTGACTCCCTGATCACCTTTTCCCCACCGCGTCGACCCGGGCCGCTTGAAGGTCGGCTCGGTGTTCGAGTGGGAGGTCCAGGCCGCGCTCGACGCGTCACTGACGGCCTGCGCCAACGCGGAGTGTCGTAGCCGGGCGCATAATGGCTGTGGCCGGAGACCCACGGACTTTGGGGGTTCGAGTTGACGAGCAAGGCGTTTCGGTTCGGAGTGGTCGCGGCACCGCAGGGTGGCGCGAAGCAATGGCGTGACACCGCGCGCCGGGTCGAGGAGCTCGGGTATTCGACGCTGCTGACTCCAGACAACCTGCACCTGCCTGCCCCGGCGGTGTCATTGGGGATCGCCGCCGGCGCCACCACCGAGCTGCGGGTCGGCACCTTCGTGCTGGCGAGTCCCCTGCGCACGCCAAGGTCGGCGGCGTGGGAGTCGCACAGTCTGTCGGTGCTGACCGACCGGCGATTCGAGCTCGGTCTCGGCACCGGCCTCCCGGCGATGCGGGAGGCCGCCGAGGAACTCGGGTTGCCGTACGGCTCGGGCAAGCAACGTCTCGACCAGGTCGCCGAGACGATCGACCACGTCCGCGGGCTGGACGGTGACGAGCACACCCCGATCCTGGTGGCGGCGGGCGGACCCAAGGCACGTGCGCTGGCCGGGGCCAAGGCCGACATCGTCACGCTGGCCAGTGGCCCGCTGGCCACCCGGGCGGAGACCCGCGCGATGATCGACGACGTCCGCGCGGCCGCGGGCGACCGGGCCGAAGACATCGAGTACGCGATGAACATCTTCGTCGTCGGCGACGAGGTGCCGCCGTGGATCCAGGGCTTCATCGGTGCCGACGCGGCCACCCTGATCGAGCACGACTCGCTGACGATGCTGCGCGGAAGCGTCGAGCAGATGGCCGAAGAACTGCAGCGGCGCCGCGAGGAGCTCGACGTCTCCTACGTCAGCGTCAACAGCGCCTTCCTCGAGGAGTTCGCGCCGGTGGTCGCCCGGTTGAGCGGGAGCTGAGCGCGATCAGGAAGATCATTCTGTCCATGTCGGTCTCCCTGGACGGTTTCTTCGAGGGCCCGGACAGGGAGATCGACTGGCACCTGGTCGACGACGAGATGCACTCCTACATCAACGAGTATTTCGGCGAGATGAGCGCCTTCCTGGAAGGGCGGGTCACCTACGAGTTGATGGCCGGATTCTGGCCGACGGCCGACGCCGATCCCGGCTGCCCCGCGCCGATGGCCGAGTTCGCCGGGATCTGGCGCGGCATGCCCAAGATCGTCTACTCCAAGACGCTGGCCGAAGCGGGCTGGAACAGCACCATCGCGCGGGAGGTCGACGTCGACGAGGTCGAGGCGCTGAAGGCCCTGCCCGGTGGTGACATGGTGGTGGGCGGGGCCGACCTCGCGGCGACCTTCATCGAGTATGGCCTCGTCGACGAGTTGCACCTGTTCGTCAACCCGGTCGTCCTCGGCCGCGGAAACCGGCTGTTCCCGGAGACGAAGATCGACTTCGACCTGGTGGGGACCAGGACCTTCGGCAACGGTGTCGTACTCCTGCGCTACCGGCGCTGAGTCACTGCTCCGGCTGAAGCGGTGGGCCGGCGACGCCGATCAGGTGCCCCTCGGGGTCGGTGAACTGCCCGACCCCGAGGGCCCCGCCGGACTTCGGCTCGGGACCCATCACGCGTTTCCCGCCGAGCTCCTCGGCCTTCCTGAGCGCGGCCTCGACGTCAGGAACACCGATGTAGAACAGGACGCGGTGCTCGTAGCCCTCACCACCACCGACTCCCCCGTTGATCCCGGCCGAGCTCCCGTCGACGAACCCGTACTTGCCCGGCTGCGAAACCGTCCCTGTGGCCGCGTCACCGGTCTGGAACTCCCAGCCGAACAACTCGCCGTAGTAGCCGCGGAGCTTGGCCGGATCGGTCCCGATGATCTCGAAATGCGCTACGTGCTGTCCCATGGTCGGCTCTCCCTGCTCTGATGTGCGGGTCACAAGGAGGTCGGAACCGTTCGGCCGTTCTCGACAGCGTCCGGGAAACTCCCTGAGGGGGTCTGCTGGACCCTGGGTAAAACCATGCCTGTTTCTCGGCGGGCGAACGCCCGCAGCCGGTGGTTAGCTGAAAACATAACCCACCGAAACGAGGAACAAGGCGAAATGAAGCGCAGAACTCTCGGCGGAACAGGCATCTCGGTCAGCGATTTCGCCCTCGGCACGATGATGCTCGGCGCCATGGGGAACACCGATCACGACGAGTCGGTCCGCATGATCCACACCGCGCTCGACGCCGGGATCAACTTCGTGGACACGGCCGATGTCTATTCCCGGGGCGAATCGGAAGAAATCGTCGGAAAGGCGCTCAAAGGCCGGCGTGAGGAAGTCGTGCTGGCGACGAAGTTCGCGCTCCCGATGGGCGAGGACGCCAACCACAGCGGGGGCTCGCCGCGGTGGGTCAAGCGCGCTGTCGAGGACAGCCTGCGCCGGCTCGGCACCGACTACATCGACCTGTACCAGATGCACCGGCCCGACCACGACACGGAAATCGGCGAAACCCTCGCGGCGCTGTCCGACCTGGTCCGCGCGGGCAAGGTCCGCGCGATCGGCTCGTCGACGTTCCTTCCCGAGCTGATCGTCGAGGCACAGTGGGCCGCGGAAAAGGGCGGGCACCACCGCTTCCGGACCGAGCAGCCGCGGTACTCGATCCTGACCAGGACGATCGAAAGCTCGGTGCTGCCGGCCGCACAGCGTTACGGCATGGGCGTTTTGACCTACGGCCCGCTGAGCAGCGGCTGGTTGTCCGGCCGTGCGGACCCGACGCAGGGTCACCGCGTGGCGACGGCTCCGCAGGCCTTCGACATGACCGACCCGGCGAACCAGCGGCGACAGGACGCGGTCCAGGACCTCACCAAGCTGGCCGCCGACGCGGGCATCCCGCTGACGCACCTGGCGCTCGCTTTCGTCCGTTCGCACCCGGCCGTCACGTCCGTCCTCATTGGACCGCGCACGCCCGCGCAACTCGAAGACCTCCTGGCGGGCGCGGACGTCGAACTGAGCGAGGACGTCCTCGACCGGATCGACGAGATCGTCCCGCCCGGCACCGAGATCAACCCGGCCGACAACTATCTCGCTCCGTCACCGGCGATCCTGGACAAGCGCCTGCGCCGGCGGTAAATACCACCGCACGACAAGCGGCAGGTCTGACATCATGTCAAGTTTTCTTGACATGATGTCAGGCCTGCTTTACATTCGTTCTCATGCCACACGAAGAGAAGCGCACGTGGATCATGGGAGTGGTCGCGGTGGTCGCCTACGCGGCCTACCTCGTCATCATTTCCGTTAAGGCACAAGGGATCCCGCTCGCCGAGGCACCGTACGCGGCGACGTTGCTCTGGACCGTCGGCGGCGCGATCGCGGCGTCGATCCTGCTTGACATCCTGACCGGGCTGGGCTCACCCCGGCACGCCGACAAGAAGGACCAGCGCGACCGGGAGATCAGCCGCTTCGGCGAGCACGTCGGCCACTCGTTCATCGTCCTCGGCGGGGTCGCCGCGCTCCTGATGGCGCTGGCCGAACTCGGCCATTTCTGGATCGCCAACGTGCTTTACCTGGGTTTCGTCCTGTCGGCGATCATCGAATCCACCGCGAAGATCGTCGCGTACCGCAAGGGACTCTGGCCGTGGTGAAACCGACCAAGGTCACGAACGCCATCCGTTCGCTCCGCTTCACGCACGGGGAAATGACCCAGGCGGACCTGGCGAACCGCATCGGCGTGACCCGTCAGACCGTGATCGCCATCGAACAGGGCCGCTATTCGCCGTCCCTGGAAATGGCTTTCCAGATCGCGAAGGTGTTCAAGGCTCCGCTCGACGAGGTTTTCCAGTACCCGGACAACGAAGGAGAAGCGTCATGAAGGCGATCGTCCAGGACACCTACGGTTCAGCCGATCACCTGGAACTCAGGGACGTCGACCTGCCCGCGGCCGGGGAAGACGACGTGCTCATCCGCGTGCACGCGGCCGGCGTCGACCCGGGTGTCTGGCATCTGATGACCGGCCTGCCCTACCCGGTCCGCCTGCAGTCCGGCCTCCGCGCCCCCAAGATCCGCGTCCGTGGCGTGGACGTCGCCGGAACCGTCGAAGCCGTCGGCACGAACGTCACCCGTTTCCAGCCGGGCGACGAGGTCTTCGGCACCTGCACCGGTGCCTTCGCCGAATACGCCGTCGCCCGCCACGACAAACTCGCGCCGAAACCCGCCAACCTCACCTTCGAGCAAGCGGCCGCCGTCCCCATCTCCGCCTGCACCGCCCTGCAAGCCCTCCGCGACGCCGGACGCATACAGCCAGGCCAGCACGTCCTGATCATCGGCGCCGCCGGGGGCATCGGCACCTTCGCCGTACAACTGGCCAAATCCTTCGGCGCCACCGTCACCGCCGTCTGCAGCACGACAAAAACGGACCTGGTCACCTCACTCGGCGCCGACACCGTCATCGACTACACCCGCCACGACTTCGCCGACGGCGTCACCCGCTACGACCTGATCCTCGACACCGCGGGCAACCGCACCCTCACCCACCTGCGAAAAGCCTTGACCCCCAACGGAACCCTGGTCGTCGTCGGCGGAGAAACCAGCGGCCGCTGGCTACAAGGCACCGACAGACAGCTCCGCGCCACGCTGCTCTCCCCGTTCGTACGCCACCGCCTCCGCGGCCTGCTTTCGTTACCCCGCCTGGACAAACTGGAGTTCCTGGCCCGCCTGATCGAGTCGGGCAAAGTCACCCCGATCATCGACCGGACCTACGCCCTGAGCGCGACCCCCGAAGCCATCACCTACCTAGCCGAAGGCCACTCCCGCGGCAAAGTAGTCATCACCATCTGAATCCAACCGCCATCTGTCGACAGGTGGCGAGCTCTCACAATCTAAGGGATCGCCACCTGTCGACAGATGGCGGGGACTTCGTGTCACCAGGTGGAGGGGGCGGGCGGGGGAACCACGGACGGGCGGTCGTCGCAGGTGATGGTGTTCGGCAGCAGCCACGGGGCGAGCCAGCCGCCGTCGTTGCCACCCAGGTCCGTCATCGAAAACTCCGACCCAGCCGGGGTGAAGTTGAACGAGCCGCAGTTGTTGACCCCGACCGCGCCGACGTTGCGGGCGTCCACGTTGCCGAAGGACACGGAACCGGCGGTGCGGCCGCTGACCACGGAAGTCCCGGTGCCGTCGACCTTCGTATCGGCGAAGTGGACGTTCGTGATCGAGTACTGATCCTTCACCGGGAAATCGCTGACGAGCATGATCGCGTTGTAGGTGTTGTCGAGGAAACTGTTGCCGACGACCTGGATGTCCGCGTCGATGTTCTTTTCCAGCGCGTAGAACCAGATCGCGCCCAGCCCGATGTTCCAGTTCAGTTCGTAGGTGCCCGCGCGGACCGTGGTGTTGCCGGTGATCCACAGGTGCCCGGTGAACGCCTGCGCGCCGAAGCGGGAGCCGACCTGGATGCCACTCCCCTCGCGGATCGGGTCGGCGATCAGGTTGTTCGAGATCGTGTTGTCCGTGCCGCCGTAGATCGCGATGCCGTTGGCGAGGACCGCGGTCTGCACGGTGTTGTGGTCGAAGGTGTTGCCCGCGTTCTGGGTCTTCTCCGACCACATCGCGAGGCCGTCGTCACCGGAGTTGCGGACGAAGTTGTTGGACACCAGCGAGTTCGTGACACCGGTGTGGAAGTTGAGGCCGTCGGCGATCTGGTCGACGATGACGTTGTCCGTGATCCGCAGGTTGGTCATCGGGCCGTCGAACCACAGGCCCACCTTGGTGTGCCTCAGGTACAGGCCGTCGACGGTCGAGTCGCTCATCGCGCCGCCGACCCCGTTGACCTGGTCGGTGTCGATGCGTTCGCGGACGTCGCCCTCGATCGCGAACCCGGCCAGGTGCACGTTCCTGCTGCCACCCGACGCGGCGTCCTTGCCGTAGAAACCGACGCCGGTGTGCACGGAACCGTCGGGAGCCGGCGTGCTCAGCGCGACTTCGTGTCCCTTGACGATGGTGTACCAGTTCCCGGCGCCCTCGATCGTGACGTCGTCGACGAGGATGTGACGGTTCACCTGGAAGGTGCCCGGCGGGACGTAGACCTTGAGGTGCCAGCGTTTCGCGAAGGCGATCGCCCGGTCGAACGCGTCGGCGGAGTCACGCCGCCCGGTCGGGTCCGCGCCGAACAGCAGCACGTTCGCCGCGACAAGATCGACGTGCGGCTTGCCGACGAGCTCCGAGTCGAGGAGGTCGATGACCGTCCACGCGGCCTTGCTCCCGGCCGGAACCGTGAGCCGGACCTTGTCGCCCGCGCGGTAGGTCTGCCCGAGCAGCAGGCGCTGCTCGTCGTAGAAGTGGTTCGGGCGGAACGGGGACGTGATGACCGGGGCCGGTGTCGTCGCGGCGGGCACACAGGCACACTCGGTGATCCACCAGTCGGGGTGCAGCAAGCCCGCGTTGGGGTCGTTGGAGAACGGGTATTGGTTGTACAGCCACGAATACTGCGAAGTGAGCGTCATCGTCTTCGCGCGGCCGCCGTTGGCCGAGACGTCGAGCGGCGCGGTGATCCCGCCGCCGTTCGGCGCGTCCGGGATGCTGTAGCGCACGGTGATCGCGTTGGCCGCGCTCGGCAGGGTGAACTCGACGTACTGGCCCGACGCCAGTTTCACCGCCGTCCGCCCGGATGCCTCCGCCGGCAGCGTGTACGCCGATCGGTCTGGCCCGATGGTCGTACCGTTGGTCGCCGCGTTTTCCGCTTCCTGCTCCACGAAATCGACGCGGGCACCACGGCCCGCGACCAGCGACGGATCAAGACCAGCCCGCGTCACGACCGGCGCGCTCGAAACCGCGGACGCCGTGGCGACACCGGCCATGACTCCCAGCGCGACGGCGGCCGCCGTCGTGACCGTGACCGCTGTCCACCATGATCGCCCGGGGATGATGCTCCGTGACATCGAGGCACTCGTTTCTCTCAGGGTGCGGGAAGCCTGCGCCGCGACGGCCGCGAGGGTGAGGTGACCTTAGGTCGCCGTTCCGCTTCTCACAAGATGTTGCCCCGTATATTCGGGGAATTGCCCAAGAGTTGCGCGCTTGTCTCGAAAACTTGCGCAAATGACCCAAGATCCTTTGCGTACGCGCTCAACCCGCCGGTTCGAGCCTGCGAACCCAGACGAGGAACAGCGGCGGAGACGGCACGGCCACGGCGTCGTCTATTTCGCGCAGTTCGGACAAGGGAACACGTCCAGGAGTGCGGTCCGAGAGGAACAGGGCGTGGGGAGCGAGCGAGGACGCCGAGCACTTCAACGCACCGGCCTGCACGTCGTGCCAGACGTAGTAGGTCGCCGAGATACGTGCCTGAGAGCGGCAGTGACTTCTTCGAACGCGAGCACCACTTGTTCCGCGGTCACCGCGGCCCTGTCCGCCGGATCCGCGCCCAGCGACCAGGTGTTGGCGTGCCCCCGGGGAAAATGTCGACACTTTCCCCGAGGCGGGGTTTCCCGTTTCCCATTCCGTTGTGCGCCAGGAAACCACTGTTTGGCGGGACCCCCTTCTTCGAGGATCGAACTGCGGAATTACTTCCGGAGAACGAAAGGGGGCGAACTCATGGAACCCCACCGCA
>NZ_DASYMU010000001.1:0-22277 GCF_036008905.1 Amycolatopsis sp. | reverse complement strand
AACCTCATTACGAGGTTACTTTATACATAAGCTCTACTGGCTTAGTTCACTAGCACACTGTTGAGTTCTCAAGCAACACGCCACGGATCGCGCCACCCGAAAGCGGCCTTATCCGAAGCAGTTATTCCTTAGCAAGTTTTTGGCAAATCCAGAGACACCCACTCAATCAGAGAAAGTCTGAGAGCTTGGTTCGTGTCCTCGGTCTGGCCTTTGTCGTTTCGGTTTCCCTGGCGACTTGCAAAACATTACACGGGTCGAAACGACCGAAAACAGGGGGGTCCCTTAACCGCATTCGCGCAGGTCAAACCCCATTTACCGCGTTTCGACCGGATGAGGCGCGAGTCGCGAGCACGGTCGTCACGACCAACCCGACGACCAGAACCGCGGTCACGTGGATCGGCGCCGGCGTGAACGAAGCGGCGAGAACGAGTACGGCGGCGACCGGAAAGCCGATCGCGATCGGCCGGCACTCATTCGTCGGCCCGATATGGAGCAGCCAGACGCTCAGCAGGAACACGGCGACCGCGACCGTCGTCGGCAACGCGGCGACGATCCCGCTCAGGTGCGTGGCATCGGTGTCGTAGTCGACGGCGACTTCCAGGCCGGCGCCGACAGCGGCGGCCGACGCGAAGATCAGGTAGTGCCCGTAGCCCCAGCTGAGTGAGGTCCGCATGCCCGGCCGGCGGGTGATCCGCGTGTGACCGGGCTGGCCGAAGTAGAGCCACCACAT
The DNA here is from genome assembly GCF_036008905.1 of Amycolatopsis sp. Taxonomy (GTDB): domain Bacteria; phylum Actinomycetota; class Actinomycetes; order Mycobacteriales; family Pseudonocardiaceae; genus Amycolatopsis. The sequence goes on along the minus strand of NZ_DASYMU010000001.1, from coordinate 21,547 downwards.
CCCGAACACGATCACCAGCCCCGCGCCGGCCAGCGACGCGAGCGCGCCGATGTGCTCACCGTCGGTCATGCCCTCCTTGATCGCCATCGTCGCGCTCAGGATCGACTCGCCGAGCACGATGATCGTGAAGAGCCCGTACCGCTCGGCGATGTGCTCCGGGTGCCACGCGGTCGTACCGGCACGTTCCGCGATCGGCGGGACGGACGTCTCGAGGATCGCGAGCACGAAGAAGCTCACCAGTCCCAGCGAGTCCGGCAGGAGCAGTCTGGCGATCCACAGCACCTGCACGACGGCGATACCGGTCGCGTACCGCAGCGCGGTCTTCCGGATCGCGGAGTCACCCCGCGCGGCACGCAGCCACTGGCCGACCATCGCGAGCCGCATGAGCACGTACCCGATGACGATGACCGTGAAGTCGCCGTTGAACGCCTGCGACACACCCGCCGCGACCACCAGGGCCCCGGCGATCTGCACGAAGGTCGCCAGCCGGTACGGCACGTCGTCGGTGTCGAACGCGGAGGCGAACCAGGTGAAGTTCAGCCAGCCCCACCAGATCGCGTAGAACACCATCGCGAAACTGAGCAGGCCGCTGCCGATGTGGTTCTCCGTCAGCGCGTGGTGCAACTCCACCGCGGCCTGGGCGACGGCGACGACGAAACAGAGGTCGAAGAGCAGCTCCAGCGGCGTCGACGCGCGATGCGACTCGCCGCTGTCTCGCGAGACCATCGGGCGGTACCACACGCGTATCCGGTTACCGGGGAGATCTTGGGGCATAGCCGGTATCCCAGCATGATCCCGGCCGGTCGGCGAGCGCGACGCGCGAAGCTGCGAGCGCTCAGATGGACCCGGTTCCCCCTCGCCCGGGCCCATCTGAGCCTCGCGCCGACGTCGAGGCCACTACTACCGGTGGCGCGCCCCAGCCATCGCCGAACGGTCCCCCGCGGACGCCGACGACACTTGCTGAGAGGTGACAGGAAGTATCCGAACCTACGGATAATGGATCTTCGCTGTCGAACCGGCCGTTGACCCCATCCCCGAGTCTCGAACCGGAATGCCACTTTCGGTAGCGAACTACGCTCAACGAAGGCCCCATAAGGTCTACCTGGTTGCTCTGAGTAGCACTAGGGCCGTTCGACCCACATCACTCGGATGGAGCATCCGCCGGTCGCGGTGGGTAGTGCCCGATTCGCCTTGAGTCAGCTGCGATGCACGTCGGCGGACGAGATTTCGGCCGCGCGGTCGCCACGCTCTGTCTCCGAAAGCTCGGCACGGCGCTTCCGCCGGAGCAGCTCCGCGAGCGCCACCGCGAGCGCGATCAGCGTCAGCCCGGCCGAGCAGATCATCGCCACCGACAACGCCTTCTGGTACTGCCCGCCCGACGATGTCACGACCGCGTGGAACACCGACGCGAGCACCGCCGTCCCGATGGCCGTGCCGATGCGCTGGCCGGTCTGCAAAGCGCCGCCGGCGACCCCGGCCAAGCGGTTCGGCACACACTCCAGCGTGAGCGTCGTGTTCGGCGAAATGACCATCCCGCCACCGATCCCGGCGACGAGCAGCGGCAGCGCGATGGCGAGCCCGGCGGAGTCCGCGGGCACCTTCCCGACGAGGAACGCGACCGTCAGCAGGCCGACGGCGACCAGGATCAGCCCCGTCACGGTGAGACGCCGTCCCCAGCGCCCCACCAGTCGGCCCGCGACAGCCGCCGACACCGACGAGCCGATCGCGAACGCCGTCACCGAAAGACCCGACTGCAGTGGCGTGTAACCGAGGCCCTGCTGGAAGAAGATCGCGAACACCAGCCAGATCCCGGCGAACCCGCAGAAGTAGATCGCGCCCACCGTCGCGCCGGGCGCGTAGCCGGGTGTCTCGGTGAACAGCCTGATGTCGAGCAGTGGCGGCCGGCCCAGGCGCACCATCCGGCGTTCCCAATAGACGAACGCGACGCCGAAAACCACCGCGAGCACGAAGAGCCACCACAGCTTGGCGAGTCCGCCCTGCTCCGACTGGATCAAGGGGAGCAACACGCCCAGCACCGCGAGCGCGAGCAGGACCACCCCGGCGAAGTCGATCTCGTTGCGCAGTTTCCGCCGGAGCCGTGGCGCTTTCGGCAGCAGCTTGAGCGCGAGCCCGAACGCCACCACCCCGATCGGCACGTTCACGTAGAACACCCAGCGCCAGCCGTTCGGATCGCCGAACACCGCGAGGATGACCCCGCCCAGCACCGGCCCGACGGCGGTGGAGATCCCGACCACCGCGCCGAACATCCCGAACGCCTTGCCGCGCTCCGGGCCGCGGAACAGGTCCTGGATCAGCCCGGTGTTCTGCGGGGTCAGCATGCCGGCCGCGACACCCTGCGCGAGCCGGGCGATCACCAGCATCGTCTCGTTGGGCGCCGCCCCGGCCAGCGCGCTGGTCAGGACGAACGCGGCCAGCGCGATGAGGAACATGCGGCGCCTGCCGAGAGCGTCACCGAGCCGCCCGCCGGAGACCAGCACCAGCCCGAAAGCCAGCGCGTACCCCGACACGACCCACTGGATCCCGCCGTTGGTCGCGTTGAGGTCGCGCTGCATCGACGGCAGCGCGGTGTTCACGATGCTGACGTCGAGCAGGCTCATGAAGCCGGCCGTCAGGGTGACCGCGAGCGCCTTCCAGCGCCGGGGATCCGGCACGAAGTCCGGCGGCACGGTCATCAGGTGTTGGCCGTGATCCCCGGGATGCCCTTCAGTTCGCCGATCAGGCCGGAGCTGACCCGCACGGGGTAGTCGTAGAGCGCGAAGAGTGTCTGGCGCTTCTTGCCGACGAGCTTCAGATGCACCGGGGTGTCGCCCTTGTGCGCCAGCAGCGTCGACTTCAGCTCGCTGACCACGGACTGGTCGACCTTCTCCGCCGCCGCGAGCAGCACCAGTGGCGGCTCTTCCCCGCCGACGCCGACTTCGGACAGGTCGAGCGTGACCAGCCCGCCGCCGAAGATCGACATCTTGTCCTCGCGCCAGTTCACCCGGCCCTTGACCAGCACCGCGTTGTCCTCGATGAGCTCGGCGTTGAACATCGAGTAGGACTTCGGGAAGAACAGCACCTCGAGGGAGGCGTCCATGTCCTCGACCGTGCAGATCGCCCAGGGATCGCCCTTCTTGGTGACCCGGCGTTCGAGCGAGGTGATCAACCCGGAGATCACCACCTCGCCTTCCTTCGGCGGGTCGTTGATGATCGCGGCGATCGGCCTCGGCGCGTGCTTGCGCAGGATGCGCTCGGCGCCGTCCAGCGGGTGCGCGGAAACGTAGAGACCCAGCATCTCCCGCTCGTAGGCGAGGAGCTGCTTGCGCGGGTACTCCTCCTCCCCGAACTTGAGATGCGCGAGCGGGGACGAGGACTCGGCGATTTCGGCGTCGTCGCTCGAACCGAAGAGGTCGAACTGGCCCATCGCCTGCTGGCGCTTGAGCGGGACCACGGCTTCCACCGCGTCCTCGTGCACCTGGATCATCGAAAGCCGGGAAGAGCCGAGCGAGTCGAAACCGCCGGCCTTGATCAGCGACTCGATGACCCGTTTGTTGCAGGCCACGAGCTCGGACTTGTCGAGGAAGTCGGTGAACGAAGAGTACTTACCCTTGTCGTCACGGCTCTTCATGATCGACTCGACGACGTTGCCGCCGACGTTGCGGACCGCGCCCATGCCGAAGCGGATGTCGTTCCCGACGGCGGCGAACCGCAGTGTCGACTCGTTGACGTCCGGCGGCAGCACCTTGATGCCGAGGCGGCGGCACTCGGAGAGGTAGATGGCCGACTTGTCCTTGTTGTCACCGACCGAGGTGAGCAGCGCGGCCATGTACTCCGGGGTGTAGTTCGCCTTGAGGTACGCCGTCCAGTAGGAGATCAGGCCGTACGCGGCGGCGTGACTCTTGTTGAACGCGTACCCGGCGAACGGGAGGATCGTGTCCCACAGCGCCTTGACCGCTTCGTCCGAGAAGCCGCCGGGGATCCGCTCGCTCGCGCGCATACCGGCGTGGAAACCCTCGTACTCCTGGTCGAGGACTTCCTTCTTCTTCTTACCCATGGCCCGGCGCAGGACGTCGGCGCGGCCCATCGAGTAGCCGGCGACCTCCTGACCGATGAGCATGATCTGCTCCTGGTAGACGATCAGGCCGTAGGTGTCGCCGAGGATCTCGCGCAGCGGTTCTTCGAGCTGCGGGTGGATCGGGCTGACCTTCTGCTTGTTGTTCTTACGGTCGGCGTAGTCGTTGTGCGCGTTCATGCCCATCGGGCCGGGGCGGTACAGCGCGCCCACGGCCACGATGTCGTCGAACACGGTCGGCTGCATGCGCCGCAGGAGGTCCCGCATGGGGCCACCGTCCAGCTGGAACACGCCGAGCGTGTCACCGCGGCCGAGCAGTTTGTAGGTCTCCGGGTCTTCGACACCCAGCCGGTCGAGGTCGATGTCCTCGCCGCGGTTGGTCTTGATGTTGTCGATCGCGTCGCCGATGACGGTGAGGTTCCGCAGCCCGAGGAAGTCCATCTTCAACAGGCCGATGTTCTCGCACGACGGGTAGTCCCAGCCGGTGATGATCGAGCCGTCGTCACGCTGCCAGAGCGGGATGGCGTCCATCAGCGGCTCGCTGGACATGATGACCGCGCAGGCGTGGACGCCGGCGTTGCGGATCAGGCCCTCGAGACCGCGGGCGGTGTTGAAGATCGTCGCGACCTCTTGGTCGGATTCGACCAGCGCGCGGACCTCGGCGGCCTCGCCGTACCGCTCGTGCTGCGGGTTGACGATGCCGGACAGCGGGATGTCCTTCGCCATGATCGGCGGGGGCAGTGCCTTGGAGATCTTGTCGGCGATGGCGTACCCGGGCTGGCCGTACTGGACGCGCGCGGCGTCCTTGATGGCGGCCTTGGTCTTAATGGTGCCGAAGGTGATCACCTGCGCGACGCGGTCCGCGCCGTACTTCTCGGTGGCGTAGCGGATCATCTCGCCACGCCGCCGGTCGTCGAAGTCGATGTCGATATCGGGCATGGACGCGCGCTCGGGGTTCAGGAACCGCTCGAACAGCAGTTTCTGCGGGATCGGGTCCAGGTTGGTGATACCGAGGACGTACGCGACCAGCGATCCTGCCGCCGACCCACGGCCGGGGCCGACGCGGATGCCGACGCTGCGGGCGTAGCTGATGAGGTCGGCGACGACGAGGAAGTACGCCGGGAAACCCTTTTGGATGATGACGTCGAGCTCGTAGGCGATGCGCTCGGCGTAGCCATCGGGGGCGCCGCCGGGGAAGCGCCAGTCGAGGCCCTTCTGCACCTCGGCACGCAGCCAGGTGCCCTGGTCGTAGCCGTCGGGCACGACGTAGACCGGCATCCGGTCCTTGTGCGAGTACACCTCTTTGTAGGACTCGACGCGCTCGGCGATCAGCAGCGTGTTGTCCGCCGCGCCGGGGACCTCGGCGTCCCAGTACTGGCGCATCTCGTCGGACGACTTGAGGTAGTAGCCGTCGCCGTCGAACTTGAAGCGGTTCGGGTCGTTGAGCGTCTTGCCGGCCTGGACGCACAGCAGCGCGGCGTGCGAGTCGGCCTGGTCCTGGGTGACGTAGTGCGAGTCGTTCGTGGCGATGGGGCGGAGGTCGAGCTGTTTGCCGATCTTCAGCAGGCCCTCGCGCACGGACCGCTCGATCGGCAGGCCGTGGTCCATCAGCTCGAGGAAGAAGTTCTCGCCGCCGAAGATGTCCTTGTAGTCCGACGCGGCCTGCATGGCGGCTTCAGCCTGGCCGAGGCGCAGGCGGGTCTGGACCTCACCGGAGGGGCAGCCGGTGGTGGCGATGATGCCGTCGTGGTTCTCCGCGATGAGCTCGCGGTCCATCCGGGGCTTGCGGTAGTAGCCCTGGATGCTGGCCAACGAGGTGAGCTTGAAGAGGTTCCGCAAGCCGGTGGAGTTGCCGGCGAGCATCGTCATGTGGGTGTACGCACCGGCACCGGAGACGTCACCGCCCTCGCCCAGCTCGTCGGAGCCACGCTGGTTGGACTGTCCCCAGAAGACGGGCTTCTTGTGGAAGCGGCTCTCCGGCGCGATGTACGCCTCGACGCCGATGATCGGCTTGAGCTCGTGCTTCACGGCCTGCTGGTAGAACTCGTCGGCGCCGTACATGTTGCCGTGGTCGGTCATGCCGACCGCGGGCATGCCCAGGCGCGCCGCCTCTTTGAAAAGAGGGGCTATCTTCGCCGCACCATCGAGCATCGAGTACTCGGTGTGAACGTGCAGGTGGACGAAAGAATCCTTCGACACCAGCGAAAACCTCCCCGAATCCGTCCGTGCGGCGACGCGCTGCCCGGGTCCACCACCGTAGTCCTCGCGCCGCGAACGGACCGCTCGGGGCGCCCGCGTCATCTTCCCTCCGAGCGGCGCCCAACACCACCACCGACGCGCCGTCACGATCGCCCGACCGGCAAGTGCGACCAACTTCACCCAACGCGAGCAGGTCCCACCCAGCACCCCTCGTGAGTGGCGACAAGTGTTAGAACACTCGTAGCCACTCACGAGCCACGCACCCAGCCGACGTCACATTGACAGTCCCCATACGGCCAAGCATCGTGGAAGCCATGAACCTGTCTGACAGCCGGACAGCCATCCCTCCTCTCCGGCGCGTCAGCGCGATGGAGGCCGTGCTGGCCCACCTCCGCACCGCCATCGAGAGCGGCACCTACGAGGTCGGCGACAAGCTGCCGTCGGAGACAGCGCTCAGCGAAGAACTCGAAGTCAGCCGCTCAGTGATCCGAGAAGCCCTGCGCGGCCTCCAAGCGCTGGGCCTCACCGAGTCCAAAACCGGCAAAGGCACGTTCGTCACCGCCACCGGCCCGGCCGAGAACCCCATCTTCGGCCCGTACTCGGCCAGGGACCTGTTCGAAGTCCGCCGTCACGTGGAAATCCCCGCGGCCGGATACGCCGCCCGAAGACGCACCGCCGACGACCTGGACCTCCTGGCACACCTCCTCGAGCGCATGCACCGGGAAACCGACAACACCGCCTGGGTAGCCCTCGACTCCCTCTTCCACATCACCGTCGCCCAGGCCTCCGGCAACCCGGTCTTCGGCAAGGTCATCGAAGAGATCCGAGACGCGCTCGCGAAGCAGTCGTCGTTCCTCAACCAGCTCGGCGACCGCCGCGAGCGCTCCGACAACGAGCATCGCCGGATCCTCACCGCCATCGCCGACGGCTCCGAGCACGAGGCCGTCGCGGCGATGTCCGCACATCTCGATCACGTCGAAACCGCCCTCACCACCATCGTGAGCCAGACCAAGACGGAGCGGGCACAGTGATCGAAACGCGTGTCCCCCGGCATGCCCCGCTAGTCCACCTCCTGCGCGACGGCCTGGTCGAGGGCGTCCACTACGGCTCCGTGGTCGTGGTCGCGCCCGACGGGACGGTGCTGTTCCAGGCCGGTGACCTCGACGCGGCGTTCTATCCGCGATCGGCCGCCAAACCGATCCAGGCGACGGCGATGGCCCGGCTCGGCTTGGAGCTCCCGCCGGAGCTGCTGGCGTTGAGCGCGGCGAGCCACTCCGGCGAGGAGTTACATCTCGTTGGCGCGCAACGCATCCTGGACACCGCCGGGCTCACCGAGCGCGACCTGCGCAACCCCGCGGACTTCCCGTACGACCCGGTCGAGCGGGACGCGTGGGTCGCCGCCGGACGCGCGCCGAGCAGGCTCGCGCACAACTGCTCGGGCAAGCATTCCGCGATGCTCGCGACCTCCGCGCGGCACGGCTGGTCGTTGACGGACTACATGGACCCCGCGCATCCCTTGCAGCGGGCGATCGCCGACACCGTCGCGGAGCTGACCGGCCAGACGCCCGCGCATGTCGCCGTCGACGGCTGCGGCACGCCGCTCTTCGCCGTGTCGCTGAAAGGCCTGACCACCGCGATCGGCCGCATCGCACAAGCACCGGACAGCGTCATAGCCCCGGCGATGCGCACCCATCCGGAGATGGTCGGCGGCAGCCGCCGGGACGTCACGCGCCTGGCCAGGGCCGTCCCCGGGCTGCTCGCGAAGGACGGTTTCGAAGCCGTCCAGGTCGCCGCGCTGCCGGACGGGACGGCCATCGGCGTCAAGATTTCGGACGGCTCCGACCGGGCCCGGATGCCGGTCGCGGCCGCCGCGCTCGCACTGGCCGGGGTCGATCCGGAACTGCTTGACCCGTTCGCTGGAACCACCGGTCTCGACGGGCTTCGTGTCGTCGGCGAGCTCGAAAACGCGAGTAGCCTCGCCGTTATCGACCGTTAACCCCGAGAGGTGGCCGCGCGTGCTGGAACGACTCGTCGACAGGGTGCTGGGACTTCCCGCCGCGGAAGTGCCGAAGCCGGTGGTCACCAAGGACATGGCGATCCCGATGCCGGACGGCGTGAAGCTGCTCGCCGACCGCTACCGCCCGCCCGGTGACGAGCCGCTGCCGGTCGTGCTGGTCCGGACCCCGTACGGCCGCGGCGGACCGCTGGGCAACCTGTTCGGCCCGACGTTCGCCCGCCGCGGCCTGCAGGTCGTCATGCAGAGCGTGCGCGGCACTTTCGGTTCTGGCGGCGAGTTCTGGCCGTTCCACCAGGAGAAGGACGACGGCCTGGCGACCGTCGCCTGGCTGCGCGAGCAGCCGTGGTGCGACGGCCGGATAGCCATGGCCGGCGCGAGCTATCTCGGGCACACGCAGTGGGCGATCGCGCCGTACGTCGAGCCGCCGCTCGAAGCGATGTGCCTCGGCATCACCGCGTCGGAATTCGTCACCTCGTTCTATCCCGGCGGGGCGCTCGGCCTGGACAACATGCTGTCGTGGTCGGCGCTGATCGGCACCCAGGAGAACAGGTTCGCCGCGCTGCCGAACCCGCGTCAGCAGAAGCGGACCCGGCTCGCGATGTCACATCTCCCGGTGCGCACCGCGGACGTCGCCGCGATCGGCAAGTCCGTGCGGTTCCTCGGCGATGTCACCGGCAACGCCGAATCGGCGGAGTTCTGGGCGCCGACCGACCACAGCGCGACGATCGCCGATCTGACCACGCCGACGAGCATGGTCACCGGCTGGTACGACCTGTTCCTGCCCTCGCAGCTGCGTGATTTCAAGACGCTCAGCGCGGCCGGGCGCCGGACACGGATCACGATCGGGCCGTGGAGCCACGGTGAACCGGCGAGCTTCAAGCCGATGATCAGCGACCAGGCGTCCTGGCTGGCGGCCCACCTGCTCGGCGACAGCACGCTGCTGAACCAGTCGCCGGTGCGGCTTTTCCTGCAGGGCGCGAACCGCTGGCTGGACTTTGAGCAGTGGCCACCGGAGTCCAAGCCGCGGCCGGTTTACCTGCAGGCCATCGGCAGGCTCGACGAGACGGAGTCGAAGGATTCCGCGCCCGACGAGTTCACCTACGACCCGGCGGATCCGACGCCGTCGGTCGGTGGCCCGCTGCTGACGGGAAAGGCGAAGCAACAGGACAACCAGCCCGTCGAAGCCCGCGGAGACGTGCTCGTCTACACCGGCGAACCGCTGGCGCGCGATCTCGACGTCATCGGCGAGATCTCGGCGACGATCCACGTCCGCACGTCCACTGAATACGCCGACGTTTTCGTACGGCTGTGCGACGTGGACCGCGCCGGGGTTTCGCTCAACGTCACCGAAGGGATCCTGCGGCTGCGAACCGGAGACGCGGTGGCCGACGCCGACGGGATCGTCGCGGCCGAGATCGAACTCGATCCGACGGCGTACCGGTTCCGGCGCGGGCACCGGCTGCGCGTGCAGGTCAGCGGCGGGGCGTTCCCGCGGTTCGGCCGCAACCACGGCACCGGCGAACCCACCGCCGACGCCGTGACCACGACTCCCTGTCACTTCGAGGTCTTCCACGACGCCGCGCACCCGTCGCGGGTTTCGCTGCCCGTCTTCAGCTGACCACCCGATAGTGCGTGGTCAGGCGGCGGTCGTCGTGCAGCACGTGGAAAGCGAGCGAGGGCGGCCCGCCGAGGTCGAGCGCGCCGCCCTCGTCCCATGACCGCTGCCCGAGCGGCTCGAACGGCAGGAGCGACGTCGACACGACGCCGGGCGCCATCACCAGTGGCCGCCCGGCGAACGTCGTCGCGGCGGCCGTGTGCGTGTGCCCGCACAGCAGGGCGACGACCCGCGGATGCCGTTCGATCACCGCGGCGAGCCGCCCTTCGCTGTGCTGGCGGATGACGTCGACAGCCGGAATGCCCAGGTCGACCGGCGGATGGTGGAAGCAGACGAACGCGGGCGTCTCGGACCCCGCGAGCACGCCGTCGAGCCATTCGATCGTCTCGTCGTCGAGAAACCCTTGCGGGCGCCCGGGAACGCTCGAATCGCACATTGCGAACACCGCGCCCGCGACCTCGTGCAGCTGGTTGATCGGCCCGTCGGCGGGCGGCTGACCAAGCAGGCCTTCCCGGTACGCGGCGCGCTTGTCGTGGTTGCCGGGACAGTCGAAAACCGGGTACCGCGACTTCAGGATCTCGCGCGCGAGCTGGTACTCACCGAGCTCGCCGTGGTCGGCGATGTCCCCGGTCACCAGGACGGCGTCGATCGGGCCGGGCGCGTTGTTCAGATACGCCAGCACTTTCCGGGCGCGGGCGGCACTGCGCTCGCCGCCGTCCAGATGGATGTCGCTGAGATGTGCCACCACGATCATGAGTTCCCCTTACCCGAAATACGCGGGCGTCTTCACCCAGTTCCGGACCAGCACCCGAGTCGCCTCGGCCAGGTCCCCCGCGCGGATCGCCGACGCGATCAGGCGGTGCTCGTCGATGCTCCGCAGCGCGCGCTCGGCGCCGCCGAAATACAGCAGGTCGTAGCGTTTGAGCAGTGGCTTGGTCTGCTCCAGCAGACGCAGCAGATGGGGATTCGCGGTGCGGGACAACAACAGTCTGTGCCATCGATCGTCCAAAGCGGACTGATCGCCGCCGGTCTCGAGCGCGGCGGTCATCTCGTCGGCGATCCGGTCCAGGCCGTCGCTGAGCCCGATCAGATCCTGGAGCGGGGACCAGCGCAGGGCGAGCGCTTCGAGCTCCGCGACCAGCGGATACAGCCGGCTCGCCTCGACGGGGTCCAGCGGCGGCACGAGAAATCCGCGCCCCGGCTGGGAAACCATCAGCCCGCGGTCGACCAAGCTGATCAACGCCTCGCGCAACGGCGTCCGGCTGACGCCCAGTTCTTTGGCGAGATGCACTTCGTTCACCCGGGTGTCCGCCGGCAGCCTGCCGTCCAGCACGCGGCCGATGACGGCGTCGGTCAGATCGCGCCGCAGCAATCCCTTGGCCATGTCCCTCCCATTGCATACACTTGGATCCTACTGTATTCAGTTTGTATGGCGACTTTCCAGGACACGGACATCCGGCGGGCCAGGGACGAGACCCCGGGATGCGCCCGGTTGGCGCACTTCAACAATGCGGGCTCGGCACTGCCGCCGCAGGTGGTGACCGACGCGGTGATCGACTACGTGCGGGACGAAGCACTGAACGGCGGCTACGAGACCGCGGCCGCCTCGATTGGCAAGTTCGCCGCGGTGTACTCGTCCATCGCCAGGCTGCTGGGCGCCGACGCCGATGACATCGCGATCACCGACAGCGCCACCCGCAGCTGGCAGGCGATCTTCTACGCCATCCCGTTCCAGGCCGGCGACAAGATCTTGACCTGCCGTTCGGAGTACGCCAGCAACGCCATCTCCTACCTGCAGATCGCGAAGAAGACCGGCGCGCTCGTCGAGGTGGTCGACGACGACGAAAGCGGGCAACTGGACGTCGAAGACCTGAAACGCCGGATCGACGGCGACGTCAAGCTGATCGCCGTCACGCATGTGCCGACCCAGGGCGGCCTGGTCAACCCGGCGGAGGAGATCGGGGCCGTCGCGGAGGCGGCCGGGATCCCGTTCCTGCTCGACGCGTGCCAGTCGGCCGGGCAGCTCGACCTCGACGTCCGGCGGATCAGGTGCGACGCGCTGAGCGGCACCGGCCGGAAGTACCTGCGCGGCCCGCGCGGCACCGGTTTCCTTTACGTGCACCCGAGATTCCGCGCGCGCTTCGAACCCGCGATGCTCGACCTGCACTCGGCGGTCTGGACCTCGCCGGAGACCTACGAAGTGGATCCGACGGCGAAGCGGTACGAGTTGTGGGAACGCTCCGGCGCGCTGGTGGCCGGTCTGGGTGCGGCTGTCGACTACGCGCTTTCTTGGGGCCTGCCCGCGATCGAGCAGCGGGTCGTGGCGCTGGCCGCGCTGCTGCGGACGGAACTGCGGAAACTCGACGGCGTCACCGTGCACGACCAGGGCGCGCGGCAGTGCGGGCTCGTGTCGTTCAGCGTCGCCGGGCAGAGCACCGCGAGGGTCAAGACGCGGCTCGCCGACGCGGGGATCAATGTGAGCACGCTGTCCAGGGAGTCGGCGCAGTACGACTTCACCGGGCGGGATCTGCCGGAGCTGGTGCGGGCGTCGGTCCACTACTACAACACCGAAGACGAAGTGAGCAGGCTCTGTGCGGTGGTAAGCGGCGGCTGAGCGGGTGGGTCGTGAGTGCGTAACAGTGTTCTAACACTGTTACGCACTCACGACCCCACGGGGTCAGCCGACCTGGGTCAGCTTGGTGGGCGCGGCGGAGGCGAACTGTGCGGTTCCGAAGAAGGCGGCCGTCGCGATCGCCGCACCGACACCGAGCCTGAGAGGAAAATTCACAACCGGAAGTACGGCCGGGTGTCGCAAAAGGTTGAGCACTAGCGGGGATCGAGCAGCTGCCGCGCGATGACCAGCTTCTGGATCTCGCTCGTGCCCTCGTAGATCCGGAACAGCCGCGCGTCGCGGTAGATGCGCTCGACGGTGACGCCGCGCATGTAGCCCATCCCGCCGAACACCTGCACCGCGCGATCGGCGACCCGGCCGAGCATCTCCGTGCAGAACAGTTTCGCCGCCGACGGCCCGAGTTTGCGGTCCTCCCCCGAGTCGTACGCGGCCGCAGCTTCGCGCACCATCGAACGTCCGGCGTAGAGCTCGGCGTACGACTCCGCGAGCAACGCCTGCACCAGCTGGTAGCCGCCGATCGGCTTCCCGCCCTGCTTGGTGACGCGGGCGTGTTCGACGGCTTCCTCCAGCGCCCGTTCGGCCATCCCGACGCAGACCGCCGCGATGTGCAGCCTGCCCCTGGCCAGCGAAGCCATCGCGATCCGGAAGCCCTCGCCCTCGGCGCCGATCAGCGCGTCGTGCGGCACGCGCACGTCGTCGAAGTAGACCTCGGACGTCCACGCGCCGCTCTGGCCCATCTTCGGGTCGTGCGGTCCGACGGTGATGCCAGGCAGGCCTGCGGGCACGAGCAACGCCGAAATCCCTTTGCTGCCAACGGCTTCCGGGTCCGTCCTGGCGAACACGACGAAGACGTCCGCGAGCGGCGCGTTGGTGATGAACCGCTTGGTGCCGCTGAGGACGTACGCGTCGCCGTCCGAAACCGCCTTGCTGGCGAGCCCGCTGGGATCGGAGCCGGCTTCGGTTTCGGTGAGCGCGAACGAAGCGATCACCTCACCGGCGGCAAGCTTCGGCAGCCACTCTTCACGCTGCCCGGGACGGCCGTAGTTGACGATCGCCTGCCCGGCGATGCCGTTGTTGGTGCCGAACAAAGAACGGAACGCCGGAGTCGTGTAGCCGAGTTCGACGGCGAGCTGCACGTCCTCGGACATCTTCAGGCCGAGCCCGCCGAACTCCTCCGGCAACGCCCAGCCGAACAGGCCCAGCCCGGCGGCCTTTTCACGGATCTCGGCGGGAATCTCGTCGTTCTCGTCGATCCAGGCCTCCCGCGGGACGACCTCTTTGCGAATGAACTCGCGTACCGCGGCGAGCACCTGTCCGAAGTCTTCGGCGTCCATGTCCGGTCTCCATACCCTGCTCGGCGGCCGCTTACGTCACGCGGGGGAGCTTATGCCGCGACTTCGTACTCGGCGGCCCGGACCCGCGTGGAACGCCGTTGCAGCAGGAAAACCGCCATCCCGGCCAGGATCGGGAAGAACACGTACTCGTTGCTGAGGACGAAGGTCAACGGGTTCAGCGCCGCCTCGCCGTTCTCGCCGGGCGACATCGAATGCATCGGGACCTGGGTGAAGAGCACCACCGTCAGCGGCAGGAGGACCTGCGCGAACCTGTTGCCGGAGAACGCTTCGGCCAGCAGCAACGCGCCGAGCGGGACGATCCACACCCAGTGGTGCAGCCAGGAAACCGGGCTGACCAGCAGCGCGAGGAACGCCGTGACCAGCAAGGCGTGAATCGGCCTGTCGAGCGCGTGGAACCGGCGGACCAGCCCGTACGCGCCGATCGCGAGCACCGCGCCCATCGCGTAGGCCGCCGGTTGCGACCACCAGGCCATGTCCGACAGCCGTCGCACGAGACTGCTGAGCGACTGGTTGTACGACCACTGGGTCGGCCCGATGCGCGAGGAGTCGAAGACGGTGTGGGTCCAGAAGCGCAGCGTGTCGTGCGGGGAGATGAGCAGCATCAGCCCCTGCAGCCCGGCGAACGTCGCCGCGGCGCGGGCGGCCTCGGTCTTGCGGCCGGTCAGGACCAGATGCACGACGAAGATCAACGGCGTCAGCTTGATGGCGGCCGCGACCCCGATCAGCACGCCGCCGAAGCGGCCGAGTTTCCCGGAAGCCCCGCAGACGACCAGGACGTCGACCACGACCATCGCCATCAGCAGCAGGTTGACCTGGCCGTACCCGAGCGTCGACCCGACGGGCTCGGTCAGCAGCATCACCACGGCGACCGCGGCCGCGCCCCACTCCGGCACCAGCCACGCCGGGCGGCGCGCGACCTTGCGGAGCACGAAGTACGCGACCAGGCCCATGGCCAGCACCGACAACGCGTTCAGCAGTCCCCACGCGAGCTGCAGCGGGAACGGGATCAGCGGGAGGAAGAAGATCGCCGCGAAGGGCGCGTAGGTGAACGGCAGCTGCGCGTACGACGGCTCACCGGGCAGGAAATCGGTGTCGTACAGCGGATGACCGTTCAGCAAAGCCGCCGCGCCCGCCTGGTAGACCGCCGTGTCCCCGGCTTCGGGGAGGTGGTTCAGCAGCGCCAGCACCCCTCGAAGCAGATATCCGGCCGCCACCAGGCACAGCACGACCCAACCCACCCAGCGTCCCCGCACGATTCCCCCTGTTCGCGACTCCCCGCGAACCAGGTTAGCGATCATGCGTGGCTAAAGATCACCAAGGGAGGTAATGGGGGATTCGACACAGTCGGCGATGAACCGGAGGAAGCCGCCCGCGGTGCCGCCGTCGCAGACGCGGTGGTCGAAGGCGAGCGTCAACTCGCAGACCTTGCGGGCGACGACCTGGCCGTCGACCACCCATGGCCGATCGATGATCCGCCCGACGCCGAGGATCGCGGCCTCCGGGTGGTTGATGATCGCCGCCGAACCGTCCACACCGAACACGCCGTAGTTGTTGACGGTGAACGTGCCGCCGGTCAGGTCCGCCGGGGTGAGCTTGCCGTCGCGGGCGGCCGAGGTCTTGTCCGCCAACGCTTTCGAGAGTTCCCGGGTGTTGAGGTGCTGCGTGTCGCGCACGACCGGGACCATCAGCCCGCGGTCGGTCTGCGCCGCGAAACCGAGGTTGACCTCGTCGAGCAGGACGATCTCGTCCCGCTCCACCCGCGAGTTCAACTCGGGGAACTTCTTCAAGCCCAGCACGGTGAATCTGGCGATCAGCGCGAGCAGGCTCACCTTCGGGCCGGCAGCGTTTAGTGCGGCTCGAGCGGCCAGCAGCCCGGTCGCGTCGACGTCCACCCAGACGGTGGCCTCCGGGATTTCCCGGCGGGACAGGGAAAGCTTGTCGGCGACGGTCTTTCGCAGGCCCTTCAACGGAATCCGGGTGCCCGCGGGCTGGGTCACGGGCCGAGCCACGGCCACCTCGGCGATCGCTTTATCGACATCACAGCGGCGGACTATCCCTTGTGGACCGCTTCCCGGCACACGGGTGAGGTCGAGGCCGTGCTCCCGCGCCAGCCGCCGGACCAGCGGTGAGATGACCGCTGTCTTCGCGGAAACCGGTGCGGAAACCGGTGCGGTGACAGGAGAACTGTTCGCCGGACGCCGTCGCGAACCGCGCTTGCGCCGGGTGGTGGTCGACGTGCCGTAGCCGATCAGGACGTTGCCGCTGCCCTCCTCGACGCGTTCCGCGGTGACCACACCGGGTTCGACAAATCCGGTCGCCGCGCCGACGGTCACCAGTGGCGCACCGACCTGCAGCGCCTCTCCCGGCTTGCCGTGCAGCCCGGTGACGACACCGGCATACGGCGACGGCACCTCGACGGAAGCCTTGGCCGTCTCGACTTCGACCACGGGCTGGTCGATCACGATGGTGTCCCCGACCGACACCAGCCAGTGCACGATCTCGGCCTCGGTCAGGCCCTCGCCGAGGTCCGGCAGCAGGAAGTCAGGCACCGTGGCCACCTCCAAGGACAACCCCGTCAACCCCGTCAACCTCGTCGTCCCACTGCAAACGCGCGATCGCGTCGAGGATCCGGTCGACGTTCGGCAGGTGGTACTCCTCCAGTTTCGGTGCGGGGTAAGGAATGTCGAGCCCGGTGACGCGCAGGATCGGCGCGTGCAGGTGATGGAAGCAGCGCTCCATCAGCCGAGCGGCGACCTCGGCGCCATAGCCGCCGAAACCGGACGCCTCGTGCACCACGACGGCCCGGCCGGTGCGCCGCACGGATGCCGCGACGGTCTCGTCGTCGAACGGCGAAAGGCTGCGCAGATCGACGACCTCGACGTCCCAGCCTTCTTCGGTGGCCGCCTCGGCGGTCTCCATCGCGGTCGCGACCATCGGGCCGTAGGCGATCAGCGTGACGTCGGCGCCGGTCCGCCGCACGACAGCGCGGTCCATCGGCGCCGCGGTGCGGTCGAAGGAAACGTCGCCCTTGGACCAGTAGCGCCGCTTCGGTTCGAGGAAGATCACCGGATCCGGTGAGTCGATGGCGTCGCGCAGGAGGTCGTAGGCGTCCGCCGGCGTTCCCGGCGTGACGACGCGCAGCCCGGCGGTGTGCGTGTAGTAGGCCTCGGAGGAATCGCAGTGGTGCTCGACGCCGCCGATCCCGCCGCCGTAAGGGATCCGGATGACCACGGGCAGTTCGATCCGGCCGCGCGAACGGTTGCGCAGCTTGGCGAGATGGCTGGTGATCTGCTCGAACGCCGGGTACGCGAAGGCGTCGAACTGCATTTCGACGACCGGGCGCAGGCCGTTCATCGCCATCCCGATCGCGGTGCCGACGATGCCGGACTCGGCGAGCGGGGTGTCGAAGACGCGGCGCTCGCCGAAGCGCGCGGCCAGGCCATCGGTGACGCGGAAGACGCCGCCCAGCGGGCCGACGTCCTCACCGAAGACGAGCACGCGCTCGTCGGCTTCGAGCGCGTCCGCCATCGCGCGGTTCAGCGCGGCGGACATCGAGAGCTGCTCCACGCGTTCCAAGCGGGGGCGTTCCAAAGTCGTCATGCGTTTTCCCCGGCGATCTCCGCGGCCAGCATCGCCGCCTGCTCGCGCAGATTGGCGGTGGGCTCGGCGTACACGTGCTTGAACAGGTCCATCGGATCGACGTCGACCTCGGCGTTCATCCCGTCGCGGACGGACGCGGCGAAGGCCTCGGCCTCCTCGAGAACGGCGGCGCGGCGGGCGTCGTCGAGCAGGCCACGGCTGGTCAGGTAGGTCTCCAAGCGGTCGAGCGGATCGCGGCCGAGCCAGGACGCGACCTCGTCGGCGTCGCGGTAGCGGTTCGCGTCGTCGGCGTTGGTGTGGGCCTCGACGCGATAGGTGATCGCCTCGATCAGCGTCGGGCCGCCGCCTGCTCGGGCTGTTTCGACAGAATCGCGCACGGCCGCGTACACCGCCGCCGGGTCGTTCCCGTCGACCAGCAGCGACGGCACGCCGTAGCCGATTCCCTTGTGCGCCAGCGAAGGCGCGACGTTCTGCTTGCTCATCGGGACGCTGATCGCGTAGCCGTTGTTCTGCACCAGGAACACCACCGGCGCCTGCCACACCCCGGCGAAGTTGAGCGCCTCATGGGTGTCGCCCTCGCTGGTCGCGCCGTCGCCGAGCAGGACGAGCGAGACGCTGTCCTCGCCCTTGTACCGGGCCGCGTGCGCGACACCGACGGCGTGCAGCGTGTTCGTCGCGAGCGGGGTGCACTGCGGGCCGACGCGGAGCTCGTACGGGTCGTAGCCGAGGTGCCAGCCGCCCTGGAGCAGCGTCAGCGTCTCGATCGGGTCGACGCCGCGGGTCACCAGCGCGACCGAGTCGCGGTAGGTCGGGAAAAGCCAGTCCTGCTCGCGCAGCGCGACGACGGCACCGACCTCGCAGGCCTCCTGGCCACGCGAAGACGGATAGACGGCGAGGCGGCCCTGCTTGGTGAGCGCGGTGGCCTGGGTGTCGAAACGGCGGCCGAGCACCATGCGGCGGTGCAGGTCGAGCAGCACGTCGTCGGGCGGCATCGTCAGCGGCGAGCCGGAGGTCGGCGTGCCGTCAGCGTTCAGCAGGGCCAGGGGTGTTTCGGATGGGAGCAGCTCACGTCGCAGGGGCAGGCTGGTGATCGTCATGGGTCCTCCTGGCCGCCGGTTCTTGGCGCCGATCGTTCTCCGCGACGAAGCCGTTTTTCTAGTTCTTGCTCGCTCCTGTAGACGTTTGGCCCGGAAACGACCGTATCGTGGGCCAGATGACCGCGAATCTTGACGAAACCGACCGGCGCATCGTCGAGGAGCTCCGCGCCGACGGACGGCTGTCGATGCGCTCGCTCGCCGAACGGCTCCACATCTCACGCGCGAGCGCCTACTCACGGGTGGAGCGGCTGCACGGCGACGGCGTCATCACCGGGTACAGCGCGGTGATCGATCCGGAGAAGTACGGCTACGGCATCTCGGCGTACGTCTATCTCAAGGTCAGCCAGCACTCGTGGAAGGCCGTGCGGCGGCGCGTCATGGAGATCCCCGAGGTGTGGCACGCCGCGCTGGTCTCCGGCGAGAACGACCTGGTGCTGCTCGTGCGCGCCAGTGACGCGCAGCAGATGCGCGACCTCGTCCTCAACCGGTTGCAGACCATGCCCGACGTGACCTCGAGCCACACCGTGCTCATTCTCGACGAACTGGGCCCGTTAGACGGCCACACCGATCGAACGCATCAGCATCGGGAATGACTTGTGCAGTTCGCGTTCCCAGTACGGCCAGGTGTGCGTGCCGGGTCCGTAGAGATCGGTGGTGACGCGGATGCCGAGCCGGTGCAGGCGCTCGGTCATCCCGGCGGCCTGGGTACCGAGCACCTGCTCGAGCTGGTCCGGTCCCGCTCCCGGCGGGTCGAGCGGGCCGGGCCGGCCGTTGCCGGAAGCCAGGAAGAGCTGAGTGCCGCGCAGGCGCCGCGCCTGGTCGTACGGGTTGTACTTAGCCCAGACGTCGGCCTGTGCGACCGGGTCGCCCCACAGCGCGTTCTTGTCGAAACCGGCGCCGGTGAGGAAGTTCTGGAGCACGTCGGTGGTCAGCGAGCCGCCGTAGGTCGTGTCCACCACGCCGCTGTAGGAAGCCGCGGCCTGGAAGAAACCGGGATGCCTTGCCGCGTAGGAGAAAGCACCGAACCCGCCCATGGAAAGCCCGGCCACCGCACGCTGCCCGCCGGAGCGGAACTCCTTCTGCAGGAGCCGGCGCAGCTCGGTGAGGTGGAAGGTTTCCCAGTCGACACTGCGGTCGTACCAGTTCGAGTAGAAACCGACCGTGCCGCCTTCGGGCATCACGATGAGCGCGTTCGTGTTCGCGGTGAACGCGGCGACATCGGTCTGGTCGGTCCATGAGCGGTAGCCGTTGTCGCCGTCGCAGCAGCCGTGCAGGAGGTACAGCGTCGGCCAGTCACGGTGCGGGAATTTCGCCCAGTCCTCGGGCAGGAGCAGCCGAACGCCGACTTCCCGGTGCAGCGCGTCGGAATGGACGCGGAGTTCGACGAGCCTTTCGCTGAGCTGCTGGCGGCTGACGATGGTGGCCTGGTCCTGAGCCGCGACAGCCGGAGTGGCGAAGAAACCGCTCAACAGCAACGTCAGCGCGAGCAGGAGTGCTTTGAACCTCATCCCCGCAGATTGGCGGCGAACCACGCGGTGTGTCAAGGAACACCCCGCGATCGGGCGGTTTCCGGCTGCCCGAAGAGGCGAGAAAGTTTGACCTTTTCCCACCGCTCGGCGGTTGTAACCTCAGAGGCATGCGCAACGGGCTCAAAGCCGCGATCGTCGGGACGACCATGCTGGGCGCGGTGCTGGTGCCCTCCACAGCCGAGGCGACACCGGGCTACGGCGTCTCCGGCACGATCATCAAGCAGAAGACCGTCGGCCACACCGACTACATCCTCCGCGAGGTCGTCGTCCAGCCCGGTGGCAGCACCGGCTGGCACTTCCACGACGGCACGCTGTACGCCTACGTCAAGGGCGGCACCCTTTCGCACGCCGACGCCGACTGCGTGACCTCCGAGGTCTACCCCACCGGCTCGCCCCTCTCCGAAGACGCCCCCGACCCGGGCTGCGGCTTCGCGTAAACAGACCACAAGGCAGACTCGGGCCGGTGAGGAAGATCTTCGTCATCGGCATCGGCGCGGGCGACCCCGAGCACGTGACCGTCCAGGCGATCAACCGGCTCAACGAAGTCGACGTGTTCTTCGTGCTGACCAAGGGCAGTGAGAAGCAGGACCTGGTGCGCCTGCGGCAAGAGATCCTCGAGCGGTACGTGAAGGAACCGGCCTACCGGGTCGTCGAAGCGCGCGACCCGGACCGCGACCGCACTCCCGCGAACTACGAGACCGCCGTCACCGATTGGCACCGGCTCCGCACCGACGTCTACGAACGCATGATCCGTGACGAACTCGCCGACGGGCAGCGCGGCGCTTTTCTCGTCTGGGGCGACCCTGCCCTCTACGACAGCACGATCACACTCGTCGACGCCGTGCTCGCGCGGAAGAACGTCGAGTTCGGTTACGACGTGATCCCCGGTGTCAGCAGCCTTTCCGTGCTCGCCGCGCAGCATCGCACCGCGTTCAACCGCATCGGGAAGCCGGTCCAGATCACCACCGGACGGCGGCTCGCGGAAGGTTTCCCCGCCGACGCCGACGACGTCCTGGTGATGCTCGACGCGAACAACACGTTCACGAAATTCCCCGATATGGACGTCTTCTGGGGCGCCTATCTCGGGACGCCGGACGAGATCCTGGTGTCCGGCAAGGTTTCCGACGTCGCCGACGAGATCGTCACCCGGCGAGCCGAGGCCCGCGAACGCAAGGGCTGGATCATGGACACCTACCTCCTACGCCGGACGTAGAGATCGCCATCTGTCGACAGATGGCGAGGCTCAGTGCGGCAGTTCCACGGCGTTGCCGGTGACCCGGATGCCCGGCGCCGCACCGATGTCGACGAGCAGTTCGCTCGGGCGTCCCATGTCCTTGCCCTGGTGGATGGTGATCCGGCCCGACGTCGTATGGCCGATCGACCGCAGGTACCCGCCCAACGCCGCCGCGGCCGCGCCCGTCGCGGCGTCCT